>NZ_JBKBXW010000021.1:0-31266 GCF_046313735.1 Hyphomonas sp.
TTGCCGGCAAGACGTCTCATCAGGGGCATATCCTCATTGGTTCGCGGCACAGAAAGGGGAATTCCTTGCGAATGTCGACTCAGAATTCCCGCATCCAGTAGGCCATCGGATGGGTCAGGTCCGGGCCGCCGGGTTCGGCCGGCCAGGCGAAATGGGTGGTGATGCCGGGCAGTTTCCGGTAGCCGCGCTTCTGCCAGAAGGGATCGAGCGGGCTGTAGCCCTCCGGGCGCAGCGGATGGTCTGCCGGGCGCTCCACAGCGCAGAAACAGGCCCGCGCATAGCCGCGCGCCTCTGCATGAGCTTCGCGCGCATCAAAGAAGGCATGGCCGAGCCCCCTCCCGCGAGAGCCCTCCCTCAGGACCGACTCCCCGAAGTAAAAGGTCGAGGCGAGATCGTATCCCGCCGCCGCCAGCGGGGCAGCGAACTCGCCATGGTGCCCGTCAATCGCCGAACCTGTCGCGCAGCCGACGATCTGCCCGTCCTCCTCGGCAGCCACAATGAACGCATCGCGCGCCGCCGCGAAGCTGCGCAGGTAAGCCTCTTCATAGGCTTCGCTGCCCGCATAGAGATAGGGATAGCTGCGGAACACCTCGATGCGCAGGCGCGCAAGGGCGGGCAGCGCCTGCTCCAGATCGTCACCTGTCAGGGGACGGACGATCATGAGACCTGCCGGATCCACTCTTTCAGATTGTAATAGGTCGTCACCCGGGTGATCGCGCCGTCCTTCACATCGAAGAAGGCGCCGGCGGGCAGGCGGTAGGTCTGTCCCGTGGCTTCCGGCAGGCCGGCATCGGTCTTCTTGTAGACGCCGTTGACGATGAATTCGGCTGAGGCGCGCGTGCCATCGGGCGCGGCCATCACGACGATGTCCGTCAGCGTCTCGTCATAGCAAGCGTCCATATGGGCGATGAATTCCGCGAACGCCGCGCGCCCGCCCCGTTTGCCACCCTCATTGACGAAATGGGCGATGTCTTCGGCCACGCAGGCCGCCATGCCGGCCCAGTCCTTTGCGTTGAAGGCAGCGTAGTAGCGGGCGATGAGGTCGGTCGTCTCTGTCATTTCGGAAGTCCTGGCTGGCCGCGTTCTTCGGGGTGAGCCTCCACATAGGCCCGTTTGAGTTCGATGGAACGGTTGTGCTGCCCATCCGGGCTCCAGCCCGGCGCATTGACCACCCGGCCCGCCCATCGCCAGGGGCGAAAGCCGTCGCCTGCACAATCCTTCAGCAGCGCGCCAAACTCATGGAAGGCAATCACCAGCGGGTTATGCGTGGTCAGCTGTTTGACGATGCCATAGTCGGGGCGATCCTCGTCCAGCTCGGGCACGAAGGTTCCGAACAACCTGTCCCAGACGATCAGCACACCGCCATAATTGGCGTCGAGGTAACGCGGATTGATCGCATGGTGCACGCGGTGGTGGGAGGGGGTGTTGAACACCGCCTCGAACCAGCGGGGCATTCTTCCTACCGCCTCGGTATGGATCCAGAACTGGTAGATCAGGTTCAGCCCGCCCGCGAGCGCGATGACGTAAGGGTGAAAGCCCATCCAGACCATCGGCACGCCGAGCAGGATCAGCCCCGTAAAAGGCCCGAACCAGGGCTGGCGCAGCGCGGTGGTCAGATTGTAGTGGCGCGAGGAATGGTGCGTCACATGCTCCATCCAGAACCAGCGCACCCGGTGGGCGAAGCGGTGCTTCCAGTAATAGACGAAGTCATACAGCAGGAAGCAGAGCGCAAAGCTCCACCAGGTCAGCGGTATGGTGGCCACCCGGTACGGCCAGGCGAGCATCATCAGCCACAGCGCCGCCGCGCCTGTCAGCGTGTTGACCGCCACATTGCCCAGCCCCATCGCCATCGAGGCGATAGCGTCCTTCGTCTCATAACGCCCCTTCGCCCGGCCGGTCTTCACCGCCCACCATTCCCACGCGACCGAGGCAACGAAAACCGGCGCGGCAAGGGCGGTCACATCGGGGAAGGGCGTGAAGTCCATGGACAAGCGCTAGCGAAAAATGACGCCTCCGTCATCCCCCGGAGACACGCTTGACGGACGCGAGGGAAGGGTCCCCTTTTCGGGGAAAGCCAAGTTTAATGCCAATCAGACTGGAGGAGATACCGCATGGCCCGTCCCAAGGAATTTAAGGAGATCATTCTCGATATCGAGGACGGCATCGCAACGCTGACCCTCTACCGCCCAGACAATATGAACGCCTTCACCGGCACCATGATGTACGAGATGATCGAGGCCTTCGACATCACCGATGCCGACGATTCGGTGAAGGTGGTGATCGTGACCGGCCACGGCGACCGCGCCTTCTGCGCCGGGGCGGACCTTTCCGCCGGCGCCAAGACCTTCGACTATGACGCCCGCTCGGGAAGCGGCGAGAAGGGCCGCACCGAACCCATCGACATCCAGCGCGATGGCGGCGGGCGCGTCACCCTGCGCATCTTCGAGAGCCTGAAGCCGGTCATTGGCGCCATCAATGGCGCCGCGGTCGGCATCGGCGTGACCATGCAGCTGCCCATGGATATCCGCATCGCGTCCGACAAGGCGCGGTTCGGCTTCGTGTTCAACCGCCGGGGCATCAATCCGGAAGCGGCCTCCAGCTGGTTCCTGCCGCGCCTTGTCGGCATCCAGCAGGCCCTCGAATGGTGCTATACGGGCCGCGTCTTCCCGGCCGATGAGGCCCTGAAGGGCGGCCTCGTCAGCCGCGTTGTGCCGCATGCGGATCTGATGACGGTTGCCCGCGAACTGGCCAGGGAAATTGCCGACAACACCGCCCCTGTCTCCAACGCACTGACCCGGCAGATGATGTGGCGGATGATGGGCGCGCGCCACCCGATGGAGGCCCACATCGTCGACTCCGCTGCCATCTACAGCCGCGGCAAGACACCGGATGCCAAGGAAGGCGTGATGAGTTTCCTCGAGAAGCGCCAGCCGGTCTACCCGGTGAAGGTTTCAGACGGGATGCCGGGCTTCTTCCCCTGGTGGGAGGAGCCCGAATTCGAATGGATCGGCGGCAAGTGAGCCATCTTCAGGCGAGGGCATAGGCCATGGATACCCTCTTGCCCCTCGCCGCAGAGACTGGCGCGGTTCTGGCGGCGCGCCGCCAGACCGTTGCCATCTCCGAATCCTCCGCAGGCGGACTGGTATCTGCCGCGCTGCTCGCCGCGCCGGGCGCTTCGCGCTTCTATCGCGGCGGCGGCGTGATTTACACGCCTCAGGCTTTCCGGGGGCTATTGGGGCTCACGCGAGAGGACCTCGGCGACATGCGCTCCTCCACCAAGCCCTATGCCCGGATGCTGGCCGGAACCATCCGTACAAAGCGAGATGCAGACTGGGGCCTCTGCGAAACCGGCGCGGCGGGCCCCACCGGAAACATGTATGGCGACGCAGCCGGCCATACCTGCGTTGCGCTTTCAGGGCCGGAGGGTGTGATCCTGTCGCGCACGCTGGAAACCGGCCTGTCTGACCGTACCGAGAACATGCGCCTTTTCGCCGCCGAGGCGCTGACGCTGCTCCGGGAAGCGTTGGAATAATCCGTCCACATCCCAGTGGTTCGTCACCCTCGACGGGCGCAAGCCCGTCTGAGGGCCCATCTCCTGCGATCAGCGCCGCGCGAAATCGCAGATGCCGGGAGATGGGCGCCCAGATGACCTGCGGTCATCGGGCGTGACGAATGTACTGATCCCGAGATCAATACTCCATTTCTTCCATCTGGCGCGACTGGTCGAGATCGCCGAACCGCGTGACTTTCGCGTCGAAGGCCAGCCGCACGGTGCCAATCGGGCCGTGGCGTTGTTTGGAGACGATGACTTCCGCCGTGCCATACACCTGATCGAGCCGCGCGCGCCAGGCCTTCCACTTTTCATTCGAGGACGGATCATTAGGGTCCGCCGGCGGCTCGGTCCGCTCAAGGTAATACTCCTCGCGGAACACGAACATCACGATATCGGCATCCTGCTCGATAGAGCCGGATTCGCGCAGGTCGGAGAGTTGCGGCCGCTTGTCATCGCGCTGCTCCACTGCGCGCGAGAGCTGTGACAGCGCCACCACCGGCACGTTCAGATCCTTCGCCAGCGCCTTCAGCGCGGTCGTGATCTGAGTCACTTCCTGCACCCGGTTCGCCTGCCCGCCGGAGTTTGAAACCGTGATGAGCTGTAGATAGTCAATCACGATCATGTCGAGGCCTTCGGAGCGCTGCAGCCGCCGCGCCCTTGCCGTCAGTTCACTGATTGAAATTCCGCCCGTGTCGTCGATATAGAGCGGCAGGTTCTGAAGCTCTGCCGTGGCCTCCGCCAGTTTCTCGAAGTCGCCCTTTTCAAGGGCGCCCTGCCGGATCTTGTGCGAGCTGATGCCGGTCCGTTCTGCGAGGATCCGTGTCGCCAGCTGTTCGCTCGACATTTCCAGCGAGAAGAAGGCAACAATCGCTCCGTCCACGGTTCTCTTCGAGCCGTCATCCTGCGGTTCGTACCGGTAGGAGGAGGCGGCATTGTAGGCGATGTTCGTCGCCAGCGATGTCTTGCCCATCGAGGGGCGCCCGGCGAGGATCAGGAGGTCGGACCGGTGAAAGCCGCCGAGTTTCTCGTCGAGGTCCTTCAGCCCTGTCGGGATACCCGCGATCTTGCCGCCGCGCTTGAAGGCGGCTTCTGCCGTGCGCAGCGATTCGGCGAGCGCGTCCGCGAAAGTCGAGAATCCGCGCTCGGAGCTGCCGCGTTCGGCCAGGTCGAACAGCTGCCGCTCGGCGGCGCTGATCAGGTCCGTGCCCGTCTGGTCGTCTTCAGGGCGGATCGCGCTGCCCTGGATCTTGCCGCCCACACGGATCAGCTCGCGCCGGATCGCGAGGTCCCGGATGATCCGCGCATAATCCTTCACCTCCGGCCCGAACGCGGCAGCGTCCAGCAGGTCGACGAGGTATTTCGCCCCGCCAATTTCGGTCAGCTTGTCTTCCTGCTCGAACTTTTCCCGCAGCGTCACGCCGTCCGCCACCCGGCCGAGCTGGATCAGGTTTGCCGCCGCCGCATACACCGTCTGGTGGGCCGGCGCGTAGAAATCCTCCGCCGTCAGGATGTCGGCGATGTATTGATAGGCATTGTTGTCGAACAGGATCGCGCCCAGCACGGCGGCCTCGGCTGCGAGGTTGTTCGGGGGCGGCGCGGCGGGTTTGTCGGTCGGCTCGGTCATCGGATCAGTATAGCGCAATCGCGCGGGGAAGGGGCCATCCCTTGATCAAGACTCCTGTGAGTCGCGCTGGGGAATGCGGGGGCGCCGGGCAGCCCAAAAAAAAAGCCGCAGGCGAATGGCCTGCGGCTTTTCCTTGTCTGGCATTGAGCCCCTTGAGGATTACTCCTCGTCGGCGCCCATATCTGCGCGCTCTGCAGCAGCTGCGGCGAGTTCGCCGGCCTGCTCTTCGGCAAAGGCAGCGTTTGCAGCCTGGAGGGCAGCAACAACGTCTTCGCCCTTTGCCTGACGCTCTGCCTCTTCCGGCGAACGGGCAACGTTGACCTGCACCTTGACGCTGACTTCAGCGTGCAGGCGCACGGACACTTCGAACATGCCGATCGACTTGATCGGCTTGTCGAGGCGCACCGCGGCGCGGTCGACCTTGTAGCCGGCTGCATCTGCGGCTTCCGCTACATCGCGGGCCGAGACCGAACCGTAAAGCTGGCCGGTTTCGCCGGCCTGACGGATCAGCGTGAAGGTTGCGCCTTCCAGCTTTTCCGATTCCGACTTTGCAGCGTCGCGGGCAGCGGCGTTGCGGGCTTCGATTGCTTCGCGCTCGGCTTCGAACCGCTTGCGGTTCTTGTCGTTGGCGATCAGCGCCTTGCCCTGCGGGATGAGGAAGTTACGGGCAAAGCCGTTCTTCACCCGCACTTCGTCGCCGATCTTGCCGAGGCGCTCGATGCGCTCAAGGAGGATGACTTGCATGTGGGTCTCTCCTTACTTCACTTCGAACGGGATGAGCGCGAGCATCCGCGCGCGCTTGATCGCCTGGGCCAGCTTGCGCTGGTTCTTCAGGTTCACGGCCGTGATGCGGCTGGGCACGATCTTCCCTTTTTCAGAGATGTAGCGCTGCAGCAGTTTCACGTCCTTGTAGTCGATCTCCTGCGCATTCTGGCCGGTGAACGGGTCCACCTTGCGGCGGCGGCCGAACGGGCGGCGGGCAGGGATATTCGTGATGTTGATTTTCTGTGCCATCGGTCCTGATCCTTCCCTTAATCGCGCGGGCGGCGTTCTTTGCGCGAAATCACCGGCGAGGGTTCATCGCTCAGCGTTTCAACGCGGACCGTCAGGTAACGCATCACGTCTTCGGAGATCCGCTGGCGGCGCTCCAGTTCGTGGATGGCTTCGGCGGGGCCGTCGATGTTCAGCAGGGAGTAGTGACCCTTGCGCTGTTTCTTGATCGGATAGGCAAGGCTGCGCAGACCCCAGTATTCGGTCTTGCCGACAGTTGCGCCTTTTTCCTTGAGGAAGCCCGAGAGTTCTTCGATGTAGGTCTCAACCTGGGCGGGCGAGATATCAGGCCGTGTGATCACGACATGCTCGTAAAGTGCCATGTTTTCATTCCCGAAATTACGAGGATGCGGCACCGGCAAGCGGGAAACTTACCAGCGATGGCCCCTCTTTTTCCGGCTCATTCCGGGGACTTGAGGACCGCACCCTGCTGTGAAGGGGCGCGTATACACAGAACTTGCGGGGAATTTCAAGCGCTTGCATGAGCAGGGGCGCGGCGATAGGCACCCCGAAAACAAGGGAGACAGGGTAAACATGACCCTCGCATTCATATTCCCCGGTCAGGGCAGCCAGGAAATCGGCATGGGCAAGGCCCTCGCCGAGGCGTTTCCCGCCGCCAAAGCCGTCTTCGACGAAGTAGACGAGGCGCTCGGCCAGAAACTCTCCGCCCTGATGTGGGACGGCGACATTGCCGAGTTGACCCTCACCGCCAACACCCAGCCCGCCCTGATGGCCCATTCGGTCGCCGCCATGCGCGCGCTGGAAGCCGGGTTTGGTATCCCGGTGACGCAGGCCGCCTATGTCGCGGGCCATTCGCTGGGCGAGTATTCGGCGCTGTGCGCGGCCGGGGCGATCAGCCTCGCCGATACCGCCCGTCTCCTGCGCATCCGCGGCAATGCCATGCAGGCCGCTGTCCAGCCGGGGCAGGGCGCGATGGCGGCCCTCCTCGGCGCCGACTATGCCCAGGCCGAAGCCGCCTGCGCTGCGGGGCGCGACACCGGCGGGGTCTGCGACATCGCCAATGACAACGCCCCAGGCCAGCTGGTCATCTCCGGCACCAGGGCTGCCATCGACGCCGCCGTCGCCTGGTCGCAGGCGAATGGCGTCAAGAAAGCCATGGCGCTCAACGTGTCCGCCCCCTTCCACTGCGCCCTGATGCAGCCCGCCGCCGACGCCATGGCCGCCGCCCTCGCCGATGTGGCGATCAGGGCGCCTGCCGTGCCGCTCGTCGCGAATGTGACGGCCGCCTCCTGCATCGACCCAGAAGCGATCCGCCAGAACCTCGTCGCCCAGGTCACCGGCCGCGTCCGCTGGACCGAGAGCGTCCAGTTCATGGTCGCCCAGGGCGTCACCACTACAGGCGAAGCCGGTGCCGGCAAGGTCTTGACCGTCATGCAGCGCCGCATCGAAAAAGCCCTCAACGGACACACACTTGGCACACCCGCCGATCTTGAAGCCTTCGCAGCCGCCACAAAAGGATAAGCCCCATGTTCGACCTTACCGGCCGCACGGCCCTCGTCACCGGCGCCTCTGGCGGCATTGGCCGCGCGATCGCGCACGCGCTTTCCGAAGCCGGCGCCAAAGTCGCTCTCTCTGGCACCCGCGAGGCGGTGCTGCAGGAAGTCGCCGCCACCCTGAAGGGCGAGACGGCCATCGTCCCGTGCAACCTGTCGGATGCGGCGGCTGTCGATGCGCTGGTGGGGCAGGCGGAAGCTGCCCTCGGCCCGCTCGACATCCTCATCGCCAATGCCGGGATCACCCGCGACAAGCTGCTGATCCAGATGAAGGATGAGGACTGGAATGACGTGATCAACGTCAATCTCGGCTCCTATTTCCGGCTCGCCAAGACCGCCGTGCGGGGCATGATGAAGCGCCGCCATGGCCGTATCATCGGAATCACCTCGATCGTCGGCGTCACCGGAAACCCCGGCCAGGCCAACTATTGCGCCTCCAAGGCCGGCATGATCGGCTTCACCAAATCCCTCGCCCAGGAAGTCGCCAGCCGAGGCATCACCGCCAATACGATTGCCCCCGGTTTCATCGAATCGCCCATGACCGATGTGCTGCCCGAAGCCCAGAAATCGGCGCTGCTGGGCCAGATTCCGTCAGGCCGGCTGGGGCAGGGCAGCGACATCGCCGCCGCCGCCGTCTACCTCGCCAGCAACGAAGCGGCCTATGTCACAGGCCAGACGCTGCATGTGAATGGTGGAATGGCCATGATCTGACGCTGCAGCCGGGCATCAACCAAGGGCTTGGCGCTCGTCCCGACTGTGTGCTAGGCGCAACACACCGGGTCCTGAAAGGACCTGCTCATCAGGCATATCTAGAGAGGTATTCATGTCTGACGTCTTTGAACGTGTGAAGAAAATCGTTGTTGAGAATCTCGACGTGGATGCCGACAAGGTCGTGGAAGGCGCAAGCTTCATCGACGATCTCGGCGCCGACTCGCTCGACCTCGTGGAGCTCGTCATGGCTTTCGAGGAAGAGTTCAACATCGAGATCCCGGACGATGTCCAGGAATCGATCCGCTCGGTCGGCGATGCGGTGTCCCACATCAAGGCGCACGTCTGAGGCAGCCGGGGCATGTCGGAGCGTCGCGTAGTCATCACCGGGATCGGTATCGTCTCGCCGCTTGCCAATGGCCGTGAGGCCACTTGGGAGCGCCTGATTGCCGGCAAGTCCGGCGCCGGGAAGATCGACGTGTTCGATGCCTCCGACATGCCCTGCAAGATCGCCTTCCAGGTGCCCTACGTCTCCGGACGTGGCGGCGGGGCAGGCGATCCTCATGCCTTTGATCCGGACAAGGTCCTCTCCTCGAAGGAGCAGCGCCGGATCGACGAATTCATCCTCTACGCCATCGCGGCAGCGGATGAAGCGGTTGAGGATGCCGGCTGGAAACCCGAGGATGACGAGGGCCGCGAACGCACCGGCGTCATGATCGGCTCCGGCATCGGCGGCCTCGAATCGATCTACGAGACGGCGATCACGCTGCATGAAAACGGCCCCCGCAAGGTCAGCCCGTTCTTCATCCCTTCAGCGCTGATCAACCTTGCCTCCGGGCAGGTGTCGATCCGTCACGGCTTCAAGGGCCCGAACCACTCCGTCGTCACGGCCTGCGCCACCGGCGCCCACGCCATTGGCGACTCGGCCCGGCTGATCCAGTATGGCGACGCCGATGTCATGATCGCCGGCGGCGCCGAAGCGGTCATCGGCCGGATCGGGATTGCCGGCTTCTGCGCCGCCAAGGCGATGTCGACCAATTTCAACGACACGCCCGAGAAAGCCTCCCGCCCCTATGACAAGGACCGCGACGGGTTCGTCATGGGCGAGGGCGCGGCCATCCTCGTGCTCGAGGAGTATGAACACGCCAAGGCGCGCGGCGCGAAGATCTATGCCGAAGTCTGCGGCTATGGCCTCACGGGCGATGCCTACCACATCACGGCCCCTGCCGAGGGCGCCGAGGGCGGCTACCGCGCCATGATGATGGCGCTGAAGAACGCAAAGATCGATCCCACCGAGATCGACTATGTGAACGCCCATGGCACCTCGACGCCGAAAGGCGATGAGGGCGAGGCCGGCGCGGTCGAGCGCGCCTTTGGCGATCACGCAAAGAACCTGTCGATGTCGTCGACCAAATCGGCCGTTGGACACCTTCTCGGCGCGGCAGGCGCGATCGAGGCGGCGTTCTGCGCCCTCGCGATCCGCGACCAGGTCATGCCGCCGACGCTCAACCTCGACAATCCGAGCTTCGAGACGGTGATCGACCTGATCCCGCACACCGCCAAGAAGGGCCGCGTGCGTGCAGCGATGTCGAACAGTTTCGGCTTTGGCGGCACCAACGCCTCGCTGGTCATGCGGCAGGTCACCTGAGGCGGGGCAACCCTTCCGGCTGCGGACCATGCTTGGCCGCGCGGGCGGCGCTGCGTTAGAAAGAAACGCTGACGCTGGCACCGGACGAGGCACGCATGGGATTAATCCGCACACTTATCGCATGGGCCTTCATGCTGGCCATCATCGCGTTCGCTGCGCTGAGCGCCGGATGGTACTGGCTGAACTCCGAACTCACAAAACCCGGCCCACTCGAAGCGGAGATCGTGTTCGTCGTGCCCCCGGGCGAGAGCCTGTCTGCCGCCGCCACGCGCCTTGAAGCGGAAGGCGTCATCAGGGATGCTCGCACCCTTCGTCTCAAGGCACGCATGGATGCAGACCTGTCCGGGCGGCCCATCCAGATCCGGTCCGGCGAATACCTTCTGGAGCCCGGCATCAGCATCAGTGAGGTCATCCGTATCCTGAGCGAAGGCCGCTCGATCCTCCACCGCATCACACTGCCGGAAGGGCGCACGACCGCCCAGATGCTGCGCATCATCGAGGCGAACGAAATCCTCACCGGCGAGCTGCCGGACCCCCTGCCGGAAGAAGGCACGCTTCTGCCGGACACTTACCTCTTCCATCGCGGCATGACGCGCCAGCAGCTGATCGAGAAGATGCAGAAGGCACAGGCAGACCTGATCGAGGAGCTCTGGCCGCAGCGCCAGGAAGGGTTGCCCTTCGACACCCCCTATGAAGCCATTATCCTTGCTTCCGTCGTCGAGCGCGAAACGGGTATCGCCGAGGAGCGCGGCGAGATCGCGGGCCTCTTCGTCAAACGGCTGAAGCGCGGCATGCGCCTTCAGTCCGACCCGACAACCATTTATGGCATTTCTCGCGGCGAACCGCTCTACAATGCGCGTGGCCAGCGGCGCACGCTCTATCGCTCCGAAATCGATACGCCCACGGACTGGAATACTTACCAGATCGACGGCCTGCCAAAGACACCCATCGCCAATCCGGGGCGTGACTCCATCGCGGCGGTGCTCGATCCGCCGGACACGGAGTATGTCTTTTTCGTCGCAGACGGACGCGGAGGCCACTTGTTCGCCCGCACCCTCGCCGAACACAATCGCAACGTCGCGGCATACCGTGAATATGAGCGCCGCACTCAGGCACAGCAGCGGGGCAGGGAATGAATACACTTTCCGGAATGACCGGCTTTGCCCGCACAGGCGGTGAAGCAGACTGGGGCCGCTGGGCGTGGGAAGCGCGCAGCGTCAACGGCCGCGCGCTCGATGTGCGCCTCAACCTGCCGCCCAATGCCGAGATGCTGGAGCCCGCCCTCAAGGCGCTCGCGGCCGAGCGCTTCCATCGCGGCTCGCTGCAGATCAGCCTGCGGATCGAAATTGCCGGCGGCGGCGCGCGCGCGGAGGTCAACCCGGCGCTCCTCGCCGATCTCGCCGCAGCGCTGCGCGAAGCCACGGGAACAGCCCCCGGGCCCGAGGCGCTCGCCACCCTGATGGGCCTCAAGGGCGTCGTCGAGACCGGCGCAGTTTCCCTGCGGGACATCGTCGGCACCGAAGAAACGCAGGGCGTCCTGATCGCCGGCGCGGCCACCGCGCTGGACGAACTGCGCGCCGCCCGCCAGCGCGAGGGCGCATCGCTCCACGCCCTGCTGACCGGCGCACTGAACGAGATGCACCGCCTGCGCGGCGAAGCCGAATCACACGCCGCGGCGCAGCCCGGCCTCATCCGCGAGCGCCTGATGAAACAGCTGGAGGAGCTCGACCGCGAAGGCCGCGTCGATGCCGAACGCTTCGCCGTCGAAGCCGCCATGACGGCTGCCCGCGCCGATATCCGCGAGGAGCTCGACAGGCTGGCCGCCCATATCCGGTCGGGTCATGAGCTGCTCGCCGCCGGGTCCCCCGCCGGGCGCAAGCTCGATTTCCTCGCCCAGGAACTCAACCGCGAGGCCAATACCCTGTGCTCGAAATCGGCAAGCCTCGCTTTGACGAATGCGGGACTCGGTCTCAAAGGTCTGATTGACCAGTTCAAGGAGCAGTCGGCCAATGTCGAATAGCGGGCATCCGAAGGACAGCGGCCGGCGCCGGGGGTTGATGCTTGTCCTCTCCAGCCCTTCCGGGGCAGGCAAGACGACCCTGTCAAAGATGCTGCTCGAAGAGTTTTCCGACGTGAAACTCTCCGTCTCGGCCACCACCCGTCCGCCCCGCCCGAACGAGGTCGATGGCAAGGACTACTTCTTCAAGACGGCCGACGAGTTCCGCCAGATGGTGGCGAACCACGAATTCCTCGAATGGGCGCACGTCTTCGACAAGTATTACGGCACCCCCCGTGCCGACACGGTCGCGCGCCTTCGGGCGGGCGAGGATGTCCTCTTCGATGTCGATTGGCAGGGCGCCGATGCGCTGCACGACCAGATGCCCAACGATGTTGTCTCAGTCTTCATCCTGCCGCCGAGCATCGAGGCGTTGAAAGACCGCCTCACCCTGCGCGAAGGCTCAACGCCGGAAATGGTCGCCCGCCGCATGGAAGACGCCAAGCGCGAGATCATGCACTGGCGCCGCTATGACTATGCCATCGTCAATGACGACCTGAACGTCGCCTATCAGCGCCTGAAGCGTATCCTGCTGGTCGAACGCCTGAAACGCCTGCGCCAGCTTGATCTCGAAGACCATGTCCGCGCCCTGCTGGGCGAGATTTAAGCCAAACTCAACGCCAGCCTGCGGAACTCCGCCTGCGTCAGCGTCTCCGCCCGCGCCGTCGGATCGATGCCGCAGTCTTCCAGCCAGGCCTCCGCCTTCATCCCGCGCTTCTTCGCGAACGGCTTCAGCGCCGCGCGCAGCATCTTGCGCCGCTGGCCGAAGGCGGCACCGGCGATCTGTTCCAGCAGGTCCAGATGCGCAAACCGCTCCGTCTCCGGCAGCGGCTCCAGCACGATCACGGCACTGTCCACCTTCGGCGGCGGCCGGAACGCGCCCGGCGGCAGGGTGAAGGCAATGTGCGGCCGCGTCACGGCCTGCGCCAGCACGGCGAGGCGCCCATAGGCGTCCGTATCCGGCTTCGCGCAGATCCGCTCGGCGACTTCCTTCTGGAACATCAGCGCCATGCTGCCGCGCCAGCTGCCGGCCTTCAGCCAGTCGATCAGCAGCGGTGTGCCGACATTGTAGGGCAGGTTGGCAATAATCAGCGCCGGCAATTCGGCGCCAGACTCGGCCAACACCTTCTCCCAGTGAACCTTGCGCGCATCTTTCGCGATCACCTTCAGCCGCCCATCCTGCGCCTCGGGCCAGCCCATCAGCGCATCGGAAAATCGCGGATCGGTCTCCACAGCAATCAGGAGCGCCGGTTTCTCGTTCAGGATCGCGCGCGTCAGCCCGCCGGGGCCGGGGCCCACCTCGATCACCGTGCGCCCGGCAACCGGCCCGGCGGCGGTCGCGGCCCGCTTCAGGATCGAGGGATCGAACAGGAAATGCTGGCCCAGCGCCTTGCGCGCCGGGGCATCCGTCAGCGGGGGCGGTGTCTCGTCGCTCATGCCGGAACCCTCGCCCGTGTCTCTGCCATCGCCTGCGCGGCCCGGATCGCCGCGATCAGGCTGTCCGCACGCGCGGTGCCGGCGGCGGCGGCGTCATAGGCGGTGCCATGGTCCGGGCTCGTCCGGATGATCGGCAGCCCCAGCGTCGTGTTCACCCCGCCCCAGAGATCCAGCGTCTTCACCGGGATCAGCCCCTGATCATGCGTCATCGCGATCACCGCATCAAAGCGCCCGGACAGCGCCTCGGCAAACACCGTATCGCCGGGCCGCGCATCTGAAATGTCGATACCTTCGCCGCGCAGGCGGATGGCGGCCGGCTTGATGATCTCGATTTCCTCGCGCCCGATGGTACCATCCTCGCCCGCATGGGGGTTAAGCCCACTGAAAGCGAGGCGCGGGGACGCAATCCCGAAATCGCGCACCAGCGCCGCATTCACGATCCGCGCGATCCGCTCCAGCCGCCCATCCGCAATCGCTGCCGGGACAGACGTATAGGGTATGTGAATGGTCGCCAGAGCGACCCGCAGCCCGCCGCCGGTCAGCATCATCACCGGTTCCGGCGCCTCGGCGCCATCAGCCCGGCAGAGCTCCGCCAGGAACTCGGTATGCCCCGGAAAGCCGAAACCGGCGCCATAGAGCAGCGCCTTGTGGATCGGATTGGTGACAACCCCCGCCGCCGCCCCCGCGCGTGCCTGCGCCACCGCAAGCTCAATCGAGGCAATGATCGCCGGCGCCGTGTCCGCATCCGGTGTGCCGGGTGTCACAGCTCGCGCGCCGTCCAGTTTCAACACCGGCAACGCCTCACGAAACACGCTGGCGGCATCTGAAGGCTCGCCAATCTCCGCAACCGGAACGCTGCCATAAAGCCCCGGCCAGCCGATCACATAGAACGGCGCCCCATCCTCTTTCAGCTGAGACCATGCCGCCGTTGTAATCTGCGGGCCGCAGCCGGCAGGGTCGCCCATTGTCAGGGCCAGGGGAAGCAGAAGGGAAGGCGTGCTCATACCGGCGCCGGTGTCGCGCCAATCCGGGGCCGGATCAAGCGCTATCGGTAGATGATGGTCGCGTCGCGCCGGGCGTTACGCAACTCGCGGTCGGAGATCATGTTCAGCTCACGTCCCCGGATCGAGTTGCGCAGATCCTCGCGCGAGGGCAGCGCCTCGGCTCCGTCCTCACGGCGGCAGACATACATCACTGCCAGCCCGTTCGCGATGGCGAAGATATCCGTCGGCTGGCCGACTTCCGTGGCCATCACCAGGCTGCGGCCTTCGGGGCCCATTTCATCCACATTGATGTCGTCAATATCTTGCGAGCGCAGGTTGCTGCGCGAATTGGCAACCGACTGCACATCCGCGCAGGACTGGATCCGCCCGATGGCTTCCAGCAGCGCCGCCTCGGAGCCATCCGTCGCCACAAGGCGTTTCAGGTCGACCCGGGTCACCGGCTGGGCCGGCTCGCGCTTTCCGGCGACGAGGATGATATACACCCCGTTCTCGGTCTCGATCGGCTGCAAGAGCCCGTTGCCGGTGGATGCGCCCACGGCTTCGGCAATCGGCGCCGAAAGGTCTTCGAGCGTCACCCAGCCCATATCCCCGCCTGCGGCCGAGGTCGGCGCGGAGGAGATGCGCTGTGCAGCCACCCGGAAATCGGCGCCCTGCTCAAGCTGGCGCACAATCGAGCCGGCCGCGGCAACGGCTTCCTGACGGCTGGCAGCGTCCGGGGCATAAAGGAAAATCTCGCTGATCCGGTATTGGGTCCGGCGCAGCGCAGCCCGCAGGCGCGTCAGCTGGTCCTCAATCTGGTTGTCGGAAACCCGGATCCGCGAGCCATAAAGCCCGTTGATCATCCGGTTCCAGGCGATATCCGCCCGCATCTGGTCTTCCAGGCTCGCGGGGTTGATCCCGGCCGCGATCAGTTGCTGGCGCAGCGCCGGGGCGGACAGGCCAGCCGAAGACGCCATATCGCCGATCGAGGCCTCGATCTCGCGTGGGTCCACATTGACGTTGTAGCGCGCGACCCGCTGAAGCTGCAGGCGTTCGTCGATCAGCTGCTCCAGCGCCTGGCCGGTAATCTGCTGCACCTGTTCCTGCGTTGGCTGGTTTGCCCCCAGCGTCAGCAGCAGAAGGCGCGCACGCTGGCGCACATCGGAATAGGAGATCGGCCTGTCATTCACGACAGCCGCGATCCCTTCCAGCGTCGTCCGGCCGGCTTCCTGCTGCTGCGCGGTGGCAGGCAGGCTCACCGCACTCGCCGCAAGGGTTGCCGCAAGGATCAGGGCACGTAGCATACGTTCACTCCAGCTCGCCCGGGGGTCCGGGCGGATCGTCTCAACAGGCCCACCGGACCTTACAAATCTCGCCCCGTCGCGCAACGTGCCAGAACAGTCCGGCCTGCAGACGGCGGTCTCTCCGGCGCGGCGCGGGGGCCCTCAAACAGCGGCTTAGTCGCCGGATCCGAAATTGCCTAGCGATCGCAAGGTGAAGCGGAACTGAATGTTCTCCGACGGCCCGATCGAGCGGTCGCGCTGCTCCGTGCGCCGGTAAACCAGCTCGAACCGGGCGCAATCATCCGAATAGGCGAGCCCGAATTCCTGCAGCGGGTTCAGGTCCCGGGTGATGTCGCGCAGCTGGCCGAAGATAACGGAGTAGCGGTCGGTGACGTTGAATTCGCTGCGCAGGTACACGCCCTCATCCGGCAAGCCGCCGGTCGGGCTGATCCGCCCGTCGATCTTGTAATACTGGCCAACCGCCCGGAACCGGCCGAGCGTTGTCGAAATCCGCGCGTCCAGCCGGTTGAGGTTGAGGTCATCAGGGTCGAGGCGCACGCGCGAGCTGAGCCGCAGGCTCTGGCCGAAATTCAGCGACGCCGTGCCAACCCAGTCAGAACTCTTGCCGTCCAGATTGCTCGCCCGGTCAAAGGCCGGGTCGGCTTCCGAGCGCCAGCGGCGCCCGACGGTGGAGGCGAGTTCCACCCCGTTCTTCCAGACCGCCCTGGCGGTGAGCCCGGCGCTGGCTTTGCCGTCGCCTTCATACAGGTCGAAATTGCCGAATCCGTTGGCATAGAACAGGCTCGATTCGTCGAACTCGTAGAACTGGCTGTCTTCCACCGGGATCGCCGGGTCATTGGCATTCGCCACGCCCCAGGCCGCCATCACGGTCGGCTCCAGGAAAACATCCACCGCCTTGCCGGGGCGCACCATGGGATACGACAGCTTGGCGCCGGCATTGCCGAGAAACCGCGTCACCTGATCCTTCCCGCTAAACACTGGGTCCAGGGCATAATAATCGCCCCGCATCTCCGCAAACGGCTCGAACGCGAACCCGCCCGGCAGGATGCGGATTGTCTGCCAGTCCGCGCCGACGCTGACCCGCTGGCTGTCTGCGCCGCCATCCCGGGTCAGCGAGGCCGAGGAGGCATTGACGCTGGCAAAACCAAGGTCACCGAAGTCCCAGTATTTCTCTGCATAGGCCAGCGGCGCCACCAGCGGCAGCTGCGACGAAGAATCCGTGGCCCGAAGCCCCTGGAAGCTCAGCACCGAAAGGTCGGCATAATAGCTGTCGCCCTGTCCCACCGTGTAGAGCTGCGACAGCAGCCGGCGCGGCTGGCCCGTATAGAGGCCCCTTCGGTCGGTCTGGCCGGAGATGTCATACCGGCGGTCATACAGGTCGTCGCTCTGATGCTCGACGCCAAAGCCCCATTTCCACTGGTCGGTGATCGCAAAGGCGCCCTGGCCATAGATATGGCCGCGGAACTTCTCCTCGCCGAACTTTTCGCCATCGCTATCGAAATCGGCCTCATGGGTGAAGCTCGTCTCGAACTTCACTTCGCCCGAATAGAATCGCTTGCGGAAGTCCAGCCCGATGAGCGGATTGACCTTTTCCGACAGCATCGGGGCGATGGTGATGTCCGAATAGTCGGACACAACCCAGTGATAAGGCTGCTGGTAATAGGCGCCGATCTTCGAGGAGATGCCCGCATCCGGGATCAGGAGGCCGGACCGGCGGTCCGAATTCGGGTCGGGATGGGCGAGGTAGGGCAGGTAGAACACCGGAATGCCGCCGACCTCGAACACCGCATCGCGGTAGTGGATCATCTGGCTTTCTTCATCCTGCACGGCGCGCCGGGCCCGGATCGCCCAGGTTGGCGTCGGCTTGTCAGCGCAGGCCTCACAGGCGGTGTAGACGACCTGTTCGAGCGCATTCACGCCTTCGCCGGTGCGGATCGCGGAGTTTGCTGTCACCGTGGCATTGTCGGCGAGGCGGGCGGAGTAGCCGATGACATAGCCATCGCTCAGATTGGCGCCGACCTCGACCTCGCGGGCAAACATCTGGGTGCCATCGGCCTCGATGATCACCACATTCCCGGTCGCGCGCACCCGTTCAGTCGTCCGGTTATAGACCAGCCGGTCTGCCCGCAGGATACGCCCTTCATAGAGCGCCTCGACATTGCCCTCCGCGACGATCGAATTCTCGTCGCGCAGCTCGTACACCTGGTCGGCTTCAAGGATGACCGCCTCAGCCGGGGCGCGCGTCTCTGCCTGGGCCGCCGCCGTCAGCGGGGCGCCCAGTGCGAGACTGGCCGTCAGGGCAAAGTATGACCATTTCACCACGAGGCCGTTCCCTGACCAGTTACGCCCGGAGTATTGGCAGCAGGCCAGCCGGCGCGCCGCGCGTCCCCCATTGCCAGAGGCTTAGTGAGGAACCTTCCGCCCGTCCAGTGTCCGGCCATGGCATATCTGCGATTGTAATGGCCATTGTTGCACGCGCACCGCAGCGGGGCGGGCGCTGCGTGCAGGAAGGGCACCTACATAGCCCGCGCAGCCAGGCCGCCAGGATGGCTCACCGCCTCTCCGCCAAGTTCCAGCTCCATCAGCAGCGCGCGGGCCTGCGCCGGGGTCAGCCCGGCCGCGCGGGCAAGGTCATCCAGCGGCATGGCATGGGGCGTCAGCGCCGCCTTCAGCCGCGCGAGCCCGCCCTCCGGCAAGTCCTCCCCGCCATCCCCGGCCGGTCCGTCGAACAGCCTGCCGCCCGGCGCGGAGACGCCCAGCGGCGCAAGCCCCGCCAGCGCCTCCAGCACATCGCGCGCATCGCGCACCAGGAGCGCGCCCTGCCGGATCAGCCCATTGGTGCCCGCCGCGCGCGGATCCAGCGGCGAGCCCGGCACCGCCATCACCTCGCGCCCCTGTTCGCCCGCCATCCGCGCCGAAATCAGCGAACCGGATCGCTCCGCCGCCTCGATCACGATGGTCGCCCGCGCAAGGCCGGTTATAATGCGGTTGCGCCGCGGAAAATCCTGCGCCCGCGCCAGATGCCCGAACGGCATTTCCGAGACGATCAGGCCGCGTTCGGCAATTTCCCGGTAAAGCCCTTCATGCTGGGGCGGATAGATCTGGCCGATCCCGCCGCCGAGCACGGCGACGGTGCCGCTCGAAAGGCTCGCCGCATGGGCCTCCCCGTCGATACCGAGCGCGAGGCCCGACACGATCGCGAACCCCGCCCGGCCGAGCGCCGCGGCCATCTCCCGCGCAATCTTTCGTCCGGCCGCCGAGGCATTGCGCGCCCCGACAATGGCCACAGCCTCCGGCCCGGCGAGTTCCGCCCGCCCCATCAGCGTAAGTACCGGCGGGGGCGGGTCCAGAGGCGTGAGCAGCGCCGGAAAGTCCGGCTCGCAACTCGCCACGATCCGCGCGCCGATCCGCGCCGCGCCCTCGATTTCCCGCGAAACTTCTGCAGCGGATGGGATCACCAGCGCCCGCCCGCGCCCGGCCTTGTGGGCAATTCCCGGCAAAGCCTCCAGCGCTGCCGCTGCCGACCCATAGCGCCGGATCAGCTGTGCAAAAGTGACCGGCCCGACATTCTGTGTCCGCGCGAGGCGCAGCCAGGAAAGGCGTTCCGGCGCGCTCAGGGGCCGGGCGAGGCTCATGTTCCGGTGCTGTCGCCCGGCTTGGCCTTGGAGGCGCCAAAGCGCGGCTCTGTCCCGTTCAGGAGCCGGCCGAGATTGGCCCGGTGTGTCCAGAAGACCAGCACTGACAGGGCCGCCAGCCCGCCCAGGACCACCGGATTACGCTCGCCCAGCAGCCAGGCGCCCGGCGGCACCGCGGCGGCTGCCACCAGCGCTGAGAGCGAGGAAATCCGCGTCAGCGCAAACAGGCCGAGCCAGATCGGCGCGCCCACCAGAAGGCCCTTCAGAGGCGTGATGAAGATCAAAAGGCCTGCATAGGTCGCCACGCCCTTGCCGCCCTTGAATTTCAGCCAGACCGGATAGCAATGCCCGAGGAAGGCGCTCGCCCCGGCCACCATGCCGGCCTCCGGCCCGGCCCACAGCGTGAAGCCGAGCGCCGCGAGGCCGGCCTTCAGGCTGTCGAGCAGGAAGGTGGCCAGGGCCAGGTCTTTGCGGCCCGTGCGCAGCACATTGGTGGCGCCGATATTGCCCGATCCAATCGCGCGGATATCGCCAAGCCCCGCCGCGCGGGTGATCACAAGGCCGAACGGGATGGAACCGGAGAGATACCCCGCCACCGCCGCCAGCGCATACATCGCCCAGTCCGGCATCCACGCCTCCTCGCCCTAACCAGCAGCCCCGGTCTAAGGTCCGGGCAGGCGAGGGGCAAGGGGGACGACGATTCCGCCTTTGAAATCTGTATCCTTGTTTGTGAGGTGGCGTCGGGCGACAGTCCTTACCTCGCAAACACCAGTTCCCCGCCGACGAAGGTCTTCATCACGCGGCCCTGCAGGCGGCGGCCGTCGAAGGGGGAGTTTCTCGAGCGGGAGAGAAGCTCGCCGCGCTCGCACAGCCAGGGCTTGCCCGGATCGAACAGGATCACATCGCCGGGTGTGCCTTGCGCCAGCCGGCCCTGCGGCAGGCCGAGGAGTTCCGCTGGGCCAATCGTCAGCGGACGGAGCGCCTCCAGCAAGCTGAACGCGCCATCATTGTAAAGGCTCAGCAGTGCCGGCAGCAGCGTCTCCAGCCCTGCCGCGCCAAAACTCGCCTCACCGAAGGGCAGGCGTTTTTCTTCCGGCGGCTGAGGGTCATGCGCCGAGACGACCGCATCAATCAGTCCATCCTTCAGCCCACGGATCAGGCCCTGCCGCGTCTCCTCATCGCGGAAGGGCGGGTTCACCTTGCAATAGGTGAGATAGTCGCCGACATCGCGCTCATTGAAGAACAGCGAATGCGCTGCCGCCGTCGCGAACACCTTCGCCCCGCGCGCCCGGGCATCCCCAGCAATCTCCAGTGTGCGGAGCGTCGACACCTGGTCGAGCAGCAGCCGGCATCCGGTCTGTTCGGCAAGCGCTGTATCACGCATCGCGCCGATCCATTCGGCTTCCACCGGCATGCCGGAAAGCCCTGCGCGCGCGGCAAACGCGCCCGCATTCATCACACCCGAGCCAGACAATGAGCGCTCATCGGCACGCGACATGACCAGCGCGCCAAGGCTCGCGGCATAGGCCATTGCGCGTTTCATTCCCTGCGCGCTCGCCACCGGCCAGTCGCCATTCGAGAATGCAATCGCGCCCGCTTCCGCCATCAGGCCCAGTTCGGCCATCGCCTCGCCGGCAAGGCCAACCGTCAGCGCCCCGGCGGGATAGACCCGCGCCTTCGCCGTCTCCCGCGCGCGCTCGGCGATGAACTGCACCAGCGCTACATCATCGATCACCGGCCGCGTATCCGGCATCACGACAAAGCTCGTGATCCCGCCCGCCAGCGCCGCCAGCGAAGCTGTTTCCAGCGTTTCCTTCTGCTCCGCGCCCGGCTCGCCGGTCTTCACCCGCAGGTCGATCAGCCCCGGCGACAGGCACAGCCCGCCAGCATCCACAATCTTCTTCGCGCCTTCAAAAGAGGCCTCCGCGCCAACGCGCACATCGCTGATCAGGCCCTTCTCGATCAGCACCGCGCCCGGGCCGTCAAGCTCCGTGGCCGGATCAATCAGGCGCGCATTGACAATCGCGAGGCTCATGCGCGCCCTCCTGCCAGCAGGTGCAGCACTGCTTCGCGCACCGCCACGCCCATTTCCACCTGCTCGGTAATCACAGAGCGTGTCCCGTCCGCCACCCGGCTCTCGATCTCCACGCCCCGGTTCATCGGCCCAGGATGCATCACGATGGCATTCGGCTTGGCGCGGGCGAGGCGCTCTGCCGTCAGCCCGAAATGCCGGAAATACTCCCGCTGGCTCGGCACGAACGCCCCGCTCATCCGCTCCAGCTGCAGGCGCAGCATCATCACCACATCCGCGCCCTTCAGCGCCGCGTCAAAGTCCGTGCCCGCACTTTCCGCGCCCCATGTATCCGTGCCCGGAGGGATCAGCGTGCGCGGCCCGCACAGATGCACCCGCGCGCCCATCAGGTGCAACGCCTGGGTGGAGGAGCGCGCGACCCGGCTGTGCGCAATGTCGCCGCAGATCACAACCTTCAGCCCCTCGATCCGCCCTTTCACGCGCCGGATGGTGAGCAGGTCCAGCAGCGCCTGCGTCGGGTGCTCATGCGTGCCGTCGCCCGCATTGATCACCGCGCAGTCGACCTTGCGGGACAGCAGCTTCGCGCCCCCCGATGCCGAATGCCGAATCACCAGCGCATCGGGCTTCATCGCGTTCAGCGTCATCGCCGTGTCGATCAGCGTCTCGCCCTTCTTCACGCTGGAGGCCGCCACCGGCATCGAGACGACATCCGCGCCGAGGCGCCTTGCGGCGATCTCGAAGCTCGACATTGTCCGCGTCGAGCTCTCGAAGAACAGGTTCACGACCGTCCGCCCGGTCAGGCGCGCCTCGGGCCGGACGCCGGCGCGGGTCTTCTCCGCATAGCTGTCGGCGAGGTCGAGGATATGCGCGATGTCGAGCGGGTGAAGGCCTTCGATTCCGAGGAGGTGCCGGTGAGGGAAGGTATAGGTGTATTGCGCCGCTGCCATGAGGGCCCCTTCGATTTGCGGCGGTTTAAGCGCGTTTCCGGCGCCTCGCAAGGGGGCAGGCGCGCGCGCTATATAGCCCCCAGCCAGAGGATCAGTCCCCAGGTCAGCGGCAGCGACACGGCGGCCAGCACCGTCTGCACCGCGATGAGGTTCGCCGCCAGCGTCGTGTCCCCGCCCAGTTCCCGCGCCAGCACATAGGAATTGGGCGCGGTCGGCGTCGCCGCACAGATCAGCGCAATCGCCAGCGGCAAGCCGGACAGCCCGATCATCAGCCCGATGCCGAGCACCAGCGCCGGCAGGCCGATCAGCCGCACCAGAGACCAGCTGAGCGTACGCACCCCCGCACGTGTCAGCGCCTTCAGGTCCACGCCCGCCCCGGCACTCAGCAAGCCGACCGCAATTGCGGCATTCGCCAGCAGCCGCAGCGTCTCGTCGATCACCACCGGCACCTCGATGTGCAGCGCCGCCAGCGCAATGCCGATCACGCAGGCGATCACCAGCGGATTGCGCGTCAGCGCCAGCAGGGGCTTCGGCTTCGTCCCCGGCGGGCGCTCGGCATTGGAAACGAGCGCATAGACCGAGATTACGTTCGCCGCCGGGATCATCGCGGCCGCCGCAAGGCTCACAAGGGCGAGCCCCTCATTGCCGAACAGGATCGCGCCGAGCGACAGGGCGATGATGGTATTCCAGCGCACATTCGACTGGATCACCGTGCCCACCGCCGGCCCGTTCATCCCCGGCCAGCCGCGCGCGAGGAGGCCCAGCCCGCCCAGCAGCACCTGCGCGGCCACCAGCGCGAGGATCATCGCCCAGGGCGCCGTCTCGAACTCCGCCCCGGCCAGCGCCCGCACGATCAGCGCCGGCAGCAGCACGAGATAGCCCAGCCGGTCCATCGCCCGGAACGCCTCCGGCGCCAGCCATTTGCGCACCGACAGGAGTTGCCCGAGCGCGACAATCAGGATCACCGGCAGCAGCGCCGTCAGGAACGGGGTCATGAGCTTGCCTCCAGCCGGGCGAGGGCATCCCTCAGGATGATGGCGGCGGCATGGGCATCGATGCGCGCCTCCCGGGTCCGCCGGCTCGCGCCGGCTGCGCGCAGCGCCTCGGCGGCCTCATTGGAGGAGAACCGCTCATCCTGGAAGGCAATCGGAATGTCCCGCACCTTCAGGATGCTCGAGGCCAGCGTGCGCACCGATTGCACCCTCGGTCCCGCCGTCCCGTCCGTATTCAGCGGCAGGCCGATCACCAGCCCCACCGCCTGCCGTTCGTCATAAAGCGCAAACAGCCGCGCCAGCGCCGGCGCCAGTTTCGGCTTCGGGATGGTCTCAACGGGGCTTGCCAGCCGCCGCGTCCGGTCGCTCGCCGCCACGCCCAGCGCCGCCTTGCCGGGGTCCAGCCCCAGCAGAACGCCCTCCCGGGGCAGGTCGGAGAGATCCACCACAGCCATCAGTGTGCATCGCCTTAGCGCCTTGAAGGGCCTCTGCCTATGCCGTATGGGGCGGGTTCAACAGGAGCCTGCCCATGAGCGTCACCCGTGACGATGTCCGCAAAGTCGCCCGCCTGTCCCGCATCGCGGTGCCGGAGGAGCGCCTCGATGAACTCGCCGGCGAACTCAACGGCATCCTCGGCTGGATCGACCAGCTGAACGAGGTGGACATTTCCGGCGTCGAGCCGATGACCTCGGTGGTCGAAACGAAACTCCCCATGCGTGAGGACATCGTCACCGACGGCAACATCCAGGATCAGGTGCTCGCCAACGCCCCTCGTACCGAACACGGGTTTTTCGTCGTCCCGAAATCGGTGGAGTAGGGCGTCCTTCGGCCTTCAGGCCACTTTTTGCCAGGCGAACACGTCCTGCAGCCGGGCCCAGCCGCCACTCAGGAACATGCGCAGCCGGCCATCCGGCTTGCCCTCGCCGAGCCTGGCAATCTCGGCATCAGATGTCAGCGAGAAGCCCCACTCGCCAAGATCCTCCCGGTCATACGACGCATACCCCGCGCCCGTCCGCTGATATTGTTCGACGACTTCGGCCCATTTCTTCGGCGTGAAGAACTTACGCTGGCCACTGTCGGACAAGTCCTTGGCGAACGCGCCATGGGTGGTGATCACCAGATGGCCGCCGGGCGCCAGGCTGTCCCACAACCAGTCGAACAGGACCGTCATGCGCGCGCGGTCGATATGCGTAAAGACGGAGCCGACCCAGATCAGGTCCATGCTCTTCGGCAGCGTGACCTCGCCAAAGGTCGGCGTCAGCTGCACCGGCACGCAGCCGAACTGGCTGGCGCAGAATGCAATCCCATCCGCCCGCACATCGGCGGCATAGAGCGCCGCATCCGGCGCCCAGGCACGAAGATGGCGGGCAATCCGCCCATGTCCGCAGCCGAAATCCAGTATGCTCGCCGGCTGCGTCCGGATCATCTGCGACTGGTAAAGGGTGCGCAGGACATTGATCGCCGATCTCCCGACATTCAGATAGACGTCGGCAGACATGCCCGGCTGGAGCATCCGTTCATCCGGTGAAATTGTCGGATCGACGTCCGCAAGGCGATACGGATCGCCCAAGCCCTGATTTGTCAAACTGCAGTCCTCCCCAAAGTCCCCCAGGGGATAGGCAGGGCGAATGTGGCCTGTCCGCTACAGGTTGCGGAGGGCGCCATCAATCGTCGCCATATCCCCGGATCAAAAAAAGCCTTGGGATGGATGATCTGTCAAGTTTGAATAGGAAACGCTGACGCCGGCGCTTCGAGGCGCAACGCCCTCAACCGGCTGGCATCCCAGATCGGGCTGTGCCCGCCCGGGATGCCGCAGGACCTGCTACTTCGCCGGATTGATCAGGTATTTCGTCCCCGTCGCCTTCGCGTTGTAGGCGTGCAACGTGTCCAGATCGAGCGCTTCGGCCAGCGAGATCTCGGCCGTATAGTGGCTCGCGAACGTTGTCGTCAGCTCGTCCATCACGCGCTGGCGCATCCGCGCGCGCACTTCCGGGCCGGCCTTCTGCAGGAACGGCGTCAGCAGGTAGCCCGACAGGTTCCACGCAAAGCCCACGCCCGGCGGCACAAGCGTCGGCGACATGTCCAGCCGGCCATAGATATAGACCTGCGTCTCCTGGCCTGAGCCATAGCGGCTGTATTCCTTCATCTTCCGGCTTGCCGCTGCTTCCATCGCTATCAGCAACTGGCCCGCCAGCGGCCCGCCGCCAATGGCATCAAAGCCGAGCGTTGCGCCGGTCTCCATCAGCGCGGTGATCAGGTCTTCCATGAAGGTGGGCGAGGTGGAATCGACGATATGCGTCGCGCCGATACCTTTCAGGATGTCCGCCTGTTCCTTCTTGCGCACGATATTGACCAGCGGCACCCCGTCCGCCTTGCAGATCTTCACGAGCATCTGACCGAGATTGGAGGCCGCCGCCGTATGCACGATGCCGCCCCGGCCCTGCATCTTCATCGTCTCGACGAAGGACAGCGCCGTCAGCGGATTGACGAAGCAGGACGCGCCATCGCGCGAGGTCGCCCCCGCCGGCAGCTCCATCACCTGCGCCACATTCAGCATCCTGTATTGCGAATACATCTCGCCGCCGAGGCCGGTCACCCGCTTGCCCAGCAGCGCCTGCGCCGCGGGGGAGGAGCCCGCCTTCACCACAAGGCCAGCGCCCTCATTGCCGACCGGCATCGACTGGCCGAGCCGCGCCGCCATGGCGCGCAGCGAGGGCGGCGGCACGTCAGCGGTGATCACCGGGCGCTCCTTCGTGCCGGAGGCCTTTGCCGTGCTCATGTCCGCCCCGCCGACCAGAAGGCCGAGGTCAGACGGGTTGATCGGCGTCGCCTCGACCTGGATGACCACATCATCCGGCCCGGGCTCTGGCACCGCCACTTCGGCAAGCGAAAGCTCCAGCTTGCCCTCGGCGGTCACAAGGCTGCGGATCTGTAGGCCGGTTTCAGGGATGCTCATGGGGTTCCTCCTCCTGGATTTTTTTCAAGCCGGCCGGGTGAGCCGCTTTCAGATGACGCTTGTTGCCCCAATGCCTGTCTGGCACAATCTTTCCGCTGCGTCCGCCTCAGACCGCGACATCGGCAAAGTCCTCATAATCAATCAGGATTTCCTCACTCGCCGCGATGGACCGCCGCGCGGTGAGGATCACTTCGCTGCGCCCGGCATCGACATGGAAGGCGGCGTTCGCGTCAGCGCTGTGATTGCACATCGAGATCACGCCGAACGCCACCGCCGCCCGCATGGCGCCGTCTTCGCGCTCATCGACATAGAACACATAGTGATACAGCCGCGTCGCCTTCACCGCCGCCGTATCCTCATGGTCCAGCACCAGCAGCGGATAGGCGCCGATCAGCGCTCCGGCGGGGATATCAACCGATGCAAACAGGCCGCGTCCATGCAGGGGCGAGGTTCTCACCTCGACGCGCGCCCCTCCGGGAGGGATGGTCATGCCGGATTGTCTAGCACGGCCCGGTGGCCCGGCGCCATCAGGTCTCCGGCGGATTTTCCGCCTCGGCCCGCGGGTTCCACTCCCGGATCTCGCGGATCTGGCAGCGCTGCGGGCGCGGGCCCGGCGAGCCGCTGGTGCGCGTCACCAGGATCGCATCCATCCGCGACAGGCAGGCCGAGGGCGAAACCATGCCAATCGCATCGGCATACTCCAGGTCCGGGCAGGCGCCGAACACTTCCACCATGTAACGCTTGCTGCCCCGGTGCAGCACCACGGTGCGGCGGGTATTCATGCTGAACCCGTCGATCGTGGAGGTAAAGCAGACCCGGTCGACCGGCTCGCCAAGACGCGGGTCCTCGGCATAGCGCTCCATCCCGTCCGGGCGGGACTCGCCGGGCACGCTTCCGCAGGCAGTAAGGACAGCGGCAGAAAGCAGGGCAGCAGCAGGACGCAGCATGGCGGGGCTCCTTGGCGTGTTGTGCGCTGATCCACCATGCACAGCCCCCGCTGCCGCAGCAACCGGGCTCACGGACACTTGAACTTCCAGGGCAACCGGCCTAGCAGGCAGGGCTTCATTTCCGGGCTTCCAGCGGAGGCCCGGCCTCATGCCATGGCCTCATCTTACTGGAAGTCTCTCCGATGACCGACCTGACCGACCTGACCCTCGCCGCCGCGCTCGACGGGCTGAAGGCGAAGCAGTTCTCGGCGGTCGAGATCACCGCCGCCTTTATCAGGGCCATCGAAGCCTCCCGGGTGCTCAACGCCTATATCGTCGAGACGCCCGAAAAGGCGCTGGAGATGGCGAAAGCCTCCGATGCGCGCCTCGCCAAAGGGCAGGGCGGCAAGCTCGAGGGCGCCCCGCTCGGCATCAAGGACCTCTATTGCACCGCCGGCGTGCGCACGACGGCCTGTTCCAACATCCTCGGCGAATTCACGCCCACCTATGAGTCCACCGTCACCCAGAACCTCTGGGATGAAGGCGCCGTCATGCTCGGCAAGCTCAACATGGACGAGTTCGCGATGGGCTCCTCCAACGAGACCTCGCGCTTCGGCCCGCCGATCAACCCCTGGCGCCGCAAGGGCGACAATCAGGGCCTGACCCCCGGCGGCTCCTCCGGTGGCTCGGCTGCGGCCGTCTCCGGCAATCTCTGCCTCGCCGCCACCGCCTCCGATACCGGCGGCTCGATCCGCCAGCCCGCCGCCTTTACGGGTACAGTGGGCATCAAGCCCACCTATGGCCGCGCCAGCCGCTATGGCATGGTCGCCTTCGCCTCCTCGCTCGATCAGGCCGGCCCCATCGCCAAGACCGTCGAGGACAGCGCCATCCTGCTCGAGGCGATGTGCAGCCACGACCCGAAGGATTCCACCTCCCTCAACATCGAAACGCCGGACTGGCGCCGCGATGTCACCGCCGGCGTCAAGGGAATGCGCATCGGCATTCCGAACGAATACCGCGTCGAGGGCATGTCGGATGAAATCGACGCCCTCTGGCAGCAGGGCATCGCCTGGCTGAAAGCCGCCGGCGCCGAGATTGTCGATATTTCCCTGCCGCACACGAAATACGCGCTGCCCGCCTATTACATCGTCGCCCCCGCCGAGGCCTCCTCCAACCTCGCCCGCTATGACGGGATGCGCTACGGCGCCCGCGTCGACGGCGCCAACCTCACCGCCACCTATGAGGCAAGCCGCGCCACCGGCTTCGGCAAGGAAGTCCAGCGCCGCCTGATGATTGGCACCTATGTGCTCTCCTCCGGCTATTACGACGCCTATTACCTGCGCGCCCAGAAAGTGCGCACCCGCATCCTGCAGGATTTCGTCGACGCCTTCGAGAAATGCGACGCGATCCTGACGCCGACCTGCCCGTCGCCCGCCTTTGCCTTCGGGGAGAAGTCCGGCGACCCGGTGGAGATGTACCTCAACGACGTGTTCACCGTCACGGCGAACCTCGCCGGCCTGCCGGGCATCTCTGTGCCCGCCGGTCTCTCGGCAAACGGCCTGCCGCTCGGCCTGCAGGTCATCGGCCGCGCGCTGGACGAGGCGGCCTGTTTCCGCGTCGGCGGCGCACTGGAAGATGCAGCTGGCTTTGTGGCCAAGCCGGAGCGCTGGTGGTAATCTTCCGGGCATGATCCGGTTTGTTGCGATATTTACGGGGCTGCTCGCCCTGTGCCTCATACTCATGGCGGCGCTGCTCGCCCAGTACGGCCTCAGCCTCCTCGCCCCTGAAATGCAGCCGATGCTGCTCGTCTGCATCCTGGTGGCCGCCTATGTCTCGTGGCGCATCACGATGATCCTCAAGCGGCGGGAGGGCAAAAGCGATACGGCAGCGCCCGTGCGCACAGCCGGCTTCTCCCCCGGCCTGTTCGGCGGCCTCAGCGGCGGCAAGAGCAAGGCGCTGCAGGCGCGCGAAGCCCGCGTCGCCGCCCGCCGCCGCCAGCTGATCGCCGAAGGCAAGCTTGCCCCGGAGCCGGAAGAGACGCCCGCCGAAAAACCGGACACCCCGGCCCAGCCCACCCGCGTCGCCACCAGCGCCTCGGTCAAGGAAAAGATGGCCGCCCGCGCCGAACGCGTCCGCCGCGCCCGTGAAGAAGGCAAGATCTGACCGCTGGCCCCACTCTGCCCGAGAGACGCGCTCTCCCCCCTGTCATCCCGACGAAAGTCGGGAACCAGATTCAGCATCCAGACTGGCCACCCAAACTACCCAGGAAGTGCAGACTTTTGCCGCCTCCCGGCTTCCGCCCCGATGACAAGGCAGGTATGGACACCCCAGACATGCTGAGGACTGCAGAATGACCGAACGCCCCACCTACCGCATCACCGGCGAAACCGGCGACTGGGAAGTCGTCATGGGCCTCGAAATCCATGCCCAGGTCGCCTCGAAGGCGAAGCTCTTCTCCGGCGCCTCGACCGAATTCGGCGCCGACCCCAATTGCAACGTCTCCCTCGTGGACGCGGCCATGCCCGGCATGTTGCCCGTCATCAACCGCTTCTGCGTTGAGCAGGCTATCCGCACTGGCCTCGGCCTGAAGGCGCAGATCAATCCGTGGAGCCGCTTCGACCGGAAGAATTATTTCTATCCGGACCTGCCGCAGGGCTACCAGATCAGCCAGTTCGCCCACCCCATTGTCGGCGAGGGCGAGATTGATGTGGATGTGGAAGTGCCCGGCAAACCCGGCTATTCCTTCCCCTGCCGCATCGAGCGCCTGCACCTCGAACAGGACGCCGGCAAGTCGATCCACGACATGGACCCGCACGCCACCTATGTGGACCTCAACCGTTCCGGCGTCGCGCTGATGGAAATCGTCTCCAAGCCCGATGTACGCTCGCCCGCCGAGGCCGCCGCCTATGTGAAAAAGCTCCGCGCCATCGTCATCGCGCTCGGCACCTGCGACGGCGACATGGAGAAGGGCAATTTGCGCGCCGATGTGAACGTCTCGGTCTGCCGCCCCGGAGACTATGAGAAGTTCCGCGAAACCGGCGATTTCGGCCATCTCGGCACGCGCTGCGAGCTCAAGAACATGAACTCCTACCGCTTCATCCAGCAGGCCATCGAATACGAGGCCCGCCGCCAGATCGAAATTCTCGAAAGCGGCGGCAAGGTCGATCAGGAGACCCGCCTGTTCGATCCGGTGAAAGGCGAGACCCGCTCCATGCGCTCCAAGGAAGACGCGCATGACTACCGCTATTTTCCGGACCCGGACCTTCTTCCGCTGGAAGTCGAGCAGGCCTGGATCGAGGAAATCCGCGCCTCGCTGCCCGAATTGCCCGACCAGAAACGCACCCGTTTCGAGAAGGAGTACGGCCTCTCGCGCTATGACGCAGGCGTGCTCACCTCCGATTTCGACAAGGCCGAATATTTCGAGGCCGTCGCGAAGGGCCGCGACGCCAAGCTCGCCGCCAACTGGGTGACGCAGGAACTCTTCGGCCATCTCAACAAGGAGGGGCTGGAACTCTCCGCGAGCCCCGTCTCCGCCCCCGCCCTCGGCGGCCTGATCGACCTCATCTCCGATGGCACGATCAGCGGCAAGATCGCGAAAGACGTCTTTGCCCGGATGATCGCGGGCGAGGGCGAAGCCGCCGCCATCGTCGAGAAACACGGCCTCAAACAGGTGACCGACACTGGCGCCATCGAGAAAGTGGTCGACGAGATCATCGCCGCCAATCCTGAACAGGTCGCCAAGGTGAAGGACAAGCCCCAGACGCTGGGCTGGTTCGTCGGCCAGGTCATGAAAGCCTCCGGCGGCAAGGCCAACCCGCAAGCCGTCAACGACATCCTGAAAGCCAAGCTGGGGATTTGACGCCCTGACCTTGAACCCCTCTCCCCCTTGGGGGAGAGGGGC
>NZ_JBKBXW010000021.1:31276-66493 GCF_046313735.1 Hyphomonas sp.
CTCGGGTGCGCTCCCCCCCCCCCCCCCCCCCCCCCCCCCCGCGGGGGGCGGGGGGGGGGGGGGGGCGGGGCCTCGCCCGGATCAGAAATCGCATTGCGATTTCCCGGGCGACGAAACAATGACTCACTTTGCTGACGGATTACTCGGCGAGCTTAGGATCGAGCGGAGAGGTCGCGGCCCTCACCTCCCACGCCCTTCGGGCGCGGGCCCCTCCTCTCCCGGAGGGAGAGGGGTTAAGGGGGCACAACTGACCCCTCTCCCATGAAATGGGAGAGGGGAGGCCCATTGCGCAGCAATGGGAGGTGAGGGGCTTCCTTCAGAACGCCGCCCGGATCTTCGCTGCCACCGGCTCCAGCTCGTCCGGCTTCGCCATTGCGCCGGCGCCGTGGCGGCCAAGCTCGCGGCCTTCCCAGACCGGGATGACGTGGAAATGCAGGTGGAACACCGTCTGCCCGGCTGCCGCGCCATTGAACTGCATGATGCGAAGCCCGTCCGGTTTCAGCCCGGCTTCCACTGCGCGCGCAATCTTCTGCACACAGAGCATATAGCTCCCCAGCCAGTCGCCCGGCATGTCGAGGAAATTGCGCGCCATGCCGGCCTTCGGCACGACGAGCGTATGCCCCTCGCTCTGCGGGAACACATCCATGAAGGCCAGCGCCACGGCGTCCTCATACACCTTCACGCAGGGCATCTGCCCGCGCAGGATTTTCGCGAAGATGTTCTCGGGGTCATAAGAGGCATGAAGGGTCATGGCGAACTCTGGTCTTTGCGGAAAGGTGTCCTCTCGTGCAGGAAGGCCATGTCCGCGTCAACCGCTGCCCGCTCGCGGCGAAGGTAATCGGCCACCGCCTCGCGGAAGCCTTCATGCGCGATCCAGTGGGCGGAGTATGTCATCACCGGCCCATAGCCGCGCGCCAGCTTGTGCCCGCCCTGCGCCCCGGCCTCCACCGTCTTCAGCCCGTGTGCAATCGCATAGTCGATGGCCTGATAGTAACACGTCTCGAAATGCAGCATCGGGCGGGCGTCGATGCAGCCCCAGTAGCGGCCATACAGCGTCTCCGACCCGATCATGTTCATCGCCCCGGCAATCGCCGTCTCGCCCTCATAGGCGAACACAAACAGGATGTCCTTTGCCATCCGTTCCCGGAGGATCGAGAAGGTCCGGCGGTTCAGGTAAGGCGAGCCCCATTTGCGGCTGCCGGTGTCCATGTAGAAATCGAAGAAGATATCGAGGTGTTCCTCGGTGATCTCCTCGCCCGTGATATGCCGGAAGGTCAGCCCGCCTTGCGCCTTTGCGCGCTCCTTGCGTAGGTTCTTCCGCTTCTCCGAAGTCAGCGTACTGAGGAAATCGTCAAAGCTGGCATACCCCGCATTCACCCAGTGAAACTGCTGGTCGGTGCGGATCAGCATTCCCTCCCGCTCCAGCAGGGGCGCCAGCTCAGGCTCGATGAAATTCACATGCAGCGACGACACGCCCGTCTGTTTCGCCAGCTCTAGCGCGCCCTGCACCAGCGCTGTGCGGATCATCGCCTCATCCGGTCCCGGCGCTGTCAGCAACCGCCGCCCGGTCACCGGCGTGAACGGCACAGCAGAGAGCAGCTTTGGATAATAGCTCCCGCCCGCGCGCTCCCACGCCTCGGCCCAGGACTGGTCGAACACGAATTCGCCCCGCGAATGGCTCTTCAGCCAGACCGGCATCGCCCCGCGCAGCCGCCCGCCGGCATCGAGCACGAGCAGGTGTTGTCCAGCCCACCCCGTGCGCCGCGAGGCGGCACCGGAGCTTTCCATCGCCTCCAGGAACTCCCAGCTGACGAACGGGTCGTAAGCCAGCCCCGGCGGATTGGCGACCGGGTTCCAGTCGGCAGGCGAAACCGAGGCCAGGCTGGCGGCGAGGCTGATACGGGGCAGGGCGGCGTCCATGCCCGTGAATCTAGGGCGCCGTGGCCCTGAGTGCCAGCGCCGGATCGAAGTTCTCGAAAATCAGGGCCGGCCGGTAGGGCAGCGCCGCCTCCAGCTCCGCCGCGCTGCGCACCGTCCAGGCCGCTACCGGCACGTCGGCGCCGCCCACCAGCTCCGCTGCCATCGCCAGGTCCGTATGGTGCACGGCGAGATAGCTGATCCCGTCCGCCAGCGCGCGGCTTGCCACCGCCCGGAAATTCGCTTCGCCCGAATGGAACACCGGAGCGATCAACTGCCCGCGCATCATCGCCTCCGGCAGCGCCCGCACAGCGGCTTCGGAAAAGCTCATCGCCGCCGCCAGCCCCGGCCAGTCTGCCAGCATCGTTGCCACCCGCGCGGCAAAGGCGCCCGGATCCGTCGCCCCGTCGATCTTCATTTCGGCCAGCAGGGGCAGCTCTGGCCGCCACAGCGACAAGAGGTCCTCGAATGACGGAACCGTCTCATCTGTCCCCGCCAGCTTCAGCGCCTTCAGCGCCGCCGCGCCGCACGCCTCGACATGCGCGTTCTCGCCCGTCATCCGCCCCAGCACCAGGTCATGGAACGCCATCACCTCGCCATCGGCCGAAGGGCGCAGGTCAAACTCGATACCGAGCCCGGCCTCTGCCGCCGCCTTGAACGCGCCGAGCGAATTCTCCGGCAATCCGCCCTCGGTCCATAGGCCGCGATGGGCATAGGCATAACGGGTGAGCGCAAACGGCAGGGCCATCTCCCGTGCGCCTCAGCCGATCTCGAACACGCCGTCGACTTCCACCGCAACGCCCAGCGGCAGGGTCGGGCAGGCGACCGCCGAGCGCGCATGGGCGCCGACTTCCGCCCCGAACACCTCCACCATCAGGTCGGAGCAGCCATTCACCACCTGCGGTATATCCACGAAGGACGGCGCCGCATTCACAAACCCGCCCAGCTTCACAACGCGCCGGATACGCGACAGCTCACCCACAGCCGCCTTGCACTGGGCAATCAGGTTGATGCCGCAGATGCGCGCAGCGTGCTGGCCGGCAGACAGTTCCATATCCTCGCCCAGCCGCCCGAGGATGCGCCCCTCCGCCGTCGCCGACACCTGCCCGGACACGAACAGCATGTTCCCGGTAATCACGAACGGCACATAGGTCGCCACCGGCTTCATCGGCGCCGGCAACACAATGCCAAGTGCCTCAAGGCGGGCTTCGGGTGTGGACATGAGCAGGCTCCCATCTGGCTGAGCGATCCCCTTATCCCCCGGGGCCGATAAAGTGAAGCGACACGCTTCCCCAAGGCACACCCTCAGAACCCCTCTCCCCCATTTGGGGGAGAGGGGCAGGGGTGAGGGGGGTAGCCCGGATCAGAAATCGCACTGCGATTTCCCGGGCGACGAAAGAAGGACTCGCTTTGCTGACGGATCATTCGTTCAATGCAGGTTTGATAGATGACGTCTCACTCCCTCACCCCCAACCACCTCTCCCAAGGGAGAGGGGGCTTTAGCTCTTGTCCTTCCGCCCCCGCTTCGCCGCGCGCCCGGTCATCACCGCGCCCGCCCCGAATTTCGCCCGCGCCTTGTCGGAGGCGCGTTCAGCGGCGGCGCGTTTGGCGACTTTCGGGTCGATCAGGTCGATGGCATCGGCCCGGTAATCCGACAGCTCCGAAAGCCCCACCCCGATCAGCCGGTAGGCCGTCCGCCCCGTCACCTCCTTCGCCAGCAGCGGCCTTACCGCGCGGAAAATCTCCTGCGCCAGCTGCGCCGGCTGGGAGAGGGAGATGCGCCGCGTCAGCGGCTGGAACGCGCTCGTCTTCAGCTTCAGCGTCACCACCCGGCCCGAGGCGCCCTCCGCCTTCGCCCGGTCGGCGGTCTTCACGCTGAGCCGCCACAGCTGGTCCTCCAGCGCCGGCAGGTCTGCGATGTCTTCGAAGAAGGTCGTCTCGCTGGAGATCGACTTGCGCTGGCCGTTCGGGCTCACCGGCCGGTTGTCGCGCCCATGCGCGCAGCGTTTCAGCCAGTCGCCGGTCTCGCCATAGCGCCGCATCAGGTCCTTGGCGTCCGCCGCCTGCAGGTCGCCGATCGTATGGAACCCGTCCCGCATCAGCGAATCGGCAAAGCGCGGGCCCACCCCGTGCAGCTCTCTCACCGGGCGCGGCGCCAGGAACGCCTCGGCCTCCTCCGGCGCGATCACGGCAAAGCCGCGGGGCTTGTCCAGCTCGCTCGCCGTCTTCGCCAGGAATTTGTTGGCCGACAGGCCAATGGACACCGTCACGCCCACCTCCCGCTCCACCGCGCTCGCCAGCCCCGCCAGGCTCGCCGCCGGGGGCCGGCCATGCAGCCGCCCGGTACCCGTCAGGTCCAGATAGGCCTCATCAATCGACACCGGCTGCACCAGCGGCGTCAGCCGGTCCATCTCGGCCCGGATCGCGCGGGCGGCCTCGTGATACTTCCGGAAGTCCGGCGGCACGACCACCGCCTCCGGACAGGCTTTCAGCGCCTTGAACATCGGCATGGCCGAGCGCACGCCATACAGCCGCGCGATATAGCAGCAGGTCGTCACAACCCCGCGTTGCCCGCCGCCGACAATCAACGGCACGTTGCGCAGCGCCGGATTGTCCCGCTTCTCCACCGAAGCGTAGAACGCATCACAGTCCACATGCGCAATCGCGAGGCGCGCCAGCGCGGCATGGGTCACAATCCGTGTGTGCCCGCAGGCCGGGCAGGCGGCCGGCGCCGCCTCGGACATATGGTGGCAATCCCGGCAAAGACTGGGCATCAGGCCGCCAGAGGTGACATGGCCCGGAGCATGGCGCAATCCCGCCGCGGCCTCGGCGTAAAGCGGCGTTAAGGTTTTGCAGTATAGGTGGCAGTCGCGCATCCTCGCCTCGCGCGAATCGGCTTTCCAACGGGGATCCATGGTCAAGAAGCGGTCCGGAAAGGTGCTTGTGGTTGAGGATAATGACCTCAACATGCGCCTCTTTTGCGACCTTCTGGGCGCCTATGGCTTCACCACATTCCAGTGCCGCGACGGGGCCAAGGCTGTCGAGATTGCGCGCAAGGAACTGCCCGATCTCATCATCATGGACATCCAGCTGCCGGAAGTGTCGGGCCTCGACATCACCCGCTGGTTGAAAGACGACCCCAAGGTCGCCTATATCCCCGTCCTCGCCGTCACGGCCTTCGCCATGCGCGCTGATGAGCAGCGTGTGCGCGAAGCCGGCTGCGAGGGCTATCTGTCGAAACCCATACAGATCGCGTCCTTCATCCGCGCCGTTGAGGCGCTGATGCCGAAGGAGCCGGCGGCATGAGCGCCCGCATCCTCGTCGTCGATGACATCGAAGCCAACAGGCGGCTTTTGCAAGCCAAGCTGGAAGCGCAATACCATACCGTGCTCCTCGCCGGCAGCGGCCCGCAGGCCCTTCAGGTCGCCCGCGCCGAACTGCCCGAGATCATCCTGCTCGATGTGATGATGCCCGGCATGGATGGCTATGAAGTCTGCCGCCGCCTCAAGGCCGATCCCGTCACCTCCTGGATCCCGGTGGTCATGGTCACCGCCCTCAGCGAGATCGAGGACCGGGTAAAGGGCCTCGAGGCCGGCGCCGAGGATTTCCTGACCAAGCCGGTCGATGATTTCCTGCTGATGTCGCGGATCAGCGTGCTGATGCGCTACAATGCCGTCGCCTCAGAGCTGCGCCAGCGCGAGGCGAGCGGAATGCGCTCCGGCGCGATGGAGGAAGTCAGCCGCGACGAGATCGACCGGCCCTCCCGCGTCTTCATCGTCGATGATGATGCCCGCTCCTCCACCCGAATCGCCAACATGCTGCGCAGCCAGGGCCACAAGGCGACCACGCTGCTGGAAGCCGGCGAGATGGGCGACCTCGCCGCCGAGCGCGTCGATGTCGTGATCCTGTCCCTGTTCTGCCGCAGCTTCGATCCCTTGAAACTCTGCGCGCATTTCAAGGTGAATCCGCTCACCCGCTCGATCTCGGTCGTCCTCGTCTGCGACCCCGATGACCGCGCTGCTGCCCTCAAGGGCCTCGAAATCGGCGCCAGCGACATGATCACCGTGCCGGTTGACCGGCAGGAACTCACCGCCCGTATCCGCACCCAGACCCGCCGTACCCGCTATATCGACATCCTGCGCAAGCGCGTCGACCGGGGCCTCGAGCTCTCCGTCATCGACCAGCTCACCGGCCTGCACAACCGGCGCTACATGATGGGCCAGCTGCAGCAATTCATGGCCCGCGCCGCTCGCGGCGGCGAGCCCCTGTCGCTGATGATGGCCGATATCGACCATTTCAAGCGCGTCAACGACACCTATGGCCATGCCGCCGGCGATGATGTGCTGAGGGAGATGGGCCAGCGTTTCCTCGCCAATGTCCGCCCGAAGGATATCGTCTGCCGCACCGGCGGGGAGGAATTCGTCGTCGTGATGCCCGATACGCCGGGCGACAAGGCCCGTGCCGCCGCCGAGCGCATCCGCCACGCCGTTGCCGCCGCAGGCTTTTCGCTGCCCGGATCCGGCGTCACGCTCGATGTCACGGTCAGTGCCGGCGTCTCCACCCTTCAGGGGCCGGAGGATACGATGGACGACCTCCTGAACCGCGCCGACAGCGCGCTCTATCAGGCCAAATCCGGCGGCCGCAACCGCGTCGAAAGCATCGCTGCCTGACAGATCGGCCCGATTGACACGCAGGGCAGGGCGTCCGAAAGCCCGTAGCCGATCCGCCGTGCGCAAGGCCCCTTCATGACAGACCGTTTCGCGGCCTTCCGCTATTCCTCCTACAGCCGCTATTTCATCTCCCGGTTTGCCGTCTCCTTCGCGGTCCAGATCCTTTCGGTCTCGGTCGCCTGGCAGATCTATGACGAGACGCGCAACCCGGCCCTCCTCGGCTGGATCGGCCTTGTCCAGTTCCTGCCCGCGCTGACCCTCGTGGTCGTCACCGGCAATGCCGCTGACCGCATCGGGCGCCGCCTCGTCATGGGCTGCGCGGTGCTCCTGATGATGGCCTGCGCGGGGATGATCCTGTTCCTCGCCTCGACGGACCAGTTCCTGCCCGTCCTCGTCCTCAGCGTGCTCACCCTGTTCGGCGTCGCGCGCGCCTTCTATGGCCCGGCCTCCACCAGCCTCGCGGTCAACCTCGTGCCCCGCGAAGTCTTCCCCAATGCCGTGGGCTGGATATCCTCCTCCTGGCAGATGGCCTCCATCGCCGGCCCGGTCGCCGGCGGGCTGCTCTACGGCCTCTCGCCCTATGCCGCCTATGGCACTTCAGCTGGCCTCTTCGCCCTCGCCGGCATCCTGATCCTCACCATCCCGAAACCCGAGCAGAAGCTCGACAAGGCCCCCACAACCCTCGCCAGCCTGCTCGGCGGCTTCAGCTATGTCCGCAAGGAAAAGATCGTCCTCGGCGCCATCACGCTGGACCTGTTCGCCGTCCTCCTCGGCGGAGCGGTGGCGCTGATGCCGGTCTATGCCCGCGACATCCTCGAAGTCGGCGAACTTGGCCTCGGCCTCCTGCGCGCAGCGCCCGGTGTTGGCGCCCTGATCGCTCTGGGGCTGATCACGGCCTTCCCGATCCGCGACTATGCCGGCTGGATCCTGCTCGTCTCCGTCGCCCTGTTCGGCCTCGCCACCGCTGTCTTCGGCGCCTCGACGCTCGCCTGGGTGTCCATTCTCGCCCTCATGTTCATCGGCGGCTTCGATATGGTCTCGGTCTATATCCGGGAAATCCTGGTCCAGCTCTGGACCCCGGACGAGGTGCGCGGCCGGGTCAACGCGGTAAACTCCATCTTTGTCGGCGCCTCCAACGAGCTCGGCGAAGCCCGCGCCGGCTTCATGGCCGCAATCACCGGCCCGGTCTTTACCGTCGTGGCGGGGGGATTCGCTGCAGTTGGGGTCGCCGGCCTCTCGGCCTTCCTGTTCCCCAAACTCCGCGACGCCAGGAAACTCCACGAAGGCCGGCCGGAATCCTAAGCCCCAAAACGAAAAAACCCGCGCCAAAGCGCGGGTTTTCAAACAATTCCTAGAAGGAACAAGACCTTACTTGATCTTGCCTTCCTTGAACTCGACATGTTTCTTGGCGACGGGGTCATACTTCCGCTTGACCATTTTCTCGGTCATCGTGCGCGGATTCTTCTTCGTGACGTAGAAGAAGCCCGTATCAGCCGTCGAATTGAGGCGGATCTTGATGGTGGCGGGTTTGGCCATGGGACGGCCCTTCTGATCAGGGGGTGATACCGGAAAACGCGCTTAATGACGAGGCTCGCCCCCGAAGTCAAGCGGTCACAGGCGGTCGTTTGCGTGTCCGCTGCGGGTCCAGCGCAGGAAGGGCGGGCGGTGCTCCTCGCCCGGCCGCTCCAGCCGCGCCGCGATCTCGCCCAGCATGAACCGCGTCACCGATGGCAGGTCCAGCTTCAGCGCATCATCCAGCGTCACCCATTGCAGGTCCGACAGCTCCGCCCCGTCCACCGGCGGGCGCTCATCGATCAGCGCCGTCTCCGCCTCCGCCATGAAAAACCGCGCATCAAACCGCCGGGGCCGGTAGGGCGGGGTGACCGCCCGGCCGATGAACACCAGTGGCGACAGGTCCGGCGCCACGTCCAGCCTGTGGAAATCTGCCCAGCCCTCGGGGCAGGCCTCCGGCATTTCTGCCGCTCGCCCGACGATCAGCCCGGTCTCTTCGAACGTCTCGCGCACCGCCGTCAGCGCCATCGCGCGCGGCAGGCGGCGCGATTGCAGCCGCAGCTGCGCCTCCACATCCGGCTGCAGCTCCGCCCAGGCCAGCGCCTTGCCATCCTGCGGATCGACCCGTCCGCCGGGAAACACATATTTGTCCGGCATGAACAAATTGGTGCCCGCCCGCTTGCCCATCAGCACGCGCGGGCGCATCTGGTCGCGCCGCACAAGGATCAGCGTCGCCGCATCCTTCGGGCGCGGGCTCGGCTTGCCCCGGATGATGACATCGCCGTCTTCTTCTTTATCGAACGCTTTTTGCAGCATGGCTCATATCATTGTCGCGCAGGCGACAATTGCAAGCCGCCATCCCCACTGACGCCGGGTCAGGGCGCTGCCCCTTATCCTCCCCCGCCTGCGGGGGAGGTGGCCCCGAAGGGGTTGGAAGGGGGGAAGCCCCACAGTGCTACTTCCGTTTCCCCTTGCCTTTCTTGGGCCCAGACTTCGGAAGCGTCCGCTTGTCAAACTTCGGCTTCCCCCGGCGCGGCGGACCACCCACGCCGCCGCCGCCCCGCCCGCGCGGCGGCCCGCTCTCCCGCGTGATCGCCTGACGCGCCGCGGCGCGCCCCTTCGGCGCGGGCAGGGGATCGGAGATCATCTCCAGCAGGATACCGCCCTGCAGCGGTGTCACCTCCCTCAGCCGTACCCGGACGATCTGCCCCATCGAGAATGTCTTGCCCGAGCCGCGCGCATAAACCGCCACAGCCGCCGCATCATGGATCCAGTATTCATCCGACAGCGAGGAGATCGGCACGAACCCGTCCGCCCCGCTGCCGGCCAGCGCCACGAACAGCCCCGCCGGCGTCACGCCCGTGATCCGCCCCTCGAACTCCGCGCCCACACGGTCGGCCAGGAAGATCGCCAGATACCTGTCCGTCGCGTCCCGCTCTGCCGCCATCGAGCGCCGCTCCGTCATCGAGATGTGCGAGGCAATCTCTTCCATCCGCGCGGCTGTGCGCTCCGACAATCCGTCCGGCCCGAACTCATGCGCACGGATCAGCGCCCGGTGCACAATAAGGTCCGCATACCGCCGGATGGGCGAGGTAAAGTGCGCATATTTGGCGAGGTTCAGCCCGAAATGGCCGAGATTTTCGTCCGCATACACCGCCTGCGCCTGCGTGCGCAGCACCATCTGCGAGATCATGCCCTCATAATCCCCGCCGCGGATTTCCGCCAGCAGCCGGTTGAACTTGTGCGTCTGCGGACGTTCCCCCACCGTCCATTTCATGTCCAGCGTCTGCAGGAAGTCTGCAAACGCCGCAATCTTCGTGTCCGAGGGCACATCATGCACGCGGTACATGACGGGGCTGTTCTTCGCCTCCAGCGTCTCGGCGGCGGCGACATTCGCCTGGATCATGAACTCCTCGATCAGCCGGTGCGCCTCCAGCCGCTCCTTCGTCACGATGCCGGTGATCTCGCCCTCTGCATTGAACTGGATGCGCCGCTCCGGCATGTCGAGGTCGAGGGGGCTCCTCTGGTCGCGCGCCTTGGCGACTGCCGCATAAGCGCCCCAGAGCGGCTTCAGGACCGTCTCAAGCAATTCGCCCGCCTTGCCGCCGGGCTTGCCATCAATCGCCGCCTGCGCCTCCTCATAGGCGAGCTTCGCCGCCGAGCGCATCGTGGCGCGCAGGAAGCGGTGCCGCTTCTTGTGGCCGTCCTTCGAGAAGATCATCTCCACCGCCATGCAGGGCCGGTCTTCCCCCTCGCGCAGCGAGCACGCGTCCGCCGAGAGTTCAAACGGCAGCATCGGCACAACCCGGTCAGGGAAGTAGGTGGAGTTGCCGCGCTTCTCTGCCTCCTTGTCCAGCGCCGAGCCTTCGGTCACATAGGCCGCCACATCGGCAATCGCGACGATGACCTTCCAGCCACCGTCGTCCATCGCTTCAGCCCACACCGCATCATCATGGTCGCGGGCATCCACCGGGTCGATGGTGATGAGGGGCACATCCCGCAAATCCGTCCTCGGAACATCCGCAGGCTGCTTTTCCCGCGCCTCCTTCAGCACGGCCTCGGGAAAGTCCACCGGAATGTCATGGGCATAAATCGCGATCAGGCTGGCCGAGCGCGGATCATTCACATGCCCGAAAATCTCCTTCACCACGCCCAGCGGCGGGCCATACTGGCGCTTGCCCTGGGGCTTGGGTTCGGCCAGAACAAGGTCGCCATCCTTGGCGCCCTTGCGGTCGGCTTCCTGGATGATCAGTTCACGGCGTTCCTTGCGGCTCGCGGGGATCACGCGCCCGCCGCGCGGCCCGTGCTCATACACGCCCACGATCCGCTCGCTGACGCGCTTCTCCAGCAGCGTGATCACATAGGCGCGCCATTCCCCGCCCTCGCGCCCGCTGATCTTGCAGACGGCCCGGTCGCCCTTCGCCGGCGCGCGGCTGCGGTTCTTGCCCGAAGGCCCGCCATAGATCAGCTCCGGCCCGAACAGCCCCCCATCGCCCACACACTGGCCGATCAGGTCGCCATCCTTGGTGACGCGCGTAAACTCGACCAGCCCCGAAGGCGGCGGCCGGTCGGCCTGCGCAAAACTGCGCTTGCCGGTCCGCTCCAGCTTCCCTTCTTCTTCTAATTCCTTGAGGATATCGCGCAGGATCGCGCGCTCATGGCCCTTCACTTTGAGGCCCCGGGCAATTTCGGCCTTGGTCGTGGCGCCCGGATTTTCCTTCAGGAAATCAAGGACGGTCTGTCTGTCTGGAAAGCTCATGCCCCTGCATATAGGGGATTCTGGCGCAGATTGCGCGGCTTTTTCCCGCTACCTTAGGAGCGCCACCGAAACCAGCACGCGTCCGTCGCCGCTTGGCACCGATGTCTCGATGTTCCCGCCTGTGAAAAAACCGCATTCGCCGGGCCGCAGGCGCTGCGTTCGGACTCCCATGCGCACCATCAGCGCTTCTGCCGCCGGAATCGTGCCCGACGCCATGTAACAGATGCGCAGGGTCGGCAACTGGCCAGCGGCAGCCGAAGAGTCATCGGCCAGGAACACTACGCGGCGTTCGTCCGGCTCCAGACGAAACTCCATCACATAACGCTCGTTGATGGGGGTCGCCTGTGCCGCGTTGAACAGGCAGGATAGGGCGCTCGCTATCATCAGTCTTGCAATGTGGCGCATCGTTATCTCCCGATTATTCGGGTGACCCCGCCAAATGTTGCCTGAAGCAAGCGTGAACGCCCCTCAGCCCACCCCGCCCATATAGCCCGGCAGCCAGCCCTCATGCGCCGCGCGCAGGTCCGCCAGGCGCACCTCGCCGATTACCTTGCCGCCGGCCGGTTCCTGTACGAAGCGCACAGCCGCCCCGCCAAACGCGCCGCACCAGCCGGCATTGATGCGGGCCGCATTCCCGCGCCGCACGATCTCGGCCTGATGCTCCGGCTTTGCCGCCAGCAGGTAGCGCGCCTGCGCCTCGCAGAAGAGGTCGGTCGGCCGGCTCTCCTCCGGACCGATATCGGCCACCGACACCGTCACGCCCACCGCGCCCGCCAGCGCCATCTCGGCCGCCGCGCAGGCCACCCCGCCATCGCTCACATCATGCACGGCCGTGACCAGCCCGTCCGCAATCAGTTCACGGATAAACTCTGCATTGTCCGCCTCGGTCTCAAGGTCCACCGGCGGCGGCGGGCCCAGCTCATCCCCTTTGAGGCCCAGCCATTTGCGCGCATAGAGCGAGGCGCCGAGATGCCCCGCCGTCTCGCCCACAAGGATCAGCACATCGCCGTCCGCCGCGCCCTTCAGTGTCGCCGTCTTCGAAAGGTCCGCAATCAGGCCCACCCCGCCCACAACCGGCGTCGGCGGAATGGCCTTGCCATCGGTCTCATTGTAAAGGCTCACATTGCCCGACACGACGGGGAAGTTCAGCACACGGCAGGCTTCCGCCATGCCTTCGATGGCCTTGACGATATAGCCCATCGTATGGGGCTTTTCCGGATTGCCGAAATTGAGATTGTCCGTGATCGCAATCGGCTCGGCGCCAACCGCAGAAAGATTGCGATAGGCTTCGGCCACTGCCTGCTTGCCGCCCTCATAAGGGTCAGCGGACACATAATGCGGATTGCAGTCCGAACAGATCGCAAGGCCCTTGTTGGTGCCATGCACGCGCACGATGGCCGCGTCCCCGCCGGATTGCGATGAATCCAGCGTATCGCCCATCACATGCCGGTCATACTGCTCCCAGACCCAGCGTTTCGACGCCATGTCGGGGCTCGACATCAGCTTCAGCAGAACCTCGCCAAAATCCGCCGGCGCCGGATGTTTCGAAACATCAAACGCCGCCCGCTTCGGCGGCTCCGTCCACGGACGGTCATAGTTCGGCGCGTCCTCGCCCAGCGGCGCCACCGGAATATCGCACACGACCTTCCCAAACTGTTTCAGCACCAGCCGGCCGGTCTCCGTCGTCACGCCGATCACTTCGGCGTCAAGGTCCCATTTGTCGAAGATCGCCTTGGCCACGGCTTCCTTGCCGGGCTTCAGGATCATCAGCATACGTTCCTGGCTCTCCGACAGCATGATCTCATAGGCCGTCATGCCCGTCTCGCGCTGGGGCACGGCGTCAAGGTCCATCTCGATGCCGACGCCGCCCTTGTCCGCCATCTCCACCGAGGAGGAGGTCAGCCCCGCCGCGCCCATATCCTGGATCGACTGGATGGCATCGGTCGCCATCAGCTCAAGGCACGCCTCGATCAGCAGCTTCTCCGTGAACGGATCACCCACCTGCACGGTCGGGCGGTTGTCTTCCTCGCCCTCGGTAAACTCGGCAGAGGCCATCGTCGCGCCATGAATGCCGTCGCGCCCGGTCTTGGATCCGACATAGAGGATCGGCAGGCCGGGCAGGGCGCCGCGCGCATAGAAAATCCGGTCCTGATCAGCAAGGCCAACCGCCATCGCGTTGACGAGGATATTGCCGTTATACCCCTCATCAAACTGCGTCTCGCCCGCCACGGTCGGCACGCCCACACAGTTCCCGTATCCGCCAATCCCGGCAACCACACCGGCCACCAGCTGCCGCGTCTTCGGATGGCTGGGGTCGCCAAAGCGCAGCGCATTGACCAGCGCCACCGGCCGCGCCCCCATCGTGAACACATCCCGCAGAATGCCGCCCACGCCCGTCGCCGCGCCCTGATAGGGCTCGATGTATGAGGGGTGATTGTGCGACTCCATCTTGAAAATCGCCGCCTGGCCATCGCCGATATCAATGACGCCGGCATTCTCTCCTGGCCCCTGGATTACGCGCGGGCCCTTGGTGGGAAATTTCGACAGATGCCGCCGCGAGGATTTGTAGGAACAATGCTCGCTCCACATCACCGAATAGATGCCGAGCTCCACAAGGTTCGGCTTGCGGCCCAGGCGCGAGACCAGCCGCTCCCACTCATCCGCCTTGATGCCATGCTCGAGGCCGGCGGCCTCGTCCTGCTCGGCGGTCAGGTGTTTCAGGATAGCGGCGGTATCGGTCATTGGCGTGGCCCGTCAGTGAAACTGGCGCCAGCGCTAGGCTGGTTCGCGGGAGTCTTCAATCGGGGCGCTTTAGCCTTTCCGCCCCCCCGCTGGAAAGGGGAAACAGCCGCAAACATGGCTGAGCCCGCCTACTGGCGGTGCTTCCCGGCGCCCGCTAGACCGGTCCGGCAGCCAGGGAGACGCCCATGACCCGCATCTCGCGCAGGACAGCCCTTGCCGGCTTCGGCGCCGCCAGCCTCGCCGCCGCCTGCGTCAGCGCGCCCCTGCCGCCGCAAGCGCCCGCGCCCGCCGCCGATGCCGCGCGCCCCTTCGCCCCCGTCCACTCCCGCCGCGACCGCATCACCCGCACGGTCGTTGGCCTGCGCCCCTTCCGCCCGCAGGGGTTCCGGCTGGAGGCCGAGCGCTTCGGCGAGAAGACCGTGATCCACAATTACGGCCATGGCGGCTGCGGCGTCACCCTCTCCTGGGGCACCAGCCACCGCGCCGCCGTGATGGCCGCCGAAACGGGCGCTGAGGACATCGCTATCCTCGGCGGCGGCGTCATGGGGCTCACCTCGGCGCTCGTCCTCGCCCGGCGCGGCCACACCGTCACCGTCCATGCCGATGTGATGCACCCGAATACCACCTCCAACATCGCCGGCGCCCTGTGGCTGCCCTCCAGCCTCTATGATCGCGGCGTCGCCAGCGAAGACTTCCTTCGCCTCAACTGGCAGGTCACGCGCGAGGCGCATCGCGGCTTCCTCCCCTTCGTCAACCGCCCCGGCTACGGCGTCAGCTGGGTGCGCCATTCGGAAGTCTCGAACCGCGTCCGCGACCCGCGTTACCAGCTTCCCGGCGGCGACGACCTCTATCCCGGCCTCGAAATCCTCACCCGCGAGACCCGTTTCGGCTTTGCGTATGAGGAACGCTACCACACGCTGATGATCGACCCCGATTACTACCTCGACCAGCTGATGAAGGACGCCCAGCTCGCCGGCGCCCGCTTCATTGCCCGACGCTTCGACAGCCTCGACGAAGTCCTCGCCCTGCCGCAGCGCACGATCGTCAACTGCACCGGCCTCGGCGCCGCAAAACTCTTCGGCGACGAGACCCTCATCCCCATTCGCGGCCAGCTCTCCCACCTCCTGCCACAGCCGGAGGTCAATTATTCCTACACCGCGCCGGGCCACGGCAGCGCCCTCTACATGTTCCCCCGCCAGACCGGCCTCATCCTCGGCGGCAGCCACGGACGGGGCGACTACTCCCTCGACCCCAGCGAAGACGATCTCACCCGAATGATCGACGGCCACGCAGCCTTGGCCCAGCGCGCCGCGTTTTCCTGATTTCCCCCTCCGCCCTTCGGGCACCTCCCCCGCAGGCGGGGGAGGATGGGTAGCGGCTGGACGCACCCTTGTCCTCCCCTGCGAAGCGGGGGAGGTGGCAGACCGCGCTGCGGTCTGACGGAGGGGGCTCGAACCTCACTCCTCCGCCCCCCAATCTGGGCCATTCCAAGGCTATTCTGTGGCAGCTGCAACGGATCGCAACCTGATGCGTTGGCCTTATCAAGTGCCACCGAAGACAGGAGCCCTATCCATGCGCACATCGTTTTTTGCCCTCATCCCTGCCGCGCTGCTCGCCAGCGCCGCCTTTGCGCAGGAAGCAGACGAAGCCCGCCCCCTCGACGTGGTTCCCACGGAGGAACAGACTATGGAGGATGAGGCCGGGCAAGAGGCCGCCCCGCCGGTCGTGGTCGAAACCGCGGCCATCACCGGCAGCTGGACCCGCGCCCGCACCGCCGCCCGCGACACCGCCACCTTCACCTCCGAGGACGGCGAGGCCCTGTTCACCGTCGCCTGCATGAGCGCAGACACCGAAACCGGCGACACCATTCTTGAAGTGAAATCCGCCACTAGCGACAGCAACGCCGGCGCCATCGACATGTTCACCTCCGCCGGCAATGCCCGCCTGCCGGCCGGCCCGGACGAGACGCCCGATCTCGCCGCCGGCATGACCGATCCCGTCAGCCAGCCCGCCTTCGTGCTCGCCTCCGGCGCGGGCGAGCTGCGCATCGTCTCCGGCGCACGCGGCATGGTGTTCGAGACCGACCCGATGCTCAAAGACGTGATCCGCAACTGCCAGCCCGGCTACCGCGCCGCCCTGCGCCAGGCCGCCGCCTCCGAAGAAGACCGCGGCAGCTGACGCGCAGCCTCAACTCCCGGTCAGCCTGACTTCGCCGCCCAGCGGGTTTTCCCGGAACGCCGGATCAAACCCTCCGCCTCGCCGCTCGATCCGTCCCAGCCGTTCAAGCTCGCTGAGCCGCCAGAGCAGCCAGGGGTAAGGCAGGTCGCGATACCCGCCCGCCGAAAAGGCGCCGGGGATCGCGGCCGCGTGCCGGACCAGCCGGGTCCAGTCCTGCGTGAGTCCGGACAGGATGCGGGCGTCCAGCCCCTCCAAGCCTGCCGGGCTGATCTTTCCGTCCGCAACAATCCGCAGCGCTCCGCCCCCGGCAATCAGCCGCTCATAGTGATGGTGCAGCCCGAGAGACCCGGTTTCCATATGCGCCGCGTGCAGAATCAAGGTGTCTGGCCTAAGGTCGCCGATATCGCTCCAGACAGTCCCGGCAACATCCGGCCTGCCCACATCGACCACATGAACAGGCCGCGCCGTATCGATCCGCCGCGCCAGCACGAGCCGCAACGACCAGTTCGCCGCATTCCGCCGGCTGGTCCAGATCACCACCGGCCCGGTCCATCCATCGATCCGTGCCCAGAAGGATTTCCAGGTCTCAAGGACCTGTCCGTCTCCCTCCATGCCGAGATATGCGGCAAGCGGCATGCCGATCCCGCCAAACCAGTCCAGCCGTTCGTCCGGCATGTCGAGCAGGTCCAGCGGGCCGGCATTCTCGATCATGTCTGAGATCAGGATGGGCGCCTCAGGATTCGATGTGATCGCCTGCAGCGCTTGCCGCACGGCGCCGGCAGCCGAATGCCCGCCGCAGATGTGCAGCGCAGGGGCAAGGGTATGTTTGTCTTCCTCGCTGACGCGCCTCAGCCGGTTCATTCAGGGCTCCTGGCGATTGCGCTCCCAGGCCGCAGCCTGCATCCGCGCGAGCTCCACAAGGTCGCCCATTGCGATATTCACATCGATGAGGTGCAGGCCCCAGTCGGCCAGCACCTGCCCGGCGACGATCACATCGCCCGGAATATCGTCCGCCCTCGGACCATTCCCGGCATTTATCGTCATGGCCAGCCAGTCATGCGTGGCATTGCTGCGGCATTCGCCCGAGAGCAGGCCCGGCAGCTTCACGAACGGCGTTTCCACCGCCGCGCCATAATCGAACGGCGCGCCGTCATCGGCGGCAATCAGGCCCCGGCTCGGCATATAGGCGTCCAGCGCATTGCCGCGCCCGGCCAGCAGCTGCGGGCTCGCGCAGATCGACCGGCGGCCATCCTCGGCCACCTTGCCGAAGCGCGATGCCGCCGGCGGTTCGGCGTCCGCGCGGAAGCTCACGAAAGACACGACACACCCTGTCTCGCTGCCAGCGGCGCAGACCGGCATCCCCCCGAACGTACCGTCCGGATCAACATGCGCCACCGTGCCAATGGGGTGGGCTGAGATGATCCGCGCCTCAACCGGGGTGCCGATGATCTCCTGCTTCAGCAGCCGCAGGATCAGGCCCGCGCCCTGCGAATGGCCGGCGAGGATCACGCCCCGGCCATTGTTCTCGTGCTCTAAATAATGGTTCCAGCTGTCGGTGATATCCGCCCAGATCATGGCGGGATCGGCCGTCGATGTGCCTGTCAGGACCGCCATGCGCAGCGCCTGCAGCGTCGCCTGCCGGTAGATCGGCGCATACAGGCGGCAGGCCAAGCCATAGCGCGCAAACTGGTTGGCGATGACGTTCAGCTCCTCCGGCCCGGGACTCATGTCGCTGTTGGGCGTCTCGTCCAGCGAGACCGTCGGATAAAAATAGAAACAGTCGAACGCGGGCTCCGCCGCCGCCTCGAACGCCTCGAGCCGGGTGGAGCCGTCTTCCTCGATCACCGTCGCAGTCAGGTCCACGGCGCAGGCATCGTTCGCGCTCTTGCCGGGATGGCAGAGCCAGGTGTCCATATCGGCATAATCAACACGCTCGAAACCGGGCGCCGCTACCTCCGGCGCCTCCGCCACCGGTTCGGCATTCTCCGTAGCCGGATTACAGGCAGCGAGCATCAGCCCGGCCATCACACTCAGCATCAGGCGCATCTTGGGTTCCTCCGTCGTTTGTTTTTTTGTGTGGTTATCTCAGCCAATCGCCGCATCAATCGCGGCCAGGTGGCGCTGCTTCTCCGCCTCCTGCAGGAAGCTGCCGGTAAAGCTGTTGCGCGCCAGCTGGATCAGCTGCGCATCGGACAGCTCCAGCGCCTCGGCGGTCTGCTCGTAATTGCGCCCGATATAGCCGCCGAAATACGCCGGATCATCCGAGTTCACCGTCACCAGAAGCCCCAGCTCCAGCTGCGCCTTCACCGGGCTTTTCTTCAAATCATCAATCACGCACAGCGACAGGTTCGAGAGCGGGCAATTCGTCAGCGGCGTCTGGGTATCCCTCAGGATCTCGATCAGCGCCGGGTCTTCCATCGACCGGTTTCCATGATCGATCCGGTCCACCCCGATATCCAGCAGCGCCTCGCGCACATAGGCAGGCGGGCCCTCCTCGCCAGCGTGCATACACAGCTTGAACCCCATTTCCCGGCAGCGCTGGTAGAGCCGCTCGAACTTCAAGGGCGGATGCCCGACCTCGGAGGAATCAAGCCCCACGCCCACAAACCGGTCATGCCAGCGCTCGGACTCCACCAGAAGGTCAAACCCGTCCTGTTCCGACAGATGCCGCAGGAAGCTCATGATCAGGTAACCGGTCACGCCCAGCTCGCGCTCGCCCTTCTTGATCGCGGCGAGAATCCCATCGGTCACCACGTCAAACGGCACACCCCGCTCCGTATGCGCCTGCGGGTCATAGAACATCTCGACATGGCGCACATTGTCCGCCGCGGCGCGCTGCAGGTACGCCCAGGTCAGGTCGAAGAAATCCTCCTCGGTGCGCAGCACCTGCATCCCCTGATAATAGAGGTCGAGGAATTCCTGCAGGTTCGAGAAATTATAGGCCGCCCGCGCATCCTCCAGCGTCCTGAAGGGCAGGGTGATGCGGTTGCGCTCGGCCAGCGCCATCATCAGCTCCGGCTCGAAGCTGCCTTCGATATGCAGGTGAAGCTCAGCCTTGGGCAGGCGGCGGATCAGCTCGCTCTGGCTTGCCCGCCCCGCCATCAGGCTGCTGCCATCAGGCTCTGGAACAGGCCCGCCCCATCGGCGCCGCCTTCATGGCCGCCAATCGCGCGCTCAGGATGAGGCATCATGCCCAGCACCCTTCCATTATCAGACAGGATGCCCGCAATATCCCGCGAGGCCCCGTTCGGGTTCTCGCCCTTGGCATAGCGAAACGCGATCCGGCCTTCGCCCTCCAGCCGGTCCAGCGTCGTATCATCAGCAAAGTAATTGCCATCATGATGCGCAATCGGGATCACCACCTCGCGCGAGGCATAGGCGCTCGTGAACGCCGTATTCGCGCTCTCCACCGTCAGCTTCTGCGGCCGGCAGACAAAGTGCAGCGAGGCATTGCGCATCAGCGCGCCGGGCAGCAGGCCGGTCTCCGTCAGGATCTGGAAGCCATTGCAGATGCCCAGCACATAGCCGCCGCGCGCCGCATGGTCCTTCAGCTGCGAGATCACCGGCGAATTGCCCGCCATCGCCCCGCAGCGCAGGTAATCCCCATACGAAAACCCGCCCGGCACCAGCACGAGGTCCGTCCCCGCCGGGATTTCCCCATCCTTGTGCCAGACCATGGCTGGGGCCTTGCCGGTCATTTTCGCAAGCGCAACCTGCGCATCGCGGTCACAATTGGAACCGGGAAAAACAATCACAGCGGATTTCATGGCGCGCTCTTCTGCAGCAATGTGGGCTCTTTAGCAGGGAGTCGGGGGGCAAGGAAACCGTGTAGACGCCGCGCCACACAATGCGGCTTTTGGGCAACACTGGCCGGCCTGAAATGCGAATCCGGGTTGTCCGGGCTCCCGGCCTGCGCCATCTGTGCACGCATCAGCACAGGAGATTGATCGCATGAAGAAAGTTCTCGCTGCAATGACGGTCGCGGTGGCTCTGCCGATGCTCGCCGCCTGCAATACGATCGAAGGTATCGGCAAGGATGTGAAGGCCGGTGGCCAGGCGGTTGAAGAAGTCGCCCGCGACACCCGCGAAGAACTGACCAAGTAAGCAGTCCAGCCCGCCCGGCCCGCGTTTGGCCGCGGCCGGGCGGTTCTCATTTGCCTTGGAAGATGAACCAGGCGCCCAGCGCGATCAGGCCGAACCCCACCGCATGGTTCCAGCCGAGCGGCTCCTTAAGCACCCACACGGAAAAGCCCGCAAACACGATCAGGGTAATCACCTCCTGGATCGTCTTCAGCTCGGCCGCCGAATAGACCGCATGGCCCCACCGGTTGGCCGGCACGGCGAAGAAATACTCGAACAGCGCAATCCCCCAGCTGGCAAAGATCACCAGCAGCAGCGGCGCCGCCTTGAACTTCAGATGGCCATACCAGGCGAGTGTCATGAACAGGTTCGACACCGACAGCAGAACAATCGGCAGCACATAGGGCGACATCGGGCAGGGGCTCCTCGAAAAGCGTGCAGGAAAGGCTGGAATCGCCCCGTTCCGGGCTTATCTGCAGAGGCATAGAATGCTGCCGGAACGAGTGGAAGGAGGCCGCCCCATGAGACTGTCCATGATGATGCCGCTGGCCGCCGGCGGCGCGTTCCTCCTCACCGGCTGCCACACGGTCGAAGGCGTCGGCCGCGACATCCAGGCCGTCGGCACCGGCATTGCCTATGTCGCGCGCGACACCAATGACCAGCTGTTCGGCGGCTATGGCGGCTCGCCGCAGGGCACCGCGGAGGTCGGCGAGCCGTGCGACGCGCTGGGCGATGAACTCGCCGGCGGCAGCGGCCTTCCGCCCTGTCCGCGCTGACCGGTCAGAGGCCGGAAGGCGAGGGGCTTATCCAACACTTTTTTCGCCTAACCCCCTGATAACTCACGAATCGCAAAAAACTTGTCCGACCCCCTCGGCGCCGGGCGTATACTGCGCGCCATGACACCGCGCCGCCCCCTGCATGAAGACCCCGACGCCCTCGACCGGCTGCTCGGGCAGGCGCGCGGGCTCATCCTCGGCCTGATCGCTGAGGCCTCCCGCCTGCTCGGCGGCGCGCGCACGAAGGAGGCCCTGAACGCGGCCCTGCGCACTGCGATCCTTCCGGCAGAAGCCGCCCTGCGCCGCGCCATCCTGCTCATCGCCCGCACACTTTCCGCACCATCGCGCCCCGCCGCCCGGACACCGCCCTCTCACCCGGCCATCCCCTCCGCAGACGCCCGCGCACCCCGCCGCCCCAGCTTCCGCATGCGTGAAGCCCGGCCCCGCGCAGGGGCTGCTGCTCCAGCCCCAAAGCCCGGTTCTGCCGCCACGCCCTACGACCCGGCCCGCACCGCCGCCCGGCTCGCCCGCCGCCTCGAAGCCCTCGATGCCGCCGCCGCCAATCCCGTGCGCGAGGCAAGACGCTGGCTCCGCCGCACCCTGAAGGCCGCCGCCACCCGCAAACCGCTCCCCATCCCCCGCTTCGACCACATCCCCGGCCTCACAGCCCTGCCACAAGAATCCCGCCCGCTCCTGACGACTCTGAACGCAGAAGCCCGCAACCTCTTCACGCTGCCGGATACGTCCTGAGAGCCATTCCCCCCTCCGTCTCGCGCTGACGCGCGATCCACCTCCTCCGATTTGCTGGGGAGGATAAGCGCGCCGCCTTGAGCGAAGTGCAACACCATCCTCCCCCGTTTACGGGGGAGGTGCCCCGAAGGGGCGGAGGGGGCCTAATCCCCGAACACCCCGATCACCGGCACATGGTCGGACGGTTTCTCCAGCGCCCTGGCCTTGCGGTAGATCTCGCAACCCTCCAGCCGGTCGGTCATGCGGGGGCAGGCGAGGAGGTGGTCGATGCGGATGCCATGATCCTTCTGGAACGCCCCGGCCTGATAATCCCAGAAGGTATACTGGTGCGCCCGCCCGTCACAGGCCGCGAAGGCGTCGGTCAGGCCCAGATACTTCAGCCGCCGCCAGGCCGCCCGCGTCTCCGGCTGGCCGAGGGCGTCGGTGTTCCACACCGTATCGTCCCAGCAATCCTCGGGGCCGGGGATCGCATTGTAATCGCCGCACAGCACGAACGGCTCCTCCGCCGCCAGCAGCGCGCGGGCATGGTCTTCCAGCGCGGCGGTCCATTCCAGCTTGTAGTCATATTTCTCGCCGGGCGCGGGATTGCCGTTGGGCAGGTAGATCCCCCCGACCCGCACGGGGCGCTCGGCCATCACTGTCGCCTCGATATAGCGCGACTGGTCATCGGCCAGCGTCGGCAGGCCCTTCACCACGTCTTCCAGCGGAAATTTCGACAGGATCGCGACCCCGTTATAGGTCTTCTGGCCATGCACCGCGCAGGTCCAGCCCTGTTCCTCGATCTCCAGATACGGGAAAGCGTCCGTCTCGCACTTCAGTTCCTGAAGGCAGACAACATCCGCTTCGATGGCCTCCAGCACCGCCAGAACCGTGGGCAGGCGCGCCTTGACCGAGTTGACATTCCAGGTGGCGATCCGCATGGGCACCCCAATAGCAGCTTCCGCCCATTGTTCCAGCAGGAGCCGGGGGCTATATTCACCTGAGCTGTACGGGAGTCGCGTTCATGGCGCCAAGCTGGATTCAGTTGCTGATCGTGGTGGTCGTCGCCCTCCTGCTGTTTGGCGGGCGGGGGCGGATTTCCTCGATCATGGGTGACATGGCCAAGGGCATCGGCGCCTTCCGCAAGGGGCTGAAGGATGAAGAGGCCAAGCCCGTCGCCAAGGACGACATGGTCGACATCACGCCCAAGAAGGACGAGTCGAAGTCGGCGTCCTGACGGTCTGATACGGAGGGCGCATCGCCATGCTGCCCGGAATCGGGTTTTCCGAACTCTTGCTGCTCGGCCTTGCGGCGCTGATCATCATCGGCCCGAAGGACTTGCCCATGATGATGCGCAAGATCGGCCAGTTCGTCGGCAAAGGCCGGCAGATGGCCCGCGAATTCCAGTCGGCGTTCGATGACATTGCCCGCCAGAGCGAGCTCGACGAGCTCAAGAAGGAAATCGAGGACCTTCGCCGCGCGAACACCTTCAAATCCGCGCAGGATGACCTGGCCGCCTATGAGGCGGACGTGAACTCCGCCGTCATGCGCGCCTCCTCGCCGCCTGCTTCTCCGCCGCCGCAGCCTGAACCGGAGGCCGAGCCCGCCCCGCCGCGCAAAGGGGAGGCGTCATGACCACCGCCCCGCCGAAGGACGAGCAGCCCGAAATCCTCGACGACGAAGTGGAATCGAGCCGCGCGCCCTTGCTCGACCATCTGATTGAGCTGCGCAGCCGCCTCGTCAAATCCCTCCTCGCGCTCGCGGCTGCAACAATCTGCGCCTTCTTCTTTGCGGACCAGATCTACAATTTGCTGGTCGCGCCCTTTGATGCCACCGCGCTGGATATTCGCGGCTCGCGCCTTGAATTCATCTACACAGCGCCGCTCGAATTCTTCTTCGCAAAGCTGAAGCTGGCGATGTTCGCCGGCCTCTTCCTCGCCTTTCCGGTGATCGCCTGGCAGGTCTATGCCTTTGTCGCGCCGGGCCTTTACAAGTCAGAGCGCGGGGCCTTCTGGCCCTATCTCATCTTCGCGCCGATCCTGTTCTCGCTCGGCGCAGCCTTTGTCTATTTCATCATGCTGCCGATGCTGGCGCGCTTCACCGTCTCGATGGAGCAGGTGGACGCGGCCACCACCACCATCCGCATGATGCCGCGCGTCGGGGATTACCTCTCGCTCGTCATGGCGCTGATGCTGGCCTTCGGCCTGTCCTTCCAGCTGCCGGTGATCCTGACCCTCTTGGCCAAGATTGGCCTCGTCACCGCCTCCGGGCTCGGCAAGGGCCGCAAATATGCCCTCGTCGGCATCCTCGCTTTCGGCGCATTGTTCACCCCTCCCGATGCGATTTCGCAGGTTCTGCTCGCCGTTCCGGTGTACCTGCTTTACGAGCTGTCCATCCTCTGCGTGAAAATGATCGAGAAGAAAGCGGCGGCTGCAGAGGCCAGCGCCGCAGCGGAGTAGACCAGACCTGCAATCGCGCCGTTGCAATTTGCGGCCAGCTGGGGAACGGTGCGCCCCGGACAGAACATCCCGCTTCCCGAGAAACGAGGAGCCTACCGGCCGTGGCGCGCGTCAGAAGTGTCCTGCTTGTCGATTTCGACAACATCTTCGGAGCGACCGGCGAGGACATCGTGACGGGCCTGCCGCACTGGCTGCTCTGGCTGGAAGATGGCGCCTTTTCCAAGGACAATCGCCGCCGCCGCCTGGTCGAGAAACGGGTCTACTGGAACCTCCAGTTCGACATGTATCGCCCGCCTTTCGAGGCCGCCGGCTTCACCGCCTTCAACTGCCGCGCGCTCGCCAAGCGCAAGATCAGCGCGGGCAAGAGCTCGGCGGACATCGTGATGACGATGGATGCGATGGAGCTGTCGATGAATGGCAGCAAGTTCGACGAGATGATCCTCTTGACGACCGATTCCGATTTCGTGCCGCTGGTGAACCGGATCACCGCCGGAACCCACCGCGTCGTTGCCGCCGGCAAAGAAACCGACCCGACCTACGAAACCTACAGCCAGCATGCCGACGCTGTGATCCACATGGCGGCGCTGAAGGCGGGGTTCGGCTATGAGCGGGCAAGGCGCAAATGGTATCGCCTGCGCTCGGCGCCGCCGGACATTCCGGCGCTGAGCCTTGTGAAGGAGCGCCGCTCGGCCTTCATGAGCCGGGTGCGCCGCGATCTTGATGCGACCGAGGCCGTGCAGGAGGGCGTCGCGCCCGAACTGGTCACAGCGGCCAAGCGCGTGCGCGAGATTGCCGAACGCCTGCCCGACCAGCCGGTGTCGAAATCCCGTATCATCAAGGCGCTCACGGGCATGCCGGAATTCGTGCCCGCCTATCATGGCGGGGTGAAACCCTGGCTCGGCCACAAGAATTATGCCGCCATGATGCGCCGCCTCGCGCAGGTCGAACCGGGCCTTGAGGTGACCAATGCGGGCAAGAACAAGGTCGAGGTGACCTGGCGCGAGCGGCCGAAACCGGCGCGCGAGACCGGCCCGGCGGCGGAGCCTGTGCCCGAGCCTGCCTCGGGGCTTCATGCGGCGCCGGTGCGCCTGACCGAGGAGGCTGGCCCCGGCGAGGCGGAGGCACCGGCAGAGCCGGGAGAGCGCCCCGGCGCGCGGGCCTGAGGGCGCGGCCCGGCCCTGTGGACAGGAGGGGGGCAGCGGATTAGACGCTTGGCCGGAAACCCGCAGCTAAACCCCTGACACCAGAGGCAAAGTCCGCCCATGTTCGACATCCGCGCGATCCGCGAAAACCCTGATGCTTTCCGCAAGGCCTGGAACCGGCGCAAGGACGGGCTCGGCTCGGTCGTTGATGAAATTCGGGAATGGGACGCCAAATGGCGCGCCGCGACCTCTGCCAAGCAGGAGGCCGAAAGCGCGCGCAATGCCAACTCCAAGCTGATCGGCCAGGCGAAAGCGAAGAAGGACGAGGCGGAAGCTGCGCGCCTGATGGCGCTGGTGGCCGAGGCCAAGTCTGCCATCGAGGAAGCCGGCGAAGAAGAGGACAAGGCCCGCAAGGCGCTCGACGACATCCTGATGGGCCTGCCCAACCTGCCGCTGGACGAAGTGCCGGACGGGGCGGATGAGCAGGGCAATATCGAGAAAAGCCGCTGGGGCGAGCCGAAGCGCCTCAACGACCCGAAAGACCATGCCGATCTCGGCGAAGCCCTGAAAGGGCAGGGCGGGTTCCCGCTGATGGACTTCGAAGCCGCCGCCCGCATGAGCGGCGCGCGGTTCGTGGCCCTGCGCGGCAAACTCACCCGCCTCGAACGCGCCCTCGCCAACTTCATGCTCGACCTTCAGACAACGGAGCATGGGTATGAGGAGATGAGCGTGCCACTGCTGGTGCGCGATCAGGCGCTGATGGGCACGGGGCAACTTCCGAAATTTGAGGAGGATTTGTTCAGCGTCGACAACGAGCTTTCCTCTTTAGAGTTTGCTGACAAAATATTGCGACTGCCGCTAGCAACGATTGATGAAATGCGTCAGCATCCTTCGGCAACACTCAATCTGCTCGAGAGCATTATCGTATCGCATAAAGTAGAAGAAGGTCCCATTATTGAACTCAGAGACCTTATACGAGACGAGATTGTTCCCGAAATCGATCATGCCAAAACTTTGACCGATGAGGCTGTCAGCGGACTCAAGGATAGAATATCAGAGCTTCGATCAATCGGGTATCGACCGCAATTCCTCATCCCCACCGCTGAAGTACCCCTCACCAATCTCATCCGTGAACAGATCCTCGATGCGGCGCAGCTTCCGCTCCGCTTCACCGCTCACACGCCCTGCTTCCGCTCTGAAGCCGGCAGCGCGGGGCGCGATACGAAGGGCATGATCCGCCAGCACCAGTTCTACAAGGTCGAGCTCGTCTCCATCGTGGCCGGTGAGGCCGAGGGCCTTGCTGAGCTGGAGCGCATGACGTCGTGTGCGGAGGAAGTGCTGAAACGCCTCGAACTGCCCTTCCGCCGCATGCTGCTCTGTGCCGGCGATATGGGCGCAGGCGCGCGCAAGACCTATGACCTTGAGGTGTGGCTGCCCTCGCAGAACACCTACCGCGAAATCTCCTCCTGCTCCTATTGCGGCGACTTCCAGGCAAGGCGCATGGACGCCCGCTACCGCCCCGAACCCAAGGCGAAGACAGAGTTTGTCCACACGCTGAACGGCTCCGGCCTCGCCGTCGGGCGCACGCTGGTGGCGGTGCTGGAGAATTATCAGAATGCGGACGGTTCGATTACGGTGCCGAAGGCGCTCGTGCCCTATATGGGCGGGGTTGACAGGATCGATTAGGCAGAGCCCCCTCCGCCCTCCGGGCACCTCCCCCGCAAGCGGGGGAGGATGGTGTTTTGCGACTTCTCAACCGTTCGGGATGCTGATGGCTTGGTGGTGATATCCTCCCCTGCGAAGCGGGGGAGGTGGCTGCGAAGCAGTCGGAGGGGGAGCGGCGGTCAGGTCCAAGTGAGCCCCCTCCGCCCCTTCGGGCCTTCTCGGGGCGTTTGCAGTGCAAACGCTTCTCCCTCGAAGCCCCCGTAAACGGGGGAGAATGGTGTTGTGGCTGCTTTCGGCGTAGGGTTGAGGGCGAGGTGGCAGAGCAGCGCAATCCTCCCCCGCCTGCGGGGGAGGTGCCCGCAGGGCGGAGGGGGAAATTTGCGAGACCGCGAGAAGCCCACGCTGCAGAAAGCCCGCGCCCTGCGCAAGGCGATGCCCCGGGCCGAGGTGATCCTGTGGAGCCGGCTCCGGCGGCAGCAGCTGGGGGGTTACAGGTTTCGCCGGCAGGTTCCGGTCGGGCCGTGCATCGCCGACTTTGCGTGTCTCGAGCTCAAGCTGATTGTCGAGGTGGACGGCGCCACGCACAGCAGCGCCGATGAGATCGCGTACGACCGCCGCCGCACGGCGTTCCTCGAGCGCGAGGGCTGGCATGTCTGGCGGGTGTGGAATATCGAGATCGATGAAAACCTTGACGGCGTACTGGAGGGGCTTTTGATCACGATACGGAATATGGAAGGGTTGCGATGACTGGATGTTCCCTCTCCGAAGTAATAGGAGGTGAGGGCCGATGCGCATTCTGCTGACCAATGATGACGGCATCAACGCGCCCGGCCTGGCTGTGCTGGAGGAGATTGCGCGGGAGCTGTCCGATGACATCTGGATCGCCGCGCCGGAGGAGGAGCAGTCCGGCAAGAGCCGGGCGATTTCGCTGACGCAGCCGGTGCGGGTGAGGAAGGTCGGCGCCAAGAGCTGGGCGGTGGCGGGCACGCCGTCGGACGCGGTGCTGCTGGCGGCGAAGGATCTGATGCCGGAGACGCCGGCGCTGGTCTTGTCGGGCGTCAACCGCGGCCAGAACATTGCCGAGGATACGAGCTTTTCGGGCACAGTGGCGGCGGCGATGTTCGGGATGCAGCTCGGCATTCCGTCGATCGCGCTGAGTCAGGCGCAGAATTTCCGCCAGCGTGGCTCGCTGCCCTGGGAGACGGCGAAGGCCTGGGGCGCGCGCACGCTGAAGCCGCTCCTCGAGATTGGCTGGCCGGATGATGTGGTGCTGAACGTCAACTTTCCGGATGTGGAACCCAGCGACGTGAAAGGCGTGCAGATCACGCGGCAGGGATTCCGGGATGAGACGATCATCCATACCGACCGGCGCGAAGACCTGCGCGGCAATGATTACTATTGGGTCGGCTATCGCAGCCGCCTGTCGCGGCCAGATGAAGGCACGGATTTGCGCGCGGTGTATGAGGGCTATGTCTCGGTCTCGCCGCTGCATGTGGACCTGACGCATGAGGCCTTCCTCAGCCGGCTGCGCGGGGCGTGGCCGGGATGAGCGCGCAGCTCGAAGCGCGGGGCCGGATGATGCTGCGGCTGCGCGAGGCGGGCGTGACCGACGCGCATGTGCTGGCGCGGATGGAAACGGTGAGCCGGGCGGATTTCGTGGACGCGCCGGAGCTTGCCCTGCTGGCGCTGGAGGACGGCGTGCTGCCGATCCCCTGCGGGCAGGTGATGCTGCGGCCCGGCCTTGTGGGACTGCTGCTGCAGGCGCTGGGGCTCGCGCCCGGCAGCGGGGCACGGGTGCTGCTGGTGGGGGCGGGTTCGGGCTATATGGCGGCGCTGCTGGCAGGGCTCGCCGGGCCGGTGATCGCGGTGGAGCGGTATGGCCGGCTGGTGGAGGAGGCGCGCGGGCGGCTCGCCCGGCTCGGCGTCAAGGGAGCCGAGGTGCATCACGCTGACGGGCTGGAGGGCTGGCTGGACGGGGCGCCCTATGACCGCATCCTGCTGGCCGGACAGGTGCAGGCGGTGCCGGAAGTGCTGCTGGCACAGCTGGCGCCGCAGGGGCGGTTGGTGGCCCCGGCGGGGCCGCCGGGCGCGGCGGCGGAACTGGTGACGTGCGGGCCGGAGGGGGAGGCGGCAAGGTTGCCCCTGTTCCAGCGTGCCCCGATGCTGAGGCCGGGGCGGTCTCAAGTGCTTTGAAATGCGTCAGAATCGCCTGCAGGGCTTGTTTGCCAATCGGGGCCTGCACAGCTATAGGGCTGGGGATTCAAGGCGCACTCGCCGCCGCCTTCTAAGAAATTTCTGGAGATAACACTGATGTCTGCGCGTTTTCTCGCCCTTGCGGCCCTGTCCCTTGGCCTCGCCCTGCCGGCCGCGGCACAGGCCGCCCCGGCCGGCCCCAGCATCTGGACGCAGATCCTGTTCTTCCTGCCGCTGATCCTGATCTTCTACTTCCTGCTGATCCGCCCGCAGCAGCAGCGCGCCAAGAAGCACACTGAAATGGTCAATGGCATCAAGCGCGGCGACACGATCGTCACCTCCGGCGGCCTGATCGGCAAGGTCAACAAGGTCAATGACAACGAACTGTCGGTGGACCTGGCGGATAATGTGCGCGTCCGCGTCATCAAGGCGATGGTCATAGAGGTCCGCAACAAGGCCGAGCCGGTTCCGGCAAACGACTGATCCGCCCCTAGCGCGCCCCGCGGTCCGAGAGCCCGATCATGCTTCAGTTTCCGCCCTGGAAAGTCATCCTCATTCTGCTCGTGCTCGGCTGGGGCGGGCTGATGGCCCTGCCGAATGTCGTCAACATGTCCGGCGCGCCGGCCTTCGTGCCCAAGAGCCCGGTCAATCTGGGTCTCGACCTGCGCGGCGGGGTGTATCTTGAAATGGAGATCCGGCCGGAGGAAGTGATCAACGGCCAGCTCGAGATTTTCGGGCGCGATGTCCGCTCCGCCTTTCCCCGCACAGCCGAGCGTGAGCCGATTTTCCACGAAACCCAGCTGCGCGGCCGGGTGATGACCCTGCGCCTGACGCGGGCGGACGAGAATGGCAATTTCCCGGTGGAAGAGGCCCTGCAGCGCCTGCAGCGGGTGAACCCGCAGATCGAGGGCGGCCTCGCGGGCGGGCGGATGTTCGATATCCAGCGCGCGGGCGTGGACCGGATCACCATTGGCGTGTCGTCAGCTTCGGAAGAGGCGATGATGGAAGACGCGCTGCGCAAGACCATGATCATCGTGCGCCGCCGGGTGGACCCGGACGGGGTGGCCGAGATTTCGCTGACGCCGTCCGGCAACAGCCGCATCGTGCTGGAAGCGCCGGGTGAGCCCGACCCGCAGCGCCTGCGCGACCTGCTGACCCGCGACGGCCGGATGACGTTCAATCTCGTTGAGGACAGCGACCTGGAAATCCTCCAGGCGCAGGCCGGCGTGGTGAAGCCGGGATACCGGCTGCTCTCGGGGCCGGAGACCGGGCCGCTGCTGGTGCGCGAGATCCCAGAAGTCGTCGGCTCGGACATCGCCAGCGCCAGCCAGGGCAATGACGAATACAACCGCCCCCAGATCAATTTCCGCCTGAACGCCAATGGTGCGCGGAAGTTCTTTGACACGACGCGGATGAATACCGGCAAGCGCTTCGCCATCGTGCTGGATGATGTGATCATGTCGGCCCCGACGATCCAGCAGCCGATACCTGGCGGCAATGTGCGCATCACGGGCCGTTTCACGATGGAGGAGGCGCAGGATCTTGCGGCCATCATCTCGGCCGGGGAGATGCCGGCGAAGCTGCAATTCCTCGATCAGCGGGTTGTCAGCCCGACCCTGGGACAGGACTCGATCAATGCCGGCGTGCGCGCCTCGGTCATCGGGCTCGTGCTGGTCGCAGTGTTCATGCTGATTGCCTACAATTTGATTGGCACCTTCGCGGTCATCTCGCTCTCGGCCAATATCATCCTGATCTTCGGGGCCTTGTCCGGCATCGGCGCCACGCTGACCCTGCCGGGTATTGCGGGCATCATCCTGACGATCGGTATGGCGGTGGACGCCAACGTGCTCGTCTTCGAACGTATCCGCGAGGAGCAGCGATCCGGACGCTCGGTGCTGACGGCCATCCAGGCGGGCTATGAACGCGCGCTCTCGACCATTCTTGACGCCAACATCACGACGCTGATCGCCGCCGCGATCCTCTATGTGCTCGGCTCCGGCCCGGTGAAGGGGTTTGCGGTGACGCTTGGAGTCGGCATCCTGACTTCGGTGTTCACGGCCTTCGTGGTCACGCGCTGGATGACGGTGATGTATGTCAAGGCTGCGCGGCCGAAGTCGCTGGCGATCTGACGGGCAGGAGACGACCATGCTGATGAAACTCTGGCCCGCCGAGACCAAACTCAATTTCATGTCACTGCGCACGGTGGGCACGCTGCTGTCCATCATCATGCTGACGGCTTCGGTCTTCTTCCTGGTGACGCGCGGCCTGAATTTCGGCGTCGATTTTGCCGGCGGCACCGTGATCGAGCTGGAGCTGAAGGATGATGTGACGGTCGAGAATGTGCGCGCAATGATGCCGTTCAATGCCGACATCAACTCTGCTGTCGGCACCGATGCGCGCCAGATTGTCGTGATCAAGTTCGGCGAGGCCCCGGCAGCGCTGCTGGGAGAGGAATTCCAGGCCCTGCCGCCGGAGGACCAGGCCGAGCGCGCCTCGCAGGTGACCAACGAGTTTGCGGTGAACCTCCTGAAGGAGCGGTTCGGCCTGCAGGACATCGAATTCCTGCGAAATGACACGGTGGGGCCGAAAGTCTCCGCCGAGCTGTTCCGGGACGGGATCACGGCGCTCGTCGTCGCGCTGATCCTGATGCTCTGCTATATCTGGTACCGGTTCGAATGGCAGTTCTCGGTCGGCGCCGTGGCGGCGTTGGCCCATGACGTGCTGATCACGCTGGGCCTGTTTGCGCTGCTGCAACTTGAGTTCAACCTGACGACCATCGCGGCGCTCTTGACCATCATCGGCTATTCGATGAACGACACGGTGGTGGTGTTCGACCGGGTGCGGGAGGAACGCCGCAAATACAAGAAGATGCCCGACCGGGAGGTCATCAACCTCGCCCTGAACCTGACGCTGACGCGCACGATCCTGACCTCGGGCACGACGCTGCTGGCGCTGCTGGCGATCTTCTTCCTCGGCGGGCCGGTGCTGCGCGGCATGAGCTTTGCGCTGATCTGGGGCATCGTGATCGGGACCTATTCCTCGATCTTCATTGCCTCCTCGATCGTGCTGTCGCTGGGCATGGACCTCAACAAGAAACCTGTCGAGGACACGCCAGGCTTCCAGGGCGCGCCCTGAGGCAGGCTCAGAGGCTGACGACATAGAAAAAGGCCGGGCCCTGACAGGACCGGCCTTTTGCGTTTCAGGGCAGGGAGCGCTTCAGACGTTGAAGCGGAACAGCATTACGTCGCCGTCCTGCACGATGTATTCCTTGCCTTCGGAGCGCATCTTGCCGGTATCCTTGGCGCCTGCCTCGCCGCCGCAGGCCACATAATCCTCGAAGGCGATGGTCTCGGCGCGGATGAAGCCCTTCTCGAAATCGCCATGGATGACCCCGGCGGCTTTCGGCGCGGTCCAGCCCTTGCGGATGGTCCAGGCGCGGGTCTCCTTGGGGCCGGCGGTGAAATAGGTCTGCAGGCCAAGCAGCTGGTAGCCGGCGCGGATGAGGCGGGTGAGGCCGGCTTCCTCGAGGCCGAGGGTTTCGAGGAATTCGGCGGCCTCGGCATCGTCGAGCATCGCAAGCTCGGCCTCGATCTGTGCGGAGATGACCACGCAGATGGCGCCTTCCTGCTTGGCGCGCTCTTCCACGCGCTGGGAATAGGCATTGCCGGTGGCGGCGCTTGCCTCATCGACATTGGCGACGAAGAGGACCGGCTTGGCGGTCAGCAGCTGGAGCATGTTCCACGCCTTCACATCGTCGGCGGGGACCACGGCGCGGCGGGCGGGCTTGCCTTCGGTCAGCTGGGCGAGGGCAAGGTCCATCAGGGCGACCTGGGCCTTCGCGTCCTTGTCGCCGGAATTGGCTTTCTTGACGATGTTGGCCTTGCGCTTCTCGAGGCTTTCGAGGTCTGCGAGCATCAGCTCGGTCTCGACCACTTCGAAGTCCGCGATGGGATCGACCGTGCCGCGGACATGGGTGATGTCGTCATTGTCGAAGCAGCGCAGCACATAGATGATGGCATCAGTCTCGCGGATATTGGCGAGGAATTTGTTGCCGAGGCCTTCGCCCTGGCTCGCGCCTTCAACGAGGCCGGCGATGTCCACGAAGTTCATGCGCGCGGGGATGATCTCCTTCGAGCCGGCGACGCGGGCCAGTTCGGCAAGGCGCGGTTCCGGCACGGCCACTTCACCGACATTCGGCTCGATGGTGCAGAAAGGATAGTTGGCCGCCTGCGCGGCGGCCGTGCGGGTGAGAGCATTGAAGAGGGTGGACTTGCCGACATTCGGCAGCCCGACGATACCGCATTTGAAGCCCATGGGGCGTTAACCTTCATCCAGGACAGAGGAATATCCGAAGTGCGCGCCTTAGCCCCTTTCGCCGGTGAAAAACAGGCACAAAAATCGCTTGTCAGCAGCAGCACTGGCGCGCAATGGCGCAGCCGGTATGGTGAAGCACCGCTTGTACCTGCGGAGGTAGCGTCGAATGACCCATGATGTTTTCCTGGTCGCCTGTGTTGCAGACCGGGACACTGCGCGCCTGATCGCGCGGCGCCTGAGGGCGCTGAAGTTCAAGGTCTCGTTCAACCAGACCCATACCGATGAGAGTTTCGAGCCGAAGGATGCGCGCGACTCGGCCAATTCGCAGTCCGTGCTGGTGCTGTGGTCGGCCGAGGCGGTGAAGAGCGACTGGGTGCGCGCCGCCGCCGCGATTGGCCATTCCCGGGCGGATGTGCTGATCCATGCCGCGCTCGACCGGACGATCCCCTATGAGCCCTACCGGCAGGAAAAACGCTTCGCGCTGGAAGGGCTGACCTCCCGCAAGGCGCCGGAGGGCTTCTTCCAGCTGGTCGAGGAGCTCGGCCGCCGCGACGGGCGGGTGGGCCTCAAGGAATGGATGAAGTTCGGCGCCAAGGATGACGAGAAACGCGCAGCCTGGATGGCCGCCAACCCGAATGACCCGATCTCTCAGGACGCGCGCCGCAAGCGCGAGAAGGACCTCGGCCTGAAGCCGGCGCCGGCGCGCGAGGCGATTGGCGCGGCAGCCCTGGCAGCGGCCTCCCTCAAGGCCAATGGCACCAAATCCCCGGCGCCGCCGCCGGCGCCCGCGCCTATGCCGGGCGCGCAGGTGGTGCGCAATCCGCTGGAGGAGCTCGGCGTAGGCTGGGGTACGATGGCGGGGGTCTCTGCGGCGATTGTCGGCATGCTGGTGCTCGCCTGGGTGTTCCGCTCCGAGCCTGCCTCGCAGGCCGACATGGCCGTCCAGAGCCGCGCCATCGCCAATGCGCGCCTGCCGGCTGCCGTCTGCCCTGCCGGGACGGTGCCGCGCGGGCTGCTGACGGTGCTGGAGCCCGGCCCGATCATTGATGACACGCAGCCGATGATTATCGACGATACCGAAACACCTGAGACCGGCGGCGGGTAAGCCCGCCGTCTGGGGGCGCGAGGGGCGGCGGGAACGCGGCGCGGGAGGCTCAACAGGGCCAGCGCGCGTTCCCGTTTCCCGCTCCTCCTCGCCGGGCCGTACCGGGCCAAGAAAAAAGCCGCTGGGGACATCCCCGGCGGCTTTCTTGTGTCTGGACCTTCAGGTCGCCTGGCAGGTCTGGCGGGTCAGCTCAGCGCACGCTCGATTTCGCGGGCGGCGGTTTCGAACTGGTCGGCGCCGGTGTCGGCGGCGAGGATGCGGCGAGCGGCGGCGGTCGCGGCATCGGCAGCGGCGCGGCGCACTTCGCTGGCGGCCTCGGCTTCGGCGCGCGCGATGCGGGCTTCAGCCTGAGCCTCGCGGCGGGCGATCTTGTCGGCGAGGTCGCGGCGGGCGTCCTCGAGCATCGCCTTGGCGTCGCGCTTGGCCTGTTCGATGATCGCTTCGGCTTCCTTGTCGGCGTCCTGGGCGCGGCGCTC
>NZ_JBKBXW010000022.1:0-66309 GCF_046313735.1 Hyphomonas sp.
TCCGAAGGCCGGCCCGCTGAATCCCGCCTCGAATGGCAGGCAGAGCCGAACCATGATTTCTCGGTCCAGATCGGCCAGAACTCCCGCTGGCAGCTCAGCCTCGACAAGGTGACGCGCACCGGCGAAACGCCCCTGCCGCGCGAGGAAGTCCAGGCCGGCGCCAGCTTCCGCATCACGCCCCGCCTCTCGGTCGGCGGCGAAGTCCGCTTCGGCACCGATGAGGTGGACTCCTCCCGCCGTTGGGACAATTCGGACGTCGAAGCCGGCATCCGGCTGAAGTCAGCTTTCCGCTTCTGAAGCGGGCTGCCCCCCGAAACATCGCCATCCCTCGATTGCGGCCAGCCCCGCAAACCCGCTGATTCGGCGGGCATTGTCAGCGTTAACGCCGCCGAGGCCATAGACCGGCACCGGGCTCAGCCGCGCGAGCTGCCGCAGCCGCAGCGGGCCCATCGCCGCCCCCGCGCTCGGGCTCGCGGACGGGAACACCGCCGAGACCAGCGCCGCCTCAACCGGCAACCCCGCCAGCCGCGCCAGCTCCGCCCGCCCATGCGCGCTCGCGGTCTGCATCCCGAACCGCCCGGCCCAGCGCCGGGCCGCTCCCGCCAGCCGGCTGGGCCAGTGCACCCCGTCCGCGCCAACCTGCATCGCCAGCCGCGCATCCGCCCCGATCAGCAGCACCAGGCCCCGCGCCCGGCAGGCCGCTGCCAATTCCAGCGCCGCCGCCTCCTGGTCCGGCGCCCCGAAATGCCGGTAGATCACCCCCCAGCCGCGCGGCAGGCCGGCAGCAATCGCCGCCGGGTCCGGCGTCCGGGCCGGGTCTGTCAGGAAAAAAGCCGGCGGCAAACCGGCGGGCAGGTGCCGGCCGGCCTCGCGCGCCGCGCGCGCCGCCTTGCGCCTTGCGCCGGTTTGGGGTTCTTCGCTCATCATTATGACTGATAGCCTGAACGACGCCCTTGCCAATCGGCGCGCCGCGCTGCTCGCAGAACTTGCCGAGGCGCATGACCCTGCGCCGGTCCTCATCGCCGTCTCCAAATCCCAGCCCGACGAGGCGATTCTGGCGATGCTCGCCGCCGGCCAGCGCGTCTTTGGCGAGAACCGCGTCCAGGAAGCCCAGCGCCACTGGCAGGCCCGCCGCGAAGCGTATCCGGATCTCGAACTCCACCTCATCGGCCCCCTCCAGTCCAACAAGTCGGAAGATGCCGTCCGCCTGTTCGATGTCATCCAGACGCTCGACCGGGAAAAACTGGCAGGCGCCCTCGCCGCCGCCATGGAAAAGGTGGGCCGCCGCCCCCGCCTGATGATCCAGGTCAACACAGGCGAGGAGCCCCAGAAAGCCGGCATTGCGCCCAAGGGCGTCGGCGCGCTGCTGCGCCATGCGCGCGAGGAAGCCGGCCTTGAGATCACGGGCCTCATGTGCATCCCCCCGGCCGATGAGCCGGCAGGCCCGCACTTCGCCCTCCTGGCAAAAATCGCCCGCGATTATGGCCTCGCCCAGCTCTCCATGGGGATGAGCGGAGACTACTGCCTCGCCGCCCGCTACGGCGCCACCCATGTCCGCGTCGGCACCGCGCTCTTCGGCGAGCGGTCCTGACAAATCCGCGTCCATCCTATGTACTGTAGAAGGCTCATCCTGAGCGAAGTCGAAGGACGAGCCGGGGCGCGGGGCACCTCTGCTTGGCCCATCCTTCGACTTCGCTCAGGATGAGTACTGGGTCACTCAGGGTGAGCCTTAAAAAAACGCAGGCCACTAACCCCCCAAAATCCGGATCCGGCTGCCCCCGCCGAGCTGCTTCAGCACGGCCCGCAGGTCCTCCGCGCTCACCGCCACACAGCCCTCGGTCGGCGTATAATCTTCCTGCGCCACATGCAGGAAAATCGCGCTGCCCCGTCCAGGCACCGGCGGGTCGTCATTATATCCAAGCTCGACCACCAGGTCATAGAGCCCGTCCTCCCGCCACATCCGTTCATGCCGCGCGCGGTAGGGCAGGGGCACCCTGCGGTTATACTCCGGGTCTTCCGGCGCGTCGCACCAGCCATCCTCGGGCCGCAGCGCAATGACCGGCAGTCCCGTCTCCGGCGCCGGCCCCCGGTCGGCCCGGTACCAGACGCGGCGCACCTTCCAGTCGCCCGCGGGCGAAGCCCCGTCGCCCTCGCGCTTCTCATCGGCCGCCACAATCCCGCTCCGGCCGAGCGCGCAGCGGCAGGAAATCCCCGCGCCCTCAAGGCGCCCATCGGCATGGGCCGTAAAATCCGCTGGCAGGGGCCACCTCCCGATCCTGTTATTGGATCAGCCCGCCGGTTTCGCCTAAGGCGGGTTCACCCCATATATAGAGTGGGAAAACCCCTCCGCCAGCATGAGGCGCGCATGACGACCGGCCGGAAATTCATTCTCATCGCCGATGATGAGGCAGACCTTCGCGATAGCCTCGCCGAGCAGTTCGAGCTCAGTGATGGCTTTGTGGTCCTCACCGCCGCCGATGGCAATGAGGCCCTCGCGCGGCTCACCTCCGAGCGCGTCGATCTCGTCGTCCTTGATGTCGACATGCCCGGCCTCACCGGCCATGAAGTCGCCCGCCGGATGCGCGAGCAGGGCATCCGCATTCCCGTCATCATGCTCACGGGCCGCAAGGGCGAGGCCGATGCCGTCACCGGGCTCGATGCCGGCGCCAATGATTATGTCACCAAGCCGTTCAGCGTGTCGGTGCTGCTCGCCCGCGTCCGCGCCCAGCTGCGCGCCTTCGAGCAAACCGAGGACGCCACTTTCGAGATCGGTCCGTACGAGTTCCGCCCCTCCACCAAGGTCCTGCGCACGAAGGAAGGCCGCCGCATCCGCCTGACGGAGAAGGAAACCGAAATCCTGAAATACCTCTACCGCGCCGGCGGCAAGCCGGTCCCGCGCGAAACCCTGCTCACCGAAGTCTGGGGCTATAACGCTGCGGTCACCACCCACACGCTGGAAACCCACATCTACCGCCTCCGCCAGAAGGTCGAACCCGACCCCTCCAACGCCCAGCTCCTCCTGACAGACGCCGGCGGCTACCGGCTGCGGCCTTGAGCGCCGCCCTCTTGAGCGGCTCATCCTGCGCATAACCGAAGGCTCATCCTGAGCGAAGTCGAAGGACGAGCCGGGGCGCGGGACAGCCCGGCTGGGCCCATCCTTCGACTTCGCTCAGGATGAGCTCGGAGTTGCTGTGCGCGCCATCGCCCCCGGTGTCAACCGCTCACCTCAACACTCAGCGGCGCATGATCCGATGGTTTCCATCCGCCCCGCCAGGCGAGGTGGATGCGGTAGCTTTCCACCTTCACATCCTCCAGCGCCGCCTTGTTCGCCCAGATATGGTCCAGCCGCCGGCCCCGGTTGGAGGCCGCCCAGTCCGCTGCGCGGTAGCTCCACCATGTATAGAGTTTCTGCGTCTCCGGCACGGCGAGGCGCGCAATGTCATGGAAGGCGGCGGCCTTGCGGGAGGCCTCCAGCCGCTCGGTCTCCTCCGGCGTATGCGAGACGATGGACAGGAGCTGCTTGTGCGACCAGACATCATTCTCGTGCGGCGCCACATTGAGATCGCCGACCAGGATGCGTTTCACCCCCTTTTTCAGCGTCTTGTAGCCGGGCCCCAGCCGCTCGAGGAAATCGAGCTTGTGGGCAAACTTCTCATTCGCCGCCGGGTCCGGAATATCGCCCCCCGCCGGCAGGTAAATATTGTGCACCTCAAGCCCAGACGGCAGCCGCGCGGCAATCGTGCGCGCCTGTCCCTCCCGGCAGAGGTCGGGCATGTCGACCAGTTCCAGCGGCAGGCGCGAGGCAATCGCCACGCCCGCATGTCCGCCCCGCTGGCCGCGCATCACCACATGCGGCAAGCCCATCTCGCGAAAGGCCTTCAGCGGGAATTCCCCGTCCTGGCATTTCGTCTCCTGCAGGCAGACGACATCGGGCCGTTCGGCCGCAACAAAGGTTTCGACATTGGGCGCACGCAGGCGCACCGAGTTGATGTTCCAGCTGACGATTTTCAGGGGAGGGGCCATGCCTCTGGCTAGCAGCTTGCCCCCAAACGTCAACGCGCCCGAACGCGGGGAGTTCGGGCGCGCCGGACGCGGCAATTCGCATCTTTGTTCCGGACGACAGGGCATCCGGTTCGATCGGGCAGTGGGTTCACAGCGGGGGGTCGATGCTGCGCGAGGTTTCTGTCCCATCGATAGTGGCATTTATGTCACGCCGGGCCGGATTCAGCAAGTTAACTCGACGTAATTGCATACCTCCGGCCCAATACCCGTACCCGGCGCGCCTCAGCGATTGTCCAGGTCCCGCAGGATGAACAGGCGCGGATTGAGGCGGATGCCCGTCTCCACCCCGTTCAGCATCACAGACGTGCGCCCGCCATTGCCGTCCACCGTGCGCCAGCCGATCAGCGATTTGTCGCCCGCCGCCAGCACAAGGGTCAGCGTGCCGTCCATCTCGCCGGCGCGGTCGCGCACGGTGATGTTCAGCTGGTCGCCATTGACCCGCACATCGGTCACTTCCGCCTGCCGCTCGAAATCGATCCGGTCGGACAGGAGGATCGACAGCGGCGTCGAGGCCAGCGGCACCCGGTCGGTCGTCTCGAGGTCGAGGTCCTGCAGCGCAACCGTCGTCCCGTCGCTGACCAGCAGCAGCGGCACAGGGTCGTCATAGTCGAACCGCACCCGGCCAGGCCGCGAAATCGCGAACTGGCCCGTGGAATAGGATCCGTCCGGCGAGTATTGCTCGAACTTGCCGCGCGCGGTGCGCACGGCGCTCAGCGCCGAAGCGGCCTCGGTCAGCATCCGGGCGCGCTCCGCACCGCTCAGCTGGGCTGCGGCAACCGGGGAGGCAGCCACCGGGACAGCGGCCGTCTGTTGCAGGGCCGGCAGCATCGGGACGCCGGCGAAGAGCGCGGCGGCTGCCGCCATCGGAGCGATAAGATTCATCATGTTCGTTGGCCTCCTTATGACCAGACGTGTCAGCGCTACACTTAGGCGGCTGAACCGGGCCTAAACAGGGCTGTTAGCGGATTTTCATGTGGCGGCGGCTACGACCGTCCCGGCAAACCGGCTTGCGCTCACAGGCCTCGCGCCCCATCTTCGGGCAAGGAAATTCAGGGACACGTCTGACATGAGCACCGCCGGCCTCCAGCATACCAAAGACAGCACGGACAAGGATTTCATGGCCGATGTCGTCGAAGCCTCGATGACACAGCCGGTTATCGTCGATTTCTGGGCGCCCTGGTGCGGCCCGTGCCGCACGCTTGGCCCCATCCTCGAGCGCACGGTCGAGGCCAAGAAAGGCGCGGTCAAGCTCGTCAAGATCAATACCGAGGAACACCAGGCCTATGCCAGCCAGCTCGGCGTGCGCTCCATCCCGGCCGTCTATGCCTTCGACAAGGGCCGGCCGGTCGATGGCTTCCTCGGCGCGCTGCCCGAAAGCCAGGTCAAATCCTTTGTCGAGAAACTGCTGACCGGCACCGACAGCGCCGAGGTGATCGCCGAAGCCCTCGCCCAGGCCGAAGCCGCCAGCCAGGCCGGTGACATCGCCCTCGCTGCAGAGATCTATGCCGCGATCATCCAGGAAGACCCGGAAAACCTCGCCGCGATTGCCGGCCTCGCCCGCTGCTACCTCGCCAATGGCGACAAGGAACGCGCCGAGGCGACCCTCGCCATGGTGCCCGAGGACAAGAAGAACGACTCCGCCATCAAGGGCGTGCGCACCGCCATCGCCATGATGGCCGATGCCGCTCCGCCGAGCGCGCTCGATGAAGCCCTCGCCGCTGTCAGCGCCGCCCCCGACGATCACGCCAAACGCTACGAGCTGGCCGAGCAATATGCCGCCGCTGGCCGCTATGGTCCGGCTGCGGATCATCTGCTGATCATCCTCGGCGCCAAGCTCGACTGGGAAGGCGGCAAGGCAAAGGAGAAACTCCTGCAGGTCTTCGAAGCCGCAGGTGCCACCGATCCGGTCACCATAGAGGGCCGCCGCCGGCTCGCCTCGCTGATGTTCGCCTGACACCAAACCGCACCGCCCCCGCGCCGGGGCAGGCCGGGGAAGGGAGGACCGCCATGGCGCAGTACCGCAAGACATCCGACCTTCCGGCCGATGCGCTGGCCGTGTTCCCGCTGCCCGGCGCGCTGGTCTTCCCCCGCTGGCAGCTGCCGCTCAACATTTTCGAGCCGCGCTATCTCAACATGATCGATGATGCGATGCGCGGCCACCGGCTGATCGGCATGGTCCAGTCCTTCGGTGGCCCGCGCCATGCGCCGGAACTCGCCGATGTCGGCTGCGCCGGCCGCATCACCAGCTATGCCGAAACCCCGGATGGCCGATACATCATCACCCTCACCGGCATTTGCCGCTTCGCGGCCGCCCGGGAACTCGATGTCACCACGCCCTACCGGCAGGTAGTGCCGAACTGGTCGGCCTATGCCGGCGACCTTGATCCGCCTGCGGACGGCCCAGAGGGCGAGCGCCGCGCGCTTATCCGCGCCTTCCGCGACTATGCGACCCAGAACCGTCTGGAGGCGGACTGGTCGGCCATGGAAGATGCCGGCCTTGAAACCATCGTCCACGCCCTCGCGACCGGCTGCCCGTTTACGCCGGCGGAAAAACAGGCGCTGCTGGAAGCGCCGGACCTTGCCGCGCGCGCCTCTGCGCTGACGACCCTTCTCGAGTTCGGCGCTGCCCCCGGCGGCCCCGGCCCGGTCCAGTAGGGGAGGCAGGCCTGATGGCTGCAGACGCACGCGACACCGATGATCCGGTCCTGCCCCCGGCAGGGGTGGATCCGCGCCTCCTCGAAATCCTGATTTGCCCGCATACGCGCAAGCCGCTCGCCTATGACCGTATACGGAGCGAACTTGTGTCGAAATCCGCCGGTCTCGCCTACACCATTCGCGGTGGCATTCCGGTGATGCTGCCGGAAGAGGCCCGCGATCTCGAAGCGCCCGAAGATGCCCCTCCGGATACTCCGAAGACAGATGACGGGGCTGGCGCGCCATGAGCCGGCAGTCCTGGCCCACGCGTCTCACCTTCCGCGCCGGCGCGCAGGAGCTCCTCGCCGAGTTCGATGATGGCGCCTCCGGGCGCGTGTCCTATCGCACGCTGCGCCTCGAAAGTCCGTCAGCTGAGGTTCAGGGTCATGGCAGCGGCCCGAAACCGCCCCCGCCAACCGTGCCCGAAGACATCCGTATCCTGAAGGCCGAACCGGTCGGGCGCTATGCGTTGCGCCTCTTCTTCTCCGACGGCCATTCCAGCGGCCTCTACACCTGGAATATACTCCGCTCCCTGACGGTCGGGGATTAACGCATCAGGCTCGGCAGATGGTCCTGGTCGGCGCTCGCCTGCCGGGCCAGCATCTGGCGCAGCGGCGCAATCCGGCTTGCCGCCGCCATCGCAAGCGCGCGCGCCGGCTTCAAGAGAATGTTGTCGTTCGAGAAGGCCCGGTCGAGCGCGTCCATGAACAGCGCCGTTGCCGCCGCATCAAAGCGCCGCCATTCGCGGTAACGCGCCAGCACGGTCTCGCTCCCGGGGTCGAGGCCCGTTTCCCGCGCCTCGAGGATCACATCGATCAACGCGGCCGCATCCTTGAAGCCAAGGTTCAGGCCCTGGCCTGCCAGCGGGTTGATCCGCCGCGCAGCATCTCCTAGCAGGGCGACACGTGGGCCGATCATGTCCTCCGCAATCTGCAGCACCAGCGGATAGGCCAGCGGCGGTCCGTCCAGCACCATCGGCCCGGCAAATTCTGCAAACCGGGCATTCAGCTCGGCTTCGATCTCTTCCTTCGGCCGCTTCGCCAGCGTCTCGGCGGCGCCGGATTTCATATACCAGGCAAGGTTTGCGCGGTTGTCCGGCAAGGGCAGGGTGGCAAACGGCCCCTCGGGCGTGAACAGTTGCCGGGCAATGCCGCCATGCGGGCGGGTGAGTTTCACATCCGCCGCGAACACCGACTTGCCATAGCTGCGCCCCTCGGTGCGGATGCCGGACGCTTGCCTGACAGCCGAATGAAAGCCGTCACACGCAGCCACCAGCGCCGCGCGGATCGTGCAGCCATCTTCCAGCGTGACCGACGTTCCCGCCGGGCCGGCCTCACAGCCTGAAAACCGGGCGCCGCGCAGCCAGAGGAGTCCTTCGGTGGCCCCTGCCTGCCGGTCGAGCGCGGCCTGAAGCGCGCGCGCGGGCACCAGCTCTCCCAGCGGCTCACCCTCCGGGTCCGGCAGGTCTTCCCGGGTAAAGGCGGCTTGCGGCGCGCCAAACCAATGGGTGCCGCCATCAACTGCCTCAAGAACGTTCAGCGGTTCGGTCAGTCCGGCGAGGTCATCATGCACGCCTGCCCGGCCCAGAAGCCGCCAGCTGCCCCGCACAATCGCGAAACTCCGCGTGTCTGCTGCAGCTTCACCGGTTTCCGGCCGCGCATCAATGAGCACCGTGGGCACACCGGCCCTTGCGCTTAGAACGGCCAATGCGGTGCCCACCGGGCCTGCCCCGGCGATTACAAGGCAGGCCTCGAGTGCCGGGCTGCCGGAGTGTCTTTCAGGGGGCGAGGCCTCGGTTTCAGACATGTGTCTGAGGTAGCCCCGGGGCCTCAGAAGGTCCAGCACTGGCGAGCCTTTGGGCGATTGGCCGCAACCATGCTTAACATTTGGTCAGCGGGCGCGGGTTTGCGGGAGCGCCGCTGCGTCGAGTGCGACTTTTCCGGGCAGAGGCAATCATATCGCCGTGGGAGAGCGCGGGGGGTCCCGGGCTCTGCGTGTCGAGAACGCAAGTAACATGGAGGGGCCAATGGGCCGATTGACTGGACGATGGATCCGCGGGGCCATGCTAGCACCGCTGTCACTGCTCACGATGGGCATGGCGTATGCACAGGAAGGCGATATCGCCGAGCGCCTCGCCGCGCTTGAGGAAGCGGTCGCAGGGAGCGCGAGCTCCTATGTCGACAACAGCTACCTGTTCCTGATCGGTGGCCTCATCGTCATGTTCATGGCGGCCGGCTTCTGTATGCTCGAGGCTGGCCTCGTGCGCTCCAAGAACGCCGCGATGCAGGTGACGAAGAACGTCTCGCTGTTCGCTGTTGCCGGCCTGATGTTCTGGGTCGTCGGCTACAACATGGCCTATCCCGGCGCGTTCCTGTTCGACTTCATCGGCACGACCCCCGGCCCATGGGACACTGCCGATACCTCGATCGAGGACGAGGCAGGCTATGCCCCGGCCTCTGACTGGTTCTTCCAGATGGTATTCGTGGCGACTTGTGCCTCGATCGTCTCGGGCACGGTGGCAGAGCGGGTCAAGCTGTTCCCCTTCCTGATCTTCACTGCGGTTCTGACCGCGTTCATCTATCCCGTCGTCGCCGGCATCACCTGGGGCGGCGGCTACCTTTCTGAAACATGGGGCTTCTCCGACTTTGCCGGCTCGACCATCGTGCACTCGACAGGTGGCTGGGCGGCTCTCGTCGGCGCCCTCATCATCGGCGCACGCAAGGGCAAGTATTTCGGCAAGCAGGTGAACCCGATGCCCGGCTCCAGCATCCCGCTGGCTGCGCTGGGTACCTTCATCCTCTGGTTCGGCTGGTTCGGCTTCAATGGCGCCTCCGAGCTTGCGGCCGGCACGGCTGAGAGCATCAACAACGTCTCGAAGATCTTCGCCAACACCAACATGGCCGCTGTCGGCGGTGTCCTCGGCGCGCTGATCCTCACGGCCATCCTCTATAAGGGCAAGGTCGATGCAACGATGGTGTTCAACGGCGCGATCGGCGGTCTCGTCTCGATCACCGCAGAACCGCTGGCCCCGTCGATGGGTCTCTCTGTTCTCATCGGCGCCGTTGGCGGCGTGCTGGTTGTCCTCACGGTGCCGCTGCTCGACAAGTTCAAGATCGACGATGTCGTCGGCGCGATCCCGGCCCACCTTGTGTGCGGCATCTGGGGCACGATTGCAGTTGTCATCTCGAACGGCGATGCGACCATCGTCGGCCAGCTGGTCGGGATCGTTGTGGTCGCCGTCTGGGTTGTCGTCACTTCGGCGATCTTCTGGATGGCGCTGAAATTCACGCTGGGCCTGCGCCCGAGTGAAGAGGATGAAGAGCTTGGCCTGGACCGGGCAGAGATCGGCCTGGAAGCCTATCCGGATTTCTCCAGCCGCTGAGCGGTAACCGGAATTCCACAGGACAAACAGCCCCGGCGGAGCGATCCGCCGGGGTTTTTCCGTTTGCCCACAAGGGCAGGGCAGGCCTGCAGCTGAAGCAATCTCTGCGATTTTTAACGGCTTCGTTTGCCGGGTGTTAAGGCTAAGGACCGATGGTGCAGGTCCCGATCCAGCGACACCGGAGCGCCCTCGAAGATGACAGATTATGCCAGCCGCGAGCCAGAACTGCGCACCGTCAGCGACCCGGTGTGGCGGATTCTGACGGGCGCTGCCGCCTTTGCGGCCGGGGTGTTCGTGTGCGGCGCGGTGGGCTCCTATGCCCCCACCGATCCCAGCTGGAATGCGGCGACCAATGCGGCCGTCCAGAACCTGTTCGGCCAGCCGGGGGCAGTGTTTGCAGACCTTGCCCGGCAGACCCTTGGCTGGTCCGGCTGGATCGCCGGGGTGGCGCTGATGATCGGCGGGGCCATGCGGGCCGTGCTGGTCGGGCAGCCGCGCGTGCGCCGCTGGGTGTTCGGCTTTGTGGCCGTGCCCTTGTCGGCGGCCTGCTTTGCCGCCTGGCCGGTGCCGGAGAGCTGGCCGCTGAGCGCGGGGCTCGGCGGCATGTTCGGTGACGGGCTGTTTCACCTGTCTGTCCTCCCGTTCCGGGCGCTGATGTTGCCGACCCCGGATGTATGGGCCGGGTTCCTTCTGGGCGGGGCCGCGCTGTGGGCGGCGCTGTCGGCGCTGGGCTTTGGAAAGCGCGATGCGGTGCTGCTGCAGGAAACAGCTGCGCGCAGCAGCCGGCGGATGGCGCTCAGCGCCGCCGGGGCCGGCGGCCTGCTGATCCGAATGGGCCAGAAACTGTCCAACGCCAAGGAAGAGACCCACGCGCCGGAGGAACGCCCGAGCCGGACGCTGATCATCAAGTCGGACGAGGACTATGTGCCGACCTCCCGTTACCTGCCCTCCGATGATGAGGATGAGGACGGGTATGACGCCCGCTGGGACGAGGATGAAGACGAGGACGAGGCCGGCTTCGAGGCGGCGAACGACCAGGATGATGACAGCCGGCCTGCGCCGCCGCCGCGCTTTGCCCGGCCGCCATCGGCGCAGCGCGCAGGCGCGCCGCGTGTGACCGCGGCCCGGCGAATGTCGACACGGCTGCCCTCGATGGACCTGCTGCAGGAACCCGAAGAGCGCCGCGAGGCGGTGGACGAGGACGCCCTGATCGCCAAGGCCGCGCGCCTGTCCGAAGTGCTGAAGGAATTCGGCATCCGGGGCCGGATCAAGGAAGTGCGCCCCGGCCCGGTGATCACCCTGTTCGAGATGGAGCCGGCGCCCGGGGTGAAATCGAGCCGCGTGATTTCGCTGGCCGATGACATTGCCCGCTCGATGAGTGCGGTGTCTGCCCGCGTGGCGGTGGTGCCCGGCAAGAATGCCATCGGCATCGAGCTTCCGAATGAGGAGCGCGATACGGTGTACCTGCGCTCGCTGCTCGAAGCCGACGCCTATTCCGGAACGCGGGCGAGCCTGCCGATGGCGCTGGGCGAGGATATCGGCGGGGTGCCCACGGTGGTGGACCTGGCCAAGATGCCTCACCTGCTGATCGCGGGCACGACGGGTTCGGGCAAATCGGTCGGCGTCAATGCGATGATCCTGTCGCTGCTCTACCGGCATACGCCGGAACAGTGCCGCTTCATCATGATCGACCCGAAGAAGCTCGAACTGTCCGTATACGACAATATCCCGCACCTCCTCGCACCGGTGGTGACCGAGGCGGACAAGGCGGTGAACGCGCTGAAATGGGCTGTGCGGGAAATGGACAGCCGGTATGAGCTGATGTCCAAGGCCGGGGTACGCAACCTGGCGGGCTATAATGAGAAGGCCGCGAAATATCGCAGCGCCGGGGAAGAGATGACCCGGAAGGTCCCGACCGGATATGACGAGTTCGGCAAGCCGGTCTATGAGACCGAACTTCTGCCGACGGATCATATTCCGAACATCGTGATCGTCATTGACGAGATGGCCGACCTGATGCTGGTGGCGGGCAAGGAGGTCGAGGCCTGCGTGCAGCGCCTGGCGCAGATGGCGCGGGCGGCGGGCATCCACCTGATCACCGCAACGCAGAGACCGTCCGTGGACGTCATCACCGGCACGATCAAGGCGAACTTCCCGACACGGATTTCCTATATGGTGACCAACCGGGTGGACAGCCGGACGATCCTCAACGAGCAGGGCGCCGAACAGCTGCTGGGCATGGGCGACCTCTTGTATCAGGCGCCCGGCAAGAAATCCCAGCGCCTGCACGGGCCGTTTGTGTCGGATGAGGATGTCGGCGCGGTGGCCGACTGGCTGCGCAGCCAGGGCGAGCCGGACTATGTGATGGATATTCTCGAATCGCCGGAGGAAGGCTCCAGCGGCTCGGCGGTGATGGACGCGATCCTCGGCACCGGCGGCGGCAATGGCGATGAGGATGAGGAACTGTTTGCGCAGGCGGTGCAGATCGTCGTGCGCGACCAGCGGGCCTCGACCTCCTACCTGCAGCGGCGCCTGAAAGTGGGCTATAACAAGGCGGCCGGCCTCATCGACCGGCTTGAGGAAGAGGGCGTCATCTCTGCGCCCAACCATGCCGGCAAGCGCGAAGTGCTCGGCGGCGGCAAGGCGAGCGCAGCCTGAGGGCGGCTGTGCTGCGTGCTTGTCGCACACGAACTCAGTAGCAATACGAGCTCATCCTGAGCGAAGTCGAAGGATGGGCGGGCGGCAGGGATGGCCTCCGGCTCGTCCTTCGACTTCGCTCAGGATGAGCCTTCCGTAGACGAATTATCTGACCTCAATCCGCTTCAGGAGGAGTTCCAGAGGCCGCTGAGGGCGGCCTCGGCGCCCCAATGGGTATAGGTGAGGGAGGAGCGGTTTACGCTGTCGAGGGCGGCCGAATGCCGGCCCGGAATGTAGCCCGCCGGGCGGATGGGGAGGCGGCGGCGGATTTCGTGTGGCGGGGCGGCGCGGGCGCGGGAGAGCCAGCGGGCGAGGCGGGCGGTGAAGGGGTCCGGGTCCGCGAGGGCTGCGGCGAGGCGTTTTGCGCGGGCGAGGAAGCCGGCGGCGTCGATGCGTTCCAGAGGGTCCGGCCCGGTGACATCGAGGTTTTCGACCCGGACCTGGCCGGGTGACCAGATGCTGGGCCAGACGGTAGGCCGGGGCGCGGGCGGCTCTGTCCGGAAGGACAGGGCGGGATCGAGCAGAGAGAAGGTCAGGAAGGGCGGGCGTACAGGCCCATCCGCAGACTGATTTCTTTGGCCGGCCCGCGCGGGGGAGGCGGCAAGGGCGGGCGGATCTGAGAGCAGGCGCTGGCAGGCGAGGATGACGAGCATCCGGCGGACGAGGGATTCGGCCGGGCGGAGGATGCGGGCAGCCTCGTTGAGGCGCCAGCGTTCGGCGCGCCCGTCCTCGTCGAGCTTCAGCACACTGACGGCCCAGTCCACCAGTCGTTTTGCGCGCGGCCAGTTCGCCATCAGCAGCAGGAAGAGGTGGACCGGCGTGAAAGTCATGCCCGCGAGGCTACCCCCGGCGCGGACCCGGTCGGATAAATATTTCTGCAAAGCGGCGAAGTGCTTGAGTCTATTGAGACATTGCCGAGCGAAGGATGAGGATAGAGCCTCGCGAACCCCGCAGACTTTTGTGGCCTGCAGGGGTGCTGCGCGCCTCAGCCCATGGGGTAGAGGATGTCCTGCGAGACCTTGTCACACGCCTTCATGACATCGGCAGGAAGGACAAGATCGGCCGCGGCGAGAATGTCCGCCAGCTGATCAAAGGCAGAGACACCGACAATGGTGGAGGCAACAAAATCATGCTGCTTCGACCAGGCGGTGGCGAGCGTCACCGGGCTCATGCCGGCTTCCTTTGCGATGTCCATATAGCGCGCGGTGGCAGCGAGGGAGCGCTCGTTTACGAAGCGCTGGGTCATCAAAACATGCCGCCCACCCAGGCCGATATAGCGCGAGAAACGCGCGCCTTCGGGCGTCGCACCGCCCTGATACTTGCCCGAGAGCACGCCGCCGGCGAGGGGAGAATAAGGGATGAGGCTGACGCCTTCGCGCAGGCAGATCTTTGACAGCGCGTCCTCGAACCGGCGATTGTTGAGGGAGAAATTGTTCTGGATCGTCTGGTAACGGATCGTTCCGAGCCGGCTTGAAGCCTCGATGGATTTCATCAGGCCCCAGGCGTCTTCATTCGAGCAGCCGGAAATGCGGATGAGACCCTCGCGGGCAAGCTCGTCCAGGGTTTCCATCGTCTCGTCGAAGTCTGTGCCATGGTCGGGCCAGTGGGTCTGGTAGAGGTCGATATAGTCCGTCTGCAGACGGGTGAGGCTCGCTTCGACGGCGCGGCGGATATTGTGGCGGTCGAGCGCGGTCATGCCGGCGCGCTGGGAGCCCTTGATCCAGCCATGGGAGGGGCCGCAGACCTTGGTGGCCAGGATGATCGCGTCGCGGTCCTTTGTCTTCATCCAGCGGCCGAAGATTTCCTCCGTCAGGCCGCCATATTTGAGGTCGGGCGGGACGGGATAGTTTTCGGCGGTGTCGAAGAAATTGATGCCGGCATCGAGGCTGGCATCGAGAATGCGGAAGGCTTCCTTTTCGTCCGTCTGGGTGCCGAAGGTCATCGTGCCCATGCAGATGTCGGAGACGTAGATGGCGCTCTTGCCAAGGCGGCGGTGTTTCATGGCGGGGTCCTCGAAGCAGGGGTCTGGATGCACCCTAGCGCCGCGCGGGGCGAGGGGAAGGGGCTGACGCCGGGGCAGGAACTCTGCCTTTCGGGCCGACGGCAGGAAGCGGGTGGCGCGGATTTCAGGGCAGGCGTATAGCGCCGCGCATGAACGCTGCGCTCCGCCTTGGCTTTCCTGCCGCCCTCCTGTCCTACCTCATCTGGGGGAGCCTGCCGCTCTATATCCGGGCGATGCAGCATATCGGGGCGGTGGAGCTGCTCGCGCACCGGGTGATCTGGTCGGTGCCGACGGCGATCCTGTTCATTGCGGTGGCGGCGAACTGGAAGGATGTGAAGGCGGCGTTCTCGGGCGCGCATATCCGCTGGCTGGCGCTGTCGGGCCTGCTGATCGGGGCGAACTGGGCGATCTATATCTGGGCGGTGAATGCGGGCCGCACGATGGAAGCCTCGCTGGGGTATTACATCAATCCGCTGGTCAATGTGCTGTTCGGGATGCTGATCTTTTGCGAGAAGCTGCGCCCGGCGCAGTGGGTAGCGGTGGGCATTGCGGCGGTGGGGGTCGGTGTGCTGGCGCTGGCCTTCGGGCGGCTGCCCTGGGTGGCGCTGGTGCTGTGCCTGACATTCGCGTGCTATTCGGTGATCCGGAAGAAGGTGGCCATCGACAGCCGGGCGGGGTTCCTCGTGGAGGTGGCGCTGCTGGCGCCGGTCGCGCTGATCTGGCTCACATGGTTTGCGAATACGCCGGAGGGGCGCTGGATGGGCGGGGGCGGCTGGGACATCGCGCTCCTGATGGCAGCGGGGCCGATCACGGCGGTGCCGCTGATCCTCTATGCGCTGGCGGCCAAGCGGCTGAAGCTCTCCACCATCGGGATGATGCAGTATATCGGGCCGACGATACAGTTTGGAATCGCGGTGATGGTCTTCCGCGAGCCGTTCGGGCTGGTGCATGGGGCCGCGTTCGCCTTCATCTGGGCGGCGTTGGTGGTGTTTACCGCCGACAGCCTGATGGGGGACGCCAAGGCGCGGCGGCTGGCGCGGACGGCGCGGCCGGCCTGAGCTGCGGTCTTCAGGCAAAAAAAGAGCGGTTCCGGCGGGGGCCGGGAGACCGCTCTTGAAGGCTAGGCATGATGGACGGAAGTTTCCGGCCATCCGGGCAGTTGCAAGCCGCGCGCCGTAATCTGTAGTAAATACAGCAGAATTCAAAGGCAACCATAAACTGCTGAAACGAGTCGCACGGCGCGGGGATCGCCGACGAGGGACGGGCTCTGCCGGTTCATGACATAGGCGGCCGCCAGTTCGCGGGCCGGGTCTGCGATGGCCATGGAGCCGCCCCAGCCGCAATGGCCGGCCGTTTCAGGGTTCGGGCCGAAGAAGCCGTGCTCGTTCAGCATGATTCCGGCGCCAAAACGCGTGTGCATGGGCAGGACGAGGTCCGGCCCGTCCACGCGGGGGGCGAGGAGGGCGTAGAGGGCCGAACGGCTGAACAGGGTCTTGTCGCCGATCCGGCCTTCGCGGGCATAGGCTTCATAGAGGCGGGCAACGCCGAGGGCGGTGCCGTGGCCATTGGCGGAAGGGATCTCGATTTCGCGCCATGCGGCGCCGCCGCGGTCGGGCGCGGCCCATTTTGACACGAAGGCGGCGCGGCGCTCCGGTGTGACCGTGCCAAACTTGGCCAGGGCCTTGGGGCGCAGCATGTCGGCGATGCGGGCAGTTTCGGCCTCCGGTGTGCCGATGCGGAAGTCGATACCTTCAGGACCGCAGATGTCCTCGCGCAGGATCGCGCCGACGCTGCGTCCCGTAATGCGTTTGACGACTTCGCCGACAAGGTAGCCCCAGGTGAGGGGGTGGTAGCCATGGGCGCTGCCCGGCGGCCACATCGGGGGCAGGGCGGCGAGGGCGGCGGCGCAGGCGGGCGGGTCGAGCCAGAGGGCGGGGTCGATCTCCTCGGCGAAGCCGGGCAGGCCGGCCTGGTGGCTGACCATTTCGCCGATCGTGACGGCGGCTTTGCCCTCTGCAGCAAATTCCGGCCAGACATCGGCGACGGGGGTTTCATAGCCTGCGGGGAGCGCATCGACGGCCATGGCCACGATGAGCGCGGAGATGCCCTTGGTGGTGGAGTAGATCGGCAGGATCGTGTCTTCGGCCCAGGGGCGTTCCTGCGCGCGGTCGGCCCAGCCGCCCCAGATATTGACGAGGGTTTCGCCTTCGATGCGCAGGGCAAAGCCGGCGCCATGCTCCTCGCGTGTCGCAAAATTCTCGGCGAAGGCGTCCATCACCGGCTCGAAGCCGGGGGCGACATGGCCGGAGATCTTCACTTGGCTCATCGCTGCCTCTCCTCGCCGCATTGATTTCACGGCTGAAACAGGTCACCCCTCGCCCGTAACCGGTCAACCCGTCAAGGAGCGCTCCGCCCATGTCCAGCCTGCATCGTCCCCGCCGGTCCTGCCTGTATATGCCGGGCGCCAATGCCCGCGCGCAGGAAAAGGCGCGCGACCTGCCCGCCGATACGCTGATCCTCGACCTTGAGGACGCGGTCGCCCCAGAGGCGAAGGAAGACGCGCGCGGCGCGGTGGCTGCGGCGCTGGCGGCGGGCGGTTATGGCAAGCGCGAGATGGTCGTGCGGATGAACGGGCTCGACACCGAATGGGGCCGGGCGGACCTTGCGATGGCGGCGGCTTCGGGCGCAGCCGCCGTGCTGGCGCCGAAGGTGACGTCGGCCCGCGACGTAGAGCGGCTGGAAGCGGCGCTGAAAAGCGCGGGCGCGCCGGAGGGCTTTGCGCTGTGGATCATGATCGAGACGCCGCTGGCGATCCTCAACATCCGCGAGATTGCCGCCGCCTCCATCGGCTCGCCGCTGACGACCTTCGTGATGGGCACGAATGACCTTGCCAAGGATTACCGCGCGCGGATGACGCCGGACCGGCTCGCCTTCCAGGCGGCGCTGCAGCTGAGCGTGGCGGCGGCGCGGGCGTATGGGCTGGTGGCGATCGACGGGGTCTATAACGACATCAAGAATGAGGACGGCTTCCGCGCCGAATGCGAGCAGGGGCGCGACCTCGGGTTCGACGGCAAGACGCTGATCCACCCCTCGCAGCTGGAAGACGCCAACCGCATCTTCGCGCCAAGCGGGCATGATGTGGAACAGGCGAAAGCCGTGATCGAGGCGTTTGCCGACCCGGCCAATGCGGGCAAGGGCGTGCTGAAAGTGAACGGCAAGATGACGGAGCTGCTGCACCTGGAAGAGGCGCGGCGGATCGTGGCGATGGATGAGGCGATAAGGGCTTTGGCGGGGTAGGGTAGGCCCTCACCGCTTTTCGCCCTTCGGGCGCCCTCACCTCCCATTGCTGCGCAATGGGCCTGCTCGGGGCGTTTGCAATGCAAACGCTGATCCCTCGCAGCCTCTCCCGCGAGCGGGAGAGGGGTCAGGGGTGCCACTTAACCCCTCTCCCACAAAGTGGAAGAGGAGGGGCCCGCCGCCGGAGGCGGTGGGAGGTGAGGGTCTTTCCGGAGCGACTCGACACGGGGCCGCGCTCGCCTAATTCCCGGTTCAAACCAGCAAGGAGCCTCCCATGCCATACATCCTCATCCATAATCCCGGTTGCGGCTCTTCGAAGAAGGGGCTCGAGCTCCTGCAGGCCAATGGGGTGGCGCCGCAGGTGCGCAAATATATGAGTGCGGCGGAGCGGTTGTCGGTGGAGGAGCTGAAGGACATCGCGAAGAAGATGGGCGGGGTCAGCCCGCGCGTGTTCCTGCGGGAGAAGGATGCAGCGGCTGCGGGGCTCTCCGAGAGCGCCGGGGATGAGGATGTGTTTGCCGCGATGGCGGAGAACCCGAAGCTGATCCAGCGGCCCATCGGCATCAACGGCAAGAAGGCCGTGCTGGGCCGGCCGAATGACCGGTTGCTTGAAATCGTCTGATCCTGCTGCAATTACGGCAGATGGGCGCGGAGTTCGGTGAAATTTCATCGAATCCGTAAGGCCCATATCAGGCCTCGCCTGCGATAAGCAGAGCATGGTCCTCGTTTCGCTGATCTTCGCCGGGCTTCTGCTCGCCTTTGCCGCTTTTGCCGCGTTCGGCCTGCCCTGGCTGATCGCCGGGGGCCGCGCGTTCGAGGAATTTTCCGAGCGGCGCGACCAGAAGGTGATGGCCGGCACGCTGGCGGCGCTGGTGCTGGCGATGGTGAGCCTGCCTTTCGTCGCGTCCGCCTTCGAGGCGGCAGGGCCGCATCTGGCGCTGATGGCACAAACCGTGCTGGGTGTGCCCGAACGCTTCTGGAGTTGAAGCGCGAGGCGCGCTAGAGGCTCGCCCCGAGAGTATCAGAGGGCAGGGCCAGAGCAGCATGAGCGCGAGTGTCAAATCCAATACCGGCAATTTCTTCGAGGATTTCCGCCCCGGCCAGACGCTGGTGCACGCGACGCCCCAGACGCTGACCGAGGGGGATGTGGCGCTCTACCGGGCGCTGACGGGCGGGCGGTATGCGCAGTATTCCTCCGCCGAGTTTGCCAAGGCCGCCGGCCTGCCGGGCCTGTGCATTGATCCGCTGCACGCTTTCCATGTGGTGTTCGGCAAGACGGTGCCGGATGTGTCGCTGAATGCGGTGGCAAACCTTGGCTATGCCGATGGACGGTTCCTGCGGCCCGTGATGCCGGGCGATACGCTGCGGGCAGTTTCCGAGGTGATTGGGCGCAAGGAGAATTCGACCGGGCGCACAGGCGTTGTCTGGGTGCGCACGACGGGGCTGAACCAGCGGGAAGAGGAAGTGCTCTCCTATGTGCGCTGGGTGATGGTGAACAAGCGCGATCCGGAAACGCCATCGGCGGAGACCGTGGTGCCGGAATTGCGGGAAGCGGTGCCCGCTTTGGCGCTGGCAGGGTATCCGGCCATGAAGGAATGGGATTTTGCGGCCTCGGGCAGCCGGCATGTGCTGGAAGACTATGAGATCGGCGAGCGGATCAACCATGTCGATGGCATGACCGTGCAGGAAGCCGAGCACCAGACCGCGACGCGGCTCTACCAGAACACAGCCAAGGTGCATTTCGATTTCCATGGCCAGAAGCAGAGCCGGTTCGGCAAGCGGCTGGTCTATGGCGGGGTGGTGATCTCGATTGCGCGCTCGCTGGCGTTCAACGGGCTGGGCAATGCCGGGCAGATCCTCGCGATCAATGGCGGCACCCATGCCGGGCCGCTGTTTGCCTGGGACACGATCTATGCGTGGAGCGAAGTGCTGGATAAGGCGGAGCTGTCGGAGACCTGCGGGGCGCTGCGCCTGCGGCTCGTGGCGGTGAAGGATACCGATCCGGGCGCCTTCGCCTGGAAGGATTCGGCCGGCAAGTATGACCCGGCCGTGCTGCTCGATTTCGACTATTGGGCGGCGATTCCGCGGGCCCGCTGACGAACGCCTCCCGGCTTCCTATATCGCTGCGATGGGCGGCTATCCTCCTTATTCCGGGTTTACCGAATTTGCGGTCGCGCTGGGCGTGATCCTGTCGGCGATTGTCAGCCTGCTCGGCACCTCCAGCCGCAAGCGGATGATCGCGCAGGGCGAGGCGCGGCTGCAGGACCTCGCGGAGATGGCAGGGTTCCTCGATGCCAGGCAGGTGCTCGCCGTGTTCGGGCCGCCGGATATGGGCCGCACCTGGCGGAATGTGACGCTGCTGGATGTGCGCCGGGCGCGCACGCCGATGGGCTGGCTGATGTCGAGCGATCTCGTGGACTATGTGTGCATCGCGGCGGTGGTCATCGCGCTGATGGTGGATCACAAGCTGATGCCGCTGGTGCTTCTGACCGCGCTGGCCGTGCAGGCCTCGGGCTGGGTTGTGTCCATGCGGGTGCCGCGCTAGGGCGTGGGGATTCCCGCCTGAGGGGAATGGGCCTGAGCGGAATGGGCCTGAGGGGAATGGGGATGGAGACGCCGCCATGAAAGTCTGGAAGATGAACGGGGCGGGTAACGCCTTTGCGATCTTTGACGCACGCTCGGCGCCGTTCTCCCCGACGCCAGATCAAGTGCGCGCGATTGCCGCCGACCTGAAGGCGGACCAGGTGATCGCGATGGAGCGCGACGCCAGCAAGGACGTGTTCATGCGGATCTGGAATTCCGATGGCACGGAGGTCTCCGCCTGCGGGAATGCGACGCGCTGTGTGGGCCTCCTGATGCTGGAGGAGACCGGCAAGGACCGGGTGACCATCCAGACCGAGGCCGACATGCTGCGCGCCTTCCGGGCCGGGGACGGCCTGATCACGGTGGATATGGGCTCGCCGCTGATGGGCTGGGAGGACATCCCCCTGTCGGAGAAGATGGATGTGCGCGGCGTGGACGTGAAGATCGGGCCGATCGATGCGCCGATCCTTGCGCGCCCGGCGGTCGTCTCGATGGGCAATCCGCATGCGGTGTTCTTCGTCAGGGATTTGGACGCCTATGACATCCCGGCCATCGGGCCGCTGGTGGAGTGGCATCCGCTGTTTCCCCAAGGCACGAATGTGGGCTTTGCGCAGGTGATCGACCGCGAGACGATCCGCCTGCGCGTCTGGGAGCGCGGGGCCGGGCTGACGAAAGCCTGCGGCACCGGGGCGTGCGCAGCGCTTGTCTGCGCCGCGCGGGCCGGGCTGACCGGGCGCAAGGCGCGGCTCGTCCTAGATGGCGGGGACCTGACCATCGACTGGCGCGAGAGCGACGACCATGTCTACATGACCGGACCGGTGGAGCTGGAATTCGAGGCGCAGATCTGATTGCGCCCACTGCCTCCATGATCGGGGGCGTTGCGCTGGCGGGCGGCCCGGCGCAACATGTTCCTACTACTGTGGAGGACATTGCAGATGCGGCCGATCCCAATCCTTGCCAGCCTTGTCATCCTGGCCAGCGCCGCATCTGCGGACCAGATCATTCTCGAGAAGGGGGAGTGGACGATGACGTCCGACTTCTATCTGACCATCGAGGAAGGCGGCCGGCTGCTCGATGAGGAATCCGACAGCGAGACCGTCACCGAATGCTGGAGGCTGGATGAGGAAGTTGTGATCGACGAGTCCATGGTGGTGTCACCGGACTGCCGGGTGCTGGACCGGGGCAGCGTGCGCACGGACTATCTGATCGAATTGCAGATGGTCTGTGTCATCGACGGCCTCGACATGGATGGCGCAATTCTGATGACAACCAACAAGGCGCGCAACATGCTGAGCGCGCGCTACTGGCTGAAGAGTGCTGATTACAGCACCACAGTACGCTCCGACGGGATCATAATGGGGCGCCGCAACGGGGCCTGTTGAGGGGGCGTCTGAAAGGTGGCGCATGGGAATCTTGCGCCCAGACGCGGGTGCCTCCAGTGTGGGCAGGCCAATAATGTAGGATGGCTCCTGTATGCGCAGACTGATATTTCTCTTTCCTGTCCTGGTGCTGGCGGGAGCCGCCGCAGCCGAGGGGCTGACCCTCGAAAAGGGCCGCTGGACGCTATCGACGGACATATGCACGACAGGATGGGCGTCTGGACGGGCGTTCAGCGAGCCGCCGATACATGACTCGATCACCGAGTGCTGGATGCAGGATGATGAGGTTCACTTGGATGCCGGCATGCTGGTGATCGACGGATGTACCGGTACGCCGCTGGGCGAGATGCCCTACAGCCTCGAAGTGGGCCTGACATGCGTGCTGGAAGGCATCCCGATGTCCGGTTCTGCGCTCATGTTGACCAACGACCGGCGCGATCACTTCGCTGGCCGCTTCTGGATCGGGGGCGGCGACGAGGACGTGGAGCTGCAGGTGGAAGGGATCCTTCTCGGCCACCGCATGGGCAGCTGCACCGCGCCCTGAAGGCGCGCATTCCAGCCGCCTGCTTGCTTTTTCGGCGCTTCAGGGCGATTTCAGCGCGCTGATGCCTGAAACATCCCCCCCTGCCGGCCCGGCGGTGATTACCCTCGGATGCCGCCTCAACACCTACGAGTCCGAGGTGATGCGCCGCCATGCGCGGGAGGCGGGGCTCGGCGAGGCCATTATCGTGAACACCTGCGCGGTGACATCGGAGGCCGTGCGGGGCGCCCGGCAGGCGATCCGCCGGGCAGCGCGGGAGAACCCTGGTGCGCCGATCATCGTCACAGGCTGCGCCGCGCAGACCGACCCGGAGATGTTCGCTTCGATGCCGGAAGTGACCCGCGTGATCGGCAATCACGAGAAGATGCAGGCCGAGACCTGGGCGCCGGCGGACCTCCTGGGCGGCGAGGAAAAAGTCCGCGTCAATGATATCATGAGCGTGCGCGAGACCGCCGCGCACCTGATCGACGGGATGGAGGGGCGGGCGCGCGCCTATGTGCAGGTGCAGACGGGATGCGACCATCGCTGCACCTTCTGCATCATCCCGTATGGGCGGGGCAATTCGCGCTCCGTGCCGGCCGGCGAGGTGGTGGCGCAGGTGCGCGCGCTGGCGGCGAGCGGGCATCATGAAGTGGTGCTGACGGGCGTGGACCTGACGAGCTGGGGCGCGGGCCTGCCGGGGGAGCCGAAGCTCGGCAACCTCGTGCAGCGTATCCTGAAACTCGTGCCGGAGCTGAACTGCCTGCGCATTTCCTCGATTGATGCGATCGAGATGGATGAGGCGCTGATCGAGGCGATGGGCGAGGCCCGCGTGGCGCCTTACCTGCATCTGTCCCTGCAGCATGGCGACAATCTGATCCTTAAGCGGATGAAACGGCGCCATGCGCGCGAGGCGGCCATTCAGCTGACGGATCAGCTGCGAACCATCCGGCCGGAGATTGCTCTGGGGGCGGATATTATTGCCGGATTCCCGACCGAGACCGAGGCGCAGTTTGAAAACTCGGTGCGCCTTGTGGAGGAGTGTGGCCTTTCATTCCTGCATGTGTTCCCTTACAGCCCGCGCCCTGGCACGCCGGCGGCGAAGATGCCGCAAGTGGCAAAGCCCGTGATCCGCGAACGCGCGGCGCGGCTGCGCGCGGCGGGGGAGGCGGCGCTGGCCCGGCATTTTGCCCGCCATGTCGGCGCAGTGCGCGAGGCGCTGGTGGAGCGTGGTACGGCGGCGCGGCTTTCGGATTTCACTCAGGTGAAGCTCGCGCGCGATACGGGCGAAGGCGGGCGGACCATGCGTGTACAGATCACCGGCCAAGACGGCAAACAGCTTCTGGGAGACCCCCTCGCATGATCCTCTGGTTCGGCAAGAAAAAGAAACTGGACGACGTGAAAGCCGCCGGCGCCGAGATGCCCGCGCCGGAGCTTTCGGCCGAGGAGCGTGCTGCGGCGGAAGCGGCGGCGGCGGAGAAGGCCGAGATCGAGCGGAAGGTGGCGGAAGCCAACCGCGCCTGGGAAGAGCGGCAAAAGCAGATTGCTCAGGAGGCGGAGGATGAAGCCGCCCGCGCAAAGGCTGCCGCTGAACTGAAACTTCTGGAAGAGCGCCGCGAGCATGAGCGCCTGCGCGCCGAAGCGGCAGAAGCCGCGCGGCTGGCAGCAGAGGCCGAAGCGAATGACCCCGGCCTGTTCGGCCGGCTGGGGCAGGGGCTTGCCCGCTCGACCGCGAAGATTTCCGAAGGCATCACCGCGCTCGGCCGCCGGAAGCTGGACGATGACACGCTGGAGGAATTGCAGGACCTGCTGATTACCTCCGACATGGGCGCGAAGGTCGCAGCCCGCGTTACGAAGGGAATCGCCAAGGAGCGGTTTGACCGGGAGGTTTCATCGGACGAGATCCGCCTGGCGCTGGCCGAGGAGATCGAGGAGATCCTCCGTCCACGGGAGAAGGTCGTCGATTTCTCTGACGGACCGCGCCCGCGCATTGTGCTGTTCGTGGGCGTCAATGGGTCGGGCAAGACGACGACGATCGGAAAGATCGCCTCGAAACTGCAGGAACAGGGCGCCAAGGCGCTGCTGGTGGCGGGCGATACATTCCGGGCCGCTGCCATCGAGCAGCTGAAAGTCTGGGGCGAGCGGGCGGGCATTCCGGTCATGCATGGCGCGCCGGGCGCGGATGCCGCCGGGCTTGTCTATGGCGCGGTGGAACGTGCGCGGGCGGAGGATCTGGACCTCGTGCTGGTCGATACGGCCGGGCGGCTTCAGAACAAGACCGAGCTGATGTCGGAGCTTGCCAAGGTCGTCCGTGTCGTGAGGAAGATTGACCCCGAAGCGCCGCATGATGTCATCCTCGTGCTGGACGCGACCGTGGGCCAGAATGCGCTCGGCCAGGTCGAGGCATTCCGGCACACGGCGGGCGTGACGGGGCTGGTTATGACCAAGCTCGACGGGACGGCGAAGGGCGGCGTGCTGGTGGCGATTGCCGAGGCGCATGACCTGCCGATCCATTTTGTCGGCATTGGCGAGCAGGCGCAGGATCTGCGGCCATTTTCTGCCGCGGCGTTTGCGAGGGCGTTGGTGGGGGTGAAGGGATAAATCGCGGTTGGGGGGAGGCCCTCACCTCCCATTGCTTCGCAATGGGCCCCTCCTATCCCGCAAGCGGGAGAGGGGTTAAGTGGCACCCCTGACCCCTCTCCCTCTGGGAGAGGAGGGGCCCGCCGCCGGAGGCGGTGGGAGGTGAGGGTCTTCCGGCTTTACTCCGCCGCTTCCGCCTGGCCGATCCCGTCATCGAAGATGTCCTCGATGCTGCGGTTGAAGAGGCGGGCGATGGCGAAGGCGAGGGGGAGGGAGGGGTCGTATTTCCCTGTCTCGATGGCGTTGACCGACTGGCGGGAGACGTCGAGCTGGTCGGCGAGCTGCTGCTGGCTCCAGCCGCGCTCGGCGCGCAGGATACGGATGATGTTGTGCATGGCGGCTCACACCGTCTTGCCAAGGCGCTGGCGGCAATGGGCGAGGCCGAAAGCAAGGAAGAAGAGCGGGCCGAACAGGAACAGCGGCACATCGTCAATCGCGTTGAAGATTTCCAGGAAACCGACGAGGAAGACGGCGCCCGTGGTGATTGCGCCGGCCTCGGCGAGAGCTTCGAGCTGGCGCAGGCGGGTATATTCGTCGGTCTCCTTCGTCTGGCGCAGCATGGCCCAGAGGATGCCGAACAGCGGCAGGGCGACGGCGACGGCAAAGCCGGCGCGCAGGTAAAGAGGCGACGTTTCCTTGTCCACGATGAAGACGCCGGCGAACAGCGCGGCGAGATAGGCGATCATCAGGGGCCAGAACACCATCATGTAGCGTCTGGCGGCGGTGCGAAATCCGAGCGGCTTGGTCATGACGGGCTCCTTGTCAAGTTTCCTTGTCTATATGGCAAGGGTGCTTGACTAGTCAAGGGAGCTTTACATGGGTTTTTCACATGGTTCGCCACGCTGGATGGGTGGGAGGTGCTGTTCGTTTGAAGAAGCGTGTTGGGGAGAGGTCGAAGCCCCTCTCCCCAACCCCTTGCTCAGGAAATCGCGATGCGATTTCTGATCTTCGCAAGCCCTCAGGGAGAAGGGGCTTTTGGCGTTATTCTGCCGCCATTGCATTTGCGGGCGCCGCTGTGGCGCCGCGGATGAGGCGGCCGGGTCTGGTGCCGGTGGGGGTGCCGTCCCGGTGCGTGATTTCGCCCTTGAGGATGGTGGCGGTGTAGCCGGAGGCGCGTTGCATCAGGCGGCGGCCGCCGGCGGGCAGGTCGCGGATCACGTCCGGCAGGTGGAGCTTCAGGTTTGCCAGGTCGATGACGTTGAGGTCGGCGCGGTAGCCGGGCGCGATCAGGCCCCGGTCCCAGAGGCCGATCCATTCGGCGGTCAGGCGGGCCTGGCGGTTCACGATGCTTTCCACGCTGAGCCTGCGGCCGCGCGCGCGGTCGCGCACCCAATGGGTCAGCATCGTGGTGGTGAAGGAGCCGTCGCAGATCATGCCGACATGCGCGCCGCCATCGGAGAGGCCCGGCAGGCTCGCAGGGCTTTCCATCATCTCGAGGATGGGGTCGAGCGTGCCCTGTGCGTAGTTGAGGAAGGGCAGGTAGAGCATCCCGCGCCCGCCGCGTTCCAGCATCAGGTCGAGGGCGACTTCCTCGGGGCTGACGCCGCGCGCCGCCGCCAGGGCGGCGAGGGTATGCTCGGGGCCGGGCTCATAGTTCACGGGGTCTGACAGCTGGAAAATCTTGCCGAAATTGCGCAGCATCGAGCGGGCAAACGGATTGTCCGTGGCCGGTGCATCGGCGAGGAGGCGGGCGCGGAAGGCCGGGTCGCGCAGGCGCGTCACACGCTCCGCCAGCGGAAGGTGGGCGATTTCCTGGTAAACGCCGTGGGCGCTGAACGGGTTCAGCGTCAGGTCGAGGCCGAGCAGCACCCCGACCGGGCGGGGGGCGACCTGCGCGCGCATCGGCAGGCCGTCTGCGGCAGCGGCTTCGATCGCGCCCAGCAAAAGCCGCCAGCCTTCGGGCGCCACATCCGACTGGGCGAGCGAGACAGACAAAGGCCGGCCGGACGCCTCGACAAGGCCCCGGAGGAGCGCGGCTTCCTTCTGCGGATCGTTGAAGTCGGAGACAAATTGCAGGACGCCCCGGCCGGCATCGGCAAGGCCCATGGCGATACCGGTGAGCTCTGCCTGCGAGGCGGTGAGGGTGGGTGTCGGCTGGCCATCTGACGTACGGTGGTTGAGCGTGCGCGAAGTGGAGAAGCCCATCGCGCCGGCGAGCATGGCGTCGCGGGCAAGCGCGCGCATCGCGGCGATGTCTTCGGGGGTCGCATCCTCACGGTTGGCGCCCCGGTCGCCCATGACGAAGACGCGCAGCGCGGCATGGGGCAGCTGGGCGCAGATGTCGGTGTCGAAGCGGCGGGCGGAGAGGAAATCGAGATAGTCGGGGAAACTCTCCCATTTCCACGGCAGTCCCTCGGCGAGGACGGGGAAGGGGATGTCTTCCACGCCCTCCATGAGGCGGATCAGCCGGTCATGGTCTGCCGGTTTGCAGGGGGCGAAGCCGACGCCGCAATTGCCCATGACGACAGTTGTGACGCCGTGCAGGGAGGACGGGCTGATCGCCTCGCCCCAGGCGGCCTGGCCATCGTAATGGGTGTGCAGGTCGACAAAGCCGGGGGTGACGATCTGGCCGCGCGCATCGATTTCCTCGATGCCCTTGCCGTTTACCTTGCCGATGCCTGTGATCACGCCGCCGGAGACGGCGACATCGCCCTCGAAGGCGGGCCCGCCGCTGCCGTCGATGATCGTGCCGCCGCGGATGATGAGGTCGTGAGTGGCCATGCCGGGCACCTCCCATGGTCTTTGATTGTTTATACGGGGCAGGATGCCTCAGGGGCAGGGGGAGTAAACCCCTGACGCGGCTTCCCCCGCTGTGATTTCGGGCCTAAGCGGGGCGCGCATGTCTGCCTCGCTCCTCCCGGTCCTCTTGTGCCTGTTCTCCGCGATCACGGTCGCGCTGACCAATGTGATGGTGAAGCGCGGCGGGGATGTGCTGACGACGCGGGCGCTGGTGGCGATTGTCATGGCGCTGACGGTCTTGCCGCTGGTGCCGTTCGTGCCGCCGCCGCCGGTGGAGACATGGGGGCTGATTGCGGTCTCGGTGGCCGTGCACTGGTTTTACCAGTTTGCAGCGATCCGTGCGCTGCACAGGGGCGCGCTGTCGCTGGTCTTCCCGGTGATGCGGGGGCTTGCCCCGCTGGCGACGGCGGCGTTCGCGGCGCTGTGGCTGAGCGAGACGCTGACGCTCTTGCAGGCGGCGGGGCTGGTGATCGCCTCGGTCTCGATCCTTGTCTTTGCGCTGCCGACCGGGCTGACGGAAGCGGCGCGGCGGATGGACCGGGCGGCGCTTTTCTGGGCGATCATGACAGCGGTGGGTGTCGGCATCTATGCGGTGGCCGATACGCAGGCCGCGCGCGCCATGCCGACGCCGCTGACCTTTATTGTCTGGCTGTTCCTGCTCGACTGGATCGGGGTGACGGCGGTGCTGCTCTGGCAGCGGGAGGGCAGGGTGCTGGCGGCGGTGCGCCCGGCGCTGCGAATCGGCGTGATCGGCGGGGTGGCGGGCGCCTTGTCCTACGGTACGGCGATCTGGGCCTACACGCTGACCGACGCTGCAATGGTGACGGCGCTGCGCGAGACATCGGTGGTGTTCGCCGCCGCGTTTGGTGCAGTCCTGCTCAAGGAAGGCTTCGGCGCGCGGCGCATCGGGGCAGCGGCGGCGCTGGCAGCGGGACTCGTCCTGATGCAGGCAGCCGGTTAGGCTCCCGGCAAGGAAGACATGCGATGCGCGCATGTGCTGGCCGCTGCGGCGCCTTCATGGCACAAGGGCCGCCTGCAGCATCCATGCAGCGCCCGTCTGCGTAAGGAAGATCATGAACGAGACGACCACCCCCCCGCCCGGAACTGGTAATGGCAACGGCATCGGCACGGCCGCCGGCAAGGCGAACCAGCTCTGGGGCGATTTCATTCCGGTCATCGGTTTCATCGTGACTTACAATGTGTTCCGCCGGGTCGAGCTTCTCGACGGGCTGATCAACAAGGATACGGCGATCTTCTGGGCGACCGGTGTGCTGATGGTGCTGATGGCGGGCTTCCTTGTGCGCCAGCTTGTGATGCGCGAGCCGGTCTCGCAGATGATGGTGTTCTCCTCCGCCATTGTCGGCGGCTTCGGCCTCATCGGCATCCTCCTGCAGGAGAAGGCCTTCATCTATGTGAAGCCGACGATCCAGCAGCTGTTCATGGCGGCGATGATCTTTGTGCCGATGGCTTTCGGGAAGAATCTCTGGAAGTCGCTGTTCTCCAAAGTGTTCGACCTGCCGGACTTTGCCTGGCGCACGCTGGCGATCCGCTGGGGCCTGTTCTTCATCGCGATGGCGGCGTGGAACGAATATCTCTGGCGGATGTACGCGCCGGGTTTCGAGGCGCCGCTGGTGATGGCGGGCATCCCGGTTGCGCCGGCGGGCAGCTATGAATTCCTGGGGCTGACATTCGGCGCGCGCGACGCGGAGGATGTCTGGGCCAACTGGAAGTTCGGCAATATGGTGATCGTGCTGATCTTCGGTGCGCTGAATACGCCGTACACGCTGAAACACCTGCGCACGCCCGAAGACGAGGCGCAGCCCGCCGCAGGCTGAAGCACCGCGGCGCTCTCAGCGCGTGAGGCGGTCCGTTCCCGGCGGATTGGAATAGGGCGGGAAGGCGGGCAGGTGCCGGCTCTCCGCATATTGTGTCAGCGCCCAGACGACAGTCGGGAAGGCAAGCTCTGACCATGGAATGTCCCGCCACGGCACAAGTTTCACCTCTGTGCTCTCCGGCCCCGGCGCAAAATCCGAAATCAGCCGCGCACGGAACATGACCTGGACCTGCGCGATGCGGGGCACGGAATAGACTGCGAGCAGCTGGTCTATCTCGATCTGTGCCATCGCTTCTTCGCGGGCCTCACGCTTTGCCGCCTCCTCGATACTTTCGCCCTCTTCCATGAAACCGGCGGGCAGCGTCCAGTATCCGATACGCGGGGCAATCGCGCGCTTGCACAAAAGGATCATGCCGTCCTGCACGACGACGGCGCCCGCAACGATCTTCGGGTTCACATAATCAATAAAGTTGCAGCGCGTGCACATACGCCGTACCCTGTCATCTCCATCGGGAACGGCGAGGCGAAAATCTGCATCCGGGAAAGAAGTTGGCAATTGATCAGTCATCCTATTTTCACTCCATCGCCTGTATGGGGAATGTGTTTGATCCGCCTACGGGATTGTTGTCCTGACACCCGGAACCCGGATCGGCCCGCTTCGCAATCCCGTCCTTCGCCGGACCAAGACCCAACCAGACAGGAATTCTTCCCATGACCTTCACGCTCAACACCTCCCCCAGCCACCTTCTTCACCGCGCCCAGCAGATTGCCGCCAACCAGTCTGCCGCCACCCTGAAAACTGCCGGCGTCACGCTGCGCCAGTTCTCCGTGCTCGCCGCCCTCTCGGGCAATGAAGGTGTCAGCCAGTCCGATCTTGTCAATGCCACCGGCATTGATCGCTCGACCCTTGCCGACATGGTTGCCCGCATGGAAACCGCCGGCCTGATTAAGCGCACCGATTCCAAGACCGATGCCCGCGCCAAATCGGTCAGCCTCACCGCGAAAGGCAAGAAAGCCTATGACAAGGCCCTGCCGGCTGTGACGAAGGCGGATGAAGCCCTGTTCGCAACGCTCGCCAAGGCGAAGCAGGATGCGCTGATGCAGGGCCTCGCTGGCCTCGTCGAGGATTCGGAAAAGAAAGCCGCTCCGGTCAAGGCTGCGCGCGCGCCGCGTGCCCCGAAAGCCGTGAAGGCCGAGAAGCCTGCCAAGGCAACGCGCGGCCGCAAGAAAGCGAAGTAAGGCTCGCTCCATCCGTCGTGATGTTTCAGGAGCGGGGCGCCCCAAGCGCCCCGCTTACTTTTTCGGTGAGGGCCGGATCAAGCTGGCCGCCGATGTGCAGGAGGATCTCGCCCTCGGCCGAGATCACGAAGGTCTCCGGAACGCCGGTCAGGCCGAAATCGAGCCCGCCGCGCCCCTGCGGGTCCAGGGCGATGTCCGTGAACGGATTGCCGAGCCGGGCGAGGAAGGCCTCCCCATTCTCCACGCTGTCCTTGTAGAGCACGCCGTAAAGCTGGCCGGGATGGCGCTGGCCGAGCTCGATCAGGTATTTGTGTTCCAGCTCGCACGGGCCGCACCAGCTGGCGAACAGGTTGACGATGACGGCTTCTCCGCCGGGCGGGGGCGCGAATGAAATCTCGCCGCCATTGATCAGCGGGAAGACATGTTCGGGCGCTGCGCGCGAGATGCGCTGGAATTCGGATTTCGATGGCTGCGCCATCTGCCAGGCGCCGAAGGCGGCGATCACAGCCAGCGCGCCGGCAGGAAGGGCATAGACCCAGCGGTTCATGGCCCGGTGTCCTCATCATTGGCGGCGAGCGTGTCCAGCGTGCGCCGGGCGGCGCGGGCGCTCAGCCAGGCGTGCAGGACCGCGGCGCCGATCGTCAGCGCACCGACCAGATAGCAGGCCCAGATATAAGCGGCGTTCTTGTCAAACTCCGGCATCGGCTCAGGCCTCCAGCATCGCGGCGCGCAGGCGGGCAATGCGCCGCTGGCGGATTTCCGTGCGCATATGGGTCATCACCAGCGCGCCGAAGAGCAGGCTGTGGCCGAGCGCGCTGACCATGAGCGGCACGAGATAGACCGCCGCCATCTTCGGCCCCTCGGCGGTGATGACGCTGGCGGGCTGGTGCAGCGAGGTAAAGAGATCGACCGAGAATTTGATCAGCGGCACATTCACCGCGCCCACCATGGCGAGGATCGCGCCGGCGCGGGCGGCCTTCTGGCGCGTGTCCATCGCGGCGCGCAGGGCCATGTAGCCGAGGAAGAGGAAGAGGAGGAACAGGACCGACATCATCCGCGCATCGTCCCATTGCCACCAGGTGCCCCAGGTCGGCTTGCCCCAGATGGCGCCGGTCGCGAGGCAGATGACGGTCCAGGCTGCGCCCAGCGGCGCGATGGATTTCGCCGCGATGTCGGCCAGTTCATGGCGCCAGATGAACCAGATGAAGCTGGCGATGGCGAGGGCGGAATAGCTCGCCATGGCGAGCCAGGCAGCGGGCACGTGGATGAACATGACGCGCATGATGTCGCCGCCCTGGTATTCATCCTTCGGCACGATCCAGAGGCCCTGCCAGAGGCCCCAGAGGATGCAGAGCGCGCCCGCGCTATAGAATAGCGGCGCCGCAATCGCGGAGAATTTCAGGAAGCGGTGCGGATTGGCGAGGTATGACCACATGACGCTTTCCGAGATAGCCCTCCCTCAGTCCGCCGCCAAGCGCAGCGCCGCCGCCATCGCATAGGGCGCAACAGCGCAGGCGAACAGGCTGGAGGCGGCGAGCAGCATCGGCGCGCCTTCTGATCCGGGTCCCCCCGTCATGGCGAGAGCGCCGAAGATCGCGGTCGGCACAAAGAGGGGCAGGGCGATGAGCGCGATCAGCAGCCCGCCCCGGCGCACCGTGGCCGAAAGCGCGGCGCCCACACCGCCCCAGAAGAAGAAAGCGAGGCTGCCCAGCGCATAGAGGCCAAGGTTCACCAGCAGGGCAGGGCCGGCCTCGGCCTGGAACATGAGGGCGATGACAGGTGAGGCGAGCGCCAGCGGCAGCCCGGCGGCCAGCCAGTGCGCCAGCGTCTTTGCCGCCGCAATCGCCGCCACAGGCGCGTCGGACTGCAGCCACAGGTCCAGCGTGCCATCCTCGGTATCAGCCTGGAAGATGCGTTCCAGCGTGACAAGGCTCGACAGGGCAAGGGCCACCCACAGGATGCCGGGGCCAACGGCGCGCAGCGTCTCGCCCTCTGTGCCGATGCCGAGGGGGACGAGGACGCAGGCCCCGCCCAGGAAGCCGAGGGGCAACAGTGCGCCCGCCCCGCCGGCCCAGGCTTCGCTGAGCGCCTGCCGGAAAGCGGCGAGGATCGGCGCGGCGCTCACAGCGTGATCTCGCTTGTAATGGGGAAACCGGCCTCGCCATGGATGGCGGCGATGATCGCCCCTCCACCAGCGCGGTGCGCGGCGATCAGCCGGTCCACGAGCTGGCGGCCTTCTGCGTCAAGCGCAGTGTAGGGCTCATCAAGCAGCCAGACGGGCCGGTCCACCAGCTTCAGCCGGGCGAGCGCCGTGCGCCGTCTCTGCCCGGCGGAGAGATAGCGCCCGGGCACGCCGGCCGCGCGGGTCAGCCCCATTTCAGAGAGGATGGCGGGGATATCCGCGCCGCTGCCCCAGGCTCGCGCCCAGAGGGACAGGTGGGTGGCCGGGGTTTCGTTCGGCTTCAGCCCTTCGCGGTGGCCTGCCCAGTGATGGGGCACGTGGCGGGTGATGGTGCCGGCTTCCGGCCGGGTCAGTCCGGAAAGCATACGCAGCAGGGTTGTCTTGCCGCTGCCATTGGCGCCCGACAGGCGGATCGCCTCGCCGGGGGCCAGCGCCAGGCTGACACCCTTGTACAACAGCCGCTCGCCCCGCATCACGGCGAGGCCGGTCGCTTCGATCAGCGGGGCAGGGGTGTCAGCAGCCATTGCTTCATGGCTTATCCTGTTCCGCCCGGCCTGCAAGCGCTGCGGGATGTCGCGCGGGTTTGATGGCCCGCGCCGATTGCGCCCGGAAGGCCGCGCCTATAAGAGGGCCGCAGCGACGAAAGCAGGGCCATTGCCAAGCCGTTGGCCCATACATCAGGAGGCAATGCGCACACATGCCGTCGAAGGACAGCTTCAAATCGAAGAGCACGCTCACCGCCGCAGGCAAGAGCTACACCTATTACTCGCTGGAAGCGGCGGCAAAGAATGCCGGCCTCGGCGACATCTCCCGCCTTCCGGCCGCGCTGAAGGTTCTGCTCGAGAACATGCTGCGCTTCGAGGACGGGTTGACGGTCGTGGAAGACGATATCCGCGCCTTCGGGGAATGGGCAGATAAAGGCGGCCAGAACCCGCGCGAGATCGCCTACCGCCCGGCCCGTGTGCTGATGCAGGATTTCACCGGCGTTCCGGCGGTGGTGGACCTCGCCGCGATGCGCGACGGCATCAAGGCCCTCGGCGGCGACGCCAAGAAGATCAACCCGCTGGTCCCCGTTGATCTGGTGATCGACCATTCGGTGATGATCGACGAATTCGGCACGCCGCGCGCCTTCCAGGCGAACGTCGACCTTGAATATGAGCGCAACATGGAGCGCTACACCTTCCTCAAATGGGGCCAGAAGGCCTTCAACAATTTCCGCGTCGTACCGCCCGGCACCGGCATCTGCCATCAGGTGAACCTCGAATACCTCGCCCAGACGGTCTGGACGGATACGGACACTGACGGCTCGGTCGTCGCCTATCCCGACACGCTGGTCGGCACCGACAGCCACACCACGATGGTCAACGGCCTCGCCGTGCTTGGCTGGGGCGTCGGCGGGATCGAGGCAGAAGCCGCCATGCTCGGCCAGCCCGTCTCGATGCTGATCCCGGAAGTCGTGGGCTTCCGCATCACCGGCGCGCTGAAGGAAGGCGTCACGGCGACTGACCTTGTGCTGAAGGTCGTGCAGATGCTGCGCAAGCACGGCGTCGTGAACAAGTTCGTCGAATTCTATGGCGAAGGGCTCGACAACATGCCGCTCGCCGACCGGGCGACGATTGCCAACATGGCGCCCGAATATGGCGCGACCTGCGGCTTCTTCCCGATCGATGACGAGACGCTGCGCTACCTGCGCCAGACCGGCCGCGAGGAAGAGCGCATTGCTCTCGTCGAAGCCTATGCCAAGCAGAACGGCTTCTGGCGCGGCGCGGACTATGCCCCGGTCTATACCTCGACGCTGCACCTCGATCTCGGCGATGTCGTGCCCGCCATCTCCGGCCCGAAGCGCCCGCAGGACCATGTCGCGCTCGACGCGGCGGCGAAAGTCTTTGGCGATTATATCCGCGGCATCCGCACGCCTGCCTCTGCGCCGGCGCTTGAGAAAGCCGAGATGACCGCCGAAGGCGGTGCGCCGGCCCCGAAGACCCTGCCCGGCAATGCAGACGGCCTCAGCTATGGCGAGGTCGAAGGGCAGAGCTACAAGCTGCGCGATGGCTCTGTCGTGATCGCCTCGATCACCTCCTGCACCAACACCTCGAACCCCTACGTCCTGATCGGCGCCGGTCTCGTCGCCCGCAAGGCGCGTGCGCTGGGCCTCACCCGCAAGCCGTGGGTGAAGACCTCGCTGGCGCCGGGATCTCAGGTCGTTTCCGAATACCTTGAAGCGGCAAACCTGCAGGAAGACCTCGACGCCCTCGGCTTCAACCTTGTCGGCTATGGCTGCACGACCTGTATCGGCAATTCCGGCCCGCTGGCGCCGGAGATTTCCAAATCAATCAACGAGAACGACCTCGTGGCCGTCTCGGTGCTGTCGGGCAACCGCAACTTTGAAGGCCGGATCAGCCCGGACGTGCGCGCCAACTATCTCGCCTCGCCCCCGCTGGTCGTTGCTTACGCAATTGCCGGCGACATGAATATCGACATCACGAAGGACCCGATCGGCACCTCCAAGGATGGCCAGCCGGTCTACCTGAAGGACATCTGGCCGACGTCGCAGGAGATCTCCGATCTCGTCAACACGGTCGTCACCCGCGAGATGTTCATGTCGAAATATGCCGATGTGTTCAAAGGCGACGCCAAATGGCAGGGTGTTCAGACCACGGACGCCGAGACCTATGACTGGCCGGCGGCCTCGACCTACATCCAGAACCCGCCCTATTTCCGCGGCATGTCGCCGGAGAAGGGCGACATCAATCCGGTCAAGGGCGCGCGCGTGCTCGCCCTCCTGGGCGACATGATCACCACCGACCACATCTCGCCGGCGGGTTCCTTCAAGGCATCGAGCCCGGCAGGCAAATACCTCACCGAGCGCCAGGTGCCGGTGAAGGATTTCAACTCCTATGGCTCGCGGCGCGGCAATCATGAGATCATGATGCGCGGCACCTTCGCCAATATCCGTATCAAGAACGAGATGCTGGACGGTGTGGAGGGCGGTTACACCCTCGGTCCGGATGGCCAGCAGACCTCGATCTATGATGCGGCGATGGCCTGGATTGACCGGGGCGACCCGCTGGTCGTCATCGGCGGCATCGAATATGGCGCCGGCTCCAGCCGTGACTGGGCGGCGAAAGGCACGAACCTGCTGGGCGTGAAAGCCGTGATCGCCGAGAGCTTCGAGCGGATCCACCGCTCCAACCTTGTCGGCATGGGTGTCATCCCGTTCGAGTTCACCGGCGGCGACAACCGCAAGTCGCTTGGTCTGAAGGGTACCGAATCCTTCGATATCGAAGGCCTCGATAACGACATCCGCCCGCTCTCGACCGTTCCGGCGAAGATCACCTATGCCGATGGCACGGTGAAGGAGATCCAGCTCAAATGCCGGATCGATACCGAGATCGAGGTCGATTACGTCAAGCATGGCGGTGTGCTGCACTATGTGCTGCGCAACCTTGCCCGCCCGAACTGATGCCAAAAGCCCGCCGCCCGCTTGCGGCGGCGGGCGGCAATTGGCAGTGTCTCACGCGGGTGTGACTGTTAGCCGTGGGGCAGGGGACGTATAATCCGGCGCAATGAGATTTTTGCTTGCCTCCGTCCTGTTCCTGTTCGCGGCCCTCGCCGGCGGCGGGCAGGCGCGCGCCGAAGGCCCGGTGCTGGTTGAACTCTTCGCCTCGAAGAATTGCCGCGCCTGCCCGGCAGCGCACCGGAACATGGCCGAAATCAGCGCCTCGCGCAGCGACCTCCTGATCCTCACCTGGTCGGTCGATTACTGGGACTATCTCGGCGGCAAGGATCCGCTTGCCCTGCCGGAATCCAAGCATCGCCAGCGCGGCTATGTGGAGCGCTTCTCGCTGCGCGGGCCCTACACGCCGCAGGCCGTCTTTGCGGGCAGCCAGCAGGCTGCCGGCAACCGTCAGGCGCGCGTCATTTCCGGTATTTCAGCGGCCGCCGCCCTCGCGCCCGCGCCAGTCACGCTGACCCGGCAGGGCCGCCGCGCTGCGCTGGACGGCGATCCGGGCGGCCTCGCCGATATCTGGTGGGTCAGCTACATGTCCGGCGCCGCCAATACGACCGATCTCGTCAATCCGGTCACCTCGGCCCGCCAGATTGCTCCCTGGCTCGGCGGGCGGGCGGAGATCGAGCTTCCGGCCTGCGAGTCCGGCTGCGCGCTGATCGTGCAGGAAGCCGGCTTTGGCCGCGTCCTCGCGGTGCTCGACGGGCGCTAATCGCTTCCGCTCTGGCCGGGTCCGGGTGTGCCGGGCGCCGGTGTGCGGATCATCGAGCTGACGCGCGGCGTGAAGTCCGCCCAGTCGATCTCAGCTATCCGGAAGGCCCAGCCCCGCGCCTTGGTATTGATGGCCGAAGCGCGGTTTGCGCCCTGGCCCGCCTCGACGGCGCGCAGCGTCAGGTAAAGTCCGTCCCGCTCGCGCCAGGCCAGGGTCTCGACCTCCAGCCCGTCGAAGGTCTCGGTGATGTGGCGGGCCACCGGCTGGGTGCGCAGGGCGCCGGCGGGCTTCACCCCGATGGGCTGCAGCCGCGTCAGCGCCAGCGCGGGGCCCGTCGTCACCAGCCGGTTTGTCAGCTCCAGCCCCTGATAGGGCGGGGCCGGGCGGAAGGCGCGGTCGCTCTCTCCCGGGCGCCGGATCAAGTAGAGCGAGGCGCCGGTCTCGTCTGTGATGCGCAGCGCGCTGATGGCATCGGGGTTCAGCGAGATGATGTCGAGGTCCATCCACGCATCCGCCGAATAGAGCGGGGGCAGCTCGCCCGTCACGCGGAAGGCCTGGTCATCGCCGGGCCGCCGGGCATAGATCCGCCCCTCGCGCCGCCCGGTGATCAAACTGGCTTTCACGTCTCCCTCCGCGCCGATCACTTCGATCAGCGCGCCGGTGCCGCCCTCGCGGGGATCGCCAAGGCCGATCCGGTTGAACTTCGCCGGGTCGCGCGTGCGGGGGCCGTCCCAGGCGAGGTCCTCAAGGCCCGTCACCAGCGTGTTCAACCGGTCGGCGCGGATCGGATAGCCAGCCGCCTCTGCCAGCTGCCAGCCGGCGGGGCCAAGGGTCAGTTCATAGCTTTCCCCGGCAACGGTCACGCGGATGGCGCGCGTCTCGCTGCGGATTGCGGCAAAGCCGGGAATGACGGGCGTGCCGGTCAGCTCATGGCGCGGCGCGGGCGGGCGGGCGAGCAGCTCCGCGCCCAGCGCGATCACGGCCAGCCCGCCGGCAAGAGCGGCCATCAGGCGGATGCGGCGCTGGCGCTCGGGGCTGCGCGCGGTCATGACGATCTCTTCCGGCGGCGGCGCTGGCGGTGCCAGACAATGAGACCGGCCAGCGCCACCAGCACCGGTCCGCCCCAGATATTGATGGCCTTCAGCGTGCTCTCCAGCTGGTCGATGCCCTGCCGGTAATCGCGCTCGATAGCGCGCAGCCGGGCGCGGTAGCCGAGGATATCGGCGCGCAGCGAGGTGAGCTCGGCGCGCTCGGCTTCTGACAGCGCGCTTTCCGGATCGCTCGCCGCGAAGCGCTCCCCGGCGGCGGCCTGAAGCACGGACAGGCGGGATTCGGCCGTTTCCAGCCGCACCTCAAGATCGCGCTGTTCGCGCAGGAACCTCGCCTCCGCCTCGGCGCGCATCTGTTCGATCCGCTGCATCGGCCGCAGGGACGGCGCCCGCGCGCGGAGGCTGGCGAGCTCCCCGCCGCCTGACAGGGCATCGAGCGCGTTCAGCACCAGCGCGCCATTGTCCGCAATCGTCACCCCGCTGCCGGGCATGACATAGAATCCGTCATCCATGAAATCGGCGTCCGCAATCAGGATGATCTCGGCGGACACCTCGCTGCGCGCAATATGCGGCGGCAGGTTCGCGGCGGCGGCAAGCACCGCTTCGGCCTCGGCGGCATCGCCGGGCAGGTCCGGCTGGGGCGGGCCCGCGGGGAAGGCGGTTGGCAGGGTGCCGGACAGGCGCGCCGCCAGCGTCAGCGGTTCCGCTTCGGCGCGGTAGGCGCGCAGCACCTCCGGCGGCGGCGGATTGCGCGCGGCAACTGCTGCGTCGATATAGGCCGGCGCCGGGCCGGTGGTGATGAGCGGCGACAGCGTTGCGCCCGCCGGCAGTTCGCCCGCCACCAGCGCGCCCGGTGCGCCGAAATTCACGCCCCGGCGCAGGCCCGCCGTCACCGGGTCTTCCTGGCTGAACAGGCCTGCCGGCGCGCCGACGAAGAGCGGATTTGCCATCTCCTCCACGCGGCCCGGCCCGGTCTCCACCGGCACGGGCAGGGCGTTGGCCGCATCTGCGACCGCCGCCGGCGACAGCGTGATGCCCCAGGCCTCCCCCAATCGTCCGAGCCCGGAGCGTGCGAGGCCCGCGCCCGGCATGAACGCCCCGGCGGAGGCGACCGTCAGCGCGGCCGGGTCCACCGCGATCACCGCCCGGCCCTGGCGCAGGATGAACTGGTCGACCAGCCATTCCTGCCGCGATGTCAGCGCCGGGGGATGCGCCATCAGCAGGATGTCCACCTCCGGCAGCGCGCTGAAATCATCGGGGATCAGCTCGGCCCGGTAGCTGCGGGCAATATCCTGCAGCACGGTATGCCCGCTCTCGCCATCGGGCACGCGCATCCCCGGCAGGGTGCTCAGGATGCCGATGCGCGGCGGCTCCGGCTTGTCCAGCCGCACGATCATCCGTGTCAGGTCATATTCCAGCGAGGTTTCGCGGTCCGGCGAAAGGAACGGGATGATCCGCGTCTCGTCGATGCTGTTGCGGCCGATCAGGCCGAAATAGAGCGGATCACTCCCGCCCGGCCCGACCGGCGGAATGCCGGCGGCGAGGGCCTCATCCTCGGCTTCGGAAAAGGGGCGGGGGTCGATCTCGGTGACGCGCAGGTTCGCCCCGCCGATGGCCTGATAGGCAGCGAGAAGCTCGCGTACCCGCGCGGCATAGGCGCGGACCTGCGGATAGTCCTGCGCCGCGCGCGGGGTATAGACGAGCGTCAGCTCCACCGGTTCGGCAAGCTCCTGCAGCGCGGCGCGGGTCGCGGGCGAGAGCGTGTAGAGCCCACCAGAAGTGAAATCGATCCGCGCGCCCGCCAGCAGCTTCTGCTGGGCAAGATTGCCCGCCAGCAGGGCAAGGCCCGCCAGCAAGGTCATCAGCACAAGATAGCGCCGCGCACTCATCGCTTCAGCCAAGCCTCCGGCGCGACACCCAGAGGCAATTGAGAAACGCGAAGGTGGCCGTGAAGCCCAGGAAATAGGAGACCACCCGCAATTCCAGCACGCCGCGCTGCGCGCTCTCGAACTGGGTGATGAAGGAAAACTGCGCGATCCGCTCAGCCACGCCCGTGCCCATCAGCCCCTGCACGGTCGAAAGCACCAGTGGCCAGCCGGCCGCCGTGAACACGAAGGCAATCAGCATGCTGAGGATAAACGCCGTCACCTGGCTGGAGGTCAGCGCCGAAACTGCCGCGCCGATGGAAAGATAGGCCCCCGCCATCAGGAAGCTCGCAAAATAGGTCAGCGCAATCGCCGCATTGTCGGCAGCCCCGAGGAAGTTGATCGAGATCCACACCGGGAAGGTCAGCACGAGGCCCGCGCCCGCCACGGCCCACGCCGCACACAACTTTCCCAGCACGAGGCCGGGAAGCCCGACGGGCAGCGACAGCAGGAGTTCATCCGTCCCCGCCGCCCGTTCATCCGCCCACAGACGCATCGCCAGCGCCGGCAGGAAGATCATGTAAAGCCAGGGATGCCACACGAAGAAGGGCGACAGGTCTGCCACGCCGGTATCGAACAGCCGCCCCGCTTCCCAGGTAAACAGGCCCAGCGCCAGCAGGAACACCGCGAGGAACACATAGGCAATCGGCGTCGTCACATAGGCGGCCAGCTCCCGCCGGAAGGTGGGCGCAAAGCCGCTCATCTGCTGGCGGATCGCGCCGGTCACAGCGTTTCCTCCTCGACCTGACCAGTCAGGCGGGCAAAGGCGGCCTCCAGCGTTCTGTCCTCGGAACGTCTGGCGAGGCCTTCCGGCGTGTCATCGGCAACGATCCGTCCCCGGTCGATCAGGATGGCGCGCTGGCACATCGCGGGCACTTCGGTCAGCGTATGGGTGGAGATGATGATGGCTTTCGTCGGCGCCATCCGGGCGATCAGCGCGCGCACGGCGAGTTTCTGGTTGGGGTCGAGGCCATCGGTCGGCTCGTCCAGCACCAGCACCGGCGGATCATGCAGGATCGCGCCCGCCAGCCCCACCCGGCGGCGATAGCCTTTCGACAGCGCGCCGATCCGCTGGTCGAGAACCCCGGAAATCCGCGCGTCCGAAATCGCCCGGTCGATGGCGTCCTTCCGCCCGGCCTTGGCCATGCCGCGCGCCTCGGCCATGAAGCGCAGGAAGTCCGGCGGCGTCATGTCACTATACAGCGGCGCGCCTTCCGGCAGGTAGCCGAGGGCCGACTGCGCCGCGCGCCGGTCGGTCAGGATGGAGTGGCCGTCGATCCGCACATCGCCCTTGTCGGGCTCCAGCACGCCGGCGATCATCCGCATCGTGGTCGACTTGCCCGCCCCGTTCGGCCCCAGGAAGCCGAGCACCGTGCCGCGCGACACCGTGAACGACACGCCCCGCACGGCCTGTTTCGGCCCATAGGCTTTTTCGAGCGACATTACGTCCAGCATTGGTGTCCCACACCTTCCCGGTCCCTGTGATAGCGAGCGACTTAGTTTTTGGGCTCCTTCGATAAACAGTATTGAGCAAAGTTTGCCAATTGCCAAAGTTGGACCTAAAACCTAAAGTAGCACAGGGTATTAAATCGAAACTTGGGAGTGACGGATGCAGAGAGGTACCGAAGGGGCAACTACCTTTCCAAATGCGCAGGCAAGTGAGCCACGAAGTGCAATATCTGCTTTAGGTGCGACGGTGGGTTCGCTGTTCACTATTGGTTGGGTAGCGCTCGTTTCCTTCTCTTTCACCACAATGCTGGGCGGCGCGCAGAACGATATTGAGCTTTTCAAAGCAATGTTGTGGCCGTTTGTCGTTTTGGGTTTAGGCGTTCCTTTGATCGTCTTTGTCTGGTTTGGTGGAGTTGGCATTGTTTCAGAGTTGGCTCGATTGCGAGGGCAATTGTCGAAATTGGATCAGTACATTGAGGGGTTTCGGCGGATGGAAGAAACAAGCGTCAAAATTCGGGACAATTTAGCTTCATCAACAACCGATATCGACACATCGGCGTCGCAAATCACGGATGCATCAAACGCCCTCAACGCGCATGCCGAACAGATTAAGCGTGAGGCTGCCCAACTAGTAGCGACTCTGGAGAAACGAACACAACTGACAACAAGCAGCAGCGCTTCTGCCGGGGACGCAGCTTCAAAACAGGACGGGATCAAAGAGCGATTTTCTGATATTCTTCGTGCTGCAGACGAAATCTTTTATGCAAGGTTGGCTGAGCGAAACGACAGCCCTGGTCGCGGCAATCGTCGATTGGTGGTGGCGCCGGGCGGGACAAATAAGTCGCAGCTAACAGGTGCGCTTCTCGAGCGCCTTGATGAAGTGGAACAAAAATTTCTTTCAAAGACTTACAGGCTTGATATGAGGTCAAGGATGACAGGTCGGAGCAATATAACCGAGGATCAGCTTGCCGAATTAGAGTCGCTTCGTGACACTTTGTTTCCGCAGAACAATCTTGACGAGCGAGATGATCCATAAGCCAGCTACTAGAATTGGCTTGTGCCCAAGCTTCGAGGCTTCTGCCAATTACGCAGAGAAGCGCGCCACTTCCTCCAGCACGCACTTTGCCGCCACCGCCACGATCTTCCCGCCATCCTCGACGCTCGACTGGGTCGGGTCCGATCCGATGCGGCCATCCGGGAAGTCGCGGCGATACTGCACCGCGTCGCCAATCGTGCCGGCGGGCGCGATTTTCGGGCTCATTTCGGTCTTCGAGCGTTCGCGCTCCGGATAGCCCCAATAGGTGACCGAGACTTCAGACGGCGTCGCATGGCTGCCATGGCCAACGGGGTAGAGCTGATTGCAGATGCCCATAACGTCCTTGAAATCCCACCAGTCGCGCCGTTTCAGGCTGAGGCCGGGGCGATTGTCCGCGCCTTTCGGGTCGAAGCTGCGCCGGGCATGGATCTCGGCAAATGCTGTCTCGATGGTGGCGATGTTGCCGCCATGCCCGTTCAGCCAGTAGAGCCGCTCGAAGCCATGGCGCATCAGGCTCTCGGTCCAGTCGACCATCGCGGCGATCATCGTCGTCGGGCGCAGCGTGATCGTGCCGGTGAAGCCGAGATGATGCTGCGCGCAGCCGATATTGAAGGTCGGCCCCACGAGGATGTCGCCGGGCGCCAGGCTCTCGGCATGGTTGGCGATGATCTCCGGGCAGAGGGCATCGGTGCCGATGAAACCGTTCGGCCCATGCTGCTCGAACGAGCCGATAGGGATGACGATGGTTTTTGACTTTTGCAGCCAGCCTTCAATGTCAGGCCAGGTCGAAACGGGAAGGCGCATGGGCGGTCAGTCCTTTCGCGGGGCGAGGCGGCGGGTGATATGGCCCATCTTGCGGCCGGGCCGCGCCTCGCGCTTGCCATAGAGGGTCAGCACATCTTCGGGGCCGAGCTTTGCGGGGTCAACATGGCCCGCCTCGCCGATCAGGTTGATCATCTCGGCATCGAACAGCCGGTATGTATCCCCCAGGGGCCAGCCGGCGACGCAGCGAATATGCTGCTCGAACTGGCCGGTCTTGCACGCCTCCGGCGTACAGTGGCCGGAATTGTGCACGCGCGGGGCAAATTCGTTCGCCAGCAGCGTCCCGTCCGGCAGCACGAAGAATTCCAGCGCCAGCACGCCGACATGGCCCAGCGCCTCGGCAAGGTGCATCGCCTTGCGCCGCGCCTCCTCCTCAACGCCTTTCGGCAGGCCGGAGGGCACCACGGAACGGTCAAGGATGCCATCCTTGTGCGTATTGCGCGGCGGCGCCCAGCTGGTCGTCGTTCCGTCCTGCCCGCGCGCGACGAGGACGGAGATTTCGCAGTCAAAGGCAATGGCGCCTTCGAGGATGGCCGGCGCAGCGCCGATGGCTGCCCAGGCTGCTTCGGCTCCCTGCGGGCTGCGCACCCAGGCCTGTCCCTTTCCGTCATAGCCGTCGCGCCGCGTCTTCAGCACGCCTGCCGTCCCCAGCGATGCCAGCGCCGGCGCGATATCGCCCGCCGCATCAATCCGGTGGAAGGGCGCGGTTGCGATGCCATGCTGGTTGAGGAAGGTCTTCTCCGCCAGCCGGTCCTGCGACACCGACAGTGACGCCGCTCCCGGCAGCACGCGCTTGCCGGCCACCTCTATGATCCGGACGCTCTCGACCGGCACATTCTCGAATTCCAGCGTGATGACATCGCAGGCCGCTGCAAACTCGCGAAGTGCTTCCGCATCATCCCAGTCGGCCTGGAAGGCGCCCGCTGCAACCCGTCCCGCCGGCGGGTCATCCTCGGGCGAATAGATCAGCACATCAAAGCCAAGCTGCGCGGCGGCGCCCGCCAGCATACGGCCAAGCTGGCCGCCGCCGAGGATGCCGATGGTTGCGCCAGGGGGCAGGGGGGTCATGCCCCGGTCGCCTCCGGAGGGGCCTCGCCGACGGCCTCGGTCTGCGCCTTGCGGAAAGCGTCCAGCTTCGCAGCCACGCCCGCATCGTCCAGCGCAATGATCGCGGCGGCCAGCAGGCCCGCATTCGCCGCGCCCGCCTCGCCGATGGCCAGCGTGCCGACGGGAATGCCCTTCGGCATCTGCACGATGGAGAGCAGGCTATCGAGGCCCTTCAAAGCCTTCGACTGGACCGGCACGCCGAGGACCGGCAGCGGCGTCATCGCCGCCGCCATGCCCGGCAGGTGCGCGGCCCCGCCGGCCCCGGCGATGATCACCTTCAGGCCGCGCTCTTTCGCGCTTGTCGCATAGTCCACCAGCCGCTGCGGCGTGCGGTGGGCCGAGACGATCTTCGCCTCATGGGGGACCCCGAGATCCTCAAGAACCTTCGCGGCCTCACGCATCACCGGCCAGTCCGACTGGCTGCCCATGATGATGCCCACGACCGGGGCGCGCGGCTTGTCCATGCCTGCCTCGCTGTTGGAAAGCGCGCACAATAGAAGGGCGCGGGGCCGGGTCAACCGTTCGCGTAAGCGGGGAAAGCGCTGGCGGCACTCGGCGGCGCGGTCGAACAATTGTATCGTAACGTCATGCCCGCCGGAACGATCCCCCCTGAACAGGCCGAGCTCCGCGCCCTGATGGATGCGCTGGGGATTGACCTTGCCCGCCTCGACCGGCGCACCCGCGCCGCGCTGGAAGCCCTTGCCGAGGAGGTGCTCGCGCTGCGCGAGGAGGCCGAGACGCTGCGCCGCGACCTCACAGATGCTGCCCAGCTGGCCGACAACGACACCCTGTGCCCGGTCTTCAACCGCCGCGCCTTCGAGCGGGAGCTGCGCCGGGAAATCGCTCTCGCCAGCCGCTTCCAGACACCGCTGACGCTGATTTTCGTCGATCTCGACAATTTCAAGCGCGTTAACGATGTCTATGGCCATGCTGCCGGCGACCGCGTGCTGCTGCGCGTCTCGGAAATCCTGCTCACCCGCACCCGGGAAACCGATATTGTGGGCCGGCTCGGCGGGGATGAGTTCGGCATCGTGCTCGCCCATGCGGGGCTGGAGGACAGCCGCCGCAAGGCCGTCCAGCTCGCCAATGTCATAGATGCGCTGGAAGTGCGCAGCGGCGAGCCGGAAGGGCCGGAACCCGTCCGCGTCGGGGCTTCCTGCGGTGTCGTCGAATGGCAGGCAGGCCAGAGCCCGGCAGCGCTCATTGCGCGGGCAGATCAGGCCATGTTTGCCGAAAAAGCCCGCCGAAAGGCTGCCGGACGCGCCGCCCGCCCATAAAATTCCGTAGCTTTCCGGGCAGGCCCATGACTCGCCTGTTCATCTGTGGCATCCTCACTCTCCGGCCCAAAACCGGGCCGGAGACGAAAAGGAGACTGCCTATGTCGCTCAATGGTCGGATCAGTGAGCTTGCTGCCAAGCACCGCCACCTGGACCAACAGATTGCCGCCGAACAGAAGCGCCCCTCTGCCGACGACCTCATCATCAAGGATTTGAAGCGACAGAAACTCAGGATTAAGGAGCAGCTGCGAAACCTGAAAACCAGCTAGCCCCCACCGGCTGCCCCGTTCCTTCCGGGGCCCGGGCGGGCCACACGGAAGGGACGGGCCTCATGCAAACTGGAACCTGCCACCCGGCCCGCCGGCCCGGTGCCTGATACATGGCCCGGCCCGTCACGCTGATCCTCGGCCTCGGCCGCGAAATCGGGGAAGCCGTCGCCCGGCGCTTTGCCGAGGAAGGCCACCATGTCCTCGTCGCAGACCCGTCGGATGACCGGCTCGAAGCCGCCCGCGACGCGCTCGAGGATGACGCCGCCTTCCATCACGGCGAACTCCACTCCAGGCTCGGCCTGCGCAACGCGCTGACGGCGGCGCTGGAAGCCTTCGGCCGCATAGACCATGTCGTCGTGCTGCCGCTGGCCGAAGAGGGTGACCGGCTGCTGGATTTTGCGCAGGACCGGTTCGAGAAAGCACTCGCCCGCTCCGCCCGGGGCGCAGCGCTCGCCCTCCGGGTCGCAGCCGAGCAGATGCTGGAGCAGGAAGACCGCCCCGAAACCGGCGCCGAGCACCGCTCCCAGAAGGGCAGCATCACCTTCGTGCTGCGCTATTCGGCCGCCGCCGCCATGCCCGGCCAGTTCACCGATACCGTCTCCCAGGCCGCAATCCTTGGCGTGGTCCGCGCCGGCGCGCTGGAGCTGGCCGAGCACGCCATCCGCGTCAATGCCATCATCGCCTCCCGCCCGGGGGATGAACGCGGCGCGCCGGGCGGCTTTGCCCGCGTGCCGCTTGGCCGCGCCATCCAGGCTGACGAAATTGCCGGCGCCGCCTGGTTCCTCGCCTCGCCGGACGCCGCCTTCGTCACCGGCCAGACCCTGATGATGGATGGCGGGCGCGCCATCCTCTCCGGCAATCTCGGTTAGTCAGCCTTCGGATCAGACCGCGCGCAGCTCGGAAACCCCGCCCGGCTCGGCAGAGGCTTCATAGGTCGCCGCCGTCTCGGTCGTGAAGCTCTCGCCATAGATGTCCGACACCTTGCGAAAAACGGCCCGCGCGCGCGACGGCGTCAGGCTGACCAGCGTATATCCGTGCCCGAACGGATCGTGCCAGACCACTTCCTTGTTCACGTCCGCGATCCGCTGGCCCAGGTCAGGCACCGCCTTCACATAGGCGCCCATGCCGGGCGAGGTGATCGAGGTGCAGCCGAACTCCACGCCCCGGCGCATGTCGCGCCCGTCATAGAGCTCATTGGCATAGGCCGTATGCGTATCACCTGCCAGCGCGATCAGGCGCGCGCCCGCTGAGGCTACGCTCTCATACAGCCGCTCGCGCGCCGCCGGATAACCGTCCCACGCATCCAGGTTCCACGGCAGGCCCAGCGCAGAGAAGGGCAGGAAGGCGCGCACTTCCGGCATGTCCTGCGCCGCGATCTGCGCCGGGGTCAGCGTCGCGGCAAAGTTCGGCAGCACGACGCGCGCCATGATCACCTGCGAAGCCAGCATCTGCCAGGCCGCGCCGGCGGCAACCGAGTTGGCAAGCTCCTGATTCAGCCAGGCTTCCTGCTCGGCGCCCAGCATCGTGCGCGCCGGATCCGCCGCTTCCTGCAGTGTCGCCTGCACCCGCGCGCCGACTCCCGCCGGATCGCTCGCCCCCGCCAGCGCCGGGCCCCAGCTCATGCTGGGAGACCGCCCGGTGAGCCGCGTTTCCAGCGCATGCAGCGTCGCCACATCGCCAAAGCGGAACGTGCGCCACACCGCAGACGTCACTTCGCCCGGCACCGGTTCGCGGATCGGCATCCATTCGAAATAGGCCTGGATCGCCACCTGCTTGCGGTCGCTCCACTCGCCTTCGCCTTCTTCCGGATTGTGGTTCTGTGCGCCGGTCCGGTAGGAATCGTTGGCGCTTTCATGATCGTCCCAGGTGCAGATCCAGGGCGCGGCGGCATGGGCGGCCTGCAGGTCTGCATCGGTCTTGTATTGCGCATGGCGGCGGCGATAGTCGGCCAGCGTGATGATCTCGGTCGAGGGCTCATGCAGCCGGCCGAGCTGAGCGCCCACCTCACTGCCATAGCCGTCGATGCCATACTCATAGATATAGTCGCCTAGGTGCACGATGGCGTCCAGGTTGCGCTCCGCCGCCATAGCCCGGTAGGCGTTGAACCGGCCAAAGGAATAGTGCGAGCAGGACGTGATCGCGATGTTCACCGCGCTCGTGCCGGAAGCGGCCGGCGTGCGCGTGCGCCCCTCGGGCGAGGTTATATCGCCATGCTCGGTCAGCGCCGTGAACCGGTAGACATAGTCCGAACCCGGAGCAAGCCCGCCGGCATCCACCTTCACCGTGAAGTCGCGCCCCTCGGCCGCCTCGACCATGCCGGACGCCACCGGCTCGCTCTGGCCGGGGCGCAGCACTTCCCAGCGCACGGGGATCGGCCCGGCGCCTGAAAGGGGCGTCACCCGTGTCCACAGGATTACCCGGTTGGGCAAGGGATCGCCGGACGCCACCCCATGCTGGAACGCCACCTCGCCGGAATAGGTCCTCGCTGCCGCGCTCCCGCAGGCCGCCAGCCCGATCGTGCTCCCGATCGTTCCAAGGGCAGCCCCGCCCAGAAGTCCGCGCCGTGTTACCTGTGTCATGCCGATAAGCCTCCCGGATGCCTCACGCGTCTCTTCGCGCGAATTTGCGACAGGAGCATGACGCGCGCCGCCTGCTTCGTCTATAACCCGCCGATGAACCGTATTGAGATCACTGCGGAGACCGGAGATGCCGGCCAGCGCCTCGACGCTTTCCTCGGCGCGCGGGCAGGGGGGATCTCCCGCTCCCGCGCCAAGGGGCTGATCGAGGAAGGCGCCGTCACGGCCGGCGGGCGGCCCGAAACAAACCCGCGCGCGCCGGTCAAGGCGGGCCTCGTCTACGCCGTCACCCTGCCGCCGCCCGTCGCCGCCACGCCTGAGGCCGAGGACATTCCCCTCGAAATCCTGTTCGAGGACGAACACCTCCTGATCCTCAACAAGCCTGCCGGCCTCGCCGTTCATCCCGCGCCGGGCAACGAGACGGGCACGCTGGTCAACGCGCTGCTCCATCATTGCAGGGGTCAGCTTTCCGGCATTGGCGGCGTCGAGCGCCCCGGCATTGTCCACCGGCTCGACAAGCTCACCTCCGGCGTCATGGTCGCCGCCAAGACTGAAGCGGCCCACACCGGCCTCGCCGCCCTGTTCGAGCGTCATGATATCGACCGGCTCTACCGCGCCGTCACGCGCAGCGCGCCGCGCCCGCTTTCCGGCATGGTGGACGCGCCGATCGCGCGTTCAGAATCCGACCGCAAGAAAATGTCGGTCCACAAGAACCCCGAAAGCCCTGTCGCCCGCCACGCCGTCACCCATTACCGCGCGGTCGAGACCTTCGGATACAAAGACCGCGCCACACGCCTGCCGGCCGCCGCGCTGATCGAATGCCGCCTCGAAACCGGCCGCACCCACCAGATCCGGGTGCACATGGCCCATATCGGCGCGCCGCTCATCGGCGATCCGGTCTATGGCCGCCAGTCCGGCATCATCGCCTGGGGCTCCGGCGAGACGCACGCCGCTGCCCTCACCGCCGCCCGCGCCTTCCCGCGCCAGGCGCTCCACGCCGCAGTCCTCGGCTTCGTCCATCCGGCAACAGGGGAAACGCTCCGCTTCGAAGCGCCCCTGCCGGACGACATGAGCACGCTGATCGCCGCCTTGCGCAAACTGCCGGTGGATTAGGGGGGGTAGGGGGAAGGGGACGGCGTGCCCCAACCTTCGTCACTCCCGACCGGCAAAGCCGGTCAGGGAGCCCATCTCCCAAACACCCCACGGAAAGTGGCAGTCACGGCAGAAGATGGGCCCCCAGATCCGCTGTCGCGGACCGGGGGTGACGCAGGAAGCGGAACGTGTTGCCCTTACCGCCCGCCGCTGCCGCCCGCCTGCGCGGCGGTCGTCTGGATCGGTTCGAAGCGCAGGGTGCGCGCCTGCAACGTGACCCGGCCGATCCGGTCGGTATCGGCCACCATCCGCACCGGCACATAGGCGCCATTGTCCAGCGGGGCGAGATACATCCGCAGCGGGCCGTTGATGCCCGTCAGCGTGTCATTGTTCGTCTCGCCGGGCTTGTAGCCAGCCACCCGCTCCATCCGCACATGGCATTCGATGGCTTCGCCGCTCCAGGCCGGGCTGCGCACGTTCGATTTGCCGACATTCGTCAGGTGGAAATAGGTCAGCTGGCGGCCGTCAAACGAGCGGATCGGCCCGCCGCACGGGTCCGCGCCCGGCGCGCGCGGCTCCAGCGCAAAGGTGATCAGCGCGGTCAGCGGATCATTCGCCTTGGCGGCCTGTTCCTGCGTCGCCGGCGGATCGCCCAGATTGCCGAAGCGCGGGGTCGCCGTCATCGAGAAGCCACGATCGGTCATCGTCATTTCCACGCGGCGGTTCTTGCCGCCATCGCGGTTCTGCGAGATGTAGCCGGTCGTGCGCAGCTGGTCATTGCGCACGCGGCCTGAGGCCGCCAGCTGCATGTCATAATTGACGAAGATGTCAGCCAGGCCCGTCGTGCGCACGCGCGACTGGATCGTGTAGGTGTCGGGGCGCATCTCCACGGTGAAGCTCGCGCGGCCCGTCGCCGGGATGATCACGATCATCGCCCGCGCGTCCAGCTCATACACCATCCGTGTCGGCGTGCCGGCCTTGACGGTGGAAATCACATTCTTGCCGGCAGGCGCAGCCGGGCGCGCCGTGTCAGCGGTGGAAAGTCCGGCCAGCACAAGCGTGGCGGCGGCGGTGAGGAGGAGGCGGCGCTTCATGTCGTGTCGTATCCTTTGACTGGCCCGTCTCCGGGTCTGCCTGTTCCTATTACGCCCCATCCCAACGCGGCCTGAACGGAATTGCCCATAAGATGCCGCAATCAGCGCCCCCCGCCCACTGACATAAAATGACAGGCGATGACAGGGGAGGGGTCAAACTCAGCGGGCGCAACAACCGCGATGCCTGAATCGCAGCGGTTGACACGGCCCCCCTCCACGCATTAGACGCGCGCCTTCAGATCAAAAGACACTCTTTACCGGAGCGAGGCCAATGTCCCGCGAATGTGAACTTACTGGTACCAAGCCGATGGTTGGCCATCTCGTCAGCCACTCGCAGGTCAAGACCAAGCGCCGCTACCTGCCGAACCTCGTGCAGGTCACGCTGCATTCCGAAACGCTGAACCAGGATTTCCGCCTGCGCATCGCGGCCAAGGCCCTGCGTACGGTGGACAAGCTCGGCGGCCTCGACGCTTTCCTCGCCAAGGCGAAGGACGAGGCGCTGTCTGACAAGGCCCAGAAGATCAAGCGCGACATCGCCAAGAAATCCGTCGCCGCCTGACCCCTCTTTGCCTCCCCATCAGGCAATGAACAGGAAACCGCCGGACCCAGTGTCCGGCGGTTTTCGTTTCAGGGCTCAGGCGGCCTTTTGGCGGCCTCCGATCCGTGGCACCACAGCCGCCAGACTGGAACTGAAGGAGAGCCTCATGCGCCTGACACTTATCGCCGCCGCCGCTGCCATCCTCGCGGCCTGCGCGCAGGGGCCTCAGCCGCGCGCCGTTGAGGCTGCGCCGGATGCCGCGCCCATCGCGCCGAAACTGCGCATCTTCACCGGCGGCACGATCTATACCGGCCTCGAGGATCCCTCGACCGTCAGCGCCGTCATCGTGGACGAGTCCGGGCGGATCATTGGCACGGCCCCGCCGCTGTCACAGGACTGGAGCGAGGACGAGGCCGAGATCATCGATCTCGCCGGCGCCGTCATGTTCCCCGGCTTCACCGACGCCCACGCCCACCTCCTCGGCATCGGCCAGCGCGAGATGACGCTGAACCTTGATGGCGTCCGCTCCGTTGCAGAGCTCGTCGCCATCACTGAGGCAGAGCTGCAAGGCAAGCCGCCGGGCTATGTCCTCGAAGGCCGGGGCTGGATCGAGACCGGCTGGCCCGAAGGCCGGATGCCCACCGCCGCCGATCTCGATGCCGTCAGCCCCGCCAATCCCGTCATCTATATCCGCGCCGATGGCCACGCCCTTGTCGCCAATTCCGCCGCTCTGACCGCCGCCGGCATCACGGACGCAACCGGGAACCCGCCCGGCGGCAAGTTCGAGCGCGATGCGAATGGCCGCGCCACCGGCATCCTGATCGACACCGCCATGGGCGCCCTTGCCGCCCTGCGCTCCCGGCCGGACGAGTTCGCGATCACAGAGGCCTATGAAACCGGCGCGCGCCTCTATGCCTCACGGGGCTGGACCGGCATCCACAATATGAGCGCCGTGCCCGAACACGCGATGCTGATGCAGCAGCTGAGCCGGCAGGGCCGCCTGCCGCAGCGTGTCTATAATGCCTTCGACGCCTCCGGCATGGAGATCGCCGCCAGCCGGCGCTTCCAGACCCCGCTGATCACCAACCGCGCCGTGAAACTCTATATGGACGGCGCCCTCGGCAGCCGGGGCGCGCTGCTGATCGAGCCTTATGCCGACCGGCCGGAAACCAGCGGCCTCGCCCTGATGGAGCCCGGCGAGCTGGAAGCCGTGATGGCCGAAGCCGAAGCCGCCAATGTGCAGCTCGCCATCCACGCCATCGGCGACCTTGCCAACCGCCGCATCCTCGACGCCTATGCCGCAGACCCGCGCGGGCGCGACCTGCGCTGGCGCATCGAGCATACCCAGCTGCTGCATCCGGACGATATCGACCGCGTCGCCGCCTCCGGCCTCATCCCCTCGATGCAGCCCTCCCATGCCATCGGCGACCTGCATTTCGCGCCCGCCCGTGTCGGCATCGCGCGCCTGCGCGGGGCCTATGCCTGGTCGAGCCTTATCGGGGCAGGGGCCATCATCGCCGGCGGCTCGGATGCCCCGGTCGAGGTCGGCTCACCCCTCATCGAGTTCTATGCCGCCGTCGCCCGGCGCGACCTTTCCGGCTTCAGCGGCGAAGGCTGGCACCCCGAAGAAGCCCTCACCCGTCAGCAGGCGCTGAAACTCTTCACCCTTTGGCCCGCCCATGCCGCCTTCCAGGAAGACATTCTTAGCACCATTCAGGCTGGGAAAGTCGCCGACTTCACCGTCTTCGACCGGGACCTCATGACCATCCCCGAAGCCGAAATCCTGGAGGCGCGCGCCGTGATGACCGTCATCGGCGGCGAGATCGTCTGGAAAGCGGACTGAGCTGCCCTCACGCCCCGCACTTTCCGTTGCGTCGCACTAGGCGTAGGCCCATCCCGTGCTAGAACGCGGAGTCTCTGCTGTTTTCCTCCCGCTTGCGAGCCCGCTGCCCGATGACCGTCATGTCCGATACCGATGCCCTGGAAGGCCTGAAGCCGACCGAAAAAGTGAACGTGAAAAAGGTCTTCGGCCTCGACACGGCGATGACGGTCCATGCCTTCAAGACGCGCACCGAATACGTGCCCGATATCGACCCCGCCTACCGGTTCGACCCCCAGACGACGCTCGCCATCCTCGCCGGCTTCGAGCACAACCGCCGCGTGATGGTTCAGGGCTATCACGGCACGGGCAAATCCACCCATATCGAGCAGGTCGCCGCCCGCCTCAACTGGCCGATGATCCGCGTGAACCTCGACAGCCATGTCAGCCGGATCGACATGGTCGGCAAGGACGCCATCGTCCTGAAGGATGGCAAGCAGGTCACCGAATTCCGCGAAGGCATCCTGCCCTGGGCCCTGCAGCGCCCCGTCGCCATCGTGTTCGACGAATATGACGCCGGCCGCCCGGATGTGATGTTCGTCATCCAGCGCGTGCTTGAATCCAGCGGCAAGCTGACCCTGCTGGACCAGAACCGCGTCATCAGCCCCAACCCGTATTTCCGCCTGTTCGCCACCACCAACACGGTCGGCCTCGGCGACACGACCGGGCTTTATCACGGCACCCAGCAGCTCAATCAGGGCCAGATGGACCGCTGGTCCATCGTCACCACGCTGAACTATCTCGAGCATGATGCCGAGGTCGAAATCGTCAAATCGAAAGCCACCGGTGTCGATGACGCGACCCTTGCCAAGATGGTCACGCTGGCAGACCTCACCCGCAACGCCTTCATGGCCGGGGATCTCTCCACCGTCATGAGCCCGCGCACCGTCATCACCTGGGCCGAAAACTTCGCCATCTTCGGCGATCTCGGCCACGCCTTCCGCATGACCTTCCTCAACAAGTGCGACGAACTGGAACGCCCGCTGGTGGCGGAAATGTACCAGCGCTGCTTCGGCCAGGAACTCCCCGAAAGCGCCCTGATGGTGAAGGTGGCCTGAACCACCTTCCGCCAGCGCTCACCAGAGCCCTCTTACCAGAGCACGGGCGCCCCATATTGCAGGATCGCCGCATCATTGGTGACGAGGGCAAGCCCGTCCTCCAGCGCCGTGGCCACGATCAGCCGGTCGAACGGGTCGCGGTGATGCCGGGGCAGGCTGCCCGCCCGAAGCGCATGGCGGGCGGATATATCCAGCTCATGGAAGCCCGCCCCGGCGATCGTCTCTCGCCAGCTGCCAACCAGCGCTTCGGCTTCCGGAAACTTGCCCAGCATGAATTTCAGCGACACCTCATAGGCCGATGCCGCGCTGACATGAACGTCCGCATCCGGATCGGCGATGGCTTTTCTGGCCTTTTGCGACAGTCTCTGCCCACCCTCCAGCCACCAGACCAGTGCGTGCGTGTCCAGCAGCAGCCTCATGTGTCTTCCGGGAAGCCGTCATATCCTGGCGGCAGCGGGTCAAAGAACGCATCGGACAGCTTCAGCTTACCCTGCAGCATCCCCGGCACGCGCGGTTTCTTCTTCACCGGGTTCACCGCCTGCAGGCGCGCCACCTCGACATCGCCGCGGCAGATCACGATCTCCTCACCCTCCTCGACCGCGCGCAGCAGGCGGGAAAGGTGCGTCTTCGCTTCATGAACGGTGACCTTGCGCATAGCAAATTGCTTAGCTAAGTCACATGACTAAGTCAACCTTCCCGCAACATTCCCCAACGCCAGCGCTTCGCATTCCCGCGCGCCCGCGCTAGATCAGAGCCCATGCCCAAGGACACGACCCCGCAGGAACTCTTCAAGGCCGCCCTCGCCGCCACCGCCAAGGCGATGAGCTCCGAGCGCGAGCTGGAAGTCGGCTTCGGCCCGGATGTCGGCGACCAGGGCACGCGCCTCGTCCTGCGCCCGCCGCCGGTGGAAGTCTCCGCCGAGATGGCCGCCCGCATCCGCGGCGAGGCTGACCAGCTTGCCCTGCGCCGCGCCCATCATGACGCCGCCGCCCATCTCGCCGGCCGCCCGCAGGGCGACCTGCAGCGCCGCGTCTATGAGGCGGCTGAAACCGCCCGCATCGAAAGCCTCGGCGCCAATGCCATGGCAGGCACCGCCGGCAATCTCGATGCCGTGCTCGATCATCGCTGCCGCTCCACCAATTTCGGCGCGGGCTCGGAAGACCCTGACGCTGTCCTCGCCCCCGCGCTCGAATTCCTGCTGCGCGAGCGCCTCACCGGCCGTCCGCTGCCCGAAAGCGCGCGCCGCGTCGCCGATGTCTGGCGCACACGCGTCGATGCCCATACCGACGCGCTCGACAGCCTCCTCCGCCAGCTGCACGACCAGGCAGAGTTCGGCCGTACCATCCGCTCGATCATCCGGGACCTGACGGCCTCCGATATGCCGGGCGAAGACGCCGAAGCCGAAGACAGCGCCGAAACCGAAGAACAGGAAGACCAGCAGAACCAGTCCGGCGACGATGATACGTCCACGGAAGAACAGATGGGCGCCTCGGCCGAGCAGATGGAGGCCGGCGAGACCGACGATCTCGACGGCGAGGAAGCCAATGTCACGGTCGATCAGGAAGCTGATCTCGATGCGGACGATACCCCCGACGATACGGAGGAGGGGACAAAGCCGCTCCGCCCCAACTACCAGCCGGGCGACGACCGCGACCGGTTCGTCTACAATGTCTTCACCCGCGCCCATGACGAGATCGCCCACGCGCCGGACCTGTGCGACAGTGAGGAACTCACCCGCCTGCGCGCCTATCTCGACCACCAGCTGCAGGGCCTGCAGGGCGCCGTCTCCAAGCTCGCCAACCGGCTCCAGCGCCGCCTGATGGCGCAGCAGAGCCGCTCCTGGAGCTTCGACCTTGAAGAAGGCGTCCTCGATACCGCGCGCCTCACCCGCGTCATCACCGATCCCACCGCGCCCCTCTCCTTCAAGCAGGAAGACGACACCAAGTTCCGCGACACCGTCGTCACGCTGCTGCTCGACAATTCCGGCTCCATGCGCGGCCGTCCGATCATGGTCGCCGCTCTGTGTGCGGACATTCTCGCCCGCACGCTGGAACGCTGCGCGGTGAAAACCGAAATCCTCGGATTCACGACGCGCGCCTGGAAAGGCGGCCTCAGCCGCGAGGACTGGGTCAAGGGTGGCAAGCCGCAGGCGCCCGGCCGCCTGAATGATATCCGCCACATCATCTACAAACAGGCCGACGCCCCTTGGCGCCGCGCCCGCCGCAATCTCGGCCTGATGATGCGCGAGGGCCTGTTGAAGGAGAATATCGACGGCGAAGCGCTTCTCTGGGCGCATGACCGGCTGCTGGCCCGGCCCGAACAGCGCAAGATCCTGATGGTCATTTCCGATGGGGCGCCGGTCGACGATTCCACGCTCAACGTCAATGTCGGCAATTATCTTGAACGCCACCTCCGCCAGGTGATCGAGGAGATCGAGACCCGCTCCCCGGTGGAGCTCATCGCCATCGGCATCGGCCATGATGTCACGCGCTATTACAAGCGCGCGGTCACCATCGTGGACGCCGAACAGCTCGGCGGCGCCATGACCGAACAGCTCGCCTCCCTCTTCGATGACAACGCGCCCAACCCCAAGGCCATGGCCATCCCTCCGCTCACGGACAGAACCGTCCGCGGCGCCGTCTCCGGCAGCGCCTCCGGCGCCCCCAGCTACGGCCGCAAGGTCACAACAGGCAGGGACGTAAAGACGACAACGCTGCAGGCGGTGAAGAAGAAGAGTTGAAGCCCGCAACGATCGGTTTCTCTCCCGCCCCTTCCGCCTTATTGAAATCCCTGCGCCAGAAACACCAGAAGAGGAACGCCGCCCATGCCCCGCTTCACCCTCCACGGAATGTGGCCGTCGGGCCCGACCTACAAGGTCGGCCTCATGCTGCGGCTGACCAACACCCCGCATGACTACGAACATGTCGACCTGCGCGCCGGCGCCCACAAGGCCGACGCCTTTCTCGCCAAGAACCGCTATGGGCAGGTGCCGGTGCTGGAGGATCACCAGACCGATATCTGCCTCTGCCAGTCCTCGGTGATCCTCGATTATCTCGCCGATGAGACCGGCCAGTTCGGCGGCGCCGGGCGCGCCGAGCGCCTGCGCGCCCGCGAATGGCAGCTCTGGGGCGCCGGCCAGCTGACCACCGGCATCTACCGGACCCGCGCGCTGAAACTCGGCTTCTTCAAATTCCCCGACCAGGTCGCCGAAGCCAACCTTCAGGCCGCCCTCGGCGCGCTGAAGGAGCTTGACGGCCTTATCGGCGCCAGCGGCTGGCTCGTCGGCGGCGGCGCCACGATTGCCGACCTCGATATCTACGGCATCGCGGCCTATGCCGGCCAGGCGCAGATCGACCTGCACTCCTTCGGCCATGTCCGCAAATGGATGGCGCGCGTCGAGGCGCTCCCCGGCTTCAAGGGCCCGCTGGACTGCCTTCCCCAATCCAGCGTCAAGGCGCCATGATCACCGGCCTCGACCATCTCGTCCTCCTCTGTCCGGAGATTGCCTCCGGCACGGCGGTCTATGAAAAACTCCTCGGCCGCAAGGCGGACTGGCGGGCGGATGTAGACGGCGGCGGCGCCTCCGCGCTGTTCCGGCTCGGCAATACGGCCCTCGAACTCCTCGCCCCCTCCGGCGAAGGCCCGCTCGCGGCACGCCTCGGCGAGCTCATCGAGGCAAACGGCCCCGGCCTCACCACGCTCGCCTTCGCCAGCGACGCCATCGGCGAGGATCACACCACCTTCACCCGCCGCGGCCTCAATCCCGGGGAGATCACCGAAGGCCACTCCCGCCACGCCGAGACTGGCGCCGCCCGCACCTGGCAACGCTTCCGCATCCCGGATGAAAACACGGGCGGCCTCAAGCTCTTCATCGTCCAGCCGGGGGAGGGCGCCCTGACACCTGAGCCCTGCGCCGCCGATGCCGTCCACAGCCTCGACCATGCCGTCATAAACACCGCCGCGCCGGACCGCACCCTCGCCCTCTATGGCGCAAAACTCGGCCTTCGCCTCGCGCTCGACCGCACGAACCCGGACTGGGGCGTCCGCCTGATCTTCTTCCGCACAGGCGGCCTGACAATCGAGATCGCCCACCGCCTCTCAGAGGCCCAAGATCCCGCCCGCCCGGACACATTCTGGGGCCTCACCTGGGCAGTCAAAGACATCGCCGCCGCCCAAGCCCGCCTCGCCGCCGCCGGGTTTGATGTCTCCGAAGTGCGCAAGGGCCGCAAGCCCGGCAGCCAGGTCTTCACAGTCCGCAACGGCACCCTGAACGTGCCCACCCTGTTCATCGCGCACGAGCCGGGCTAGAACGCCGCCCATGAAACCCTTCACCCGCCTCGATGGAACCGCCGCGCCGCTGATGGACAAGGGTAAGCCCATGTCCAATGTCGACACCGACATGATCATCCCCAAACAGTTCCTGAAGACGACCGAGCGCACCGGTCTCGCCAAGGGGCTGTTCTACGAGCTGAAAACAAGGGCCGATGGCTCGCCGGACCCCGATTTCGTGCTGAACCGGCCCCAATACGCCAAGGCCAGCATTCTGATCGCTGGCGAGAATTTCGGCTGCGGCTCCTCGCGCGAACACGCCCCTTGGGCGCTGGCGGATCAGGGCATCACCTGCATCATCGCGCCGTCCTTTGCCGACATCTTCCACAACAACTGCTACAAGAACGGCATCCTGCCCGTGCGCCTGCCGGCTGACATCTGCGAGCGTCTCGCCGCAGAGGCCGGCGGCCCCAACCACATCTTCTCGATCGACCTTGAAGCCCAGACCGTCACCACCCCGTCCGGCGAAGTGCTCGCCTTTGAGGTTGATCCCGGCCGCAAGTCAAACCTCATCGCCGGCCTTGACGAGATTGGCGCCTCGCTGACCGCCGCACCGGAGATCGACGCCTTTGAGGAGAAACGCCGCCTCACCACGCCCTGGCTGGTGCCGTCTGTTTGACCGGCCCTTTGCGCCATTGCCTGCGGTCGTGATGAATCGCGCGTCAGCGCCCGCGCCTGCTGCGGCCATTGCGATAATAAAGGTTGCGCAGGGCGCCGCTGCTTTCTAGGACTCGGTGCATAATGCCCGTTCTCCCTCCCAGACAGGACCTCTGCCCATGAACCGTGTTTCGTTCGCCCTGCCGCTCGTGGCGGTTGCAATCCTCGGCGCTTGCGCTGGTACGCCGAAAGACTTGGCGGCCGGTGAAACGCGGGAATGCCGCCGCATCGAAGTCACGGGCTCCAAGCTCGCCAAGCGCGATTGCCGCACGGCCACCGACTGGGCGAAGTATGATGAGGAACAGGCATTGGTGAATTCGGAAAGCATTATCACCAACCAGCGCGGCGCTGACCCCTACACTATGTGACCTGTTGGTCTCGCGCCGGATTTCGGATAAGGCCCCCGTCTGTGATCCAGTAGTCCGGGGCCCCCGATGAAACAGACCCTCCTCCTCCTGCCCGGTGACGGGATCGGCCCGGAAGTCTGCGCCGAGGCGCGGCGCGTTGCCGAAGCCCTCGTGCCCGATATCCTCATCGAGGAAGGCCTCGTCGGCGGCGCTAGCCTCGACGCGCACGGCGTGCCGCTGACAGAGGAAACCCTCACCCGCGCCCGGCAGGCGAGTGCGGTCCTCCTCGGCGCGGTCGGCGGTCCCAAATGGGCAGCCGCCGCGCGCGACAAGCGCCCCGAAGCCGGTCTCCTGTCCCTGCGCAAGGGGATGGATGTGTTCGCAAACCTGCGCCCGGCCTACTGTTTCCCCGCCCTCGCCGAAGCCTCCAGCCTGAAGCCGGACCGGGTCGAGGGCCTCGATCTGATGATCGTCCGGGAACTGACGGGCGGGGTCTATTTCGGCACGCCGCGCGGCATCGACGAGGCCGGCGGCCTGCGCCGGGGCTATGACACCGCCATCTACACCCATCCGGAAGTCGAGCGCATCGCCCGCACCGCCTTCGAGGTCGCGCGCGGCCGAAAGGCCCGCGTCTGCTCGGTCGAAAAATCCAATGTCATGGAATCCGGCCTCTTCTGGCGCCAGGAGGTCACCCTCGCCCATGCCGAATTCGGCGGCGGTGTGGAGCTCACTCATATGTATGCCGATGCCTGCGCGATGGAGCTCGTGCGCCAGCCCAAACAGTTCGATGTCATCCTCGCCGACAATCTCTTCGGCGACCTCATCTCGGACGAGGCCGCGATGCTGACCGGCTCCATCGGCATGCTGCCGTCCGCCTCGCTCGGCGCGCCCGGTATGCCCGGCCTGTTCGAGCCCGTGCACGGCTCGGCGCCGGATATCGCAGGGCAGGGCATCGCCAATCCCTGCGCCGCCATCCTGTCGCTCGAAATGGCGCTGCGCTGGTCGCTCGGCAAGGAGAAGGCCGCCGATGCCCTCTTCGCTGCCGTCGGCAAGGCCCTCGACCGGGGCGCCCGCACCCGCGACCTCGGCGGTGCCCTCACCACACCCCAGATGACCGACGCCATCCTCGCCGCGCTCTAGGGCCGAAGGCCCCTCCTGACCGGAACGGAAGGCTCATCCTGAGCGGCGTCGAAGGATGGGCCGTGCCGCAACCGTCTGCCTTTGGACAAGCCCCCCGCCTTGTGACATTCTGCCGGCAAAACACTGCCCGGGAGGAACACCATGTCATACGCCGCAGGCCGGCTCATCCATGATGCCGACAGCCACCTCATGGAGATGACCGACGTTCTCGATCCATATTTCGAGAAACGCCTGCTCGCCCGCTATCACGACCTGCCCATCTACAAATGGAAGCACTCCCACGCCCACTGGATGAATGAGGAGCGCGCCCGGCACGAGGACGCCGCCTATCGCGCCGCGGCCGGCGACGCGATCCTCCTGAAAAAGAACTATGAAGCCCTCGGCAGCTTCCGCCGCGAGGACCGCCCCGCCGCGCTCGACCGGCTGGGCTTTGCCAGCCAGCTTGTCTTCACCACCTTCTGTCTCGGCAATTTCGGCCTCGACCAGTCAGACGATATGGAGCTCTGCTACGCCGCCGCCGACGCGCATAACCGTATGATCACGGACTTTTGCGCGATAGACCGCCGCCTCCTCGCCGTCGCCTATGTCCCGCTGGAGGATTTTCAGAGGGCGGAGGAAACCACCCGCCTCGCCATCCGCCTGGGCGCCAGGGCAATCATGGTCCCGTCGCTCTGCCCGCAGCATCATTCGCCCAGCCATATCGGCCTCGATCCTGTCTGGCGCCTCGCCGAAGAGGCGGGCCTGCCCATCCTCCTGCATGTCGGCGGCGAGGAGAAGCTCAACCCCGTCTACAAGGAAAACGGCTTGCCGCCGGTGAAGGACTTCCATGGCGGCGACGACAATTTCACCTCCGTCTCCTACATGCCCATCCCGCAATCAGCGATGCAGACCCTCGCCACCCTGATCTTCGACGGCGTGTTCGACCGGTTCCCGAAGCTGAAATGGGGCGCGATCGAGCTTGGTGCGTCCTGGGTGCCCGGATGGATGCGTTCGATGGATTCGGCCGCCCACGCCTTCCTGCGCAATGAGGACCGCCTGCAGAAACTCTCCGCGCGCCCCTCCGAAATCGTCCGCCGCAGTTTCCGCGCCGCGCCCTATCCGCACGAAGACGCCGGCTGGATCATCCGAAATGCGGGCGACGAGATCTGCCTTTTTTCCTCCGACTACCCCCATGTCGAAGGCGGCCGAAACCCGCTCAAACGCTTCGATGAAACCCTCGCCGGCTGCACCCCGACCCAGATCGCAGGCTTCTACTCGGAAAACTTCATCGACCTGATGGGCGAAGGCCTCGCGGCAGATTTGCGGCGGCCGGATATGAAACAGAGCGCCTAGCTGTAATCCGCAATCCGGCTCAGCAGCGCCCCGCGGAACTCGAAAAAGCTCGCCCCGCGTACTTTCACGGTTTCGCCGGCTTTCACCCCGTTCGGCAGGTCGACGGCCGCGCGGCCCTCGAACTCGATCTCGGCGGCGGCCTTGCCGCTGCCGGTAACGAGGCTGATCAGCCGCTGGCGGCGATAGGAGAAGGCATTGCCGGACACTTCCGCCACCTGACGCATCATCGGCTTGCCTTCCAGGCGCATCGAATGGCCGGTGTTGGAGATGTTCTCGAACACGACATCATCGGTCACATGGCGCAGCATCGCGTCGATATCGCGCTCATTATAGGCTGAAATATAGTTGCGGATGATCTCATCCAGCATGGCCCGCCGCCTCCGCCGCCCCGAAAGCGGGTTACCTGCCTGACAGGGGCGAATTGCACAACCCGCTTTCAGCCGCGCCCGGTTTAGGCCATAAGGCCCGAAACCTGATCAGAGGAGAGTATCATGGGCACGCGGATTGCGGTTGTCGGCGCCACAGGAAATGTCGGGCGGGAACTCCTCAACATTCTGGACGAGCGTCTCTTCCCCGCCGACGAAGTGTATGCCGTCGCCTCGCGCCGCTCCATCGGCAAGGAAGTCTCCTATGGCGACCGCACGCTGAAATGCCACGACCTTGAACAGTTCGACTTTTCCAAGGTCGATCTCGTCCTGATGTCGGCCGGCGGCTCGATATCCAAGGTCTGGTCGCCGAAGATTGCGGCCGCCGGCGCCATCGTCATCGACAATTCCTCCCAATGGCGGATGGACCCCGATGTCCCCCTCGTCGTGCCGGAAGTGAACGCCGACGCTGTGCTGGACTATGAGAAGAAGCGCATCATCGCCAATCCCAACTGCTCCACCGCCCAGCTCGTCGTCGCGCTGAAGCCGATCCATGACGCGGTCGGCATCAAGCGCGTCGTCGTCGCCACCTACCAGTCCGTCTCCGGCAAGGGGAAGGACGCGATGGACGAGCTCTGGAACCAGACCCGCGGCGTTTTCGTCAATGACGAGCCCGAGCCCCAGGTCTTCACCAAGGAGATCGCCTTCAACCTCATCCCCCATATCGATGTGTTCATGGACGATGGATACACGAAGGAAGAGTGGAAGATGCGGGTGGAGACCAAGAAGATCCTCGACCCCACGGTCGAGCTTGTCGCCACCTGCGTGCGCGTGCCGGTCTTCGTCAGCCATTCCGAGGCCGTCCATATCGAAACCATCGGCCATATGACGGCGGATGAATGCCGCGCCCTGCTGCGCGAGAGCCCCGGCCTGATGGTCGTCGATGATCCCAAGGAAGAGCTCTACATCACGCCGAAGGAAGCCGTCGGCGAATGGGCCACCTATATCAGCCGCATCCGCAATGACCCCACAGTCGAAAACGGCCTCGCCTTCTGGTGCGTCTCGGACAACCTCCGCAAAGGCGCCGCCCTCAACGCGGTCCAGATCGCCGAGGAACTGCTGAACCGCGGCATCATCAAACCCGAAACCGCGATGGCGAAAGCCTGAGACGGGCGCGCACAATACCCCTCTCCCATGAAATGGGAGAGGCTGCGAAGGATATGCATTTGCCTTGCAAATGCCCTGAGCAGGCCCGCCGCCGAAGGCGGTGGGAGGTGAGGGCCTAAAGCGACGAAAAATCCACCACCTCGAACCCATGCCCCGTCGCCTCCACAAAGCGCCGGAAATCGCCCTGCGAAATCGCTGTCGTCCCGGTATTCACGAGCGGATGGAAATTCACCGTCTCCGCCCCCGCCAGCACTGCGTCCACCAGGAAGCGCACCCGCCCGCGCGTGTCGTTCATCAGCGCAAACGCCGTCACCGATCCCGGCACCACGCCCAGCACCTCGCCCATCAGCTCCGCCGGCCCGAAAGACAATCGCTTCGTGCCGATCCGCTTGTGCAGCTGGTTCAGCCGCAGCGCATTATGCGCCTCCGCCGCAATCAGGATCAGCGCCCCGTCCCCATCCTTCAGGAACAGGTTCTTGGTATTCGCCCCCGGCATGTCCGCCTTCAGCGCGGCCGACTGTTCCACCGTGAACATCGCCTCATGCCAGACGGTCGAATGCGCAATGCCGAGCGCATCGAGATAGGCGAACAGGTCTTCAGGGCTTGCGGTCATGGCCCCCCTTGGGCCAAGACTTGCCTGTCCCGTCAAGCACTTCAGGCCCAGACGCTCATGCACCTCGATTGCTACAAGATCTATGATGTCGCCCCGGACATCGTCCCCGGCCGGTCCGACCGGGAGTGGATGGACGCCTTTGTCGACCGCCACCCCTATCGTTGCCTGCCGCTGACGATGGCCAATTCCACCGGCTGGGAAATCCTCTGCCCCATGGACATCAAGATCCAGTGGAATGGCGGCCCCCGCAATGAAGACATCCGCCTGCTGACGACCGGCGACCCCAGCGCCATCGCCAGCTTCGCCGACAGCCATTTCATGCGCGGCATCGTCACCTTCCATACCGGCCACCTCTTCCGCACCCCGCCCGGCTGGGGCGTCTGGGTCACCGGCCCGCCCAACTGGCCGAAGGATGGCATCGCGCCGCTCACCGGCCTCGTCGAGACAGACTGGCTGCCCTTTCCCTTCACCATGAACTGGCAGATGACCCGCCCCGGCGAAGTCGTCTTCAGGAAGGGCGAACCCTTCGCCTTCCTCACCCTGATGGAACACAAACGCCTCGAGGAGATCCAGCCGCAGCGCAGGCTGCTGCGCAAGAATGCCGAGCTCGTGAAGGAATACGAAGCCTGGCGCGACAGCCGCGCCGACTTCAACACCCGCCTGAAAGGCGGCGAGCAAACCGCGATGAAGGAACGCTGGCAACGCCACTACATGCGCGGCGAAAAACCCACCGGCGACAAAGCCGAAACCCACCAGACCAAACGCCGCCTCAAACCCCCGAAGGACGTGTAAGGTCGCTATCCCACGCGCCCACTTCTTCTCCCCTGCGAAGCGGGGGAGGTGCCCGAAGGGCGGAGGCGGCTTCGAGGGACCAGAAATCGCACTGCGATTTCCCCGAGAAGGCCAGCCGCCGGAACGGCTGCTGGCATCCCAACGCACACCCCCCGTCATCCCGGAATTTGCGAAGCAAATATCCGGGACCCGACACGCCCCAATCCCTGTCAGACGCCTTCTATGTGGCAGCGAAAAGGAACTTAAGTATCTCTTCTACCCACTGGTTCCCTTTGCGGTGGAATCAAGCATGAATCAAAGTATGCAAAACTTGAGGCATAAACCGCTCAATGAGTGGACAGTGGCAAACCTGAACCAGATTGTTGCAGAGCAATGGTCTGAAGACGTGACGTTTGAAATAAAAGAGGCTTTGCCGCTAAGCAATGGGGCAAAGGGCTGGGCCGCTACGTCAAAGCTCCACGCCAGCGAAAGAGATGGGATCGCCAAGGAAGTTGTGGCGTTCGCAAATACGCGCGGAGGAATATTGGTCGTCGGTATTGAAGAATCCGATTATGCGCCAAAGCGAGCACAACGACTGGCGACAGAAATTCCGAATGTAGCTGAATTGGCCGACCGGCTTTCACAAGCATTGAATGCATCAATCGACCCGCCTCTAAGAGGGTTGCAGGTTCAGGCTATTCCTGTGACCGGCCCCGCTGGGTTCCTTGTGATAAAGGTGCCGCTGTCCAACTTAGCGCCACACGGATTCGGGACTCCTGCGCTATCGTACGTCAGAAAGCAGGACAGGTCCGAGCCAATGAGCATGAGTGAACCTCCCCGGGTTTACCGGAGGCTCCTTTTCTTGAGAGATTGGAGCCATGACAGAGCAGAGAAGACAGGGGCGGTATTCGCCTGAGGTGCGTGAGCGCGCCGTAAGAATGGTTGAG
>NZ_JBKBXW010000023.1:0-64789 GCF_046313735.1 Hyphomonas sp.
CAGTCCCAGTGTGGCTGATCATCCTCTCAGACCAGCTATGGATCGTCGCCTTTGTGAGCCATTACCTCACCAACTAGCTAATCCAACGCGGGCCGATCTTTCGCCGATAAATCTTTCCCCCGGAGGGCGTATACGGTATTACCACCAGTTTCCCGGTGCTATTCCGTAGCGAAAGGTACGTTCCCACGCGTTACTCACCCGTCTGCCACTATATCGTTCGACTTGCATGTGTTAGGCCTGCCGCCAGCGTTCGTTCTGAGCCAGAATCAAACTCTCAAGTTGAGTTGATCTGACGATACCATCCCAGGAAAATGGGACGGTCACTTTGCTAAAAGCATAAGTATTGCGTTCTTTGACGAGAACCCTTTGTCACAAAGGACAGATCCGAAGACCTGGCCGATGGAAAAAGAATTCTCAAGAAACACAAATCGTCGTAATCTTTTGGACCTCTTGCGAGGTCCGCAAGCAATTACGCCGCCTGCGTTTCTCTTCCTATCTCTTACGATGTCAAACAGCCGGAACCGAGGTCCCTTTGGTGCCCTTCAGAAGCCCGCGGCCCCGTCCGGAAGTGGCGGCTTATACAGCCGCGTTTTTCCCCGTCAACCGACTTTTTTGACCCTTCTGCAGTTTTCCGATTTACCATCGGAGAGCTGGATTTTGGGGCCAAAAGAACCCTTAAGCCGATGTCTCGGCCCAAACGTTCAGGCATTCAGAGGAACCGCACATATAGCCGCTGTTCGGCGTAAAGGGCAAGCCCTTTCTTGCATCGAGCGACCATCTGGGGGTCATCGCGTCGGCGGCCCGTGGGCTGCTTCAGCGAAGTGCGCGATGTAGCCACCCCTTCTTCGCACCGCAAGAGCTGAATCATCGAATTTCACAGCTTCACCGCATTTTCTTGCGGCGGCGCGCCAGCGGGATCAGCCCTGTACCGGAGCCTGCAACCCGGAGATTCGACTAAAAAAGCCTTTCAGAACTGGGCTGAAAGGTAGGATTTCATCGCTTCGGCCTCGGCTTCGGTCTCCGCGATCTTCCATTTCACCAGGTCGCCAATGGAGACAAATCCGGTCAGGCGCGCATTGCGCACGACCGGCAAATGGCGGATCCGGCGGTCGGTCATCAGCTGCAGGGCGCTGCGGATCGGCTCTTCTGCTTCCACGGTCACGACCGCGCGCGTCATCGCGCTGCCCACTTCCATGTCCAGCGCCTCCGCGCCGAGGCGCGCCACTTGGCGCACAATGTCCCGCTCTGAAAGCACGCCGACAATGCCGTCATCCTCGCCGACCACCACAACTGCGCCGATCCGGCGCTCATCGAGGAGCTGCGCAGCGGCGCGCAGGCTCTGGCCAGCCTTCAGGGTCACGACTTCCCGGCCCTTGTCTTTCAGAATCTGCTCTATGATCATTCCATCCTCCCGTTCCGGCGGCAGCCTTCAGGGGCCATCTCACCTTACGCGAAGCTATCACACGCGCCGCGCGAAGGCGACCGGGAAAGCGAATCGGGGGCCGCCAGCCCTCACGGCCCCGCCCGGCGCAGCGCGTCCCAGATCAGGAACCGCCCGATCAGCGCGCCCGCTGCAAATCCGCCAAGGTGCACCTCCCAGGCAATCCCCGCGCCCAGCATCGCCGGGCCCATGAAAGCCAGCAGCGCGTTCGCGATGGTGAAGATCACAGCCACCGAGATGAAATTGCGCGACAGGATGCGTGCCCGCGCCCCGTCCCGCATCAGGAACAGCGCCCCCAGCACGCCGCTGACCCCGCCCGAGGCGCCGACCGCAACCGGCCCATAGGGATTGTGCACGAGATAATAGACCGCGCCGCCGGCCGCCTGTGACAGGAAGAACAGGATGAACAGAACCGCTGCCGCCCCTGCCCCGCCGCGCCCGCGCAGGCCGGAGATCATCTCCAGCACCGGCTTGCCGACCGCCACCCAGAAGGCCGCATTCAGCACCACATGGAACCAGTCGCCATGGATGAGCGCGCTGAGCGCCAACGGCGCCGCCGCCTCCAGCGCATTGCCATAGGCCGGCACGCCGATAGGCCCGGGAAACGCCCCGGTCAGCCAGCCCCAGAACCGCTCCGGGATCAGCGCGCCATGATAGAGGATCTCGTTCTGGAAGCCCTGCGGCGCAAACTCGCGCACCCCGTGCAGCGCGATCAGCAGCACGGCAAACACCGTCAGCGGCAAGGGGGCGTTGATGAGGGGCGCGCGCCCTCCCGGCGGCGTCATGCCAGGTTCGGTCATACTGTCTCCTGCTGCCTCTCCGGCGCGCCTGCCAGCAGCGGGCGCGCGGCGAGGTTCATGTTACCCCGTCCATCTAGGCATTCCGGCAGGCATTTGCCTCCCTTTATCTCTCCCTCTATGTGAGGGTCATGCTGACACGTGCCTTCCTTGGCCTCACAGGCCTTCTCTTCCTCGCCTTTGCGGCGGTCTCCTTCCTGAACCCGATCGGCATGGCCGCAAGCCTTGGTGTCGAGGTCTCAGGCCCCAACGGCGCCTATGAGCTGCGCGGCATCTATGGCGGGGTCAGCCTCGGCGCGGGCCTCCTCTGCCTTGGCGGCGTGCTGCGCGCCGGCCTGCGCGCCCCGGCGCTCTGGTTCCTCGTCACCTATATGGGCGGCTACATCTTCGCCCGCGCCGCCGCCCTGCTGATGGGCCCGGCGCCGACCTCGGCCTATACCGGCTTCATCGCCTTCGAGGCGGCCGTCCTCTTCGGCGCCGCGCTCTGCCTGTTTGCCCGCCGCAACAACTGAGCACGCCGCCCGGAAAAAAGCCCCGCCGGTGAGGGCGGGGCTTTCCGTTTTATGTGCTCTGCCTGCGGATCAGAACGTCTTGCGCAGCGTGATGCCATAGCTGCGCGGCTGGACCGGATAGCCCAGATACGTGCCTTGCTGCGCGACGCCGACGAAGGCCGTCGTGATGTATTCGTCATTGAACAGGTTGCGTGCCCACAGGGTTGCGCCGAGGCCATTGCCGAAATTCAGCCCGGTCGAGGCATTGAAGGTGTTCACCTCCTTGCGGATGCCGACACCGGCCTGATCGACAGGGCTGTCGAAGAAGTCGGCCGGGCTCTCATACTGCCAGTCGCCCTGCACGAAGCCGTCCCAGCCATTCAGCGTGTAGAAATACGTCGCCATCAGCGAGCTCGTATATTCCGGAATGCCCGACGGCTTGCGGCCCGACAGGTCGCCGCTCGGCGAGTCCGGGAAGCTGTCATATTTCGGGTCCTGCCACGTGCCGGCATAGACAAGGCGCAGCGAATCCACCGGCGACCAGTTCACATCGAATTCAAGGCCGCGATTGGACTGCTTGCCCGCATTGGCGAGCGCGAAGCCCGTGCCCGTGAACACGTTCTGCTGGAAGCCTTCGATCTGCTGGTCGAACACCGCCACATTGAACGCCACGTTGGAATACGCCGCCTTCAGGCCGATCTCGAACACCGCCGCCTCTTCCGGCCCGGCAAACCGGGTACCGTTGCCGAGGTTCGGCAGGGCGAGCCCGGCATTGCGGATGGGCGAGCCCGGCGGGCTGGTCACCGGCGAGCCGGGGATGAAGTCGCTCGCGAAGGGCCGCGCGTCGCGCGACAGGTTCCACGACGTCGCCTTGAAGCCGGTGGCATACGACACATAGGCGTTCAGGTTGTCGTTGATGTCATAGGCAAGGCGCAGCGTGTAGGTCGTGTTGGTGTCCTTCGTCCGGCCGCTCTCGACCGCATTCGGGAAGCCGAGGAAAGGCGGCAGGAATTGCAGCGGGCGCAGCGCCAGCAGCGGGTTCTGCGCCGGATCCTGCACCGCCGCCTGGATCGCGCCAAAGGCCGCCGGGTTTGCCTGCGCAAACGCTGCCACCTGGGCCGGGTCCTGCGCATTCACGCCAAAGCCTGCGAGCGTCTGGGCAAAGCCGATCGCCACGAAGTCCAGCGACGAGAACAGGTCGGTATTGGCAATGTTGCCATAGGCCGCCTTCTTGTCCTCGGTATAGTTCAGGCCCACCGTCGCCGTCAGCCGGTCCGTCACGCGGTAGTCGACCGTGCCGAAGATCGACCAGGACTCGTTGTCCTGGCCGAACTGCTCGCGCATGCCCTGCCCGGCCTGGCCGAACGTCGTGCCGACCGGCAGGCCCAGAGCGCCCTCGACCTGCGCGAAGGGCGGCGCGACGAGGCCCGCATTGATCGCCTGCAGGAGCTGCTGCGGCGTTCCCGGCGCGCCCGACAGGACGAGGCTGAGAATGTCCGCATAGCCCCGGAAATCCGTGCCATAGAGCAGTGCGTTCTCGATCGTCACCTTCTCATCGAAATAGAAGCCGCCGACCATCCAGTCGAGCCGGTCGCCGCCCGTGGAGGCGAGGCGGATCTCCTGGGTGAAGGTCTCGATATCCGTGCGGTTGGAGTTTTCAGACAGGAGGTCGGCGCTCGTGAAGTCCGAATCCTGGTTCGTGCGCAGCTTCGATTCCCGGTAGGCGGTGATCGAGGTCAGCCGCATGTTCGAGAACTCGTGATCGGCCTGAAGCGAGATCCCGCCATTGTCGATCTTGTTGGTCGAGCCGTAGTTATATGCCACCCGGTAAGCGAACGGCGCCTGCGAGATGATATTGCCGCCCAGCGCGCGGACGATGTCGCCCGTCGGGCCATCCACGATATTCCCGGCCGCGCAGCACAGCTCGTCAATCCGGTCATAATCGGCCAGCAGGCGGAAGGTCGTGTCCGTCGTCGGCTCGAACAGCAGGTCGCCGCGCAGGCCCCAGCGGTCACGCTCATTCGTCTTGAGACCGGAGCCGACATCATCGACATAGCCGTCACGCGTGTTCCAGGTAGCGCTGAAGGCACCGGCGAGGTTCTCCGCCAGCGGCCCGGTCACATAGGCATTCGCCCGGTAACCATTCTCATTGCTGATCGTCAGGTCCGCCGAGCCGCCGAACTCGAAGTCGGGACGCTGGGTGACGACCGAGATGACGCCGGCCGAAGCATTCTTGCCGAACAGCGTCGATTGCGGCCCGCGCAGCACTTCGACCCGCTGGATGTTCGGCAGGTCGGAGATCTGCGCCGCCGAGCGCGAGCGGTAAACGCCGTCGATGAACACGCCGACCGACGGCTCGATGCCGGCATTGTTGGCCCCGTTGCCGAAGCCCCGGATAATGAAGTTGGTGTTCGCAGAAGATTGCAGCTGGCCGACGCGCAGCGAGGGCACGAGCGATTGCAGGTCGTTGAGGTCAACGATCACCGCCCGCTCGATCGTCGCATCATCGACGACCGACACCGCGATCGGCACATCCTGCAGCGTCTGTTCCCGCTTGGTGGCGGTAATGGTGATCGTCTGCAGCGTGCGGGTCGATTCAGCTTCCTGGTCCTGGGCCTGTTCCTGCGCGAGGGCGGGCGCCGACATCGCGGCCATGGCCCCAAGGCTGACGCCAAAAGTAAGAGCGGTCCGCCAGGCCTTGTGGCCGGCGGCAGTAACTTCGAATTTCAACACGGGTGTTTCCTTCCTGGGAGGCGGGTTTCACGGTGAAACGGTCGCAGACGGTAACCCTGGCAGGCTCCGGATGCGCCATTTTCTTGTTATGATTTCCCATAGAAACCAGTGATTCTGCGGATGACAAGCCCCCCACGCCACGTCATCCCCTCGAGAAACATGCCCGGAATGTTCCGGACTGACACCGCAGACACGGGACACAACTCGCCCGGCAGGAAAGTTTTACATACCGCGACAGAGGCAATAACCGGCCAAAACCGAACGAAATCGCGTTCCGGCTCGCCTGCTGCGCGAATGGCAGACTCTGGTATGGGCCTTGCGACTGTAGGGGCCAGACGGCCCGCCCTGCGGGTCCCCTCGAGACCTGCAGGAGTTACCCCGCCCCATGATCGATCAGTCGATCCATCCGAATACCCGCGTCCTGCTGGACGCCTGGCGCCGTATGCAGGCCGATCCGAAAGGCCATGGCGCCTCCGGCCCGCGCGTCGCCGGTAACGAAGAATTGATCGAGCGCATCTTCGTGCTCGAGCTGATGCAGGACCGCACCTGGCTCGTCCGCTCGGCCGGCAGCCGCCTTGACGCGCTGATCGGCCGCCGCCTCGTCAACCATAATTTCCTCGATCTCTGGTCCGGCCCCGACCGCACGATGACCGGCGCCTTCCTTGAGGCCGTGCGCCTGGATGGCGGCCCCGGCGTGGTGCGCGGCGTCGGCGAGACCCTGAACGGCCAGCGCGCGGAAATCGAGATCACCCTGATGCCGCTCGATGCCGGCGCCGCCCAGGCCCCGCGCACGCGGATGCTCGGCCTCTACCAGCCGCTCGGCAGCGAAGCCGCGCTCGCCGGCCAGCCCCTCTTCCGTCACCGCGTCTCGATGATCGTGCCGCCCGACACCCGCCGCGCCGGCCCCAAACTCCGCCTCGTCGCCTCGCGCTAACCCGCCATTGCTGCGGCGCGCGGCTCCTCGCGCGCCAGCGGCGCCTTGCCCAGCATCAGGTCGGCGGCCTTCTCGGCGATCATGATGGTCGGCGCATTGGTGTTGCCCCCGATCAGCGTCGGCATCACCGAGGCGTCCACCACGCGCAGCCCCTCCACGCCGCGCACGCGCAGCTGGTCATCCAGCGGGCTCGCCTCGCCGGCGCCCATCGCGACCGTGCCGACCGGATGATAGATCGTCTCCCCGCGCTGGCGGATGAAGGCGTCGATCTCGGCGTCCGTGCGCACGCTTTCGCCCGGCAGGATTTCCGGCCCCGCCAGCGCCCTCAGCGCCGGCTGCGCGCACAGGTCCCGCATGATCTTCACCGCCTCGCGCATCGCCCGGCGGTCTTCCTCGGCGGCCAGGTAATTCGGATCAATCACCGGCGCCGCTGACGGATCGCCTGAAGCCAGCCTGATCTCGCCCCGGCTTTCCGGGCGCAGCTGGCAGCCATGGATCGTGAAACCGTCCTTACCCGGATCATGATTGCCATGATCGATCATGATGGCATTGACGATATGCAGCTGCAGGTCCGGCATCGCGAGGCCGGAGCGCGAATTGAGGAAGGCGCCCGCCTGCAGGAAATTGTCCGCCCCCGGACCTGTCTTGCTGACGAGGTAGCGGATACCCACACCCAGCTTCTTCAGCCCCTTCTGCTGCGAATAGGCCGACAGCGGCTCAGTCATCTCATGGATCACCGACACATCGAGATGGTCCTGCAGATTCTTGCCGACGCCCGGCGCCTTCACCTTGGTCTCGATGCCGTGGCGTTTAAGCTCCTCCGGATCGCCAACGCCCGACAGCATGAGCAGCTGCGGAGACTGCACCGCCCCGGCCGACAGGATCACCTCCCGCGCGGCCCGGATCGTGCGCGTTGCCCCGCCCTTCGCATCGGCCACCTCCACGCCGGTCGCCCGCCCGCCTTCGATCAGCACTTTCGTCACATAGCCCGCCGACACGATCGTCAGGTTCGGCCGCGTGCCTTCGATGGGCCGGAGGTAGGCAAACGACGCGCTCCACCGCTCGCCCTTGTAGATCGTGCGCTGATAGCGGCCGAAGCCTTCCTGCTGCGCCCCATTAAAATCCTCTGTAGACGGATGACCGGCGCTCTTGCCGGCCTCAAGGAAGGCCCGGAAAACCGCCCCGTCCAGCGGGCTCTCGGTCACGTTCAGCGGCCCCTCGCCGCCATGGAAATCATTGGCCCCGCCCTCATAGCGCTCCGAGCGCCGGAAATAAGGCAGCACATCGGCAAAGCTCCAGCCTTTGAGGCCCATCTGGCCCCACTGGTCGAAGTCCCCGGCATGGCCGCGGATATAGACCATCCCGTTGATCGAGGACGAGCCGCCCCAGCCCTTGCCGCGCGGCCAGTAGAGCCTCCGCCCATCCATATGCTGCTGCGGTGCAGTCCAGAAACCCCAGTTCTGGTCATTCGCCTGCTTGATCAGCCCGCCCACGCCCGCCGGCATCCGGATCAGCAGGGACGTGTCCTTCTTGCCCGCCTCGATCAGGCATACCTTAACGGAAGGGTCCGCCGAGAGCCGGTTGGCCAGCACACAGCCGGCACTGCCCGCCCCGACGATGATGAAGTCAAAATCCTGCATCACGCTGCATTTCCTCCAGATACCGGGCTTCTGCCGGCATGTTTGCCTTGTGCAGAGCCTAACGCCTTCCACCGTTCGGGCAACCAATTCTAAATCTTCCTGCGCTATCGCAGAGGCGTGACATTTTGCCCGGACCTGACGCACGCGCGGCAGGACAGGCAATCAGGACCCGCCGATGACGCGACCCTTGACCTCCAATCCCGGCCCGGAGCCGGGCCGCCGCACCGGCCGCGACCGGCGCAGCTTCAAGCGCATCGAGCTGAAACTCACCGGCCGTTTCCTGACCGGCGAGAATGAAGACCATGAGCTGCGCACCTCGGACGTCTCCTGCGACGGCGCCTTCATCGTCTCCAGGGAACAGCCCGGCATCGACCAGCAGGTCATCTGCTATTTCGATGAGGTCGGCCGCGTCGTCGCCAATGTCGTGCGCCATACCGGCGACGGCTTTGCCGTGCGCTTCCACACCTCGCCGCACAAGCGCGACAAGCTCGCCGACCGCCTGACCTGGCTGCTCAACCGCGAAGCCCTCGGCCTGGAGGAGGAGGAAGACCGCGCCTCCGACCGCTACCGCGCCAGCGGCGAAGCCATCCTCACCCTCTCCGGTGGCCGTATGCTTCAATGCAGCGTCACCGACATCTCCCTGACCGGCGCGGCCTTCGAGGCGCTCGGCAAGCCGCCCTTCGTGGGGGAGAAAGTCACGGTCGGCAATCTCACCGCAGAAGTGGTCCGGGTCACCGGTAACAAATTCGCGGTACGCTACTTGCACGGGACAGAAGCGCAACCGTCCCGGAGCTGACCCACATGCCCCTCGCGCCCGGCCTTTCCCCCCAGCCTGCCCGCGGCAAACACGCCGCTGCCGGCCTTGCGGTGGTGGATCTCGCCCGGGTGGACCCGGCCGTCTGGCACCTTCTTTCGGGCCGCAAGACTTTCGGCCCCTACACAATCGGCCAGCTGCAGCAATTCGCCATAGAGGGCCGCATCTCGCCGCGCTCGCGCGTGGCGCAGGGCGAGACCGACACCTTCCGCGCCGTTGCCGAGATCCCGCGCCTCTACCAGACCCTTTCGGACGCCTTCGCCGAGCGCGCCCGCCGCCGCGCCGAAGCCTCCAACTACCTCATCATGGCCCGCGCGCCGCTTCCCGCCGAAGCCGCCCTCGCCGCCCAGATGCCCGGCTGCCTGTCGCCGCTCGGCAAGTCGGTGATGCTGATGCCCGGCGCCTGGCTGCTGCGCACCTGCCGCTCCATGGCCTCGGTCCGCGCCGCGCTGGACGAAGGCCTGCCGCGTCATGTCCAGTATGTGCTGATGGAAGCCCGCGAGGGCCGCCTCGGCTGGTCCGGCCTCGGCGACGAGCTGGACGATACCGTCCGCACCGTCTGGAACGCCGCCCTCACCCGGCCGGGCGAAGCCGCGGAAAGCTAATCGATCCGCTTCAGCTGGCGCGCATGGCGCTGCCAGTTCTCGACATAATGATGCGCGGACATGGCGATCACCTGGCGCTGAACCTCCGAGACTTCCTTCACCACCTTGCCCGGCGCGCCCATCACGAGGGAGTTGTCGGGGATCTCCTTGCCCTCGGCAATCAGCGTGTTGGCGCCGATGATGCAGTTCCGGCCGATCTTCACCCGGTTGAGGATGGTCGAGCCCATGCCGATCAGCGTATCGTCCCCGATCTCGCAGCCATGCAGGATCACCCGGTGGCCCACCGTCACATTCGCCCCGATGGTCACCGGCGCGCCAATGTCCGTGTGAATGACGCTCAAATCCTGGATATTGGTGTTCTCGCCGATCGTGATCGGGTCATTGTCGCCGCGCAGCACGCAGCCATACCAGACCGAGGCGTTCGCCTTCAGGATCACCCGGCCCATCACCTCCGCGCTGGGGGCAATCCAGTATTTGCCGTCCCCCGGCAGGCTGGGGCGCACCCCGTCGATCTCGTAAATGGCCATGCGTGTTTCCCCTGCCTCTTGCCCTCTATGCCCGCCAGATCATTACGCCTGCGGAATGTCACTTAACCGTCCGATAAGACTGCTATTCTATAGTCATTCCAGATTCGGAGAGGCAATGGCCGGAGTGGCATCCATTTTCCCCTCACCGCCGGAGGTTCGCCGTCCGGATACGGGCAGCCCGCCCCTGTCAGGGCGCCCTTCCCCTCTTTCTTCCTTTCCACCGGGCCGCTGCGCAATTTTGCCAGCGGCTTTTTTAATGCCTGCAAGCAAGGAGGCCTCCCATGGGTAAACGCAACGCCGCCAAGCGTATGAAGTCCGCATCAGACGTGCGGCCTTCCGGCTGGTTCGATGAACCGGCACGCGGCAAGGGTCCCCATCTCCACGCCATCGAGGGGGGCCGCGCCTGGCATCCCGATGATGGCGAGACGATCACCAACACCCGGGCGCCGGAACGCACCCAGCGCTACCAGAAGACGGTGAAGCCGCGCTCGGAAAACCAGGCCCAGCTGATGAACGCCATGGACAGCCATGCCCTCGTCTGCGCCCTCGGCCCGGCGGGCACCGGCAAGACCTACCTCGCCATCTGCAAGGCGGTCGAAGCCCTCCAGAAAGGCCGCGTCTCCAAGATCGTCCTCTCCCGACCTGCGGTCGAGGCCGGCGAGCAGATCGGCTTCCTGCCCGGCGGCATGGAAGACAAGCTCGCGCCCTATCTGCGCCCGCTTTACGACGCCCTGTCCGACCGGCTCTCGCCCGGCCAGCTGAAGCACATGCTCGCCGAAGGCATCATCGAGATCGCCCCCATCGGCTTCATGCGCGGGCGCACGCTCAACAATGCCTTCATCGTGATCGACGAGGCGCAGAACTGCACCTACACCCAGCTGAAAATGCTGCTGACCCGCCTCGGCTGGCATTCGACCATGGTGATCACGGGCGACCCGAACCAGTCGGACCTGCTGCCCGAATTCTCCGGCCTCGCCAAAGCCGCCGAAAAACTCGGCGCCCTCTCCGGCGCCGCCGTCATCAAGCTGGAAGCGGCAGACGTGGTCAGACACCCGCTCGTCGCAGAAATGCTCGACGTTCTCTGACACCCCCGAAAAGCCCCTTCTCCCTCGGGAGAAGGGGTTGGGGATGAGGGGCCGCAACGCCGCCCCATGTCATCCCGGCAAAAGCCGGGAACCAGCCCTCAGCCAACGGAACACATCCCTGAGCCCCGGCATCCGCCGGGGTGCCAGGAAACTCAGGCCACCACCGCGCTGTCGCCCATCAGGACCTGCGTCTCCAGCACGCCTTCCAGCGGCCCCGGACGGCCGAAATAATAGCCCTGCAGCTCCCGGCATCCGGCCGTCTTCAGAAGCGCCGCCGTGCGCGCCGTCTCGACGCCTTCCACCACCACGCTGACATCCAGCCCGCGCGCCATCTGGATCAGCCCGGCGATCAGGAACCCGGCCTTGGGGTCGCTTTCAAGCCGGCTCGTCAGGGAGCGGTCGATCTTCACACAGCCGAAACCGAAGGATTGCAGGTAAGCGATACTGGTAAAGCCCGTGCCGAAATCATCCAGCGCAAAGCGCACGCCGATTGCGCGCAGCGCATCAATCGCCGCCGAGGCGCGCTCGGGATAGTCAATAAGGTGGCGCTCGGTGATCTCAAGCTGGAGCCGCTCCGGATCAAACCCCGTGCGGTCCAGAATCTCGCGCACATGATTGCAGAAATCCGGATCCTTGAACTGCGTCGGGGCAACGTTCACGCTGAGGCGCAGGCCCGGAATGCCGCGCGTCTCCCGGCAGGCGCGTTCCAGCACATACATGCCCAGCGCCTGGATTGATCCGCTGCCCTCGGCAATGCCGATGAATTCATCCGGGCTCAGAGGACCATCCGGCCGCCCCGGCCAGCGCACCAGCGCCTCGACACACACCGCTGTCTGCGTGCGCGCATCGACAATCGGCTGGTAAACCACATCAAACTCGCTGCGGCCGAGGCCTTCGGCGATTTCCTGCTCGATCCGCCGGCGCCAGATGCTGCCTTCATCGAGGCCGGGCTCATAAACCTGTACCCCGCGCTTGCCATTCGCCTTGACGGCGTACATCGCCGTATCCGCGCGGCGCAGCAGCTCGAACGGGCCGGTCACACCGTCCGTATCCACCGCAATGCCGATGCTCGCGCCGATCTGGAACAGCCGGTCCGCGATCCGCACCGGCTCCGCCAGCTGGCGAAGCGCTTCATCGGAGAACCGCGCCGCTTGGGCATCGGCCGCCTCGCCTTCGAACAGGACCGCAAACTCGTCCCCGCCCATCCGCGCCAGCATCGCCCCCTCGTCGCGCAGCGCACACAGCCGCCGGCCCACTTCGGTAATCAGCTCATCGCCCAGCTGGTGGCCATGGACATCATTGATCTCCTTGAAGCCATCCAGGTCAATGAACGCCATCGCCAGCCGGCCGGCGCATTCGCGCGGCGCAGCGGTAATCTCCTCGAGCCGCGAGAGCAGCGCGCGGCGGTTGGGCATCCCCGTCAGCGGATCGCTGAAGGCAATCTTGCGGTTCTCATCGCTCAGCCTCTGCGCCTCCAGCTGCCGATGGCGCAGCACCTTTCGCGAGGTGATCAGTTTGGAGAACGTAATATTGTATTTGTATAGGTTCACGACCATCCCGGCAGATACCAGCGTCTGCATGATCGCCACAGGCAGCATCATCCCGTCATCAACCTGCGAGAAGAACAGAAAAAACGGAACCGTTGCAACCGTCGCCACCGAAAGGGCCGCCGAACGTAGGGGAAAAAGACAAAACACGGCGCTGATCTGGGTCAGCGCCAGGAAAAAGGTCAAATGCGCCTTGGCCTGAAGGTCCCCGTACGGATAAAGCGTTACGCCCCAGGCCGTAAACAAGCCCGTCAGCAGGATCGCCAGTATACCCGTCATGCGGATCGTCCGGATGATTTCCGCATCGGTGAAGCTGCGCCGCCCGTTGCGAATCCACCAGATGCCACGGACAGCCGACACAGCGCAGAGTACGATCGCCAGGCCGCAGCTCAGCAGGACTCCCGCAAGATCGCGGAACGTAAACGCCAGCGCCACCGCATTCCACGACACGATGAAGTACATCAGCGGAACCTGGTGCACGAATTCGCGGAACTGCGCACGGCACAGGTCCTTATCGTCCGTATTCAGCCGGTACTGGCTGACCAGCGTGGCAAGGGCGCGTTTCACAGACAGCACGGCGCAGGGCTCTCCGGCAAATGGAAATTTCGCCGAAACTAGCCGATACAGACAAAATCAAGGTTCGCGTTGTCGGTGAAATTTCACCGATCCGGTCCGGGCCGCATTCATGATCCGGGCAGGAACATTCAAGGTTCGAACGTCCACTCTATCCGGGCGCGCCGGTTCATCGGTTCACGCACCATCGGGCCGGTCTGAACGGCCAGCTGGCTTGCCCCCCTGCCTTCTGTCACGATCCGCTCCGCAGGGACCCCGAAACCGGTGAACGCCGAAGCCACTGAATCCGCCATCCGTTGGCTGAGGCCCACCGCATAGGCGCCCGAATGGGTCGTGTCCGTGTGCGCCACAATCCGCACCTCGCGCGTCCGGCAGCCGCGCGCATCCTCCACCGCCGCCTCGATGGCCCGCAATCCGTCCGAGGTCAGCGACGGCCTGTCCCACTCGAAATAAACAACCAGCTCCACCGGCGGGCAATCCATCGCCGCCGCATCAGCTGCAGCCTGCAGCGCGCCCGTGTCCATCGCGGTGTCGTCTGCCGCAGCGCGCTCCGGTGGTACAACCGGCACGGAGCCCGGACTTTCCTGAGGGACTTCCCCCCTATCAAGGGGCGGCGCCTCGTCCGCCGGAAACAGCCTCGGCACGAGCACCATCCCCAGGAACACTGCGGCAATCAATCCGAACAGGCCGAGCCGAACACCCACACCCCGGCGCGGCTTCTCCGGCTTGGCCGCCAGCCTCCCCTTCAAATCCACCGGCAGGCCGCGCACGAGGCGGGCGACATCGGCCTCGAAACTCGCGCGGTTGACCGGGATACCATTGCGCCGCGCCAGCGGTTTCAGATCCTCCGGCAGCTCGGCCGCCTCCGGCACCGGCGCGCCATCAAACAGCACCGGCACCACCGGAATCCCCCGCCGCAGCGCTGAGGCAATCTCCAGCCGCACGAAATCCTGCGGATCGTCCAGCCGCCGGCCCCCGGTCTTGGTGTCCCGCGCGCTCAGCCAGCCATGGCCGATCAGCGCCAGCAGAACATCCGTCTGCCCGACCTTGCTGTCGAGATAATCGGCAAAATCGACCCCCAGCGGGATATTGTCGACATCGATGAAAATGTCCGCGCGCGGATCGGCGACATAAGGTTTCAGCGCGCCGTGCAGCTTGTCTGCCTGATACTGGCAGTCCTCCCGGCGGTACGAAATGAAGATCCTGGCCAAGCGCGCCCCCGGCCCGGCACCTGCGGGCACGCCGCCAGCTTAGCGGGGCCCCGCGCCCCTGTGAAGCGCCCGGCTTGACGGCCCCTGCCTGCCTCGCCCACCCTTGGCGAATGCACACCTATCCCTCCTTCGACGGCACCCAGATCGCCTATTACGACCTCGGCAGCGGCCCGATTGTGCTGATGCTGCACGGCTTTTCCGGCAATGCAGAGATCAACTGGCTGCAGCCCGGCATCGCACAGAAGATCGCCGCGGCCGGCTACCGCGTCATCGCGCCGGACCTGCGCGGCCATGGCGCCTCGCCCTTCGAGGCTCCGCCCGAGCGCTGGCCCGCAGACGCCGTCGCCCGCGACCAGATCGCGCTCCTCGCTCATCTCGGCGAAACACCCCTCGCCACCCTCGGCTATTCGATGGGCGCCATCTCGGCCCTGCGCTTCCACCTCCTCAGCCGCAACACCGGGCGCCTCATCCTCGGCGGCATTGGCGACGCGGTGGCCGATGAATGGAACGCCGCACGCAACACCGCCTTCCGCGCCGCCATCGAGGAGGCCATTGAAGGCAAGGACACGCCCGCCGCCAAAACCATCCGCGCACGCGCAAAATCCACTGGCGGCAGCCTGACAGGCTATCTCGGCGCGCTCTCTGCCCGTGTCTATACGCCCGCAGACCTGCTGGCGACATTCGATGTGCCCACCCTTGTCGTGACGGGCACGGATGATCTCGACAATGGCTCCGGCCCTGGCCTCGCCGCAAAGATCCCCGGCGCGCGCTATAAAGCCCTCACCGGCAACCACCTGACCGCCGTGATGGACCCCGCCCTACCGGAAGCGATCCTTGAAGACCTCGCCGCTGCTCAGCGCAGCTCGTCTGCCACCTGACAACTCTCGGCGTGATTCAGCGCGCAGGCGCGTTCATAGAAGCCCAGCGCGCCTTCCCGGTCCGTGGCGCCTCCCGTCCCGGTACGGAGCATATGTCCCCGCCGCGCGCAGGCATAGGCCTGGCCCAGCTCACAGCCCCGCTCGAGCGTCCGGATCGCGCCATCGTAATTCGGCACGATCATCAGGTAAGATTCATAGGCGCCGTAAGTCGGATAGAATTCCTGAAGATAGATCAGCCCAAGATAGGTGCAGGCCAGCCCATGGCCCAGGGTGCAGGACCGGTCCAGCAACGGGATCCCGACATCTGTGCGGCCCATCTGCAACCAGAATTCCGCTTCCTTGAATTCGCGGGCCCCGTTGTTGGGGGGCGGCACCGCCGAAGCGGCCGGCGCAAGCCCCGCCATCCCGGCCGCGATCACCGCTGCCACGCGCCCAGCCCTGATCATCCTGCGCATCTTCCTGATCCCTTCCTGTCACCGGGCAGGCCCTGCCCTCACTTTCTCCGGCGCAGATCGGGGCCGGAACGGGTCAGGAATTTTTCAATGCGGCTTTCCGGGCACGCCACTGGCGCGAAGGGCAAAGTTGAGATTGTTGCACCCGTGCTCGTTGCCGCCATCGCAGCTCATCTGGAACAGGCGGATCGCTTCGTCCCGGTCCTCAGGACCGCCGATGCCGTTCAGCAGCATGTGGCCGAGGCTGGAGCAGCCCGCCATTTCCCCGCCTTCACATCCGCGGGTGAAAAGCTCTGACGCACGCTGCAGATCAACCTCAACACCGTTTCCTTCCGCATACAGAAGGCCAAGATTGGAACAGGCGGCCGCAAGGCCACCCTCGCAGGCCGCCCCGTAGAGGAACGCAGCCTTGGCGGGCTCTGCCGGAACGCCCAGTCCGAGATGAAAGCTCAGCCCATAATCACTGCACGCGACCGCTGAGCCTTGCTCGCATCGGGCGCGGAGCAACTCGCGTGCGCGGGCATAGTTGCGCACACTCGCCCCGCCGATGAGGAGCAGAGTGCCTGCCGAATCGCAGCCGTTCATATCCCCAAGAACACAGCCCCGCGAAAACGCGCCGAACGCGGCAACCTCATCCACTTCGCCGGCAAGGCCGGACTGGTTCAGGAAGCCCATCATCGTGCAGCCATCGGCATAGCCAGCCTCGCAGGACGTCTTCAGCACGCCCATCGCGCCGGGAATGTCGCCCCCGTCCCAGGCCGCCCGCCAGTTCTCGTAATGCGCTTCGCCCTTTGTCGCCCCATCGGCCGCAGCGGAAAGCCCTGTGCCCCCTGCAAGGGCAAACATCATGGCAATTAGGGAGCAAGCAAACCTGGATTTCATGACAGCACCTTTCCGTATGGCGGCGGCCTCACCCGGACCAGCCCGGTGCCGCCTCATACCAGACAAGGCGTGAGGCGGCCGGGAAACGGTTCAGGTTCGCGGAAAAGGGGACGCATCTCTTTCCCCAACGTCCCCCCTCGCCGCTGCGGCGCGCGCGCGTTACACCGCCGGAAACTGCGGTAACTCAAGAGGAATGCGGCCATGGCAAAGGGTGATCTTCCGGTTCTGGTCGGCGTCGGCCAGGCGATGAGCCAATGGGATGGCAAAGGCGGTGCGGCCGGCGCGCCCTCGCCCCTCTCCCTGATGGCGGATGCCTCGAAAGCGACCCTCGCCGACACCGGCGCCAGCGGCATTGCGGCGGCCATCGACGCGCTCGCCGTCGTGCGCATCTTCGAGGATTCGGTGCCCGGCGACCGCCATCCCCATGGCCACAACACAAACCTTCCCGGCACGCTCGCCCGCGAGACCGGCACGAACCCGGCCTACCTGCTTTACGAATCCGTAGGCGGACAAAGCCCGCAGGCCCTCGTCAACGAGTTTGCCCGCCGCATCCATGAGGGCGAGTTCGAGGCTGTCCTCATCTCCGGCTCGGAAGCCAACCGCGCCTCCAAGGGCGCGCGCAAGCATGGCGTGGAGATCAACTGGGCTGATGGCGACGCCCGCGCCTTCGAGGATCGCGGCCTCGGCCCGATGCTGCTCTCGCGGCCGGAGATCAAGCACGGCCTTGTCACGCCCGCTTACTTCTACGGCCTGTTCGAAAACGCCATTGCCGCCCGCGAGGGCCGCACCCGCTCCGGCCAGCGCCGCGCGATGGCAGAGCTGTTCCAGCCCTTTTCGGCGGTGGCGGCGAATAATCCGTATGCGCAGTTTCCGCAGGAACATTCGGTGGAGTTCCTCGCGGCGCCCTCGCGCGAGAATTACGAATATGCCGATCCGTTCCTGAAATGGTTCATCGCGCAGGACGCCGTCAACCAGGGCGCCGCCGCGATCCTCGTATCCTCCTCCAAGGCCGATGCGCTCGGCATTCCGGAAGGCAAGCGCGTCTACCTGCATGGCGGCGGCGATGCAGGCGACGACCATATCTCCGTTCGGCCCGTGCTCGACCGGTCCTGGGCGATGGATGTCGCCGTCTCCCGCGCGCTTCAGCAGGCTGGCCGGCGCGCAGCGGAGATGAAACATCTCGACCTTTATTCCTGCTTTCCCTGCGCCGTGTTCTCCGGCGCCGCCGCCCTCGGCATTGATCCGAAGACGGACAAGCGCGCCCTGACGCTGACCGGCGGCCTGCCCTTCTTCGGCGGCCCCGGCAATAATTACTCCCTGCACGGAATTGCGGAGATGGCGGCCACGCTTCGCAGAAACCCCGGCGATTTCGGCCTCATCCTCGCCAATGGCGGCTGGATGACGAAGGAATCCGCCGGCGTCTATTCAACCACCGCGCCCAAATCCTTCACCCCCGCAGAAGCCCCCGCCAAACCGAAGGAGCAGGTCACCCTCGCCGCCGAAGACTGCGAGGGCGCGCTGGAAACCTTCACCGTCACCCACGGCAAGACCGGCCCCGAACGCGGCATCATCTTCGCCCGCCTTCCCGATGGCCGCCGCATCCTTGCGAACAATGCGGGACCAGATGAACTCGCCGTGCTGCGCGAAGAGGCAAGCCCTGTGGGCCGGAAAGTGCGCGTGATCGTAAAGGACGAAAACGGGACGTTTGTTTTCGTCTGACAGGGCAGAGGCCCTCACCTCCCATCGCTTTGCGATGGGCCCCTCCTCTCCCAGAGGGAGAGGGGTCAGGTGCGCCCCTTAACCCCTCTCCCACTTGTGGGAGAGGAGGGGCCCGCCGCCGCAGGCGGCGGGAGGTGAGGGCCTTACCGGCAGCCCCCGCTTGCCCCATTCCCCGGCTTCGGCCACAACGCGCGCATGACAATGCATTTCAAGACATTCGGGGTGATTGGCGCGGGCGCCTGGGGCACGGCGATTGCGCAGATGCTGGCGCGGGAGGGGCAGTCCGTGCTGCTCTGGGCGCGCGAGCCCGAAGTGGCAGACGCCATCAATGCGCAGCGGGAGAATACCGTTTTCCTTTCCGGCGTGGCGCTGAAGCCGGAAATCCGCGCGACGACGCGCCTCGATGATCTCGGCGCGGCGGATGCGATCTTTGCCGTCGCCCCGGCGCAGCACACCCGCGCAACGCTGCGCGCGCTCGCGCCTGCGCTGAGGCCCGGAACGCCGGTCGTGCTCTGCTCCAAGGGGATCGAGCTTTCCAGCCGGAAATTCATGACCGATGTGCTCGCCGAGGAACTGCCCGGCGCGCTGCCGGCGGTGATGTCCGGCCCGAGCTTTGCGATTGATGTGGCGCGCGGCCTGCCGACGGCGGTGACGCTGGCGGTGGCCGATGCGGGCGTCGGCGCGGAGCTGATCCAGGCGATCTCGACCCCTACGTTCCGGCCTTATCTGGGCACGGACCTTCTGGGTACGGAGATTGGCGGATCGGTGAAGAATGTGCTGGCGATTGCCTGCGGCATCGCGCTCGGCAAGGGGCTCGGGCGCTCGGCCCATGCCGCGCTGATCGCGCGCGGCTATGCGGAGATGACACGCCTCGCGCTGGCGCTGGGGGCGGAGGCAGAAACGCTGACCGGGCTCTCGGGCCTGGGCGATCTTGTGCTCACTTGTTCGTCGGAAACGAGCCGAAACATGTCGCTCGGCCTCGCGCTCGGGCGCGGCGAAGCGCTCGAAACCATCCTCGGCGCGCGCCACACGGTAGCCGAAGGCGTCGCCACCGCGCCCGTGCTGCGCGAGCTTGCCCGCGCCAAAGGCATCGAAATGCCGATCTGCGAGGCTGTCGCCACGGTCATCGAAGGCGAGACGAGCGTGGATGAAGCCATCCTCGGCCTGCTGCTGCGCCCGGTGAAGGCGGAAGCGCGGTAGGGTGCAGCGAGGCCCGCTCATCCTTCGACTTCGCTCAGGATGAGCTTCTCTGACACCGCGCTTCGGAGCTCATCCTGAGCGAAGTCGAAGGATGGGCGGTCACACCGCCCTCCCCCAGCGTCACCCCTCCCCGCGCTGCGCCCGCCTGCTACACTCCGCCCCAAACGGAGGATCCCCCCATGCTGCGCCCGTCCTATGAAGCCTTCCATGTGACGATCGAGAACAAGATCGCCCATATCCAGATGAACCGCCCCGAGGCGATGAACACGATGAACAAGGCGTTCTGGAACGAGCTTCCGGAGATCGTGCGCACCATCGACAATAATGCCCTCGCCCGCGTGATCGTCATTTCCTCCACCGGCAAGCATTTCTCCGCCGGCATGGATACGAGCGTGTTCACCAGCCCCCGCGCCGAAGCGAGCCATGACCGCTATGTGCTGGCCGAGGCCTTTCGCGGCACGGTGAAGGCGATCCAGGAGAGCTTCAACTGCCTCGAGGAGGCGCGGATGCCGGTGCTGTTCGCCTGCCATGGCGGCGTGATCGGCGGGGCGATCGACATGATTACCGCCGGCGACATCCGCTGGTGCACGAAAGATGCGTTCTTCTGCGTCATGGAAATCAACATCGCGATGACCGCCGATGTCGGCACTTTCCCGCGCCTGCAACGCTACATCCCCGAGGGCTGGGCGAAGGAGCTTGCCTATACCGGCCGGCGCATCGATGCGGCCAAGGCGAAGGAAATCGGCCTCGTCAATGATGTGTTCGACACGCAGGAAGAGCTGCTCGCTTATGTGATGGAAACGGCGCGCGAGATCGCCTCGAAGAACCCACTGGCAGTGACGGGATCGAAGGTGCTCATCAATTATGGCCGCGACCATACGACGGCCGAGACGCTGGACTATATCGGCCTATGGAACGCCGCAATGTTCCCGCCCCCGCACATGGCCGAAGCCTTTGCGGCCCGGGCGGAGAAGCGCGAACCGGTGTTCCCGGATCTCGCGCCCGTGCGGACCGAGCCGATGTGACCTGTCACCGAGCCCCCTCTCCCTTGGGAGAGGGGGGCAGGTCGCGCTTCGACCTTGATGGTTCGTCACGCCCGGGCACAGATGGGCAAAGGCGATGACACGGGCCCCAGACTCAGGCAGATAGCGCGGCCATGTCGCAACGCTCTGCTGGTCCTGAACTTCTGAGGCTGATTGACCTGATCGCCAAGCTGCCGGGGCTCGGGCCGCGGTCGGCGCGGCGCGTGGCGCTGCACCTCCTCAAACGCAATGAGCAGCTCCTGAAGCCGCTGGCCGAGGCGCTGGCGGAGGCGGGCGCGAAAATCGGCAAGTGCAGCATCTGCGGGAATTATGACACGGTCGAGCCCTGCGCCGTCTGCCAGATGCCGGGACGCGATGACGGGCTGATCTGCGTGGTCGAGGATGTGCCAGACCTCTGGGCGCTGGAGCGCGGGGGCGCGTTTCGCGGGCGCTATCATGTGCTGGGCGGCGTGCTCTCGGCCATCGATGGCGTGGGGCCCGAGGATCTTGGGATCGCGTCCCTCCTTGCACGGATTGATGCGGGCGGTGTGCGCGAGGTGATCCTGGCGCTGAACGCCACCGTCGATGGTCAGACCACGGCGCATTATGTGGCAGACCTTCTGGCCGGCAAGGGCGTTGAGGTGACGCGGCTGGCGCATGGGGTGCCCGTGGGCGGCGAGCTCGACCATCTGGACGACGGCACGCTGGCCGCAGCGCTGCGCGCCCGGCGAGGTGTCTAGGTTTTATTGCGGGCAGCGGGGAGAGTTTCCCGCGCTCATCCCGAGCGAAGGCGGAGGATGGGCGGCTCAGGGCCGTCACTGGTCCCGGCGCGTGCTTCGGCTTCGCTCAGCACGAGCCGTTCCAGATGCGCACATGGCGCTTCGAGGAGGCGGGCGAGATGCGCCGCTGTGCCGGGCTTTGTGCGGGCGGGCGGCCTTTGCGGCGCGGGAAGGTTCAGGACGGCGCAGGGCGCAGCGGAGATCAGGTGCCGCATACGGAGGATGTGGTGCTCCGGCGCCTCGAACACGCCGGTCAGCGCGCGGAAGCGGCGCACGAGACGGGCGGCAGGGATGAGGTCGGTGGCGCGGATGGGATCTTCCCGGCGCGCGAGCGGAGTTGGCGCTGGCGGGGTGTTCGCGGGTTGCCGGGGCTGGGGCTCTGTGAGGCGGAACTTTGGAAGCCGGGCGGCGCGCGGCGCGTGTGACTCCGGGCGGGTTGCCGCCGGAACAGGGCGCGGTGCGCGTGCTGCCGGTTGCTCCGTGGGCGGAAGGGGGCCCGCATTTGCGGCGATCATGTAAAGCGTGCGGCGCGTGAGGGCTTCCAGATCGGCAAGCTCGCGCGAGAGGGCGCGGTGCTGCCCGCGCGGCAGGAAGACCGCCGCACCGAATCGGCCGAAGCCAAGGCGGCGCGCAAGGCCGAGGGCCAGCATCTCCGCCGCGACCTGGGCGAAGATGAGAAGGCTGCGGGCCGCGGCGGACAGGGCGAAACTCATGAACGCAGTATGCACCCGCCGGAGAGGGGGAGGATAAGTTTTCCGGAAGAAATTTTTATTTCCATATTTTTCAGAGAATTGGCCTCAGGCGAGCGCCCAAAAAACGTGGATAGACCCGCCGGAGAACGGGGTTGCCAGAGGTTCAGTTTCCTGTGCCTATCGGCTTCAGGATGGCGCTTTCACTTTCAAGACGCGGACTTTTAACCGCCCTCGGCCTGGCGCCGGCGGCGTGCGCGAACATGCCCGCCGGGCAGGTGTTTTCCTCGGCGCGCGCACCCGCGCCCCTGCCCTTCGCGCATGGCGTGGCGAGCGGCGACCCGCGAGAGGACCGCATCATCCTCTGGACACGGATCACCCCGCAGGCGGGCACAGAAGGCCCGGTCGAGGTTCACTGGCAGGTGTCGGAGCGGCCGGATTTTGCGGTGGTTGTCAGCGAGGGCGGCGCGCTGACCGATGCATCCTGCGACTGGACGGTGCATGTGGATGCGGGCGGGCTCGCGCCGGGACGCCGGTATTTTTATCGCTTCCTTGCGGGGCGCCATGTTTCGCCCACGGGACGTGCACGGACCTTGCCGGCAGCGGAAGCGGACGCGGTGCGGATCGCGGCGCTATCCTGCGCGAATTTCAGCCTCGGCTATTTCAATGCCTATGACCATCTGGCGCGGCGGGAGGATATCGACCTCGTTCTGCACCTTGGCGATTACATCTATGAGACGGCGCCGGGCGGCTATGAAGGCGGGCCGCAGGAACTGGCCGGGCGGCGGCATGATCCGCCGCGCGACGCCGTGAGCCTTGAGGACTATCGCCGGCGCTACGGCCAGTACCGCATGGACGGGGCGCTGCAGGCGCTGCACGCGGCCCATGCAATGATTGCGAGCTGGGACGATCATGAGTTTGCGAACAACGCCTCCCGCAACGGCGCACCGGACCATGCGGGCAGCGCGGAGGACTGGGCGGCGCGGCGGGAGGCGGGGCTGCGCGCCTGGTATGAATGGATGCCTGTGCGCCGGCCGGAGAATGCACCGTGGACGGACCGGTTCAAGGCGATGGACCTTGGCCGCGTGGCGCGGCTGTGCGTTCTGGAGACGCGGGTATCGGCGCGGGACGCCAGCATCGGCTTTGAGGATATTGCTGCGTATGCGGATAATATTGACGCGCTGAGGGCGAGGATTTCAGACCCCGCGCGGGAGAAGTTGGGCGCGGCGCAGCGGGCGCATCTTAAAGCGGCGCTGGCCGGCGCGGGCGGGCGCTGGGCGCTGCTGGCGAACCAGACGATGATGGGGCAAGTGATCACGCCGGATATTTCGCCTTATCTTTCAGAGGAGAACCTTGCCGAGCTGCGCGCGCGCTGGGACGGGGCGGAGGGGTTCCTGGCGGCTGCGGAAGCGCGCCTCCCGGTCATGCTGGACGCGTGGGACGGTTATCCGGCTGAGCGCGAGCGGCTGTTTGCGCTGGCAGAGGAAGCAGGCGCGCGCGGGCTGGTGGTGCTGACCGGGGACACCCATGCCTGGTGGGCGAATGATCTTTACACGGCAGAGGTGCGCAAGGCGGGCGTGGAACTCGGCGGGAGCTCGGTGACCTCGCCCTCGCCCTTCTCGCCGGCGCTGCTGGGCGACCGGGGGCGGGATTTTGCGTTGCTGGTGAACCGCGACAACAAGGCGGTGAGATATGTCAGTGGGCAGACGCATGGATACCTGGAGCTGACGCTGACGCCGGAGGCAGGCGAGGCGCGGTTCATTGCGGTCGATACGGTGCAGGCGGAGCAATACCGGGTGTTCGAGCAGGCACGCTTCCGGCTGAACCGGAGCGCGGACGGCGAAGTGTCGCTCGCCCGGCCGTCGGGGCTGGGCCTGCGCGAGCGGTTCCTGTTCTGAGGGCTGGGGCGGGTCAGCCGCCGGCGAGATCCGGATAGCGATTGAGCAGTTCATTGCGCATGCGGGTGAGCCAGTCGGCATCGGCAGCGGGATAGGCGCCGCGCGTGTCGGGGTCCGAGCGGCCGTATTCTGCAGCATAGGCGAGCGCGCGGCGGGCGTTTTCGCGCGCTTCGGCAGGCTCGCTCGCCAGCATTCCGTAGACGGCGCGGTTGTGCAGGAAGGCGAGCGCATGGCTGAGATAGCCGGCCTGATCGGGGCAGGCTTCGCGCAGGCGGGTGAGCCGGCCGGAGATGGCGGCGACGGTGTCCGGCTTGCTGAGCTGGGAGGGCATCCGTTCACGGATGGCGCGGACTTCATACTCCATCCCGCGGCTGTAATTGCGCTGGTAGGGGCAGGCCTCCATCGGCGCGTCCTGATAGATCGGGGACGACTGGCCCTGATTGAGCAGGTCCATCAGGGCCGGGAAGGCAGTCTTTTCCAGCAGGTTCCAGGTGTCGCTGAAGGGGTAGATCTTTTTCCGTGTCCCGTCCGGCAGGGTAACCTCCGTACCGGTACCATTGTGGAAGACGTGATCCTGCTGGATGGCCGCCGTATAGGCATGGCCGAAGAGCGCGGTTTTCAGCTCAGGATCCTCGATGCCCTGCCCCAGAAGGCCGAAGAGCTGCGCGGACAGACCCTGCACATCCGGATCGTCCGGGCACAGCCGATGCGCGAGGACGGCATTGTCATAGATGTCCTTCGAGTTCGTCATCTGGCCGGTAAGCGCCGCATACTGAATATTGATGAGTATCTGGGCCGCCTCTGCCGGACAGGCGGGGGGCGTTTCTGCCTGCGCGCTGAGGCCGCATATCAGCGCAGCGGCGGCGAGAAGAGTGGCGCGAATCGGCATCGGAGGACTCCCGGGAAAGCTAACCCTTTGAAATTACAGTCTGCGGACGGCTCGTCCATCCCCTGTTCCGGGGTCCTGTTCCGGCCCCCGGTTCCGGGGACAGGTTTCAACACCTGTTCAAAGTTCAGGCACCCCTGCCCGCGGGGGAGGCATGCAGGCCGCGCATGGCTGCTATTCGCCCGCCCGGCGCACTCCGTCATTGCCGTGTTGCACATGCGAGATAATTGCTGCGGTGCAGCACGAGCCGGGCCGCTGCGGAGAGGCCACGGGGGCGCGCGGGCGGGGACACCCGCACGGCCCCGATCCGCAGAAGGCACCAATCCCGGACAGCTGCGGGAGGAGTTTCCGGCCGGTTCACCCCGGCGCTAACTCTGAAGGACCTGACCTATGTTCAAACCTGTTGCAACGATCCTGGCGGCCGCCCTGATCCTTTCACCGGTCGCGGCCGCAAGCGGCCTGACCCAAGTGACCCTGACGATGAATTACGACGCAGAAAAGCTGGAGACCGAGGCCGGAACGGCCGAGATCGTCAGCGAACTGCGCCGGGAAGCCCGCAAGCTGTGCACGCACCGCCTGCTGGTCATCGGTGCGCCGATGGTGGATCAGGCCTGCGCCGATTCGCTCGTCAAGGAAGCGATCCAGCAGATCCATGCGGACCAGTCCGCGGCTGGGCGCGCGCTGTCGCCGGCTTTCAAAAGCCTCGTGACGGTCAACTACGCCGAGGCGAACTGATCTCCCGCCTCTGACCTTTACGAAACAGCGCCAGACCACGTTTCCTCCCGGTCCGCGGCGCTGGAGGGGCCATTCCCGGCCAGTAATGGCCCCTCGCTTCGTTTGCATTTCTGCGCTGCAGCACGCTGAAATTGAGAAGCAGTCTCTTTTCGCTTGACAGGCGCGGCACCTTCCCTAGCGTAAACTGCAAGGCAGTCAGAGGCCGGCAACCGGCGCGCTGCCGCAGGCTGGAGGAGACGCCACATGACTGCCCACACCCCCGCACTCAGCACCGCACCTTTCAGCAGGGGCCCCTTTGACACGGGTTCGAGACGCCTGGCGCTGGCCGCGATGCTGGCGGCGCCGCTGGTCTATGGGCTGTTCCTGGCCGCGAATGCGCTGATCAAGGTGCGCGAGATCGAGCTTGCCAAGGGCGAGCAGCGCGCGCTGGGCATCATCACGCCGCAGATGCCGGACAAGCTCAGCGGCCGGACGAAGCAACCGCCGCCGGTGGCGCATGTGGTCCCCAAGCCGCCGCCGATGGAGCGCACCGCGCCGCCGCAGACGGGCGGGCTGATCTTCGACACGGGCTGGCGCGGCGAGGCGCCGCCGACGCCCCTGCCGGGCGGGCTGCAGCCAATGATCGGCCCGGTCAGCCCTGTGCAGGTGCGCAATCTGACGCCGGTGCGCGCGCCGGCCCCGGTGATGCCGGAGGCGGCGCTGCGGCGGGGCGTGTCCGGCAGTTGCGAGGTGCGCTTCGATGTGGACGTGTCCGGGCGGCCGCAGAATGTGAGCGCGCTGTGTACGGATGAAATCTTCCGGTCCGAGGCGGAACGCGCGGTGCGCCGCTCCGAATTCCTGCCCGCGATCCGCGAGGGCCGGCCCGTGGCGCAGACCGGGGCAATCTATCCGCTGGAGTTCAAGGTGCAGTGAGCATCGGGCCGGCGCCGCCCGCAGGCTGCGCCGGCCTCACTGCCCGGTTGCCGGCCGATCAGGCGTCGGCGCTTTGCTTGGAGAAGCGCTTGCGGACGTTGGGGTCGAGGTGGATTTTCCGCAGGCGGATGTTTTTCGGCGTAACCTCGACGAGTTCGTCGTCCGCGATATAGGCAAGCGACTTTTCCAGCGTCATCATCAGCGGCGGGGTGAGGCGGACAGCCTCGTCAGAACCCGAAGCGCGCATGTTGGTGAGCTTCTTGCCCTTGAGGACGTTCACTTCGAGATCGTTGTCGCGGTTATGCTCGCCGACGATCATGCCGCCATACACCTTGTCGCCCGGATGGATCATCATGGGCCCGCGATCTTCAAGGTTCCAAAGCGCGAAGGCAACCGCCTCGCCCTGCTCCATCGCGATCAGCACGCCGGTATGGCGGCCCTGGATCTTGCCCTTGTGGGGGGCGTATTCGTGGAAGATGCGGTTCATGATGGCGGTGCCGCGCGTGTCGGACAGGAGTTCGCCCTGATAGCCGATCAGGCCGCGCGTCGGCGCATGGAAAATAAGCCGTGTACGGCCGACGCCCGAGGGGCGCATGTCGAGCATGTCGGCTTTGCGCTCTGACAGTTTCTGGACGACGATGCCGGAATGTTCGTCATCGACATCGATGATGACTTCCTCGATCGGCTCGAGCCTCTCGCCATTCGGGCCTTCCTGCATGACGACCTGCGGGCGCGAGACGCCGAGCTCGAAGCCTTCGCGGCGCATGGTTTCGATGAGGACGGAGAGCTGAAGCTCGCCCCGGCCGGAGACGGTGAAGGCTTCGGCATCGGTGGCGCGCTCGACCTTCAGGGCGACGTTGCCTTCGGCTTCTTTCAGGAGGCGGTCCCAGATCATCCGGCTCGTGACTTTCGTGCCTTCGGTGCCCGCGAGCGGGGAATCGTTGACGCGGAAGGTCATCGAGATGGTCGGCGGGTCGATTGGCTGGGCGGCGAGTGGTTCGCTCACGGACGGATCGCAGAAGGTGTCGGCGACGTTCGCCTTGGTCATGCCGGCGAGGGACACGATGTCACCGGCGGAGGCCTCGTCCACCGGCACGCGTTCCAGCCCGCGGAAGGCGAGGACTTTCGAGACGCGGCCCTGTTCGACCAGTTCGCCCTCGCGGTTCAGCACCTTGATGGTCTGGTTCGGCTTGACTGTGCCCGACGCGATGCGGCCTGTCAGGATGCGGCCGAGGAAGGGATCGGCGGAAATCGTGGTCGCCAGGAAGCGGAACGGGCCTTCGGCGACTTTCGGCACCGGCACATGGTCAACGACCAGCTGGAACAGCTCGTCCATGTTGGCGGTGGGCGTCTCATACTGTTTCGACATCCAGCCCATCTTGCCCGAGCCATAGAGGACGGGGAAATCGAGCTGGTCGTCGGTGGCGTCGAGATTTGCGAACAGGTCGAAGACTTCGTTCAGCACTTCATCGACGCGGCGCTCGGCCTTGTCGATCTTGTTGATCGCGACGATGGGGCGCAGGCCGAGTTTCAGCGCTTTCGAGACGACGAATTTGGTCTGCGGCATCGGGCCTTCGGCCGAATCGACGAGGACGATCACGCCGTCCACCATATCGAGGATGCGCTCGACTTCCCCGCCGAAATCGGCGTGGCCGGGGGTGTCGACGATATTGACGCGGTAGCCGTTCCATTCGACCGAGGTGGTCTTGGCGAGGATGGTGATGCCGCGCTCTTTCTCGAGATCGTTGGAGTCCATCATCCGCTCGGCCGTCTTTTCATTGGCGCGGAAGGTGCCCGACTGTTTCAGGAGCTCGTCGACGAGGGTCGTTTTGCCATGGTCAACGTGGGCGATGATGGCGATGTTGCGCATCTTTTCGAGGGCGGTGGTCATAAGAAAAGGCTTTCCGGCGGGCGGGCGGCTGGGGAGGAAACAGGCGCTGTGAGGTGGATTTGGCGCCCGCCTAGCAGAGACACGGGCGTTTGACCATGCCGAAGCGGCAGGCAGGTGGCCGGGCCCCTGCCCCTTGACGCGGCGGGGGCCGGGGGGCAGCTCTGGTGGGGATGCATCCGCCTTATGAGTCTGCCCCGATCCTGACCGGCTTTCCGGGCCTGTTCCATGGCTTTTTCGGGCGCCGGGGCGGGGTTTCGGAAGGGCTGTATGAGAGCCTCAATACCGGGCCGGGTTCAGCTGATGCGCCGGAAAACATCAAGGAAAACAGGGCGCGGATTGCGGCCATTGCGGGCGCGGCCGCGCTCGTCTCGTGCTATCAGGTGCATTCGCCGGATGTGGTGCGCGTGACGGCGCCATGGGAGACCGGGCCGAAGGCGGACGCGATGGTGACGGATGTGGCGGGCATCGCGCTGTGCGTGCTGTCGGCTGATTGTACGCCGGTTTTGTTCGCTGATCCCGAGGCAGGCGTGATCGGGGCGGCACATGCGGGCTGGAAAGGGGCGCTGGCGGGCGTGCTGGTCAACACGGTACGCGAGATGGCGGTGCTGGGGGCACAGCCGGAGCGCATCCGGGCGGCCATCGGCCCGGCGATCCAGCAGGAGAGCTATGAGGTGGGCCCGGAATTCCGCGAGGCGTTCCTCGCCGGGGATTCGAGCTGCGAAGGCCTGTTCCGGCCGGGCCGGGGCGACCGGCTGCACTTTGACCTGCCGGGCTTCTGCCAGAGGCAGCTGGAGCGGGCGGGCGTGGGCGCGATCTTCAATCTTGGCCATGATACCTGCGGGATGGAGGCGGCCTACTTCTCGAACCGCCGTCGCCACCTGCGCGGGGAGGCCGACTATGGCCGCAATGCCTCGGTGGTCACGATTCTTGCATGAGGGCTGCTGAAGCGCCCGGGATTCCAGTTTCCTGTGACTTGCGAGTCAGCCGAGGCTGTTACAAAAGCGTCGCGAACCGGGCGGGCAGACAAGGGCTAGGGTCATGAAACTTATTTCCTGCAATGCGAACCGGCCGCTTTCAGAAGCGATTGCCGATTACCTGGACATGCGCCTGACGCGCTCGGAGGTGAAAACCTTCGCCGACCAGGAGATTTTCGTACGCATCGACGAGAATGTGCGCGGCGAGGATGTGTTCGTCATCCAGTCGACCTCCTACCCTGCCAATGACAATCTGATGCAGCTGCTGATCATGATGGACGCGCTGCGGCGCGCCTCGGCAAGGCGGATCACGGCGGTGATCCCCTATTTCGGGTATGCGCGGCAGGACCGGAAGACCGATGGGCGCACGCCGATCTCCGCCAAGCTGGTGGCGAACCTGATCTCTACCGCTGGCGCCGACCGCGTGCTGACGGTGGACCTCCATGCCGGGCAGATCCAGGGCTTCTTCGATATCCCGACCGACAATCTGTTCGGCGGGCCGGTGATGGTGGACGATATCAAGGAGCGCTATGGGCGCGACAAGATCGTGATCGTCTCGCCGGATGTGGGCGGGGTGGTGCGCGCACGCTCGCTGGCCAAGCGGCTGAACGATGCTGACCTCGCGATTGTCGACAAGCGGCGGCCGGAGGCGGGCAAGTCGGAAGTCATGAACATCATCGGCGACGTGAAGGGCGCGCGCTGCATCATGCTGGATGATATCTGCGACAGCGGCGGCACGCTGGCGAATGCGGCCGCGGCGCTGAAGGAGAATGGCGCGGCGTCTGTCTCGGCCTATGTGACGCACGGGGTGCTGTCAGGCTCGGCAGTGGAGCGGATCGAAAAATCGGTGCTGGATGAGTTCGTGATGACCGACACAATCCAGCCTTCGGAGGCGGCGCGGAAATCCAAGACAATCCGTGTGCTGCCGATCTCGCCGCTGCTGGGCGAAGCGATCCGCCGGATTGCGAATGAAGAGAGCGTTTCGAAGCTGTTTGACCGGTAGGGGTTGGGGCTCCCCCCTCCGTCAGCCGGCCAAGCCGACTGCCACCTCCCCCGCTAGCGGGGGAGGACAAGTGCTCCGCGCGGGAGAGCGGCGAAGGGGACTACGCCACCGCCCGTGCCAGCGCGCAGTGGGACCAGAGATCGCACAGAGCGCTGACGAGGGCGTCGATGTCGGCGTCGGTGTGGACGGGGCTGGGGGTGATGCGCAGGCGCTCTGTGCCTTTGGGGACCGTCGGATAGTTGATCGGCTGGACGTAGATGCCGTAGCGCTCCATCAGCCAGTCCGAGATCATCTTGCACTTCACCGGATCGCCGACCATGACGGGAACGATGTGGCTGGGGTTTTCCAGCGTCGGGATGCCGATGGCGCGCAGGCGTGCACGGACTTTTTCCACCCGGTCGCGCTGCTGGCGGCGTTCCCAGTCCGAGACCTTCAGATGACGGATGGACGCGCGGGCGCCAGCGGCAATGTGCGGCGGCAGGGCAGTGGTAAAGATGAAGCCGGAGGCGAAGCTGCGGACGAAATCAACGAGGGCGGATGAGCCGGTGATGTAGCCACCAACGACGCCGTAAGCCTTGCCGAGCGTGCCTTCGATGATGCTGATGCGGTGCATCAGGCCTTCACGCTCTGCGATACCGCCGCCGCGCGGGCCATAGAGGCCGACGGCGTGAACCTCATCGAGATAGGTCATCGCGCCGAACTCGTCGGCGATGTCGCAGAACTCCTTGATGGGGGCGATGTCGCCGTCCATGGAATAGACGCTCTCGAAGGCGATGAGCTTGGGCGCGGCAGGGTCGAGCGCGGCAATCTTTTCGCGCAGGTCCGCCGGATCATTATGGCGGAAGACGACGCATCTGGCGCGGCTGTGGCGGATGCCTTCGATCATCGAGGCATGGTTCAGCGCGTCCGACAGGATGATCAGCCCCGGGATCTTTGCGCCGAGCGTGCCGAGCGTCGCCCAGTTGGAAACATAGCCGGAGGTGAAGAGGAGGGCGGCTTCCTTCTGGTGAAGGTCGGCCAATTCCTGTTCCAGCAGGACGTGGTGGTGGTTGGTGCCGGAGATGTTCCGTGTGCCCCCTGCCCCGGCCCCGCAGCTGTCGAGGACGCCGTGCATGGCAGCGAGAACATCGGGATGCTGGCCCATGCCGAGATAGTCGTTCGAGCACCAGACTTTCACAGGCTTCTGCCCGTCCGGCCCGTGGAAGACGGCCTTCGGGAAGGCGCCCTGCTCCCGCTCGATATCGGCGAAGACGCGGTAGTTGCCTTCCTTGCGGAGCGCATCCAGCGAGTCGCGGAAATAGGTTTCGAAGTCCATGGGGATGCTCCCTCTGTTGTCGGAGTTGTATGCCATCTATATTGTATTTCTGCTATCTTGTGGTTTCGGAAGGGCGGGGTCCTGAGCGGCGGGCTTGATGGCCCAGCCCCAGAGCGAGGGGTCCGGCACCGGCAGCACCAGCGCCCAGTGCTCGATCAGGGCGAGCATCACGATGGCGGTGAGCAGCAGGAAGCCGGCGGATTCATAGGTGCCGGGCGCGTGGCCGAAAGCCGTCAGCGCAAGGAGCACCGAGAGGCTGGTGACGCCGAGGATGGCAAGCACGAAGATGCGGCCCGGGCGGGAGCGGCTGAAATAGGATTTGAGGTAGTCGAGATGGCCCGGCAGGAAGCCGTCTGCGATGTTGGGCGCGCCGGAGAAGACGACGAGCTTGGCGCTGATGCGCATGATCCAGAGGATCAGGAAGGTCCATAGTGCAAACTGGTTGGTCGCGCCCCAGCTGATCGCCACCAGGAGGATGGCATGGGCCGTTATAGCCAGCTCATGATGGAGAATGACGGCGACGCCGGCGCGGAAGCGGGCGAAGGGGCTGAGACCTTCCGGGCACGGCGCACGTGTTGTGCCGGCGAGGAAGCCTGTGAGGAACATGACTTCGTGCCAGGCCCAGAGCATGAGACCGGCGGCGAAGCCGGCATAGGCGGCGGTGACGCTGGTATCATTGCGCAGGGCAATGACGAGCATCGTGGCGAGCGCTAGGAGTGCCGTTGCGCCAAGCGCCGTCCAGCGGAAGGTGGCGCGCGGCAGGCCGATGAGAAACAGGATTGCGCCCGTGCTGAGCCACCAGGCCAGCGCGGCAAAGACCACAGGGGGCGCGTAATCCAGCATATCTCTCGCCCTGCCCCGCCCCCGCTTACCAGACCGGCTGGAGACGGACGGTCTCCGGCAGCTTGTTCTTACGCACCGGGAGGAAATAGAGCCCGATGAAAGTCATGCCCGCAGAGGCGGCCAGCGCCTTGCGGCGGAGCCAGGCGATGGGGCCCTTGCCCTTTACCTCGTCCATCCTGTCGGCTGTCTGGCGGAGCTTTTCAAGGCCCTTGCGGAAGGCCGGCGCGTCGATGTCGAGTTCCACCGGGAAGACCTGGCGGGCGATCTCGTTGGTGACGCGGAAGACTTCGTAATCATACTCCGTCGGATCAACGCCGAGGGCGGCATGGAAGGCCGGGCGGCGATGGTCGCGCACATACATGGTAGCGTAGACGGCCAGCAGGAAGAAGCGGATCCAGTAGAGGTTACCGCCTTTCAGGAGGTCCGGATTGGCGCGCATGATCATGGCGAAGGCCTCGCCATGGCGGAACTCGTCATTGCACCATTGCTGGAACCATTTGAAGATCGGGTGAAAGCGGTATTCGGGGTGGCGCTCCAGCTGGCGGAAGATGGTGATGTAGCGCGCATATCCGATCTTCTCGGAGAGATAGACCGAGTACCAGATATATTTGGGCTTGAAGTAAGTGTATTTCTTTTTCTTCGTCAGGAAGCCGAGATCGACGCCGATGCCGAAATCCTTCAGCACGAAGTTGATGAAGCCGGCATGGCGGGCCTCGTCGCGGCTCATATATTTGAACAGGGCGGCCATGTCCGGGTTCTGAACCTGGCGGGTGATCTCGCGGTAGAGGACACAGCCGGAGAATTCCGATGTCAGGGAACTGACGAGGAAATCGACGAACTCGGCGCGAAGGTCTTCGGGCAGCGTGTCGAGGATATTGTCGAATTCATCGGTGCGCTTGAAGTGGGTGCGGTTGGGATCGGAATTCATCTCGGCGAGGAGCGCATCCCATTCCTCGCGCACGCCGGAGACATCAATCTTGTCGACGGCGGCAAAATCGGTGGTGTAGAAGCGCGGCGCGAGCATGGTTTCCTGCATCGCGATGCGGTTTGTGTCGAAGGCTTTCGAAGGCGCTTCGAGAACGCGCATTTCATCCGGCGTGAGTGTGGCAGCAGCGGCGGTCATGGGTCAGACCCTCCCATCAGAAAAACTCACCTCATAGAGTTCGGTGAGCAGGAACATGGCGTGAAGGCGGGTGAAGGCCCGCTCTATGAAATTGGCGCGGGTGACGGTCGCCTCGCGGCGAAGCGTCAGGCCCTGGCCGAAGGGAACGGAAACCGGGGCGCCGTGCACGATGACACGGTCACCGATGCCGGGCTCGATGCCCCCGTCAAGTTCGACATGCGCTTCCAGCGACTCGAACGTGTGCCGGATACGGATGGTGCAGGGTACGGTGAAGGTGCGGCGGCTCAATGCAGGATCCTCGCTTCGTGGAAGAGTTTGTCGAACTCGCTGACATTGTCCTTGCCGAAGGCATCGAGCGCGACCCACTGGCCGGTCGAGGGGTCTTCTAGGATGTAGTTGCCGTTCGCGGTCAGGTGCAGCGCGAAGGCAGGCTCCTGCCCCACGCCGTTGCGGTCGCGCTTCTGCGCCAGCGAGCGCAGCGATGTGCGCACGAAGCCGCCCGTGGCCGGGTCCCAGCGGTGCACCAGCGCGCCGGTCGCGTCATTGATGGCGAGGATGGCGCCGTTTTCCGCATCGGCGAAGCGGAAGGTCAGCGTCTCGACGGTCATCGGCCGCCAGTCGGAGGTGTGGGTCGTGCCGGTGAGGCGGACGACTGATACACCCATCAGGGCAAAGACCACCAGCGCCGCACAGGCAATCAGCAGCGCCTTGGGGGGGGATGCATCATGATTGTGGGTATGTGCCTTCGCGGGGGGCGGGGCAGGCTGGGCGCGGGCGGGCATGGCAGGCATCCTTCCTTGAGTTCTTCAGGTCAGGCTGGGCGTGATGCCCGGGAGGGCGGGATTGGCGGCCGGCGCGGGCGCGGGCGCCGCCTTGACGCGGACCTTGTCGGGCGCATGGGCGGAGATCGCCCGGGCGAGAACCACCGAGACGCTGGCTGCATCCTTCAGGCCGCGCAACATCGGCTGTGGCCGGGAGATGTGCAGCGGACGGACGAAGGGCCAGAGCTTCATATAGCTGAGGCCGCCCCCGGTGGAGAGCGTCAGCCGGATATCGCCCTTGCCGCTGCCATAGGTGCGCATGTCGGCGCTGGCGAGCTGGGCGAAGGGAAGGCTGACATATTTCGGCAGGGCAACGCCATACCGCAGCACGATGCGTTTGGAGGTGATCGTGTAGATCGCCGCGCGGGCCATGGCCCAGGCGATGAGGAAGACAAGTCCGAGGCCGATCACGGCGCTGAGCACCGTATTGGCCGCGATGCCGCCAAGGGCCGCCGTTTCGCCGATGGAGGCGGCATGGGCCATCCGCCAGGCAGCAGCGATGACGAAATAGGCCAGCACGAAACGGATGTGGAAGACATGCACCGCAAAGGCGAGCGCATCCGGGCGTCCCTGCCAGATCAGGCGTTCGCCTTCCGGCAGGGCCTGGGGCAAGCCGCGAACCGGCTCACCCCCGCCATCTTCCTCGTCATGGAAGCCGATCATAGCAGCGGCTCCACACGCTCAGGCGTCGCATACAGCGTGCCGGCGCCGTAATAACCGCTGATCTTGTCTTCCTCGAGACGGGTGACCTGATCGGGCGATTTGGTGCGCGGCACATTGGCGAAATGCGCGGCCTTCACCGCCCAGACATCCACCTGCTTCTTCGATTTCGACAGGGTGGCGAACGGCACCGGCAGGAGCACGCGGGCGCCCGAGCCGGTCAGCTCGACCTCGAAATAGCGGATGATCGCCTCGGCCTTGTCGACCCAGAGATCGACAACCTTGCCGGCGGAAACACCATCGACGCCGACGACCGGGAGGCCGCGCGGGTCAAGGTCTTTCTTCGACACCGTATAGTCCGGGTTCAGACGATAGGGCTCGATCCGGACACTGCCGTCCCAGTTCAGGTCTGGCTCGTCAAGGCGTTCGGCATAGGAACCGGGGCCGACACCGGCGGTCATCGGGTCGCCATCCGGCTCCATCGGCGCGCCGGGCCAGGGGGCGGTGCGCTTCAGGGCATGTTGGCGGGTATCGGCAGGGCCGTAGCTCATGTCGATCGTGCCGCGGCCGTTGGGCAGGTTGAACGTCTTCTTCGGCGGGAAGAAGAAGATCCCCTCGCCTTCGGAACGGCCCGTTGTGTCTTCTTCCAGCGGGTAGCCCTCGCGGGCGCCCTCGCGCAGCAGGTAATAGATCAGGATGACGAAGAAGATCGTGAACGCCCATAGGCAGACATCCACGAGGTCTACGCCGTTGACGAATTCACCACTGAATAACATGACCGGTCTCCTTCAGAGGTCAGGTCAGCCTGGATATGCTGCCAGACCGAACTTTGTGGCTTGGGGGTGGGTAGTAGCGAGAGAGTGACGGGCGAGCGGCCCGATCACAGCGAGTGTTGCGAAGAGCAGGAGGATTTCGAGACTATACACGGTGGTGTAGCCTGCGGCGGGGCCGGAAAAGGCCGGGCCGAGATGGCCGGCTTCGCCGAAGCGGGAGACGATGTCGCGCAGCGCGCCGCCGACAGCGACCGCGATGCCGGTGGCCGTAGCCGTAACCGCGCCCCAGGCGCCGAGGGCGATGCCGCCATCATGGCGCCGGGCAATGGCCATCATGGCCGTCAGTGTACCGACGGAAAAGAGGCCGCCGCCGAAACCGATGAGGAAGGTGCCCAGGAGGAAGGCGGGCAGGAAGCCGGCCGGGTGGGCGAGGATGATGAGGGCGAAGGCAGCGGCGCCGGCGACCGCGCCGATGCCGGCGAGGCGGTGGGGCTCCCCGCCCCGGCTGAGCTGGCGCGAGCAGAGGGCAAAGCCGAGAAGCGCGCCGAAGGCCCAGAGCGCGGTGAGGCGCGTGGTGGCCGAGACGCTGAGGCCGAGCATTTCGGCGCCATAGGGTTCGAGCAGCACATCCTGCATACTGAAGGCGGCGACGCCGAGACCGGAAGCGGCGAGCAGCCGGCCGGTCGGCCCGTCGGCCATCAGGCGGCGCCAGGTGTCGCGGAAGGCCGGGCGGGCGCGGGCGGGATCGGTCAGGGCGCGGTTGCGCGTTTCCTGTTTCCACAGGGCGATGAGGTTCAGCGCCATCGTGACGACAGCGGCGCCCTGGATCACCTGGATCAGGGTCATCGTGTTGAAGTCGCGCAGCAGCCAGCCGAAGACGATGGACGAGACGAGCATCCCGGCGAGCAGCATGATGTAGAGGAGCGCGACGACGCGGGGGCGGGTGTCGTCGGTGGCGAGGTCGCTGGCGAGGGCGAGGCCGGCGGTCTGGGTGATGTGGATACCGGCGCCGACGAAGAGGAAGGCGAGCGCGGCGCCTGCCGGGCCGATCCAGGCGGGGCCGGTCGTGTCGCCCGAGAGCAGGATCAGCGCGAAGGGCATCATCGCGAGGCCGCCGAACTGGAACATCGAGCCGAACCAGATATACGGGCCGCGGCGCCATCCGAGGACGGACCTGTGCATATCGGACTTGTGGCCGATGAGGGCACGCAGCGGCGCAAAGACGAGCGGCAGGGCCACCATCAGCGCGACGAGCCAGGCGGGAACGCCCAGCTCCACGATCATCACGCGGTTCAGCGTGCCCGTGAGCAGGACCATCGCCATGCCGACCGAGACCTGGAAGAGCGACAGGCGCAGGAGCCGGCCGAGCGGGAGCGTGTCGCTCGCCGCATCGGCAAAAGGCAGGAAGCGCGTGCCGACCGTCATCCAGATTTCGGCGAAGCTGCGAGGGCGCTGGCTCATCTGCGCACGACCTCCATCGCTTCGGAGAAGTAGAAGCCGGAATGGACGCGGCGCGTGCGCGCGACATGGAAGGCGCCGTCTGTCAGCGCCTCGATGCGGCGGGCAAGGCTGGGGCCGGAGACCGGTATGATGGCGGGGGCGCGGTCTGCGCGGGGGAAGAGCTTGCCTGCGGCGTGCATCGTGCTGAGGAGCGCGGTGCGCGGGGCGTGGGTGACGATGAGGGAGCGGCGGATGCGCGGAAGGATGCGCGCGAGCATCGCGGCCATGTCGGCCTCTTCATAATGGATGATGGAATCCATCGCGACGCCGTGGTCGAAGACGCCGAGTTCGTCAGCGGTCATGTCGCCGACGCGCCAGGTGATGCGGGAAATCAGGGCGGGATCGGTAAGGCGCTCGGCGGCGATCTCGACCAGCGGGCCGGCAATGTCGATGGCGAGGACTTCGGCGCCCCGCCGGGCGGCGGCGATCGCGAAAGTGCCCGTGCCGCAGCCGGCATCGAGGATGCGGCGGCTGGAGAGGTCCTCCGGCAGCCAGGACAGGATCGTGTCGTGCATGTTGGCGCGGCCCGCCCGAACGGCCGCGCGGATGCCGCTGACCGGGGCGGACGAGGTGAGCGCGTCCCAGGCCCCTGCGGCGGTGTCGCCGAAATAGGCCTGCAGCTCTGCCCGGCGGTTGTGGTAGGCCGCTTCCATCAATCGAACCCCAGGAAATCGAAGATCTCGCGGTCCTTCATCGGGACGGCGTCGACGGGATCGCTGCCGAGCCAGAGAGCGGCGGCGAGGCGGAGGTATTCTTCCTGCACGGCGGTCAGCTCCGGCGAGGATTCCATCTCGAAGATGGTCGACTTCTTCAGGCGCGAGCGGCGGATGACGTCGAGGTCGGGGAAATGCGCGATGCGCTTCATGCCGGTGGCGTCGCAATAGCGGTCGATCTCGTCGGTGGCTTTCGAGCGGTTGGCGATGACGCCGCCGAGGCGGACGGCATAGTTCTGGGACTTGGCGCGGACGGCGGCCATGATGCGGTTCATCGCGAAGATGGAGTCGAAATCATTCGCCGTGACGATCAGGCCGCGCTCGGCATGCTGGAGGGGCGAGGCGAAGCCGCCGCAGACGACATCGCCGAGCACGTCGAAGATGACGACATCGCTGTCCTCGAGCAGGCGGTGTTCCTTGAGGAGCTTGACGGTCTGGCCGACGACATAGCCGCCGCAGCCCGTGCCGGCGGGCGGGCCACCGGCCTCGACGCACATCACGCCATTATAGCCCTCGAAGACGAAATCTTCCGTGCGCAGTTCTTCGGAGTGGAACTCGACCGATTCCAGCACGTCGATGACGGTGGGCATCAGGCGCTTGGTGAGCGTGAAGGTGGAATCGTGCTTCGGGTCGCAGCCGATCTGGAGGACGCGCTTGCCGATCTTGGAGAAGGCAGCGGAGAGGTTTGACGAGGTGGTCGACTTGCCGATGCCGCCCTTGCCATAGACGGCGAAGACCTTGGCGGTGCCAGCATCGAAGCGGGCGTCCAGCTTGACCTGGACACTTCCCTCGCCATCAGGCTGGCGGGCGCCGGGGCGATTGAGGGCGAGTGTCGTCATGCGGCAGCTCCTTGCAGCGGGGTGACGCCTTCGAGGCGGTCTTCGATCTCGGCGCTGGCAGCATGCAGCGCAGCGAGGGTTTCGGGGTCCGGCGTCCAGTAGCGGCGCTCGGAAGCCTCGATGAGGCGGCCGGCGACCTTGGCGGTGGCGGCGGGATTGAGGTCCATCAGGCGCTGGCGGAGCGCCGCATCGAGGACGAAGGTTTCCGTCATTTCCTGGTAGACCCAGGGGGCGACCTGGCCGGTCGTGGCCGACCAGCCCATCGTGTTGGTGATCTGGCTTTCGATCTGGCGCACGCCTTCATAGCCGTGGCGCAGCATCCCCTCATACCATTTGGGATTGAGGGTGCGGGTGCGGGTTTCGAGGGCCACCTGTTCCGACAGGGTGCGGACGATGCCGTCGCCGCGTGTCTGGTCGCCGATATAGACCGCCGGTCCCTGCCCGCGGACCTTTGCGGCCGCGCGGGTGATGCCGCCGAGGGTGTCGAAATAATGGTCGATGGTCGTCAGGCCCGTCTCGACCGATTCGAGGTTCTGGTAGGCGATCTCCACATCCGCCAGGAGGCTCGCGAGGATGACCGGCTGGGCCGTGGGCCGCCCATCAACTCCGTAGGCGAAGCATTTGCGGCGGGAGAAGGCGTCGCCGAGTTCGTCTTCCTCGTTCCACGCGCCGGAAGCGACGAGCATGTTGACGTTGGCGCCGTAGGCCCCTTCGGCATTCGAGAAGACGCGCAGGGCGGCGGTGGCGAGGTCCACGCCGTGCTTGTCCCGGCAGGCGAGCGCATGGGCGCGGACGAAGTTCATCTCCGCGGGTTCATCGGCGCTGGCGGCGGCGAGCGCGGCGGCGGCGAGCATCTTCACCTGCAGCGGCAGGAGATCGCGGAAGATGCCAGACAGCGTGACCATCACATCAATGCGCGGGCGGCCGAGCAGCGACAGGGGCACAAGGTCTGCGCCTGCAAGGCGGCCATAGGAGTCGAAACGCGGGGCGGCGCCCATCAGGGCCATCGCCTGCGCGATCTGGGCGCCTTCGCTCTTCAGATTGTCGGTGCCCCAGAGGACGATGGCCATGGCCTGCGGGAAAGCGCCGGTGTCGGCGAGGTGGCGGGCAATGACGCGCTCGGCCTGGCGGCGGCCATCGGCGAGGGCATAGGCGCTCGGCAGGCGGAACGGGTCGAAGCCATGGATGTTGCGGCCTGCGGGCAGGATATCCGGCGCGCGGATCAGGTCGCCGCCGGGCACGGGCGGGGTGTAGCCGGCATCGAGGGCATGAATGAGGGCCGCGAGTTCATGGTCGCCGGTGATGAGCTGGCGGGCGCGGGCGAGGCGCTGGAGCGCGGGCAGCGCGGCCTCGAGGCCGAGACGGCGCGCGATGATCGCTGGGGTCTGGCCTTCGGCGAGCGCGAGGATTGCAGCGTGCGGCAGGGCGGCTTCGCCCTCTTCCGGCGGCATGGCCGCGAGGAGGCCGGCGAGATCCTCATTGGACGGAGGGGTTCCGGCAATATGAAGGCCGCTGGGGATGAGGCTTGATTCGAGCTCGGCGAGGCGGGCGCGGATGACGTCGATCCGGGCTTCGGGGCCGCCGGCATGGTCGGGGGGCGAGAGGTCGAGTTCGGCGGCGAGGCCTTCGATGAGGGCGGCGAGGTCAGCCCGCTCGGCGGCCTGGTCCGGGCCGAGGCTGCGCCAGCGGCCGATGGTGGCCGAGAGATCCGCGAGGCCTTTGTAGAGACCCGCTTCTGTCACCGGCGGGGTGAGGTAGCTGACCGTGGTTGCATTGCCGCGGCGCTTGGCGATGGCGGCTTCGGACGGGTTGTTGGCGGCGTAGAAATAGATGTTCGGCAGGTCGCCGATCAGATGATCGGGCCAGCAATCGCCGGAGAGGCCGGCCTGCTTGCCGGGCATGAATTCGAGGGCGCCATGCGTGCCGAAATGCAGGACGGCGTCGGCGCTGAAGCTCTCGCGCAGCCAGGTGTAGTAGGCGGCGAAGGCATGGGTCGGCGCGAAGGACTTCTCGAACAGGAGCCGCATCGGGTCGCCCTCATAGCCGAAGCCCGGCTGGAGGCCGACGAAGACATTGCCGAACTCTGCGCCCAGCACGAAGAGCGAGCGGCCATCCGTGAGCTGACGGCCGGGCGCCGGGCCCCACTGGGCTTCGATGGCCTTGAGGCGCGGGGCGCGGCGGACATGTTCGGCGACCGGCACGAGGGCAGCGACGTTGGCTTCAGTGCCATAGCGCTCGCGGTTGCCTTCCAGCAGCGCGGCCTTGAGGGCTTCGACGCTTTCCGGCACGTCCGCGCCGTAGCCTTCAGCGGCGAGGCGCTTCAGCAGGTTGTGCAGCGATTCGAACACGGCGAGGTGGGCCGCGCTGCCGGCGGCGCCGGAATTGGGCGGGAAATTGAACAGGGTGACGGCAAGGCGGCGGCTGGCGCGCGCGCTGCGGCGCAGGCGGATCAGCTTGTCAACGCGGGCGGCGAGGGTTTCAGCCCGTTCCGGGCAGGCGCGCATCCGGCGGGCATCCTCCGTGAACTTGCAATTGCGCGAACAGCCGGTGCATTCGGTGCCATGATCGGCGCGCCCGCCGATGACGATGGAGCCGGTGGCGCCGTCAAGCTCCGGCAGGGCGACCATCATGGTGGCTTCGACAGGCGTCAGGCCGCGCTCGTTCGCACCCCAGTCTGACAGGGACTGGAATTCGGAGGCGAGCGCACAGATGTAGGGCACGCCGAGGCTGGTGAGCATTTCCACCGCGCCGTCTGCATCGTTGAAGGCGGGGCCGCCGACGAGGGAGAAGCCGGTCAGCGAGACGAGGGCGTCGATCGCCGGGCGCTCGCCCTTCATGAAATAGCGCCGGATGGCGGCGCGCGCATCAAGGCCGCTGGCGAAGGCGGGGATGACGCGCAGGCCTTTTGCCTCCAGCGCGGCGATCACGCCGTCATAATGGCCGGTGTCGCCCGCCGTGATGTAGGAGCGCATGACGAGCAGGCCGACGGTGGGCTGGCCGGCAGGGCTCTTTGGCAGCGCCTCGGCCCGGTCGGTGACCTGCGGGGACATCTGCGGGTGGTAGAGCCCGGTCTCGGGATATTCTTCCGGGGGCTGAGGGCTGAGCGTGCCGCGAAGATGGGCGCGCGGGCCAGCGGCGTAGCGGTCGATCAGGAATTTCACCGCATTGACGATGTTCGTTTCCGAGCCCGCCAGCCAGTATTGCATGGTGAGGAAATAGGCGCGGACATCCTGGGCGACGCCGGGCACGAAGCGGAGGATCTTCGGCAGTCGGCGCAGGGTGCGCATCTGCTTCTCGCCGGCCTTTGCCTTGTCGCCGGAACCGCGCAGGCGTTTCATCAGCGCGATGGGGCCGCTGGCGGGCTTCGACATGTCGAACCGGTCGAGCCGGGTGAGCTGGACAACTTCGGAGGCGGACATGCAGCCGACGATGGCATCACAGCTGTCGCGGCGCGCTTCGAGGGCGGGCAGGACGGCGCGGATATGGTCCTCGAGGAAGAGCATCGAGGCGATGATGAAGTCGGCCTTGCCGATATCGGTGCGGGCCGCTTCGAGCCGGCCGGGGGTGCGGTCCCATTCAGACGCCGCATGGAAGTTCAGCTTCAGGCCCGGCAGCACCTTGCGCAGCTTTGCGCCAGCCGAATCGATCGCGGTGCCGAGATGGGAATCCAGCGAGAGGATGACCACACGGATTTCAGCCGGATCGGAGCGGGCGGCTTTAGCGGCCATAGCGGGCCTTTGCGTCATAGAGAGTTTCGAGGGTGATGGTTTCGAGGTGCTGGTCGCGGGCGAAGGCTTCCGTGTTGCGCCGGGCCTTGCCGCGCACGAAGAAGGGAATCTTTTTGAGCTCGTTCTCGGCCTCGGGCATCCAGTGGAGCCCCTCGCCGGCTTCGGCGGCGGGGGCTGTTTCCAGCTGGGCCACTGCCCCGTGGCCGCCGAGATGGGAGGCGCCGGCCTCGTCATGGAATTCGAAATCCTCGCGGAACATGCCGAGGAGGTGTTCTTCGAGGCCCATCAGAAGCGGATGGACCCATGTGTCGAAGAGGACATTGGCGCCCTCAAAGCCCATCTGCGGGGCGTAGCGCGCGGGGAAATCCTGCACGTGCACCGGCGCAGAAATGACCGCACACGGAATGCCGAGGCGCTTGGCGATGTGGCGTTCCATCTGCGTGCCGAGGATCAGCTCTGGCTGGGCTGCGGCGATGGCGGCTTCGACTTCGAGATAATCTTCAGTGATCAGCGGCTCGACGCCGTATTTCGCTGCGGCCTCGCGCAGGGGCCGGGCATATTCGCGGTTGTAGCAGCCAAGGCCGGCGACGGTGAAGGCAAGCTCCTCGGAAGCCACGCGGGCCGCTGCGATGGCATGGGTCGCGTCGCCGAAGATGAAGACGCGCTTGCCAGTTAGGTAGTTGGAATCGACCGAGCGCGACCACCAGGGAAGATTGCTCTGATAATCCGACAGGTCCGGCATGGCGACGCCGGCGAGTTCGCAGACTTCGGCGACGAAATCCATCGTCGCGCCGACGCCGATGGGCACGGTGCGCGTGTAGCGCTGGCCGAACTGTTTCTCGAGATAGCGGGCGGCGGCCTCGGCGATCTCGGGATAAAGCACGACGTTGAAGTCTGCCGCCGGCAGGCGGGTAAGGTCTGTCGGGGTGGCACCGAGCGGGGCGATGACGTTCACGCCAATGCCGCAATGGGCCAGAAGACCGGTGATCTCGCGCACATCATCGCGGTGGCGGAAGCCGAGCGCGGTGGGCCCGAGGATGTTGCAGACCGGGCGCGCGAGGCGGCCCGTGTTCGGGCGCCGCTCCGGCGCGGCGAGGCCGCGCACGAGGCGGTAGAAGGTTTCCGAGGCGCCCCAGTTTTCCTTCTTGGAGTAAGACGGAAGCTCCAGCGGGATCACCGGGATGCCGAGGTCCATCGTTTTTGCAAGGCCGCCCGGATCATCCTGGATCAGCTCGGCGGTGCAGGACGCGCCGACAATGATCGCTTCGGGCTGGAAGCGTTCGGCAGCGTCAGTGAGGGCGCGGATAAAGATTTCGGCGGTGTCCGAGCCGAGGTCGCGGGCCTCGAAGGTGGTGTAGGTGACGGGCGGGCGCTTGCCGCGCCGCTCGATCATCGTGAAGAGAAGGTCCGCATACGTATCGCCCTGCGGGGCGTGGAGCACGTAATGCAACCCCTCCATCGCGGTGGCAATGCGCATGGCGCCGATATGGGGCGGGCCTTCATAGGTCCAGACGGTGAGCTGCATCAGACAGCGAGCCTCCGCTTGCGCAGGACGGGACGGGCAAAAAGCTCAGCGAGATCGCCGGCCTGCTCGTATCCGTGGATGGGGGTGAAAACGAGTTCGATGGACCATTTGGTCGTCAGGCCCTCCTGCTCCAGCGGATTGGCAAGACCGAGGCCGCAGAGGGAAATGTCCGGCCGTTCGGCGCGGCAGCGGTCCAGCTGGCGGTCGACATCCTGGCCTTCGCTGAGGCGGACATCGGGGCCGAGGAGCGCGAGCTCCGGCGCCATGTGCTGGCTGTGGAGATAGGGCGTGCCGATTTCGAGGAGGTCCATACCCAGCTCGCGCGAGAGGAAACGGGCGAGCGGCACTTCGAGCTGGGAATCCGGGAAGCAGAAGAGCGACTTGCCGGTGAGCTGTTCGCGGTAGCGCTGGAGGGCCCGGGTGGCGCGGGCGCGCGGCATGTCGGTGGCGGAAGCGAAGGCGGCGGGCGAGATGCCGAAGGCGTCGGCGGCGGCCTTCAGCCAGGCGGTCGTGCCCTCGGCGCCGAGCGGGAACGGAGCGGGCAGATGGCGCGCGCCGCGGGCTTCGAGCGCACGGGCGGTATCGCGCAGCCAGGGCTGGGCGAGGAGGAACCGGGTGTTCGGGCCCACCGCTGGCATCGCATTGGCGCGCCGGCCCGGCAGGAAGCTGACGCGGCGAATGCCGATCTGCTCGAACAGGCGGGCGAACTGGTCTTCGGCGACATCGGAGAGCGTTCCGACGACCATCAGGGAGGGATCGGCGGCGCTGTCTTCCGGCAGTTCCGGGACGAGCGCGGTGAGGCAGGAATCTTCGCCCTGGGTAAAGGTCGTCTCGATGCCGCTGCCGGTATAGTTCAGGACCCGGACATTCGGTGAGAGCTCGCCGGAGAGGCGCTCTGCCGCGCGGCCGAGGTCGAGCTTGATGACTTCAGAAGGGCACGAGCCGACGAGGAAAAGGAGCTTGATCTCCGGGCGGCGCTCGATAAGGCGCAGGACCGTGCGGCGCAGCTCGTCATTCATGTCGGCCATGCCGGCGAGGTCGCGTTCCTCGATGATGGCAGTGGCGAATCGCGGTTCGGCAAAGATCATGACGCCGGCAGCCGACTGCATGAGATGCGCGCAGGTGCGCGAGCCAACGATCAGGAAGAAGGCGTCCTGGATCTTGCGGTGGAGCCACATGATCGAGGTGAGGCCGCAGAACACCTCCCGCTGCCCGCGCTCCCGGAGGATTCCGCCCGGCTGGGCTGTGGCCGGCCGGCTGTCATCCTTCACGCGGGGGAGAAGTGTGGTCATGCGGACGCCTCCTGAAGCGGGGATGATTCGAGGCGGGCCATGCGCAGCTTCCAGAGGAACTGGGCGGCGTTGAGGACGTAGACAGCGTACCCGGCGAGCGCGACGGCCAGCTGCGATTCGGGCGAGCCGAGCTTGCCGACGAGCATGACGAGATAGGCCGTGTGCAGAGCGATCACGATCATTGAGACCGCATCTTCCCAGAAGAAGGCAGGCGCGAAGAGGTGCTGGCCGAAGACATCCTTCTCCCAGATCGCGCCGGTGATCATGATGGCGTAGAGGCAGAAGGTTTTCAGCACGATGGAGGCGGTCGCGAGGCCAAGCCCGTCACCGGTGGCGAAATAGCGGATCACCAGAACCAGGCTGACGAGGAAGACCACGAACTGCAGCGGCGCGAGGATGCCCTGCACCAGGGTCCAGGGAGATGCGTCGCGGCGCCGGCGCTGGTCCGGCGTGTAAAGCGGCTGCTTCTCCCCTTGGATGATGGGCCGTCCTGACATGCGGTTTACCGCTTTGCTCCCATTCGTTTCCTGACAGGCAGGATAGCTGCGAGGGGCAAAGTGTCAATGTAGATTTACGTCTAATGTAATTTACAAAACTAGACTTGCGAGTGTAAGGCTTGGATGAATACAACCATCGGGGTTGGCGTCCGCGTAAAAGCTGTGCTAACTTGCCGCATAAGCCAGCTTCCGGCCGCCCGCGACCTTGTTTGACGTCTGCGCGGGCCAGTGCCCGGAGGCCCGTTCTCCCGACAGCGCGGCCAGAAGGCTGCCCTGCCTGACTGGAATAGTGCCTGGACCTTCCCGGTCTGCGGCACAGGTAGCGTGATATAGCCTCCGGATATGGTGCCGGCGGTGGTTTGAGGGATCAGGGGTCCGGCCTGTAATGGCAGGCGGACACCAAATCCGCTTGCAGGGAGGCAGCGGTGTCATTCGAGGCAGACAGGGACCGGAACATCTCGTCCGAAGGCAATGAGGCGGCGCGCCACCTCGCTGCGGTTCTCAATTTCTGGACCCTGCAACAGCCCCCTGACGCCGCCCCGCGCAATGCCGACTGGATTTTCGCCGCGATCGAGACCGAGATCGTGCCGCGCCTGGTATTGGCGAGCGAACCGGTGGCGATGCGCAAGATGCCGGTTGCGGACACACCGGCGGATGTGACCGAGGCGGAGCGTTCCGCCTTCCTCAAAAGCCTGCTGAATGACAGCGCGATTGATGCTCAGGCGCAGGCGCAAAGCATTGTCGGGCGGGGTGTTCCGCTGGAATCAGTGTTCGTGGACCTGCTGGCCTGGTCCGCCCGGCGGCTGGGCGAATACTGGGAAGAAGACCTGTGCAGCTTTACCGACGTGACCATCGGACTGTGCCGGCTGCACGAGACCATGCACCATCTGCAGTCAGCCGAGACCCGGCCCGCGCCCCGGCGCACGGCTGGCGAGCGGCGCATCCTGATCGGCAATGCGCCGGGCGAGCAGCACGTCTTCGGGGCCGTCATGGTCGCAGAATTCTTCCGGCGCGATGGCTGGACCGTTTACTGCGAACCGGGCTCCGGCCCGGATGCGCTCTGCCGCCTCGCAGGCGAACAGGAATTCGACGTGATCGGATTGTCAGCCTCCACTGATTCGGCGCGCGCCGAACTCGTCAGCCTGATCGGCAACCTACGCGCCGCATCGCGCAATGCGGATGTCCGGGTGATGGCAGGCGGGCCGGTTTTCGCCGAAAATCAGGCGCTGGCGGCGGAAATCGGGGCAGACTTGATTGCGAACGATGGCCGCACGGCCCCCGAACTCGCAAGGAATATGTTGGCAATGCCATAGGTTGACTGCTAGGGGCGTACGGTCGGGGGCCCTTAAATCTGGAACAGACATGGACGCTTCTTCCAATCCGAAGTCTTCGCATCTGGCGTTCCGCAACGCAGAAGCCAACTTTTCGGGACTGGATCCGAAGACGATTGCTGCCCTGGTCGAAAGCGCGGCCGACATCGCCCTGGTGATCGAGGACGGCAAGGTGCGGGACATCTCCATCGCCTCGGACGAACTCAGCAAGTCGGGATTTGGCAGCGGCTGGGTCGGCAAGCCCTGGATCGACACGGTCTCGCCCGAAAGCCGGGCCAAGATCGAAGCCCTGCTGACACGCACAGGGCCGGACAATCCCCCCCGCGCGCGGCAGGTGAACCATCCTTCGGGCGCCCTGCGGGATGTGCCGGTCGCCTACCGGACCGTGCATGTGGACGGCAAGGGCGGCGTGATTGCGCTCGGCCGGGACCTTCGGGCGGCGTCGGAACTGCAGCAGCGGCTGATCAAGGCCCAGCAGGATCTGGAGCGCGATTACGCGATGATGCGCCAGGCCGAGGCCCGCTACAAGGTCATCTTCGAAGCGGTGAGCGAGCCCCTGCTGATCGTGGACGGCGATACGCTGCGGGTCGACGCGGCAAACCCCGCTGCATCGGAAGAGCTGGGCCTTCCGTTTGACAGCCTTGCCGGATCGGATCTTGCGGACCTGTTTGCGCCGGGCGCGCTGCGGCCTCTGGAACGGCTGGCGGCATCCGCCATCGCGCAGGGCCGCGCAGGACCGGACACTATTCCGGGCAAGGAAATTCAGGGAAAGGCCGGACAGAGCTTTGCCCTGACCGCCAGCACATTCGGGCAAGGCAAGGACCTGCGCCTCATCCTTCGCCTGAATGGCGGACGCAGCGGGCAAGCGGCCGCGCGCACCTCGCAGCCTCTGCTGCTGGCGCTCGAGAACCTGCCCGACGGGCTGGTGATTGCGGACCGCGACCTGCGGATCGTGACCGCAAACCGCGCCTTTGCCGAGATCGTGCATGTTTCAAACCCTGCAGCGCTGGCCGGGGCACGCCTCGCCGATTTCATCGGCCGGTCGCAGACCGATCTCAACGTGCTCCTCTCCGCGATCCGGACGAATGGCGCCGCGCGCAATTTCGCCACCGTGCTGCATGACCGGTTTGGCGCAGAGGAAGACGTCGAAATCTCCGGCGTGGTCACCGAGGATGCGGCGGGCGCGCTTTATGGCTTCTCGATCCGCAATGTGGCGCGCCGGATGAGCGCTGATCCTCCGATCTCGGAGGAATTGCCGCGCTCGGTCGAGCATCTGACCAATCTGGTCGGGCGGATGCCGCTGAAGGATATCGTGCGCGATTCCACAGCGCTGATCGAGCGGCTGTGTATCGAGGCGGCGCTGCGCCTGACCGATGACAACCGCGCTTCGGCCGCCGAGATTCTCGGGCTGAGCCGTCAGGGCCTCTATTCGAAGCTCAACCGCTTCGGATTTGAGGACAAGGAATAGCGATTTCACCCGCGCTTTACGTCAATTTGGATTGACACTTTCATCTGTCAATCCTAGCGTCAGGCATGATCCAGACGCCCGCACCCGCCGCGTCCCGCGGCCTGCCTGAGCCTTCGGCGGTTCTCGAACTTTTCAAGCCGGTCACATGGTTTGCTGCGATGTGGGCGTTCATGTGCGGAGCGGTGTCGAGCGGCCAGCCTTTCATTGGAAACTGGCATCTTGTGCTCGGCGGAATGCTGCTCGCCGGGCCGATGGTGTGCGCCTCCAGCCAGGCAGTGAATGACTGGTACGACCGGCATGTCGATGCGATCAACGAGCCGAACCGTCCTATTCCTTCCGGGCGGATTCCCGGGCAGTGGGGGCTTTACCTTGCGATCCTGTGGTCCGGGCTCTCGTTATTGCTCGGGCTGGCGCTTGGCTTCTGGGCATTCTGTGCGACGCTGGCGGCGGTGTTCCTCGCCTGGGCCTACAGCGCGCCGCCGCTGCGGCTGAAGCTGAATGGCTGGTGGGGCAATGCGGCGGTCGGCTTTTCCTATGAGGGCATTGCCTGGCTGACCGGGGCGGCGGTGATGCTCGGCGCGTTGCCGAATGGGCTGATCTTCTTCCTCGCGATTGCCTATTCCATCGGCGCGCATGGCATCATGACGCTGAACGACTTCAAATCCATCGAGGGCGACACAAAGATGGGCGTGCGCTCCCTGCCCGTCCAGCTGGGCCCGGACCGGGCGGCGCGGCTTGCGTGCATCGTGATGGCCCTGCCGCAGATGGCGGTCATCCTGATGCTGATCATTATCGGCAAGCCGCTGCACGCGGCCGGCGTGCTTGCCTTGCTGGGGGCGCAGGTCTGGCTGATGAGGCCCCTGCTGGCCGATCCGCGCGCCAAGGCGATCTGGTACAGCGCGACGGGCGTGACCCTTTATGTGCTCGGTATGCTGATTTCTGCCTTTGCGGTCGCCCCCTGGAGCGCGGCATGAGCGGCGCAGCACGCGGCGCGGGCTTTGGCTGGGCGGGCATCGTCCGGCTTGGCCTCGTCCAGACCGCGCTGGGCGCAATCATCATCCTGATGACATCCACACTGAACCGAGTGATGGTCGTAGAGTTGGGCCTTGTGGCCGCGATCCCCGGCCTGCTTGTGGGCCTGCATTACGCCGTGCAGATGTCGCGGCCGCGCTGGGGCTATGGCGCCGATACCGGAGGCAAGCGCACGCCCTGGATTCTAGGCGGGATGACCGTGCTGGCGGCAGGGGCGATCCTGGCGGCAGCCTCGGCGGCATTGATGACCGCGTCGCTCGTGCCGGGGCTGATCCTGGCCATGGCCGCCTTCACGCTGATCGGCGCAGGTGCGGGAGCGGCGGGCACGAACCTCCTGGCGCTGCTGGCGATCCGCACCGAGCCTTCGCGCAAGGCGGCGGCTGCGGCAATCGTCTGGATCATGATGATATTCGGCTTTGTGCTGACGGCCGGCATTGGCGGGCAGCTGCTGAAGCCTTTCACCTTCGAGCGGCTGATCCTGGTGACGGCGGGGGTGAGCCTGATCGCGGTCACGCTGGCGGCGCTGGCGCTTTACCGGCTCGAAGGCGCTGCGAGCGCGGCGCCAGCACAGGCCGCGCCGAAGCCCGAGCCCGGCGCCTTCAAGGCGGCTATCCTGGAAATCTGGGGCGAGACCCAGGCGCGCCGGTTCACAGTTTTCGTGTTCGTGTCGATGCTGGCTTACAGCGCGCAGGACCTGATCATGGAGCCTTTCGCGGGCATCGTTTATGGCTACAGCGTGGGCGCCTCAACCCAGCTGGCAGGCGTGCAGAACATGGGCACACTGGCGGGTATGCTGGTGACGGCGCTCGTCTGTACCCTGATCGGAAAATCGCGCGCCGGATTCATGCGGGCATGGACCGTGGGCGGATGTATTGCTTCGGCGACAGCGCTGATCACGCTGGCCGCCGGTACGCGGGCGTTCGGGTCTGACTGGGCACTGGTTCCGAATGTGCTGGCGCTGGGAGCAGCGAACGGCGCCTTTGCGGTTGCTGCCATCGGATCGATGATGACGCTGGCAAGTTCGGGCCGCGCTTCGCGCGAGGGTACGCGGATGGGCCTGTGGGGCGCATCGCAGGCGATTGCCTTCGGGCTCGGCGGATTGCTGGGCGCGGTGGCGGCCGACGCTGCGCGCTTTGCGCTCGCCGATCCGACCACGGCCTTTGCGCTGGTATTTGCAGCCGAAGGCGCGCTGTTCCTGATCGCGGCAGGGCTGGCCCTGCATGTCGGGCGGTCGGAAGCAGATGACCGGCGCCTGCCGGTGCTTCCGGCGGGAGAATTCGCAGCCGCAGAGCGAAGGGAGTGAAGACGATGCAAACTCCGGATACGGAAGAGCTTTATGATGTGGTCGTCGTGGGCGGCGGACCGGCCGGGGCGACGGCGGCGCATGACCTCGCGCGAAACGGCCGGCGCGTGCTGCTGCTCGACAAGTCTGGCCGCATCAAGCCCTGCGGCGGCGCCATTCCGCCGCGCCTTATTCAGGATTTCGACATTCCGGACCACCTGCTGGTGGCGAAGGCACGGGCGGCCCAGATGATCGCCCCATCCGGACGGCGCGTGACGATGCCGGTTGAAGGCGGCGCGGTCGGCATGGTGGACCGAGAGCATTTTGATGAATGGCTGCGCCAGCGCGCCGCGAAAGCCGGCGCCGAGCGGCGCGACGGGCTGTTCGTGGAATTTGCAAGGGACGCAGATGGCACGGCGCTGATCCGTTACCGGACGAAAGACGAGACGGGCGAGATCGTTACCGTCCGTACGCGCTCGGTGATTGGTGCAGACGGCGCGCGCTCCCGCGTGGCGGCGCAGGCGATCCCCGGCGGCGGCGAGACGAAATCGGTGTTCGCCTATCATGAAATCATCCGCTCGCCCGAAGCCGGCACCGAGGGATTTGACCCGGACCGGTGTGACATATTCTATCAGGGACGCCTGTCTCCGGATTTCTATGCGTGGATCTTCCCGCATGGCGAGACGGCGAGCATCGGTGTCGGCAGCGCGCAGAAGGGATTCTCGCTGCGCGATGCAATCCGTACGCTGAGGGCGGAGGCAGGGCTGGCGGACGCTGAACTTGTCCGCAAGGAGGGCGCGCCCATCCCGCTGAAACCGCTGAAGCGCTGGGATAATGGCCGCGATGTGATCCTGGCCGGGGACGCGGCGGGGTGTGTGGCGCCGGCCTCCGGCGAGGGCATCTATTATGCCATGCTCGGCGGACGCGAAGCGGCCGGATCGGTGGAGACGCTGCTCGCGACCGGGAATGTGAAGGCGCTGGCCGAAACGCGCAAACGCTATATGAAGGCGCATGGGCAGGTGTTCATGATCCTCGGGATCATGCAGCATTTCTGGTACCGCTCCGACAAGCGCCGCGAGGGGTTTGTGGCGATGTGCAATGACAAGGATGTGCAGCGCCTGACCTGGGACGCCTATCTCAACAAGCGCCTTGGCAAGCCCGATCACATGGCGCACCTCAGAATCTTCCTGAAGGATACCGCGCACCTTCTCGGCCTCGCTTCGCCCCGGCCGAAAGAGACGTGAGCGGACGTATCCGCAGCTCGCGGCGGCCTCTGATTGTTGCCGCCGGCGCAGCGCTGGTGACCGCCTTTGCCGGCGGCGCGATGACCCGCATTGATGACTGGTACCGAGGCCTTGAAAAATCCGCGCTGAACCCGCCGGACTGGGCCTTCGCCCCGGCCTGGACGGTGATCTATGCGCTCGCCGTCCTGGCTGCCGTGAGCGGGTGGAAAGCCGCGCGGACGAGCGCGGAGCGCGCCTGGCTGATCTCGCTGTTCTTTTTCAATGCGCTGCTCAACATTGCATGGAGCGGGATATTCTTTACCCTGCGCCGGCCCGACTGGGCGCTGGCAGAAGTTGCGATGCTGTGGCTGTCGGTGGCGATGCTCATAGTGCTGACGGTACGCTTTTCCCGCGCGGCGGCATTGTATCTCGCGCCCTACCTCGCCTGGGTGAGTTTCGCGGCCTGGCTGAACTACCGGGTTGTCGTGCTCAACGGGCCGTTCGGGTGAAACGGTGATGCTAGCGCCCTGGATGCTCGATCTTGTGATGCTCGGGGTGGCGGCAGAGTTTGCCGCTCTCGCCTGGATTCTCTACCGGCTGCGGCGCGGGCGCTGGATTGCGCCGCTCGGCTGGTTCCTGCTCAGCGGCGCACTGCTGATCGGAGCGCTGCGGCTGTCGCTCTCCGGGGCTGCGGGTGAGGTGATTGCCCTGCCGCTGGCGGCGAGCCTTGTCACCCACATCCTGATGCTGCGCGCTGTATGGAAGCAAATCCCATAAAAAGACCGGGCCTGCTTTCGCAGGCCCGGCAGGCAAGGGTAGCTGGGAGGCTCCAGCTACTCAGAAGCGTGCGAACCCGTTGTCGACGCCCCATAGCAGCCAGTTATCGACCACGGTGCCGGTGAGCAGGACGCCAATACCGCCTGTGATCGGGCAGAGGATGGCGAACCACCAGGCCCAGCGGTGAATGGATTCCATCGAGGCATTGAAGCCCATCGTCCAGCGCCAGAACAGGGCTGCGCGCTCCGACGCCGTGCCACGGTCCGTGATCTGCTCGATCTCGCGTTCGCCGCCATACCGGCCAACCGCGAGGATCGTGGCGCCGTGCATCGCAAACAGGAGCGCCGACCCGTAGAGGAAGACGATCGAGAGCATGTGGAAGGGGTTGTAGAAGAAGTTCCCGTACCACAATGACAGGTTATTGGTCCATTCCAGGTGCGAGAAGATGCCGAAGGGCACCGCCTCCTCCCAGCTTCCCATCATCACGGGACGGATGAACCCGCAGACGAGATAGAGCCAGATTGCCGCCGCGAACGCCCAGCAGATATGCGTGCCCATACCGAGCTGGATCGCCCGGCGGTAGGAACGCACCCACCAGAGTATGATCGATGCGGTCAGGAAGAAGCCCGCCATCAACCACCAGCCGCCTTCATTGAGCGGCATGAACAGGCTGAGGCCATGCTCCGGCAGGGGCTGGTCAAGTGACAGCCAGGGAAGCTGGCCGAAGAACTTGATCGGATCCCATCCGACACTGGCCCACATATTCAGGCCGATGATCTCGATGGCGATGAAGCCGCAGATCAGAGAGGCGACCCCCGACCAGCCGAGATAGAGCGGCCCGATCTGGGCGTCGCCAATCCGGCCGAGCAGGTGGCTCGTCGAGGTGATCTTGTAGCGCGGTTCGTCGCCGGGCCCCTCGACCACGCCGTAATCGGTGTGGCCGCGGACCTGTACCTGAGTGAAGATATTCTGATAGTCAGCCATCGGATTGGCCCCTTTCAAACGCGCCAGATGGGGAAGTTTTTCCAGCCGTCCCACCACGCGACCCAGGAACCGTCATAGAGCGGGCCCGAGATGATGATACAGATGGCGCTCCAGATGCCGGCGGAGAGCGCGAGGAACAGCCCCACGCGGTGGATGCCGAGTGTGCCGACCGAATAGCCGATGAAATCGCGGAAGAAGGCGTTTTCATGCTCCGGCGTTTTCACCGTATTGCCCTTGCCCGGATTGGTCGCCGACAGGACAAGTCCGCCATGCAGCGCGAGCGCGAGCGTCGTCGTGAAGAAGAACGTGATCGCGATCATATGGGCCGGATTGTAGTGGAAGTTCCCGTAGGCATAGCCAACATTGGATACCCAATCGAGATGGCTCATGATGCCATACGGGAAGCCATGCCCCCAGGCGCCCATCAGCATCGGGCGGAACACGACGAGCGTGACATAGGCAAGCACAGCAACGCTGAACGCGATGGGCACATGCAGCCCCATTCCGAGCTTGCGGGAGATTTCGACCTCGCGGAGGATCCAGGAGACAAAAGCGCCGATCGCGAAGATCGTCACCATCTGCCAGATCCCTCCCTCGGCCATGGGCGCGAGCTGGAGGCCATATTCAAGGGGCGGTGGATCGATACTGATCAGCCATGGGTTCCATGTGTCGCCCATCGATGCACCGAGGAAAATCAGCGCCGTTCCAAGGAAGGCGCAGAAAGCCGCGGTCACACCGAAGAACCCGACATAAAACGGGCCGATCCAGAAGTCGAAGAGGTCACCGCCGATCAGCGTGCCGCCCCGGATCCGGTACTTTCGTTCAAAATTAAGTAGCGCCATTTCAGGGATTCCTTCGTCTGGCTGTCCCAGCCTCTCAGCGGGCCGGGATCATGCCTGTGCCTGCGGTTGGGAGCACAGGGCGAACGGCACTCGGCCGCTCGCCCTGCACCAGTGGTCAGGCCTGCTGGATCGGGGTTTCAACCGTCAGCTCCGCAACAGCTGTCGGCGCAGTGCCGAGCCAGTTGAAGCGTGGTGAGCTGAGCAGGATGAAGTGAATCAGCAGAGCGAGCACGAACAGGAAAACTGCGAGTGCCACCAGCGCGCGCCGGGGGTCAAAGAGAAGCCAAATTCTCCACATATCTCAGTCCTCCTACAGTCTCAGGCTCACGAACGAGCCCGCAAGGCGGAGCCCGTCCTCGATCATCGCATAACCACCGGGTCCGGGGATCCAGGGTCGCCATGACCAAACAAGGAAGTGAGCCACGATCGCGATCAACGTGAAGAGTATGAAACTCATCATGAAGATCTTGTGGAACTCCTGGGCTTCTGACGCTGTCAGTCCTGTCAGAGACCCAGTCCTTTCATTCGCATTATCGGCCATTAACATTCTCCGTTCATGGGCCTCGGTCAGTGACCGCAACAGCGCCCTGCTGCGGCCCAATTGACGCTTGGGCATGGCCCGTGCGCCAAAAGTCTTTGATACGTGTACGGCAGGGTTTCATCCGTCACCTGAACACGAAAAACCAGGGAACTACGCTATGGGTGAGCTCTGACGCTTCGGCCGAAACCGTGAGCGGGCGCTGTCCCCCAGCGGATTGCCGGCGGCGCGGCAAGAGCCGTCCCGCAAGCACGATGACGAGGAAAACCGGATAGATCAGGTTCTCCATGAAGAGCATGTTGCGCCGATCTCTCGCGCGCTGGCTCAGGGTCTCTGTCTGGCTTATGTCGGCCATCCTAATTCTCCTCGTCTCGCCTCATCTTGTGTTTCTTCTGCAGGCGCCCCTTGAAATGTTCTCAGGCCGCCCGCATCCCTTCCGTTTCCCGCCGGCTGCGCTCGACAAGGGCGGCGGTTACCCGTCCTGTGCCTTCGCGCTGCGCCAGTGCTTCTGCATGATCCCGAAGGCGCTTCGCCGCAGAAATCCGTGTCAGGACGGAATGGCGGGCGATGTATTCTTCGAGCAGATCGTTTGCGGCCTCGTCCCACACGATCTGTGCGGCCTGGGCACGCGCGGGCGTCGCCTCGACCCGGTCCAGGTTTGCGCCGAGCGGCAGGATATGGAACAGCGCATCGAAGAGCGCGTTGCAGTATTCCTGCACGATGTAGGTCGCCCCTGAATAGCCCATGAAGGGTGTGCCGGTGTGCCGCCGGATGATCGCGCCGGGGAAGGATGCCGGGATCCAGACACCGGCCCCGCCGGCTTCCTGCAGGTACATGCGCTCATTGAAACTGCCGAAAACCACAAAGGGCGGGCCGGCATGGATCGCTTCGCGAACCGCATCATTGTCAGTCTTCTTGCCGGCAACGCGGGTGAAGGAGAAGTCACATGGAATGCCGAGATCATTCTCCAGGAAATTCCGGATGCCGCGCGCATGAGTGTCGTTGGCGACAATGCCGAAGCTGGCGGTGGCGAAGAAGTCCTGGGTGACCGAGCGCCAGAGATCCCAGAGGGGTTTCAGCGTCGAGTGCTTTTCGGCCTCGATGAAGGGTTCAGGATCAAGGCCCGTGAGTTCGCCGAGTGTCCGCAGGAAGCGGGTTGTCGAATGCAAGCCGACCGGCGCCTGCAGGTAAGGCGCATCCAGCGCCTCGCACAGCGCGCGGCCATATTCGCGGTACATGCAGATGTTGACGTCTGCATCGATCAGCCTGCGGACTTCCGAGATGTGGCTCGCAAGCGGGAAGACGAGATTGATCTCTGCCCCGATGCCTTCGACGAGACGGCGGATCTCGGCAAGGTCCGAGGCCATGTTGAACATGCCATAGGCAGGCCCGAGAATATTCACGAGCGGCTTTGCGCCTTCAGGGCGCTTCGCCTTTTTCGGATTGCGGCCCTTGGTCTGGCCATATTCGGTCCACAGCCAGAGCATGGCGCGGTCGGCGCTCTGCCACTGGTCTTCATCAATCGTGCGCGGCAGGAAGCGCTGGATGTTCGAGCCTTCCGGCGTGACACCGCCGCCGATCATTTCGGCGATGGAGCCTGTGACGACCACGGCCGGCAGCGCGGGGTCTAGCACAGCGCGGGCGCGCTTCATCGCGGCTTCAGTGCCATGCTGGCCAAGCTCTTCCTCGGCAAGCCCGGTCACGACGATCGGCAGCTCATGCGGGGGCAGAGCATCCGTATAATGAAGAACCGAGGTGACGGGCAGGTTCTCGCAGCCCACCGGACCGTCGATGACAACCTGCAGCCCCTTGATGGCGGTGAACACATACACCGCGCCCCAATAGCCGCCTGCCCGGTCATAATCCTGGATCAGCATCCTGTGGGCGCCTCCAGGTTTGCGGCCTGCCTGGCGCGGGCGGCGAGCTTGCGGTTCTGGTGTTCCCGGAACTGGGGATGCACGTCCGGCGCGCCGCGCCAGACACCGGCTGTGTCGCCCGTGCCGACGCCTTCGAAGAAGGATTTCATTTCGTCAAAGCGCGACTGGCCGGCGATGGCGGCGTTCACCACATCGGCGAGCGAGCCGGCCCCGGCAGGCCCCATCAGCGGGCGGGCGGAGATGAGGTTGGTGAAGTAGAGCGACGGAATCGCGGCTTCCTTGGCCTTCTGGACAACAGGCGTCGTGCCGATGGCGAGGTCCGGCCGGTATTCCCGGAACGCGGCGATATCCTGTTCGAGCGAGGCGCGGAATTGGACCTGGACGCCCCTGGCCTCCAGCCATTCGCGGTCAGGATCCGACCAGCGCGTGCGCGGCAGGGCCGTGCCGACATAGCGCACATCTGCGCCGCTCTCGACGAGCAGGCGCGCGACCAGAAGTTCCGAGCCTTCATAGCCGGATAGCGTGATCCGTCCACGGATGGGCTTGGCCGCCATGGCGCCGGCGATCACGCGGCCGAAGAGATTGCGCGCCGCATCGATGCGGGAGGCCGGCACATTGGCCGCCTCGCCGATGGCTTTCAGCCAGGCATCGGTGCCCTCGACGCCCACCGGAGCGGAGCCGACAATGGGGCGACCGGCCGCCTCGAACTCGCGGATCGAGGCGGTGTAGAAGGGGTGGACGGCTGCGACCACCGCGCCGTCGAGCGCGGTATAGAGCTCCCGCCATTCGCGCGTCGGAACGACAGCGCCCGCAGCAAGCCCCAGCGGTTCAAGCAGCCGCCCGATCACGACCGGATCAGCCGGAAACATTTCGCCAAGCAGGGTGACTTTTGGCAGGTCGGCCGTATCGCTGGCGGCGCGGCGGACGGGGCCGCTTTCGGCCTCCTTGCGCGCATAGGCGAGCATCGCGCCGGCGAGCACATCCTTGGCTTCCGCATGGGTCGGCACGCCGAAGCCCGGTACATCGATGCCGATGATCCGCACACCGTTGATCTCGTCCGGCAGGAGGCGCAGCGGCACGCCAGATGCGGTCGGTACACAGAGGTTGGTGATGACGATGGTGTCGTACTTCTCCGGGTCCGCTGTCAGCTCGACCGCTTCCTTGATGTCTTCAAAGAGCTTGCCGGTAACGAGCGTTTCGGAATTGAACGGCACATAACCGACCGATCGCTTCGCGCCGTAGAAATGCGAAGTGAAGGAGAGCCCATAGACGCAGCAGGCCGAGCCGGAGAGGATCGTCGCCGTGCGGCGCATGCGCAGGCCGACACGCAGGGAGCCAAAAGCGGGACACATGCTTTGCGGCTGGTCGTGCGGGCCTTGCGGATAATCCTTCGCATACTGATCAAGCAGTTCGCTCTGGCCCGCGGCGGCGGCAGCGGCGCGCATCTGGTCCTTGCCCGCATGGCAGCCTGCGCCGTCCTTGAGCGCCGGCGCCTCAGCGGCCACCCCTGCCCCGGTTTCAACCTTCGCGGCGGGGCGGCGCTCCCGGTTTTCAAGAAGGGTGAGGCGGCGGGTGGTCATGAGCGCTCAGATTTCCTCGTAGACGACTTCGAGGGTGCGCTTCTCGGCGGCTGCAACGCCGCACATGTCGGCGAAAGTGGCGGGCTCGAGCACGATATCGCCGCCGGTATCCTTGGCGGAGAACAGGCTCAAAAGGCCGTCCTGGTTCAGCGGGTTCGGCCGGTTGGGGACGGAGGTTCCGATATTCTCGGCGAGTTCGGCAAACATCGCGCCCCAGGGCGAGGAGGCCGTTCCGACGATCTGGTAATTGGCCGATTTGCGGCGGATATCTTCATTGGCCGGAATGGTGGCGAGCACCGGAATGCCGACGGCATCGGCGAAGGCAGCTGCCTCGCCCGTGCCGTCATCCCGGTTGATGACCATGCCGGCGACGCCGACATTGCCGCCCATCTTGCGGAAATATTCCACCGCCGAGCAGACATTGTTGGCCACATAAAGCGATTGCAGGTCGTTCGAGCCGACCACGATCACCTTCTGGCACATGTCCCGCGCAATCGGCAGGCCGAATCCTCCGCACACGACATCGCCGAGGAAATCGAGCAGCACATAGTCGAAATCCCAGTCATGGAAGCCGAGCTTTTCGAGGAGCTCGAAGCCATGAATGATGCCGCGTCCGCCGCAGCCGCGGCCGACTTCCGGGCCGCCGAGCTCCATCGCGAACACGCCATTGCGCTTGAAGCACACGTCGCCGATCGTCACTTCCTCGCCGGCAAGTTTCTTCTTCGACGAGGTCTCGATGATCGTCGGGCAGGCCTTGCCGCCGAACAGCAACGAGGTCGTATCCGATTTCGGATCGCAGCCGATCAGCAGCACGCGCTTGCCCTGTTCGGCCATCATGCAGCTGAGATTGGCGAGGGTGAAGCTCTTGCCGATGCCGCCCTTGCCATAGATGGCGATGATCTGGGTGTCGCGCTTGACCGGGCCGGTGGCGACGGGATCGGGCTCATGGGAGGCCTCCTCGCGCAGCGCGTCTGTATAGTCGGATGCGCCGCTCCGGCGGGTCAGGCGAAGGTCTTCAGACATCGGAATGTCTCCAATCCATGAGCATCTTGAGGCAGGCCGGATCGCTGAAGGCCTGGCGATAGGCAGTGCCTGCATCTTCTGGCAGCACCGTGTGTGTAATCAGGCCCGCGAGGCTGAGCCGGCCGTCGGCGGCTAGGCGTGAGACGACTGCGAGGTCTTCGGGCGCCCACTCTGCCGCAATGGCGAGACGCATTTCCTTCATGAAGGCCAGCGGAAACGCGAAGGAAGGCCGCGCCGAGTAGAAGCCGGCCAGAAGGATCTCTGCCCCGCGCGCGCAATGCGGCAGCGCCTTGTCGATGATGTTGGCGTCGCCGCTGACATCGCAGATGGAAGTGTAGGTGCGCCGATCATCCGACGACGGATCGATCACGGGAAAGGCCTCCGCGCTGCGCCGGTCAGGATTGGTTTCCCAGACGGTCGGCGCCGCGCCGCCCAGGGCGAGGACAAGCCGGGCTGTCAACCGGCCGAGCACGCCGTGCCCGATGATGAGGTCCGGCAGTTGCCGGCCCGCAATGGCATGATGCGCGGTCGCGGCGAGTGCGAGCAGGACGCCCTCGCGGGGATCCCGGAGGTTCAAGCTGTGCGCCCGCGCGCCGGGGACGATCAGGTGAGACGCTGCTGCACCGAAGAGGCCCGCGGCATCCTGGTAGCAACGCGCGCCGGGGACGAAGACAATCTCGCCGATCCGTTCGGGCGCATCCGGCGCATGGATGATCCGGCCAACGGCTTCATAGCCCGGCACCAGCGGATAGCCCATGCCCGGAAAGGGCGGCATCTCGCCGGACCACATCAGCCGCTCGGTTCCCGTGCTGATGCCCGACCAGAGCGTTTCGACGGCGACATCGCCGGTTTCGCGGGGCTTCAGATCAAGCTGGCTGAGGCGGGCGCCGGATTTGCCATCGAACACAACCGCGCGGGCCAGCCGGGGGCATTCTATCCGCGCGGAAGCTCGTTGCCCCGAACTGGGCTGAGCGGGCCTAGGCCCATGCGACTCGATGACGCCCGTTTCCATGAATGTCATCCTAGTTTGACATTAGTTAGTGTCAATTGTTATTTACGTTTTCTTTGCCCGCATAGCGAGAGTAATCCGGCGATCAACTCGCCAGAAGGGCGCTGATGAGCAGCGGATTGCGGGCAGGGAGGGTCCGGACCGTGCGGAATCCCGCCTGCTTCAGAAGGCTTGCCGTCTCATCCGCCCGGCGGGGCCGCCCGCGCCCCATCGCCCACAGATAGAGCCCGAAATAGGCGTCCCCCATCCGCTCGGCGCCGGCAGCACCGGCCATCGGCTCGGCCACCAAGAGGCGGCCGGATCGCGGCAGCGCGGCGCGAACCTGCTGCAGCAGCGCCAGGGCCGGGCCATCATCATGGTCGTGCAGCACGCGGATCAGGGTGATGAGATCCGCGCCGGTGGGCAGCGGGCCGGTGTGGAAGTCGATGCCGAAGGTTTCGAGCCGCGCGCCGATTTGCGTTCCTTCAAGGCGGGCCTTCGCCAGCGCGGCGACGGGCGGCAGGTCCACAAGGCGCAGGGCGAGGCCCGGATGGCGCGCGCCTGCCCGCTCGAGAAAAACACCGAGCCCGCCGCCGACATCCATCACGCAGTCATGGCGCCGGAAATCATGGCTGTGCAGGATCTCATCGGCGACCAGCGCCTGCGTCTCGGCCATCAGGCGGGAATAGGGGGCGGCCTGATCGGGGCCGGCATCGGCCTGATAGGCCCAGAAGCGGCTGAGCTCGGTGTCCTGGCGGCGCGCGGTCAGCAGCGGGGTGATGCTGGCAAGGTCGGCATAGAGCGCCTTGTGATGGCGGATCATGGCGAAGACCGGGGCATTGCCGATCAGGGCCGCCCCCTCCTCGCCAAGACCGTAGCGGCCATCCTGCTGGCGGTGCAGCAGGCGCAGCGCCGCCGCCGCCCGCAGGAGGCACTCGGCCCCGTCAACTGAAAGCCCGCTGCGGGCCGCAAAAGCCTCTATGTCAACCGGCGCCTCTGCCGCCGCCTCGATCAACCCGGTCTCCACCGCTGCCGAAAGCACCTGTGAATAGACGAAGCCGGCGACGAGATCGAAACTGCGGGCGGCGGCGCGGCGCGCGATGGGGCGCAGCAGCGGATTGCGCACGGCCTGCGCCTGAAAGCGCGGGTCTGCGATCTTGCGGTTCTTCCAGGCGACCAGCCGGTCTAGCAATGACATGCGCGCCCCCGGGGCAGCGTCCGGCCGCCGGTCAGGCAACCTGCCTCAGGAGGCTCGCGGGCGTCAGCCGGGCGGCCTGCGCCGCAACGAGATCGCGCAGGAAACCGGCGCCCGGGCATTCCGGAATCGAGGCGGAGGCTTCGGCAATCATGCGGTTGAGCTCGTCAACAGCGCCGCGAACCCCGAAGGCTTCCACTGCGCTTGGCCGCCCGAGGCGGACATCCTGCCCGGCCGGCTTGCCGAGCACGTCTTCGCCCAGCAGCGCGTCGCGAAGGTCATCGGCAACCTGATAGGCCTCGCCAAGCCTTGCGCCGAGTTCCTGCCAAGGCGCCGCATCGGCCCCGGCCGCCACGGCGCCGGCTTCAGCCGCCGCAACGAACAGCGCGCCGGTCTTGGCCTGGTGATAGGCGGCAAGGTTGATCTTCGGCTCACTCTCCCAGGCCTGGCCTGCGACGATGCCCTGCGCTGCGCCGGTGGCGCGGGTGACGACCCGGATGAGCGACAGGCACCGCCCCGGCGCCGCCGCTGATTCGCGGATCAGCGTCTCGAACGCCATGACGATCAGCGCATCGCCCGCCAGCACGGCAAGCGGTTCGCCATAAATCCGGTGCACCGATGGTTTGCCCCGGCGCGTTTCAGCCGCATCAAAAGCCGGCAGGTCATCATGGACCAGCGAGGCGCAGTGCATCAGCTCGATCGCCGCCCCTGCCCCGGCCGCGATGCCGATATCCTCGCGCGCGCCGCACGCTGCAGCCACCGCAACACACAGACGCGGCCGCACGCGGGCGCCTCCGGGGAAAACGGCATGTCGGATGGCCTTGCCGAGCAGCGGCGGACCCTCCTCGCCAAGGGAGGTGCTGACCGATCGCTCGAGCACCCATTCGATCAACGCTTCGGTGTCCATAAGGCGGCCTCCTGAGTGTCATCGTATATTGTCATTCTTGACTGTCAATTTTTATTGACGTCTTGTGGGCACAGGAGGCCCTCGATGGACACAATGCAGGAGGCGGGGGCCGGCGGCTTGTTTGGCGTGACTGTTCCTTCGGGCGGTTATGCCTGGTGGTATCTCGACGCGATGAGCGATGACGGGAGCCACGCGCTGACCGTGATTGCCTTCATCGGCAGCGTGTTCTCGCCCTATTATGCCTGGGCCGGGCGGGCTGATCCGATGAATCATTGCGCGCTCAACGTGGCGCTTTATGGCCGCAGGCAAGGCCGCTGGACGATGACGGAACGGGGGCGGGGGGATGTGACGCTCGCGCCGGACCATTTCCAGATCGGCCCGAGCGCCATTTATCGCGACGGGGAAGATTTCGTGATAGAGGTGGCGGAACTGGGCATGCCCCTGCCCTATCCCGTGCGCGGCACGATTCGGGTGCGCCCGCGCAGCAAGGGGCCGGACACCCCCTTTCCGATCGATTCCGGCGCCCGGCACCTCTGGCGCCCCGTGGCGCCGGCGGCAGACATTGAAGTGCGCTTTTCCAGCCCCCGGCTGCGCTGGCGCGGCGCAGGATATTTCGACATGAATCAGGGCAGCGAACCGCTGGAAGACCGGTTCCGCTATTGGGACTGGATGCGCCTGCACCTTGCGGGCGGCGATACGCTGGTCGCCTATACAACGGACGAACGGGACGGCCCCGGCGCATCGCTGGCGCTGCGCTTCAGCCCGGATGGCAGCTATCAGAGCGTGCCGCCCCTGAACGCGAAGGAGCTGCGCCCGACGCCGGTGTTCCGGGTGCGCCGGCGCGCCCATGCCGAGGCGAGCAGCCGGGTGCGCCTTGGCCGGACGCTGGAAGACACGCCCTTCTACAGCCGGTCTGTGGTCGAAACCTGGGTCGGCGGGCGGCGGGTGGCCGGGGTGCATGAAAGCCTGGACGGCGACCGGCTGAAGTCCGGCCTCGTCAAGCTGATGCTGCCGTTCCGGATGCCGCGCCGGGCGAAGACGCTGTCTTCCGGCTGAGGACGTTCACTCGCTTGCCTGTTCCCGCTGCGCGGCTTCTTCAGCCTCGCGCTTGCGGATGGCCTTGTTGGTGCTGTGGAGTTCCCAGAGTCCCCAGGCGATAGCGGCGCCGCCGAAGACGACGAGTTCGAGCAGGAAAAGGGCGTGAAACTGCGGCATGGGCTTATGGCTTCCAGGGCCCGGAGGCAGCCGGCGCAACGGGTTGCGCCTGGCGGGTATCCAGATCGAGGAACAGGTCCATCACCCACGGCCAGCCGCCCCCGATCGCAGGCGGATGCTGGCGCGGCGGCGGCGCGTTTGCGACGGCCTCGATCAGGAAACGGGCAGAGGGCACAGCGAGGGCGGGCGCGGGCAGGCGCTCCTCGCTTGCGAAACTCGCCTGCGCGAGCAGGGCGAGTTTGCGCCGCGAGGTGACGAAGGCGCGGCGGGAGACGCTGTCATAGCCGTTGCGCGCGATGCTGCGGCCAATATCGCGGTAGATGAGGGCTGCAGCGCGGATCGCCGGGCGGCAGCCGGCCGGCAGGAAGGCGATTCCCGATGTGCCCGCTTCATAAAAGGCATCGGCCTCCGCAAGCAGGCGGCGGGCGAGGTCGCGGTGCGCGCGGCTGGCCGTTTCCGCCTTGGCGATGGAGGCTTCGGTGACGCCTGCTTCGAGCAGCCAGTCCTGCGGCAGGTAACAGCGGGCATGGCGCGCATCCTCGCCGATATCGCGCGCAATATTGGTCAGCTGCATAGCGAT
>NZ_JBKBXW010000024.1:0-63109 GCF_046313735.1 Hyphomonas sp.
TCACCGGCATCGTGAAGCTGCCGGCCGACAAGGAAATGGTGCTGCCGGGCGATAACGTGAAAATGGATGTCGAGCTGATCAGCCCGATCGCCATGGACCAGGGCCTGCGCTTCGCCATCCGTGAAGGCGGCCGCACCGTCGGCGCCGGCGTCGTCTCGGCGATCAAGAAGTAATCACCGGATCAACGGTGACCTGAACGAAAAGGCCGCCCCGAAAGGGCGGCCTTTTTGCTTGAAGGGGAGGGGTGCCAGAGCAGCGCTTGTTGTTTCGGCCGGCGCGCGAATCCAGCGCTCCTGTGGTGCGTCCAGCCAACTGGTTCGCGGCATTCGCCGGGATGACATGGGATAGCAGGCAGGGCGGCTTCCGGACGCCTTGGAACGATAACGGGACACCACAATTCGTGTTGGTGCAGCAGACCTTCGGGGGCCGCAGGCGCGGTGTTCCAGATCGCCTGCAGATTCTCCCTTAACCGCTGTTGACGGGGCCGATTCCCGCGCGTATACGCCCCACTTCGCCGGGATGGCTGCGCTTTTGACAGCGAACGCTCCCTCGAAACTGACAATTAATCCACACCCCCGCCCGGGCGCTCGATGCTGACGAGCCATCGCGCCTTGGGCTTAAGTGTTTTGCGCGGACGGACCAAACGATGGAACGACAGAATATCCGGATCAGGCTCAAGGCCTTTGATCACCGCGCGCTCGACATGTCGGCGAAGGAGATCGTGAGCACGGCGAAGCGCACTGGCGCGGAAGTCCGTGGTCCCGTACCGCTCCCCACCCGTATCGAGCGCTTCACGGTGAACCGGTCGCCCCACATCGACAAGAAGTCGCGTGAGCAGTTCGAGATCCGCACCCATACCCGCATTCTCGACATCGTCGATCCGACCCCGCAGACCGTGGACGCGCTGATGAAGCTCGACCTGTCCTCCGGCGTCGGCATCGAGATCAAACTTGAGGGAGCCCGCTGATGGCCCAGCCCGCTGCCCGTACCGGTGTGCTCGCCCGCAAGGTCGGCATGACCCGGATTTTCGCTGAAGACGGCCGCCACGTGCCCGTCACTGTCCTGTCGCTTGATGGCTGTCAGGTCGTCGGTGTGCGCACCGAAGACGAGCGCACCGTGAAGACCAAGAAGGGCGGGGAAGTGACCCGCAGCGACGGCTACAAGGCCGTCATCATGGGCGCCGGCGAAAAGAAAGCCAAGAACACCACCCAGCCGCAGCGCGGCGCCTTTGCCAAGGCCGGTGTTGCCCCGAAAGCGAAGCTCAAAGAGTTCCGCGTCTCCGGCGACCTGCCGGAAGTCGGCTCGGTCGTGCTGGCGGACCACTTTGTTGAAGGTCAGCGCGTGGACGTGTCCGCCATGACCATCGGTAAGGGCTTTGCCGGCGCCATGAAGCGCTGGAACTTCGGCGGCCTCCGCGCAACGCACGGCGTCTCGATCTCGCACCGCTCGCATGGTTCGACCGGTATGCGCCAGGATCCGGGCCGCGTGTTCAAGAACAAGAAAATGGCCGGCCATCTCGGTGATGAGCGCGTCACGACCCAGAACCTGGTCGTCGCCCGCATTGATGTCGAGCGCGGCCTGATCCTCGTGAAGGGCTCGGTTCCGGGCCATGACGGGGCATTCGTGGAAATCCGCGACGCCGTGAAGAAGAAGCTGCCGGAGAACGCTCCTGCCGCTGGCTCCTTCAAGGCGCCCGAGCAGGCTGCCGCCGGAGGTGAAGGCTAATGGAACTCGCAGTCAAAACCCTGGGCGGCGAAGCAGCCGGCAAGATCGATCTCGATGATGCGATCTTCGGGATCGAAGAGATCCGCGGCGACATCCTGCAGCGCACCGTGCGCTGGCAGCTCGCCCGCCGTCAGGCTGGCACGCACAAGGCCAAGTCGCGCTCTGAAGTGAACCGCACGACCAAGAAGTCGATCAAGCAGAAGGGCTCGGGCGGCGCACGCCATGGCTCGCGCAATGCGCCGATCTTCGTGGGCGGCGGTGTGGCCCATGGCCCGCGCGTGCGCAGCCATGCGCATGACCTGCCGAAGAAGATCCGCAAGATGGCGCTCGCTCATGCGCTCTCTTCCAAGGCCAAGGAAAGCTCGATCCTCGTCCTCGACAAGGCCGAACTCGATGCGCCGAAGACCAAGGAACTGGTCGCAGCGTTCAAGGGCCTCGGCATCGAGAACGCGCTGATCATCTCGGGCACGGACGTGAACGAGAACTTCGCCCGCGCTGCGCGCAACATTCCCAATATCGACGTGCTCCCTGTCGCCGGCCTGAATGTCTATGACATCCTGCGCCGCCGCACCCTGGTCATCACCAAGGAAGCCGCCGATGGCATCAAGGCCCGTTTCGACGGCGCCAAAGCGGAGGCTGAATAATGGCCGAGGTCAAGCCGCACCACTACGACGTGATCCGCCGCCCGCTGATCACCGAGAAGTCGACGCTCGTCGCCGAACACAACAAGATCATCTTCGAAGTCGCGCCCGGCGCCGACAAGAAGGCGATCAAGGAGGCCGTTGAGGCCCTGTTCAAGGTGAACGTCACGAAGGTCAACACCCTGACCCAGAAGGGCAAGACGAAACGCTTCCGGGGTTTCCTCGGCCGTCGCTCTGACGTGAAGAAAGCCATCGTCACGCTCGCCGAAGGCCAGTCTGTCGATATTTCGACGGGCCTGTAAGGGAGAAGGACGAAGCTCATGGCACTGAAGACATTCAATCCGACCTCTCCCGGCCGCCGCCAGCTCGTGCTGGTGGACCGCACGGGCCTGCACAAGGGCAAGCCCGTCAAGGCGCTGACCGAGGGCCTGAAATCCAAGGGTGGCCGGAACAACCAGGGCCGCATCACTGTCCGCCACCAGGGCGGCGGCGTGAAGCGGCTGTACCGCAAGGTCGATTTCAAGCGCTCGCGCTGGGATATCCCCGCTGTCGTCGAGCGTCTGGAATATGACCCCAACCGCACGGCTTTCATCGCCCTGATCAAGTATCAGGATGGCGAGCAGTCCTACATCATCGCGCCGCAGCGCCTTGAAGTGGGCGACACGGTGATCACCTCGGCCACCGCCGACATCAAGCCGGGCAACACGCTGCCGCTGAAGAGCATCCCGGTCGGGACGATCATCCACAATATCGAGCTGAAGCCCCAGAAGGGCGCGCAGATGGTCCGCTCCGCCGGCACCTATGCCCAGCTCGTCGGCCGCGATGCCGGCTATGCGCAGATCAAGCTGGCTTCCGGCGAACTGCGCATGGTGCTCGACAACTGCCTCGCCACGATCGGCGCGGTGTCGAACCCGGACAAGATGAACGAAGTCAGCTCCAAGGCTGGCCGTAACCGCCACCTGGGCAAGCGCCCGACGGTCCGCGGTGTCGTCATGAACCCGGTCGACCACCCGCACGGCGGTGGTGAGGGCAAGTCCTCGGGCGGCCGTCACCCGGTTACCCCGTGGGGCAAGAAGACCCGCGGTCCGAAGACCCGTAACAACAAAGCGACGGATCGCCTGATCATCCGCCGCCGTAACGCGAAACGCTAAGGGAGGCCGCGAGACATGCCCCGTTCTGTCTGGAAAGGCCCGTTCGTTGACGGCTACCTGCTGAAGAAGGCTGAAGATGCCCGTTCTTCGGAGAAGCGCGCCGTGATCAAGACCTGGTCGCGCCGTTCGACGATCCTGCCGCAATTCGTTGGCCTGAACTTCCAGGTCCACAATGGCAACAAGTTCATCCCGGTTTCGGTCACCGAGGAAATGGTCGGTCACAAGTTCGGCGAGTTCGCGCCGACGCGGACCTATCATGGCCACGGCGCCGACAAGAAAGCGAAGAGGAAATAATCATGGCAAAGGCCAAGAATCCTCCGAAGCAGGCCGCGAATGAATCGCGCGCTGTGCTGCGCATGTACCGCTCCAGCCCGCAGAAGCTGAACCTCCTGGCTCAGCAGATCCGCGGCCTGAAGGTCGAGCGCGCCCTGGCTGAGCTGCAGTTCTCGCCCAAGCGCCCCGCCAAGGATGTGCGCAAGCTGCTGCAGAGCGCCATCGCGAACGCCGAGAACAATCACGGCCTCGACATCGACAGCCTGGTCGTTGCCGAAGCGCATGTGGGCAAGAACCTCGTGATGAAGCGCATCCGTGCCCGCGCCCGCGGCCGCGCTGCGCCGATCCAGAAACCGTTTGCCCAGCTCACCATTGTCCTGCGTGACACCAGCCAGACTGCGGAGGCCGCATAATGGGTCAGAAAGTCAATCCGATCGGCCTGCGCCTCGGCATCAACCGGACCGCCGACAGCCGCTGGTATGCTGACAGCGCCGATTTCGGCCGCCTGCTGCATGAAGACCTCGCGATCCGCAAGGCGATCCGCGAGAAGCTGAAGCAGGCCGGTGTCTCGAAGATCATCATCGAGCGTCCGCACAAGAAGTGCCTGATCACCATTCACACCGCCCGTCCCGGTCTCGTCATCGGCAAGAAGGGTGGGGACATCGAGGTGCTCCGCAAGGAACTCGCCAAGATGACCACGGATGAGGTCCGCGTGAACCTGGTCGAGATCCGCAAGCCGGAAATCGACGCGACGCTGATCGCGGACGACATCGCCCGCCAGCTCGAGCGCCGGGCTTCGTTCCGCCGCGCGATGAAGCGCTCGATCCAGTCCGCGATGCGCCTTGGCGCCGAGGGTGTGAAGGTTGTCGTCTCCGGCCGTCTCGGCGGCGCAGAGATTGCCCGGACCGAGAAGTATGCAGAAGGCTCCGTGCCGCTGCACACGCTGCGCGCCGACATCGACTACGGCACCGCCGAAGCCGAGACCACCTATGGCATCATCGGTGTGAAGGTGTGGGTCTACAAGGGGGAGATCCTCGAGCATGACCCGATGGCCCAGGACAAGCGTCTTGAGACATCCGGCCAGTCGCGCGCACGCGCCAACGCCAACCAGCGCGGCCCCGCCTCGGGCGCGCAAGCTGCCGGAGCGTAACCAGACATGCGTCAACCGAAGCGAACCAAATTCCGTAAGGCCTTCAAAGGCCGGATCAACGGGCAGGCCAAGGGCGGCTTCACGCTGTCCTTTGGCGAGTTCGGTCTCAAGGCCCTCGAGCCGGAGCGCGTCACCGCGCGCCAGATCGAGGCGACCCGCCGGGCGATCACCCGCGAGATGAAGCGCCAGGGCAAGGTCTGGATCCGCGTGTTCCCGGATGTGCCGGTGACCGCGAAGCCGATCGAAGTCCGGATGGGTAAGGGCAAGGGCTCCGTCGACCGCTGGGTCGCGCGCGTCGCTCCGGGCCGTATCCTGTTCGAGATCGACGGTGTGCCGGAAGAGACCGCCCGCCAGGCGCTTGCGCTGGGCGCTGCGAAGCTCCCGATCAAGACCAAAGTCGTCAAGCGTATCGAGGGGATCTGATCATGAAAGTCGCAGATGTCCGTGCAAAGAGCGCCGATCAGCTCAAGGACGAGCTCGTGAAGCTCAAGAAAGAACAGTTCAACCTGCGTTTCCAGGCGGCCACCGGCCAGCTTGAGAAAACGGGCCGCGTGTCGGAAGTCCGCCGCGACATCGCGCGGATCAAGACGATCCTGCGCGAGAAGGCCCAGGCAGGTCAGGCCTAAGGAGAGCACCTATGCCCAAACGTATCATGAAAGGCGTCGTGGTCTCCGCCAAGCAGGACAAGACCGCCATCGTCCGCGTCGAGCGTACCTTCACGCACCCGCTGCTGAAGAAGATCGTGCGGAAGTCCAACCGTTACCATGCCCATGACGAAGGCAACGTCGCCGTCGAGGGCCAGACCGTGACCATCCGCGAGTGTGCGCCGAAGTCGAAGCTGAAGCGCTGGGAACTCGTGACCGGCGAAGGGAGTGACGCATGATCCAGATGCAAACCCATCTGCGGGTCGCCGATAATTCCGGCGCACGCCGCGTCATGTGCATCAAGGTGCTCGGCGGGGCAGGGCGGCGCTATGCCTCGGTGGGCGACGTGATCGTCGTCTCCATCAAGGAAGCGATCCCGACCGGCCGCGTGAAGAAGGGCGATGTCCGCAAGGCTGTCGTCGTGCGCGTCGCCAAGGACATCAACCGCGCTGACGGCTCGACCATCCGGTTCGACTCGAACGCGGCCGTCCTGATCAACAACAATGGCGAGCCGATCGGCACGCGCGTCTTTGGCCCGGTTCCGCGCGAGCTGCGCGCCAAGAACCAGGTGAAGATCGCCAATATGGCGCCGGAGGTCCTGTAGTCATGGCTGCAAAGATCAAGAAGGGCGACACCGTCGTCGTGATTTCCGGCAAGGACAAGGGCACCAAGGGCGAAGTCCTGAAAGTGCTCCCTGATGAGAACCGCGTCGTCGTGCGCGGCGTCAATGTCGTGAAGCGCCATCAGAAGCCGGGCCAGGCTGACCCGGGCGGCATCAAGACGTTTGAGTCGCCGATCCATGTATCGAACGTGGCCCACACCGATCCGCGCGACGGCAAGGCTGTCCGCGTCGGTTTCAAGATTGACCAGCATGGCCGCAAGACGCGCTTTGCGAAACGCTCAGGGGAATCGATCGATGTCTGAGGCATATGAACCCCGCCTCAAGCGGAAATATCGCGAGGAAATCCGCGCGAAGCTGCAGGAGCAGTTCAACTATTCGAACCCGATGAAGGTTCCGAAGCTCGACAAGGTCGTGATCAATATGGGCGTTGGCGAAGCCGTCAGCGACTCCAAGAAGATCAAGGCTGCCCTGGCCGAGCTCGAGAAGATCGCCGGCCAGAAGCCTGTCGCGACGAAGGCCCGCAAGTCGATTGCCGGCTTCAAGCTGCGCGAAGGCATGCTGATCGGCGCGAAGGTCACCCTCCGCCGCGACCAGATGTATGAGTTCCTGGACCGTCTGACGACGATTGCCCTGCCGCGCGTGAAAGACTTCCGCGGCCTGAACGGCAAGAGCTTCGATGGCATGGGCAACTACGCCATGGGCCTCAAGGAACACATCGTGTTCCCGGAGATCAATTATGACGACGTCGACGAGGTGCGCGGGATGGACATCATTGTCTGCACCACGGCCGAGACGAACGAAGAAGCCAAGGCACTCCTCGCTGAGTGCGGCTTCCCGTTCCGGAACTAGCGCTGAGGAGATCTGCTGACATGGCAAAGAAGAGCGCAATCGAGAAGAACAACAAGCGGAAGGCCCTGGCCGCCCGTTATGCCGCGAAGCGTACGCGCCTCAAGGCGGCAGCGATGGACGAGAACCTGTCTCTGGAAGAGCGGTTCAAGGCACGCATGAAACTGGCGCAGATGCCGCGCAATTCGGCCCCTGGCCGTGTGCGCAACCGCTGCGAAGTGACGGGCCGTCCGCGCGCCTATTATCGCAAACTGAAAATGTCGCGTATCGCGCTGCGGGAGCTCGGCTCGCGCGGTCAGGTCCCCGGCCTTGTGAAATCCAGCTGGTAAGAGAGGAGGTAGGCAGATGAACATTTCCGATCCCCTCGGCGACATGCTCACCCGTATCCGCAATGCCCAGATGCGCGGCATGTCGAAAGTCTTGACGCCGTCGTCGAAAATGCGCGTTCGCGTGCTCGATGTGCTCGCCGAAGAAGGCTATATCCGCGGCTATGCCGAAATCGAGAAAGACGGTCACAAGACCCTCGAAATCGAGCTGAAGTATTATGAAGGCCAGCCGGTCATCTCCGAGATCAAGCGTGTCTCGAAGCCTGGCCGCCGGGTCTACTCGTCCGTCTCGGACATTCCGCTGGTGCGTAACGGCCTCGGCATCTCGATCCTGTCGACTTCGCAGGGCGTGATGTCGGATAATGCCGCGCGCGCCAAGAATGTCGGCGGCGAAGTCCTCTGCCGCGTGTTCTAGGAGACAGGTCCCATGTCCCGTATTGGCAAACTTGCGATCCCGGTGCCGGCAGGCGCGACGGTTTCCGTCGCCGGCCAGACCGTGAAGGCGAAAGGCCCGAAAGGCGAGCTTGAGTTCGTGCTTCCGGACGTCATCACGCCGAAGTTCGAAGACAACTCGCTCTCGGTCACGCCGCGCGAAGACCTGATGAAGGCTGCGAACGATGTGATCGAATCGGCGAAGGCGAAAGGCAAGCGTCCCCCGACGCTCGCCGAAGCGCTGGACCCGGTCGCCCGCACCCAGTGGGGCACGGCCCGCGCGCGCGCCGCCAACCTGGTTGAGGGCGTCACCAAGGGCTATTCCAAGACGCTCGAACTCGTCGGCGTCGGCTACCGCGCCCAGATGCAGGGCACGGACCTGAAGCTGGCGCTCGGCTATTCGCACGACGTGATCTACAAGGCGCCGGCCGGCATCAAGCTGGAAGCCCCGAAGCCGACCGAGATCATCATCTCCGGCGCAGACAAGCAGGCCGTTGGCCAGGTTGCCGCCGAGATCAAGAAGTTCCGTCCGCCGGAGCCGTACAAGGGCAAGGGTATCCGCCTGCAGGGCGAATATGTCCGCCGCAAGGAAGGCAAGAAGAAGTAAGGCCATGAAGACGTCACGCGAAAAGATGCAGCGCCGCGCCCAGCGCGTCCGCACCAAGCTCCGCCGGGTCGCCGAAGGCCGCCCGCGCCTGTCTGTCACCCGCAGCCACAAGAACATCTCGGTTCAGGTCATTGATGACGAGCGGGGGATCACCCTCGCTTCGGCCTCGACCCTAGAGAAAGACGTGCTCGGCGATGCCAAGACCGGTGGCAACATCGAGGCCGCCGCTCGCGTCGGCAAGGCGATTGCCGAGCGCGCGAAGCAGGCCGGTGTCGAGGATGTCGTGTTCGACCGCGGCGGCTACATGTTCCACGGCCGGGTGAAAGCCCTGGCAGATGCTGCCCGCGAGGGCGGCCTGAAATTCTGAAGGAGTCTGCCTGATGGCTGAGGAAAGAGGTGAGAAAAGAGGCCGCCGCCGCGACCGCGAGCAACCGCGTGATCGTGAGGAAGAGGCTTCCGAACTCGTCGACAAGCTGGTTGGTATCAACCGCGTCGCCAAGACGGTGAAAGGCGGCAAGAACTTCGGTTTTGCCGCGCTCGTCGTCGTCGGCGACCAGAAGGGCCGTGCCGGCTTCGGCAAAGGCAAGGCCCGCGAGGTTCCTGAAGCCATCCGCAAGGCGACCGAAGAAGCCAAGCGCAACATGGTCCGCGTGCCGCTCCGCGAAGGCCGCACCCTGCACCATGACGGCAATGGCCGCCACGGCGCCGGCAAGGTCGTGCTCCGCGCGGCGCCTCCCGGTACCGGCGTGATCGCCGGTGGCCCGATGCGCGCCGTCATGGAAGTGCTTGGCGTCCAGGACGTCGTCGGCAAGTCGCTCGGCTCGTCGAACCCCTACAACATGGTCCGCGCCACTTTTGACGCGCTGAAAGGCCAGGCCAACCCCCGCACCGTCGCCTCAAAGCGCGGCCTCAAGGTGCAGGACATCGTTGGCCGCCGGACGGATGGCGCTTCGGAAGCCGGCATGGCCGATTCGGTGAACTGACAGGAGCGATCTCATGTCCAAGAAAATGATCACCGTGCGCCAGGTCGGCAGCCCGATCGCGCGCAAGCCTAACCAGCGCCAGACGCTGATCGGCCTCGGCCTCAACAAGATGGGCCGCACGCGCGAGCTGGAAGACACGCCCGCCGTGCGCGGCATGATCCGCACGGTCTCGCACCTGGTTGAAGTGGTCGGCGAATAAGGCCCCTGAAGGCCCGCCGGCCGGTTCCCCCGTTTACTCGAAAGTGACTGCCATGAAACTCAACGAACTCTCTCCCGCCGATGGTTCCACCAAGAAGCGTATGCGCATTGGCCGCGGCGTCGGTTCCGGCAAGGGCAAGACGGGCGGCCGGGGCGTCAAGGGCCAGCTCGCGCGCTCTGGCGTGGCCGTCAACGGCTTCGAGGGCGGCCAGATGCCGATCTACATGCGCCTTCCCAAGCGTGGCTTCAAAGCGCCGGGCGCGAAAACCCATGCCTGGGTCAATCTCGGCCGGATCGCGAAAGCGGTCGATGCCGGCAAGCTCGATGCGTCGAACGTCACCGAAGAGACGCTCGTGGCCGCCGGCCTCGTGCGGAACGTTCGGGACGGTGTGCGCCTGCTGGCCAAGGGCGATGCGCCGAAAAACCTCAATATTACCGTGACCGGCGCGTCGAAAGCAGCTGTGGACGCGGTCCAGAAAGCTGGCGGTTCGGTGACCGTCACCGGCGCTGCTGCGGCTGCGGCTGAGGAATAATCCGGGGGGATTGCTGAACCCCTCTTCACAAATACCCCTGCGCCGCCGATCTTGGCGGCGCACGCTTTTCAGGGAGGCACGGGCAGCCGATGGCGAATGCTGCAGAACAAATGGCGCGAAACCTCAATTTCGCGACCTTTGCGAAAGCCAAGGACCTTCAGGCGCGGATCCTGTTCACGCTTGGTATCTTGGTCCTTTACCGGCTCGGCACCTTCATCCCGATCCCCGGCCTTGACCCCTCACAATATGCCGAAGTGTTCGAACGCCAGGCGGGCGGCATCCTCGGCTCGATGAACATGTTCGCGGGCGGCGCTGTCGAGCGCATGGCCATCTTCGCGCTGAACGTGATGCCCTACATCACCGCCTCGATCATCATCCAGATGATGGCAGCGGTCTCCCCCACGCTTGAGAAGCTCAAGAAGGAAGGGGAGGCGGGCCGCAAGCAGCTGAACCAGTATACCCGCTACCTGACGCTCGGCTTTGCGCTGGTGCAGTCCTTCTTCATTGCCTCGGGCCTGTCGGCCTTCCGCCTCGACGGCATCGACAGCTGGTTCTTCATCCTGACCGGCGTGGTAACGCTGACCGGCGGCACGATGCTGCTGATGTGGATGGGCGAGCAGATCACCGCGCGCGGCGTCGGCAACGGTATCTCACTGATCATTTTCGCGGGGATCATCGCGGAAATGCCCCGCGCGATCTACAACCTCGTCGCGCAGGCGCGCACGACGTCCGTTGACATCGGCTTCGTGCTGGCCATCGCAGTGATGGTGCTCGCGCTGGTCGTGTTCATCGTCTTCGTCGAGCGCTCGCAGCGGCGGCTGATCATACACTATCCCAAGCGCCAGCAGGCGCAGGGCTTTGCCCAGGGCCAGAAGAGCTTCCTGCCGCTGAAGATCAACACCTCCGGCGTTATTCCCGCCATCTTCGCCACCGCGCTCCTGATGCTGCCGCTGACGGCGGTCGGCTTCGTGGGCGGCGGTGCGGCAGGCGGCGCTGCGGAAGAGGGGGTGACCGGCGTGCTCGGCTGGCTGGCGATCAACTTCTCGCCGGGCTCGTGGACCTATATCATCTCTTATGGCGTGCTGGTGGCGTTCTTCGCCTTCTTCTACACCTCGATCATGTTCAACCCGCAGGATACGGCAGACAATCTGCGCAAGTATGGTGGCTTCATCCCGGGCATCCGCCCCGGCTCGAACACTGCCGCCTATATCGACTATGTGCTGACCCGGCTGACGACGATTGGTGCCCTCTACCTCGTCTTCATCTGTATCCTGCCAGAGCTTCTGCGGCGATATTTCCCCCAGATTCCGTTTTACATCGGGGGTACATCTCTGCTCATTGTCGTTTCGGTTACGATGGATACGGTGACCCAGATCCAGTCGCACCTGATCGCCCACCAGTATGAGGGGATGATCAAGAAATCGAAACTCGGGGGCAAGCGGAAGTGAACCTGATACTTTTTGGTCCGCCGGGAGCGGGCAAGGGCACCCAGTCGAAGCGGCTCGTCGAGCAGCGCGGCTTTGTCCAGCTTTCCACCGGGGACATGTTGCGTGCCGCGCGCGCGTCGGGCTCGGAGCTCGGCAAGCGGGTAGCGAAGATCATGGATGAGGGCGGGCTTGTCTCCGACAGCATCGTGATCGATCTGATCGCCGAACAGCTGGACGTCTGCGCCGGCGCTCCGGGCTTCATCTTCGACGGTTTCCCGCGCACCCTCGGCCAGGCCGAGGCGCTGGACGCGCTGCTGGAATCGCGCGGCGAGAAAGTGAACCTTGTCATCCGGATGCGGGTCGATGATGCGCGCCTGCTGGAGCGGATCACAAAGCGTTTCGAGGAGCAGGGGCGGGCGGACGATAATCCGGCCACCTTCGCACGCCGCCTCGAGAGGTATTATGAGGATACGGCGCCCCTCGTGCCGCTTTATGCGGAACGCGGTGTGTTGATCGAAATCGATGGGATGGGCTCGATCGAGGCTGTTTCCGGAGAAATCGATGCGGCCCTGAAACAATCAGTCTGAGCGGCGCAGTTCTGCAGTTGACGGGCAAAAAACCGGGGCTATAAGCCTCGAAACTTAGCTTCAGGCTTAACCGCCGGTGCGCGCAACGGGCATGGTATTCCCGTGTGGCGCGCATTTCATGTTCTGACACCCGCTTGAGGAGACACGGCTTTGGCCCGTATTGCAGGCGTTAACATTCCGACCAACAAGCGCGTGGAAATCGCGCTGCGCTACATTCATGGCATCGGCCCGGCCTTCGCAAAGGAAATCTGCGAGAAGGTCGGCGTGGAGTCGTCGCGCCGGGTCAACCAGCTCACTGACGCTGAAGTCATCCGCATCCGCGAGACGATTGACGCCGGCTACCTCGTCGAGGGTGACCTGCGCCGCGAGACGTCGATGAATATCAAGCGCCTGATGGACCTTGGCTGCTATCGGGGCCTGCGCCACCGGAAGAAGCTGCCGGTCCGCGGCCAGCGTACGCACACCAACGCCCGCACCCGCAAGGGCCCGGCCAAGCCGATCGCCGGCAAGAAGAAATAGGATCTGAAGCCCCATGGCCCGCGAAGCTACCCGTATCCGCCGCCGCGAACGCAAGAACATTACCTCCGGTATTGTTCATGTGAATTCGAGCTTCAACAACACGATGGTCACCATCACCGACGCGCAGGGCAACACCATCTCCTGGTCGTCCGCCGGCGTGATGGACTTCAAAGGCTCGCGCAAGTCGACGCCCTACGCCGCCCAGATGGCTGCCGAGGACGCCGCCAAGAAGGCGAAAGAGCATGGCCTGCAGACCGTTGAAGTCCGCGTGCGTGGGCCTGGCTCGGGCCGTGAGAGCGCGCTGCGCGCCCTCCAGGCCGCTGGCCTGACCGTCACGGCCATCAATGACACGACGCCGATCCCGCATAACGGGTGCCGCCCGCCGAAGCGCCGCCGCGTCTAGTCCCTGCCTGCCGCGCGCGGCCTTTTCGGGGCCGCGCTGCTTTTCCCTGTCTGAGGAATCCTGATGACCACCGTCAACGACCGTAACTGGAAAGTGCTGATCCGCCCGAACCGCCCTGTGGTTCAGGCCGGATATGACGCGAAGCGCAAGGCGAAACTCGTCGTCGAGCCGCTCGAGCGCGGCTATGGCACGACGCTCGGCAACGCGCTGCGCCGCGTGCTCCTGTCCTCGCTGCAGGGCGCAGCGATCATCGGCGTCCAGATCGACGGCGTCGTTCATGAATTCTCGGCGATTCCCGGCGTGCGCGAGGACGTCACCACGATCGTGCTGAACCTGAAACAGGTCGCGATCTTCATGGAATCCGACACGCCGAAGCGGATGGTGCTGCGCGTCAAGGGCCCTGGCGAGGTGAAAGCCGGCCAGATCGAAACCCCCGGCGACGTCAAGATCCTGAACCCGGATCATGTCATCTGCACGCTCGATGGCGGCGCAGAAGTGCGCATGGAATTCACCGTTGCCACCGGCAAGGGCTATGTGCCCGCCGAAGCCCACCGCCCGGAAGACGCCCCCATCGGCTTCATTCCGATCGACGCGATCTATTCGCCGGTCCGCCGCGTCGGCTACCAGGTCGAAGACACCCGCGAAGGCACCGTGCTCGACTATGACAAGCTCACGCTTGAAGTCGAAACCGATGGTTCGCTCTCGCCGGAAGACGCCGTCGCCTATGCGGCCCGCATCCTTCAGGACCAGCTGCAGCTGTTCATCAACTTCGAGGAGCCCACCCTCGATGCCGGCGGTTCGGCTGACGAAACCGATCTCGGCTTCAACCCGGTGCTGCTCAAGAAGGTCGACGAGCTCGAACTGTCCGTGCGCTCGGCGAACTGCCTCAAGAACGACAACATCGTCTATATCGGCGACCTCATCCAGAAGTCCGAGGCGGAAATGCTCCGTACCCCGAACTTCGGCCGCAAGTCGCTGAACGAGATCAAGGAAGTCCTCGCCGGCATGGGCCTGCATCTCGGCATGGAAGTGCCGGACTGGCCGCCGGAGGACATCGAAGGCCTCGCCAAGAAATACGACGACCACATCTAGCCCAGGAACATTGACCGGGGCCTGACCACCTCGGAAGGAACACCGCCATGCGCCACCAGATTGCCCACCGCAAGCTCAACAAGACGACTTCGCACCGCAAGGCGATGTTCGCCAACATGGCGGCGAGCCTGATCGAGCACGAGCAGATCGTGACCACCCTTCCGAAGGCGAAGGAAATGGCCCCGATCATGGACAAGCTCGTCACGCTCGCCAAGAAGGGCGACCTCGCCTCGCGCCGCGCGGCCATCGCCCAGGTGCGGAACGAGGACGCTGTCCGCAAGCTGTTCGACGTGATGGGCGAGCGCTACAAGGACCGCAATGGCGGCTACACCCGCGTGCTGAAGGCCGGCTTCCGCCCGGGCGACAATGCACCGATCGCCGTACTCGAGCTGGTCGACCGCGACGTGTCTGCCAAGGGCGCCGCCGACAAGGCCCGCCACGAGGCTGAACTCGAAGCCGGCGAGTAATCCGCCTAAAGATTTTTCCGCAAGGAAAACAAAGCGCCCCGGAGTGTCCCTCCGGGGCGTTTCTTTTTTCCGGTTGACGCAGGCAGGCGCTTCCACCATACGGCGCCTCCATTCAGCAACGGAGCCGAAGCAGATGACCTGCCGGAACCCAGATCAACCAGGAAGAGACTGTGTCCCCGCGCGGGTCGCAGTGCGTTTCCGCATGGAGGTAGCTGGATAGGGACGGCCAATCCGTCCCGGGGCCCGAACGGGTCTTTTGTCCGCCCTCCGCGCGTTTCGCCCGGAGGGTTTTTTTGTGTCTGAAATCCGCAAGCGCCGTTCCGAAAAGTGGGAACCGGTTTTCGGAAAAACGGCGCGAAAATACAGGACGGCGCCGCGCGGAGGGCTTGAACAGGAGGAGCTTCCGGGAGGAAGCTGGAAGACGATGGAAGAGTTTGAGGCCTTCGAGACTTTCGCAGGCGGGCGCATCAAGGCCTGGGTGAAGGGCGTGCCGGTGGAACATGCCGCGCGCGAGCAGCTGGCGAATGTCGCCGGGCTGCCCTTCGTGCACTCCCACCTCGCGGTGATGCCGGACGTGCATTTCGGCCGCGGGGCAACGGTCGGCTCGGTGATCCCCACCAAAGGCGCGATCATCCCGGCGGCTGTCGGCGTCGATATCGGCTGCGGCATGATGGCGATGCGCACGAGCCTGAAGGCGAGCGACCTGCCGGACAGTCTCGCTTCTGTGCGCAGCGAGATCGAGCGCAAGGTGCCCGTGGGCAACGGCCCGGGCGGGAACCACAAGGAGGCTCCGGCGCGCGCGGCGACCGCCCTGCGCAATTCGGGGCTGCCGGAGCGGCTGGACAAGGTGCTGGCGAAACACCGGCGCATCCGGCCCGCGCAGTTTGCGCGCCAGCTCGGCACGCTCGGCGGCGGCAACCACTTCGTCGAGATCTGCCTCGACGAGGCAGACCGCGTCTGGGTGATGCTCCATTCGGGCTCTCGTGGGACAGGCAACATCCTCGGCACCTACTTTATCCAGGAAGCCCGCGCGGCACTGGAGAAGCGGGTGCTCGGCTATCACGTCCCGGACAAGGACCTCGCTTTCTTCGTGGAAGGTGAAGCCCTGTTCGACGACTATACCGAAGCCGTCGGCTGGGCGCAGGATTATGCGCGCCTCAACCGCGAAGTGATGATGGACCGTGTACTGATGGCCATGCGCGACTGCCTGCCGGCCTTCACGCTGGAAAAGGCGGCGGTGAACTGCCACCACAATTATGTGGAGCGGGAGCATCATTTCGGAGCTGATGTCTGGGTCACCCGCAAGGGCGCGGTCAGCGCCCGCAAGGATGAGCTCGGCATCATTCCGGGTTCGATGGGGGCGCGTTCCTTCATCGTGCGCGGGAAGGGCAATGCGGACGCCTTCTGCTCCTGCTCGCACGGGGCAGGGCGCACGATGAGCCGCGCCGAAGCCAAGCGCACCTTCACGCTGGACGACCACATCGCCGCAACAGCGGGCGTGGAATGCCGCAAGGACGAAGGCGTCATCGACGAAACGCCGATGGCCTACAAGGACATCGACGCCGTGATGGCGGCGCAGTCCGATCTTGTGGAGATCGTCCACACGCTGAAACAGGTCGTGTGCGTGAAAGGGTGAGGCGTGCCGGTGCAAGGCCAGGCGCCAGAACGGCGCTTGACAACTTGTCGCACATCCGGCAAGAGGCCCGTCCGCTGCCCGGCGGTCCGTCCAGGGATGGATCGCCGGGTCATCAGCTTACGGAATACAAGATGAAGCAGAGTATCCAGTTGCATACCTGCTCCCCCATCCTAGCGGGGAGCGCCGTCGCTGCTCCCGCGCGTTTGCCGGGCGCCGCCTGACGATCCCTTGTCGTTGTCGAGCGTCGCGGTGCGGTCTGTCCGTCCGTGTCCTGAAAATTTGAAGGAGCCGGATCATGGGCACTCCCATGACCCTGCCGGATGTGGCGGCGCTGGTGCAGGCCGCGCCGGTCACGTCCCTGCTCGCCTTCCTGGCGGGCGATCATGCGGCTGCCATTGCCCGCATCTGGCCGTCGCCGCATGAGGATTTCCTCGCGCTGCCGGCGCCGCGCCGCCATGCGGCCGCGATGTTGCTGGCGCGGGGCGATATTCCGTCCTCGGAGGTAGCGGCGCTCGCTATGCGGGCCCGCAGGGCAGAGATTGCGGAGGCGGTGTTCGGCGGCGAAGCGCCGGCTGGCCTGATGCGGGCGGTCTCGCGCATGGGCGAGGTGCTCTGGCGCGCAGAGGACTATGCCCGCTTCCTTCGCCTCTTCGCAGAGGAAGAAGCCTGCCTCTTGATCCGCCATACGAAAGTTCTGGATCCGGCGGCGCTGGCCCGCATCGAAGCGCTCCCGCCGCCGCTTCGCCAGCCGGCGATTCTCGGCTGTCTGGGTGCGGATGAAGCGGCCATGGCAGACATCGTCGCGGCCTGGGCGATGGCGCTGCGCATTCGCGGCGCGGCTGCGGCGCCGGCGATTGCCCAGCGCTTTGGGCGGGCGGCGAGCGCAGCCGCCCTGTTCGAAATGGCGCGTCAGGAAATGCAGCCGCAGGCTTTCTGCGCCGAATGTCCGTCCCCGGATCTTCTGGCACCGTTCGAGGCCGTGCGCTCTCTCGACGCGTTGTCGATGATCGCGCATGAGTTCCGCAACTGCCTGCGGGAATTCGTGGCGGATATCGCGTCCGGCCGGATGGCGGTTCATGTCTGGCGCGGCGAGGGTGGGCCGGCCGCGGTAGCGCTGCGGCGCGATCCGGGCGGCTGGCGTCTCGCCGAGGCCCGGGGCGTGGGCAATGCAGACCTCGCCGATGCGCCGCTGCGGGCGATCATCAAGGCGGTGGAAGGCGCGGGTGTGCGCACCGGCGAATCCTGGAACTGGCTCTATCGCCGGATCGAGGACCGCGCCTGCGAAGCAGCGCCGCTTCCGCTGCCGGATGAAGTCTCCGACTGGCGCCGGGCGCTCTTCCTCGGAAACTATTGGGACTGAAAGGGACGTCCCCGGGCAAGTTGACCCGGGGGCGCCTTGCTTTTCAGGGCCGGCTTTCCGGGTTAGTCTGCAGCCAATTATACGGAGGAGACAGTATGGCAGACGGTCACGCCGCCGGCGCTCAGGCAAAATTCAAGGAGATGCTCGAAGGGTCCAAGGAGGACTGGGACATCATCGCGGAGCATTCCCGCCACTTCAACAAGGGCCTCGCACAGCGTGTGATCAGCCATCTGAGGCTGCTCGATGGTGATTTCGGCGGCTTCCCGATCGACCGGCTGACCCATTCGCTGCAGACCGCCACGCGCGCCCACCGCGACGGGCGGGATGAAGAGTATGTCGTCTGCGCGCTGCTGCACGATATCGGCGACACGCTCGGCAGTTATAACCATCCCGATGTGGCCGCCGCGATCCTGAAGCCTTTCGTTTCGGAGAAGAATCACTGGATGGTCGCCAATCACGGCATGTTCCAGGGCTATTACTTCTTCCACCATCTGGGGCTGGACCGGAACATGCGCGACCAGTTCCGCGACCATCCCTATTTCGAATATACCGCGCAGTTCTGCCACCTCTACGACCAGTCGGCCTTTGACCCCGGCTATGAGAGCGAGCCGCTGGAGTTTTTTGAGCCGATGGTGGAGCGGGTGTTCGCGCGGCCGAAAAACTCGATCTATCTCAAGGCCATGGAAGGCTGAGGCGCGCGCACCGGCATGCTGAAATTCCTCCTGTTCGCGGCGCTGGTGCTGTTCATCCTCTACGCGTTTTCGCTGATCAGCCGCCGCCGTCCGCCGGGCGACTGGGACAGGGACGAGGACCCGAAGGGGCCCGTCCAGCCCACAGGCCGGATTGGAACGGATGATGGCAAGAAGCCGCCCGCGGGCCCGAAGGCTCCGGACCGGACGCCCGAGGATGCAGGGGCCGGGCCGGGCGAAGGGCCGCCCGGCGCCGGCCGGCCCTGATCAGCCCGTCCTGATCAATAAGGCCTGATCAGGCTTTCGCGGTCGCTGCCGCCACAGCGGCAAAGATGTTCTGGCCATGCTCGCCGCCGGATTTGAAGGCCGGCCGCGTGGTGTTCACATCGGTGATCTGGTCCCACTTTGCCGCGACGGCTTCGGCCGTCAGCGCATCGCCCGCACCGACGAATACGCCAGCCGTCTCGACGATACGCGCCATCGAGAAGGCGCCTGCGCCCGCCGACAGGACCATGCCGGTTGGGGCATCTTCCTTCACGAGGTTGATCACGCCCGGCGTCACGAATTCCGGCTTCAGCGCGGCCAGCATCTGCTCGGACATGATGTCCTCGGTCATCCGCGTAGCGGCGATCGGGCAGACGGCGTTGATTTTTATGTCGTTTTTCGCGCCTTCGATCTTCAGCGTATTCATCATGCCGACGACGCCGAGCTTCGCCGCGCCGTAATTGGCCTGGCCGAAATTGCCATAGAGGCCGGTGGACGAGGTGGTGACGACGATCCGGCCATAATTCTGGGCCTTCATGATGTCCCAGGCGGCTTTCACCGGCAGGAAGGTGCCGCGCAGGTGAACGGCGAGGACAAGGTCGATATCCTCGACGCTCATCTTCGAGAAGGACCGGTCGCGCAGGATGCCGGCATTGGCGATGATGATGTCGATCCGGCCCCATTTGGCCATCGTGTCGTCGATCATCTTCTGCACGCCGGCCTCGTCAGAGACCGACGAGCCGTTCGCAATCGCTTCGCCGCCGAGCGCTTCGATTTCCTTCACCACGGCGAGGGCCGCTTCGGAATTGCCGCCCGTGCCATCGCGGGCGCCGCCGAGGTCGTTCACAACGACCTTCGCGCCGCGGCGGGCAAGTTCGAGCGCGTGGGCGCGGCCCAGGCCGCCGCCGGCGCCGGTGACAATGGCAACACGGCCGTCAAAACGGATCTCGGACATCGGAAGTCTCCTTGCAGCGGTTGTGCATTCTGGCCGGTGTCACACCAGACGTTCACGTAAGCGTCAAGCACATCCCCTGCGTCACGTCGCCCTTCAGGCGTCAGGCACGCGTGACTTCTCCTTAGGGCAGGCTTGCCGTCCGGACATGCGGTGGTTTAACTGCGTTCCGAAACAGCACCCTCGGAGGAGACACCCATGCTGGCCTATGTGACCCTTGGCACGAACAACAAGGAGCGCGCGCTCGCCTTTTATGATGCCGTGCTCGGCGAGATGGGGGCCAAGCGCTTCTTTGCGAATGACCGGCTGCAGTTCTATGGCGTGGCGCCCGGCCAGCCGATGATCGGTATCGGATCGCCTTATGATGCCGCTGATGCGACCTGCGGCAATGGCGTCATGCCGGCGCTCGCCTGCGCGAGCAAGGAAATGGTCGACAAGGTCTACGCCAAGGCAATGGAACTGGGCGGCAAGGATGAAGGCGCGCCGGGCAACCGGATGCCGACCTTCTACGGCGCCTATTTCCGGGATCCGGATGGCAACAAGATCTGCGTCTGCAAGCTCGGCTGAGGCCGGCTTTCAGGTTCAGCGCACGGTCAGGGGGACGGGCTCGCCTACGGGTCCGTCCCGCGTCCAGGCTTCGGCCCGGTAGCGTCCCGGCGGCAGCATCAGCGGCAGGCTCTCGCCCGGCAGCAGCAGCAGCCGGTCCTCCGGCACGGCAAGGGCGGTTTCCGCCTCGCGGCGCACTTCCACGATCACCGGTGCATCCAAGCCCCGGAACGCAGCGGGCAGAGTTACTTCACGGTCGCCCAGCTGGCGGCGCCAGTCAGGCCGGCCATTGCGGAAGCCCGCGACGGGCTCGCCGATGCGAATGTCAGGCGCGCCCTCGCCCGATGCGTCTTCCGCCGGCAGGACAGATCGCGGCGATCCGGGCGGCTCACAGTCGCTCATCTGGACCGTCAGCGGCGCCCGGCCGCTCGCCCCCTCCAGCCGCGCTTCCAGCCGCGCCAGCGCATTGTCGCCCGGATGGCGGCTGAGATGCAGCAAAACACGGGCGGGCTCGGCGCCGGAAAAAGCCTCGGTTGCAAGCCGCTCGCCCAGCATATCAACCTGGCGGGCGGCACGTTCTTCCGGCGTCAGGCGGGCTATCTCTGATGGCGGGGACCAGCCGCTGCTGCCTTCCACGATCATCAGTCCCTGTGCCTTCACCTGCCGCAGCACGCGGCCATACACCGGGTCCCGCGCCAGCACGCCTTCCGTGATCAGGGGAATTCCGGGAAAAGCCGCACGGCCTGCGCCGGCTGACAGCGCGTCAGCGGCATAGACGGTGAAACCATCCTCGACGAGGCCTGAGAGCAGGGGTACCAGAAAGGCCCGGTGGCGTGGCTGGCTGCCATCCTCGATCAGGATGATTGCAGCCGCGTCCTGCGCCGCGCGCCGCACATGAGAGACGGGCTCCGGCGGGCGCACGCTGCAGCGCGCCGGCGGGGCGCCGGTCTGCGCCGCTGTGATCAGGTCTTCCCGGCCCATCAGGGCGAGGATCTCAGCCATCGGCCCGCCGGCGGCCGGGCTTGCGCCGGAAAGGTAAAGTTCCGTCTGCGAGAACAGGAAGTCCCGCGCGGCGGCGGCGATGTCGGATTCCTCGTCCCAGCTTGCGCTGCGTGTGAACTCGGCGCGCGATGCCATCAGATAGGGCGACGCTGCTGGCCGTCCGGTATCGCAGGCCGCGAGGGCCAGCGCCAGAAACATACCCGCAATCCGCCGCATCTGGCTCAATCCTCCCCATGCCCCCGCAAAGCAGGGCGCCAGCCGGCGCCGCGCGTCAATGCTGTTCGCCTGCGGCGATAGTTGCCTCTGCGGACACCACGTGCGGCGCGGCATGGACCGGCAATTGCCAATCCTGCTTTCCAAGGCAGGGCTGCGCCGCTAAGCCAGACCTTTGCGGGGTCGTTGCGAGGAGGGCTGGACAGGCATGCCGGAGGGAATGGACTGGGGCTGGGACAATGCCCGCGCGCTGATCGGCATTGCGCTGATCTATGGCCTGTGCTGGCTGCTGTCCGAGAAGAAGAAGCTGTTCCCGTGGAAAATCGTGCTCGGCGCCACGGCGATGCAGTTCGTTTTCGCGCTGCTGCTGTTTGGTGTGGAGCCCCTGCGCAACCTGTTCCTGCAGGCAAACGTGGTCGTGGACGGGCTGCAGGAAGCCACGCGCTATGGCACCAATTTCGTCTTCGGCTATGTCGGCAATGACCAGGCAGCGAGCCAGCTGCTCGGCTCTTCCGCGCCGCCGCTGTTCTTCTTCCAGATCCTGCCGATCATCATCGTGGTCGCCGCGCTGTCGGCGATGCTGTGGCACTGGCGTATCCTGCGCTGGATCACCAATGGCTTCGCCTTTGTCTTCCGCCGCACGATGGGCCTTGGCGGGGCAACTTCGCTGGCTGTCTCTGCCAACGTGTTCATGGGCATGACCGAGGCGCCGGTACTCATCCGGCCCTACGTGAAGGGCATGACGCGCTCCGAGCTGCTGATCATGATGACAGCCGGATTTGCCACCATCGCGGGCTCCGTGCTGGTCGTCTACGCAACCTTCCTGCGCCCGACGATGGGCGACGCCGCGCTGCCGCAGCTGCTCGCCGCCTCCTTCATTGCGGCGCCCGCAGCCGTCGCCGTGGCCCTCTCGATGATCCCGGAGACGACGCCCACGACCGAGCGGATGCAGGAGCCGGACTTCAAATACGCTTCCACGATGGACGCCTTCTCCACTGGCGCCACCGATGGCCTGAAGATCGTGTTCAACATTGCCACCATGCTGATCGCGGCGCTGGCGCTGCTCTGGCTGGTCAATGCCGGGCTCGCCATCTTTCCGGATGTCAACGGCGCGCCCCTGTCGATCGAGCGGGTGCTCGGCTGGATCTTCTCGCCGCTGATGTACATGATCGGCGTGCCCGCGAATGAGGCTTCGCTCGCCGGGTCGCTAATGGGTGTGAAGACGGTGCTGACCGAATTTGTCGCCTTCATCCAGCTGTCCGAAGTGCCCGCCGATGGCATGGACCCGCGCACGCGGATGATCACGGCGCACGCCATCTGCGGCTTCGCGAACTTCGGCTCCATGGCCATCCTGATCGGCGGCCTGTCGATCGTGGAGCCAGCGCGGCGGGATGATTTCCTGGCGCTCGCCTGGCGCACGCTCTTGGCCGGCACGCTGGCGACCTGCCTGTCCGGCGCGGTCGTCGCAGCGCTGCCCTATGCGCTGTTTGCGGGCGCGTGACGCAGCGGCCGGGGTCGCTTTCGGCGGGCGCCACGCTAGAACACGGCTCAGGCATCAGTGCCCCGGGAGACAGATCACCTTGACCTGCCGGACCACCCTCCTGGCTGCTGCGGCCCTCGGCATGACCCTTCCGGCGCTGGCCCAGGCGCGGGGCGAAGAGGGCGCATCCCCGTCACTGCCCGCCTGTTCGGATATGCAGGCGCTGTGGCCGCTTTCTGGGTCTTGCATCAATGAAGCGGGCGAGAAGGAAACCTGGATCACGCTTGTCCATGGGCCCACCTATCTGGGCCGCGTCGAAGTCTGGGCAGACCGGCCGCGGACCGCGCCCGGTGCGCGCTCGCTGCTCGACGAAACCCTGATCGCCGATATAGCGGCCGACCGGCCCGCCGAGATCCTGAACCGAGCGCCGGGCGTCAACATCCAGATGAATTCCGGCCAGGAACACCTGATCGCGGTCCGCTCGCCCGTGCTAACGGGCGGGGCGGGGCAGGGCAGCTTCCTGATCCTCGAGAACGGTGTGCCCACTCGCTCGCCCGCCTTTGGCAATGTCAACAGCCTGATCGAGCCGCATCATGAAACCGCCGCAGCGATAGAAGTCGTGCGCGGGCCGGGCAGCGCGAAGTATGGCTCGAACGCCGTACACGGACTGATCAATGTGATCCTGCCGGATGCCTATGCCCCGCAATCGCTGCGCGCGAGCTATTCGACGCTCGGGCGCCTGCGCGGGGATGCGTCGGTGAATGTGACGCCTTCGCTGCGCGTCAATCTCTCGCTGATGGAAGATGAAGGCTGGCGCGACAACACGCCACGCCAGCAGCAGAAACTGTCCCTCGTGCAGGATACGCGGCTTGGCGACTGGGACGGCACAGTGTGGCTGTCTGCCTCCAGCCTCAATCAGGAAACGGCCGGTTTTATCCAGGGGCCGCGCGCCTACCGTGACCGGTCCATGCGGAAAACCAATCCGAACCCGGAGGCTTTCCGCGATGCCTGGTCGGCGCGGCTTGGCGCGCGGCTGTCGAACAATGTCGGCCCCGGCAGCCTGACCCTGATGCCCAGCCTGCGGACGCAGGCGATGGTGTTCTCCCAGCATTTCCTGCCCTATGGGGGCATCGAGAAGAACGCCCATACCGGCGGCGGCCTGATGACGCGGTATGACCTGTATTCCGATGGCCCCGTATCCTGGCGGTTTGGTGCGGATACGGATATTGCGTCCGGCTATCTCAAGGAGATTCAGCCCCGGCCGAACCCGAACCCGGCCTTCCCGCAGGGTATCCATTACAATTACAAGGTCGATACGCGTACGCTCGCCCTCTGGGGCGAGGCCGATTGGCAGATTACGGACGATCTCCGCCTGCTCGCGGGCCTGCGCGGCGAGACGCACAATTATGACTATACCACCCGCGCGCCTGCGGGCATCAATGGCCGCTTCAATGTGCCGGCCGACCGCAGCGACGAGTTCACCTTCCTGACGCCGAAACTCGGCCTTGTCTGGGAGCGCGACTGGGGTGATCTTTATGCCAACTATGCGCGCGGGGCGCGCGCGCCGCAGGTATCGGATCTTTATCGGCTGCAGAACCGGCAGGTGCCCGGCGAGATCGAGGCCGAAACGCTGGACAGTTTCGAGGCCGGGGTACGCAGTGCTTCGCTCAGCGGCCGTCTGGAGTTCGATGTCGCGGCCTACTGGATGGAGAAGGAAAACTTCTTCTTCCGCGATTCCGATGGCCTCAATGTCGTGGACGGATCAACCCGGCATTTCGGTGTGGAGGCGTCCGCCGCTTTCGCGTTGACGGGCACGCTGTCACTTTCCGGCGATGCCGCCTGGAGCGAGCAGACCTATACGTTCGACCGCCCGGTTGTTGCCGCGCAGGAGCGCATCCGGCGCGGCAATCGGATCGACACCGCGCCTGAATGGCTCGCCGGCCTGCGGCTCGACTGGCAGCCGGCGGATCATCTGCGCCTGTCGCTCTCTGCCGATCATGTGGGCGAATACTTCACCGACCCCGCCAACACCGTGCGCTATCCCGGCCACACAGTGTTCAATGCGCGCGCTGGCTGGCGGTTTGCGGATGGAACCGAAGCCTATCTCATCATCCGTAACCTGACGGATGAGGCCTATGCCGACCGCGCCGATGTCGCCTTCGGCAATGAACGCTACTTCCCCGGAGAGCCGCTGAACGCGACCTTCGGGATCACAAGGACATTCTAGGGAGGAAAGAATGAAACTCTATCACAGCCCGATGGCGCCCAATCCGGACCGCGTCGTTCATTTCCTGCGCGCCAAGGGCAAGCTGGACGCGGTCGAGATTGTCGAAGTCTCGATCATGCAGCAGGAACACAAGACCGATCAGTACCGGGAGGTTTCCCCCTTCGCGCAGGTGCCGGCGCTCGTGCTGGATGATGGCACCAAGCTGACCGAGAGCCGCGCCATCTGCACCTATTTCGAGGGCATCTTCCCGGAGCCGAACCTGATGGGCGCCGACCCGAAGGAGAAAGCCCTGATCGAGATGTGGGACCGGCGCGTGGAGCTGATGTTCTTCATCCAGTTCGCCGGCTGGTTCCGCAATGCCCATCCGATGATGGCGCCGCTCGAAGTGCCCCAGAGCCCGGAAGCCGCCGCCAAGAGCGAGAAGGCGGCGAGACGCATGGCCGAGCGCTTCAACGAGCACCTCGCCACCCATGAATTCGTCGCTGCGGACCGGTTCTCGATTGCGGATATCACCCTCTATATCAGCTGCGGCTTCTGCCGCGTGATGCAATGGGCCCCGCACAGGGAACTGCCGCATCTTGGCCGCTGGTACGGCGCGATGAAGGAGCGGGGCTTTGCGGGCTGACCGCCGCTAACCCTTTCCTCATCCGCCCCATGCGCTATGCAGGGGGTTGAGAGGAACTGGTCAGGGGAACGGGTATGCGGATACTGGCGCTTTTGATCCTTGGCGCGCTGGCATGGCTGCCGGCCTGCGGCTCGCGTCATGCCTGGACGCTGCCGGTTGAAGCCGTCACGGCGGCGGAGCTCATCCCCATTGCCCCGGCCGGGCGCCTGCCGGCGACGGCCCGGCCCGTCACCTACCGCGTTTCCCTCGAGCTTGACCCGCGTGAGACGCATTTCACCGGCTATGTCGAGATAGACATTGAGCTTTCCTCCGCCGTCACCGGTCTCTGGCTGCACGGGGATGACCTCGATGTGACGCGCATCACCGCCACCGCCGGGGGCGAAACCCATGAGGTAAGCTGGACCGAAGTGCTGGACACCGGCGTCGTCTGGGCGGGCTTCCCGAAACGGCTGACGGCAAGGCGCGTGACCCTCGCCATCGACTATACGGCGCCCTTCGACACGAGCCTCGCGGGCCTGTTCCGCGTCGAATCGCAGGGCCGCTGGTATGCGCTGGCGAAGTCCGAGAGCATCCAGGCGCGCCGCTTCATGCCGGGCTTCGACGAGCCGGGTATGAAGGCGGTCTTCGAGATGGCCTACACCGTGCCCGAAGGGATGCACGCCATCGCCAATACCGCAGAAATCTCACGCGAGCCTGCCGGGCCGGGCTTCGAGACGATCCGCTTTGCGCCGACGCGGCCTCTGTCCACTTTCCTTCTCTCGGCCGCCGTCGGTGAGTTTGACCGGGTCGAGCGCGCGCCGCTGCCGCCGAACCGGGTGCGCCGCCAGGAAGTGCCGTTCGCCGGCTATACCCGCCACGGCAAGGGCGATGAACTCGCCTTCGCGCTGGACCTGACGCCGGAGATGATGCGCGTCTTCGAGGAGATGCTGGGCCAGCCCTATCCCTATGACAAGCTGGACATCATCGCCGCCCCGCAATGGCCGTCCGGCGCGACGGAGCTCGCCGGCGCCATCACCTATCGCGAGGGCCGCATCCTGAAAGGCCCGAATGCCGGGCCTGCCCAGATCCGCGCATTGAAGCAGATCCATGCGCATGAAATCGCGCATATGTGGTTCGGCAATCTCGTCACCCCGCCCTGGTGGGATGATCTCTGGCTGAAGGAATCCTTCGCCACCTGGAGCGAGTCCGCTGTGCTGGCGATCATGGAGCCGGACCAGAATCACGATCTGGCAGCCATCGCCTCCGGCCTTTCGGCGATGGCACTCGACAGCCTCTCCTCCGTGCGCGCCGTCGCTGAGCCGATTGACCGCAATGAGGATATCCGCAACGCCTATGACGCGATCACCTATTCCAAAGGCCAGTCGATCATCCGGATGATCGACAGCTATTATGGTCCGGACGTGCTGCGCCCGGCGCTGGGCCGCTATATCGCGCGCTATGCCGACCGTACGGCCGCCAGCCCCGCCTTCTATGAGGCGATCAGCCGGGCCAGCGGCGAGCCGGAGATCGGCGAGGTCTTCCGCAGTTTCGTCACCCAGCCCGGCGTGCCGGTGATCGGAGCGAGCCTCTCCTGCGGGCAGGGCACGCCGAAGCTCACTCTCACCCAGACGCGCTACCGGCCCATCGGCTCCATCATCCCGGAAGGGACGAGCTGGAGCGTGCCGGTCTGTGCCAGCTGGCGTGACGGGGCCAATACGGGCCGCATCTGCACCCTGCTGCGCGAGCCGCGCCGGACGCTGGAGATCCGGAATGCACTCTGCCCGGACCTTGTGCTGCCGAATGCCGGCGGCGCGGGCTATTACCGCTTCACACTGGACCCGGAGGGCTGGCTTGCCTTGTCCGGAGGCCTCGGTGAGCTCTCGGCGGCGGAAGGCCTCGTCGCGCTCGATAGCGGGATGGCTGCCTTCCGGGCCGGCACGCTGGGCGGTGCGGAACTTGCCGCGCTGCTGGATGCCGGCCTCGCCCATCGCTCTGCCAATGTCATGATGGCGGCGCTGCGGGCCTGGGAAGCCGTGATCGCGGAGCTCGATGGGGAGATGGCAGACGCTGCCCGCGCACGTGTCTCGGACGTTCTGGATGAGATCGGCCTGCCCTCTGCGCCGGAAGTGGCCGATGTGATCCTCTCCTTCGATGCAAATGTCCTGCGCGATGCGGACTCGCGCCTGCTTCTGACCCGCGACCTGGACGCCTTCCTTGACGGGCGCGGCACGTTGTCGAGCGATCTTTATGGCCCGGCGCTGCGCGCGGCGCTGGCCGATGGCGGGCGGCCCATGCTGGACAAGGTGCTTGCCGCCGACCAGCGCCTTGATGATGCGGTATTCCGCCAGGCGGTGGCGAGTTCGATCGGCTCCGTTGCCGAAACGGAAGATGCCATGCACGTGTTCGACCTGATCCTCTCCGGCGGCATCAGCCAGCAGGTCAGCCTGTCGGCCATGCAGAGCCTGATGGACAGCCCGCGCCACCGCCCGGCAATCTGGGACCGGCTGCTGAAATCGGATTTTCCCCGCTTCGTCGAAGTTGTTCCCTCACAGACCCGCCGCAACACGCCCCGCCTTGCGCGCGGCTTCTGTGATACGTCCGTGATCCCGGACCTGGAGGCCCTGTTCGCCGCCGGCACGCGCACCCTCGCCGGCCATGAACGCGCGCTCGCCGAGACAAAGGAAAATCTCACCCTCTGCGCCGCCCAGCGCGCGCATATCCGCGCCGCGCTGGAGGGAGTGCTTTGATCAGGCGTTCTTGATCGTCAAACCGCCATCGACGGGGATGTGCACGCCGTTCAGGAAGCTCGCCGCCGGCAGCACCAGCGACAGCGCCATGTGCGCGACTTCCTCCGGAATTCCGTAGCGGCGCAGCGGCACGCGGCGCTTGGCGTAGATTTCCTTGTGCTCGTCGGAAATGCCGGCCGTGATGCCGGTGATGATCGGGCCGGGGCAGATGCAGTTGACGGTGATGCCCTCGCGGCCGAGGTCCACCGCCAGCCCGCGCGTCAGGCCGATGACGCCATGCTTGGCCGCCACATAGGGCGAGTTGCCGGGCGTCGCACCGAGGCCTTCGGTCGAGGCGATGTTGACGATCCGCCCCCAGCCATTCCTGCGCATATAGGGCAGGGCGGCGCGGATGGCGCGCTGGTGCGAGGTCAGCATCACATTGATTGAGGGGCCCCAGCTGTCCTCATAGCTTTCCTCGCCGACCTGCGCCGGAATGGCAAAGCCGGCATTGTTGACCAGGATGTCCATGCCGCCGAAATGCGCCGCCGCCTCATCGACCACGCGCTTGATGGCCGCAGCGTCGCCGACATCCAGCGCCCAGCCCTTCACATGGGCGATGCCGGCGGCCTTGATCTCATCGACCACCTTGTCGACGTTCTCCTGCTTCAGGTCCGTCACCGCCACATTCGCGCCTTCGCGGGCGAACAGGTGCGCGGTCGCCCGGCCCATGCCGCTGGCGGCGCCGGTGATGAGGGCGGTCTTGCCTTTGATCGACCGGGAGAGTTCCTGATAGGGCGGCTGGCTCATGTCTCTTTCCTCCGTACTTTCTTGATTGTGCCCGAGAAGTTGAGGCAGGGGCGGCCATCGGACGTGACAATGCCGCGCACGAACACCAGCGATCCGCCCGCGCGCAGCACTTCGCCGCGCGCTTCCACCAGCTCGCCCTCGCGCGCGCCGTCCAGAAATTCGGACGTGAACGCGACGGTGAGCCCGTAGGCGCCGTCCATCGAGTCATGCGCGATCGCGAACAAAGCGAGGTCGGCAAACGTCATCAGGCAGCCGCCATGCACCACCCCGCCGGCATTCATATGCTTGCGCACGGCCCGGAAGGCCGCCACGGGGCCCTTGTCATCCACCCGGAAATAGAAGGGACCGGCGGTCTCGTACTCGAACGGCTCGTCCGGCCAGGTCGTCCAGCCGGCAAATTCGCCCTCGGTCACCGTGACTGCCGCCATTGAGCGCCTCCCCACTTTTTTCTGTTGCTGCGGCACCTTACCCCGGCGGGCCCCTTCGACAAGCGTGCCGTTGGGGCATAAACTGGCGCCAGATATGACAGACCGGGAGAGGAACCCCCATGGCCTTTGACGCCGAAACCCGCGCGGCCCTGATCGAACAGGTGCGCCGCTTTGTGACCGAGACCTGCGTGCCGGTGGAGGCGCAGGTGGGCGATGAGGACGCTGTGCCCCAGCATGTGGTCGATGCGATGAAGGAACTCGGCCTGTTCGGCCTCGCCGTGCCGGAGGAATATGGCGGGCTCGACCTCGACATGGAAACCGAATGCCTGGTGGCGATGGAGCTTGGCCAGACCTCGCCGGCTTTCCGCTCTGTGGCCGGCACCAATATCGGCATCGGGTCGCAGGCGCTCGTCCTCTTCGGCACCGAGGCGCAGAAACAGAAATGGCTGCCGGGCGTTGCCTCCGGCGACCTGATCGCGAGCTTTGCGCTGACCGAACCCGAAGCCGGCTCCGACGCCGCCGGCCTCAAGACGCGCGCCGTGCGCGACGGGGACCACTACATCCTGAACGGCACCAAGCGCTACATCACCAATGCCAACAAGGCAGACCTCTTCACCGTCATGGCCCGCACCAACCCCGATGAGCCCGGCGCGCGCGGCGTCTCGGCCTTCGTCGTCGAGCGCGACACGCCCGGCCTATCTGTGGGCAAACCCGAGAAGAAGATGGGTCAGCAGGGCGCGCATATCTGCGACGTGATCTTCGAGAATGCCCGCGTGCCGGCAGAGAACATAATTGCGAAGGAAGGGGAGGGCTTCAAGGTCGCCATGAGCGTGCTTGATAAAGGCCGCCTGCATATCTCCGCTGTGGCGACCGGCGTGTCGAAGCGCCTGATCCGCGAGATGGTCACCTATGCGCTGGAGCGCAAACAGTTCGGCAAGCCGATCTTCGAGCACCAGTTGTTGCAAGGCATGATCGCCGACAGCCAGGCGGAGACCTATGCCGCCGAATGCATGATCCTCGACGCCGCGCGCCGGCGCGATGCGGGCGAGGATGTGACGATGCTCGCCTCCTCCGCCAAGCTGTTCGCGACCGAGGCCTGCGGCCGCGTTGCCGACCGCGCCGTGCAGATATTCGGCGGGGCCGGCTATGTCACCGATTATGGGATCGAGCGGTTCTACCGCGATGTGCGCATCTTCCGCCTCTATGAAGGCACCAGCCAGATCCAGCAGATCATCATCGCGCGCGAACTCGCGCGCGCAGCCAAGGCAGGAAACCTCTGATGTTCGACCACGATCCCACAGACCCACATGAAGTCGGCCTCAACGCAGACCGCCTTGCCGCGATCCCGGACTTCTTCAAGACCCACTATATCGACACCGGCAAGCTGCCCTGCATGGCCCTGCTCGTCTCGCGCGGCGGCGAAGTCGCCCATGAAAGCTATACTGGCGCGACCGAAATGGGCGGCAGCCAGCCGATTGGTCCGGAAACGATCTTCCGCATCTATTCGATGACGAAGCCTGTAACGACGCTCGCCATCATGATGCTGTTCGAGGAATGCAAGCTGCGCCTCGACCATCCGGTCAGCCGCTACATTCCCGAATACAAGGATGTGAAGGTCTGGGCTGGTGGCATGGCGGCCGCGCCGAAGCTGAAAGACCCTGACCGCGAAATGACGATCCTCGATCTCATCACGCACACGTCGGGCCTCACCTATGGCTTCCTGATGCAGGACGAGACCGACGAGATCTATCGCCGCGAGAAAGTCGGCCACCATACGCAGACCCTGCAGGAAATGGCCCGCCAGATGGCCGGCCTGCCGCTTGCTTTCTCTCCGGGTACGGAATGGCGCTACAGCCACTCCATCGATACACTCGGCGCGATTGTCGAGATCATCACCGGCCAGCCGCTGGATGAATTCTTCCGGGAGCGGATCTTCGGACCCCTCGGCATGGACGACACGGATTTCTGGGTGCCAGAGGACAAGATCCACCGCCTGATGGCCTGCTATCAGAAAGACGCCAAGACAGGCGCCACCACACTGGCCGATCCGGCGGGCGCAGCCTCGAAGCTCTATGCCAAACGCCCTGTCCAGCTGAATGGCGGCGGCGGGCTCGCCTCCACCGTGCGCGATTATCACCGCTTTGCGCTGATGCTGCTGCGCGGCGGCACGCTGGACGGCGCGCGGATCATCAGTCCCAAGACATGGGAATTCATGCGCCAGAACCATCTTCCGGGCGGGCAGACCATGCGCGGCATGGGCCGCTCGGCGTTTACGGAAGTCATGGCCGAAGGCGTCGGCTTCGGCCTTGGCGGCTCGGTCGTCACGGACATCGTCCAGACACGCCAGCCTGGCAGCGATGGCAGCTTCAGCTGGGGCGGCCTCGCTTCGACCTTCTTCTGGATCGATCCCGAGGAAGAGCTGATCGCCATCCAGGCCACCCAGCTGATGCCATCTTCCACCTATCCGATGCGGCTGCAACTGCAGCAGCTCGTCTATGCGGCGATCGACTGGTGAGCGAGCCCGGCACCCATCCCGTCCGCGAAGCCATCCTTGAGCTGACGGCCCTGCGCGGCCCCGGCAAGACGATCTGTCCGACCGAGGCGGCAAAGGCCGTCAGCGAGGCGCGCTGGCAGAAACTGCTCCCCGATGTGCGCGCCGAAGCCGTGCGCCTGCACAAGGCGGGAGCCATCGCGATCTACCGGAAAGGCAAGCCGGTCGATGATCCGGACACGTTCAAAGGCGTCTACCGCCTCGGCCTGCCGGGCAAGGGCGCCGGGAGCGTTGAGGGCGATGACGGCTGAGCCGGTCACCCCGCGCCCCTCCGCCCGCCTCGTGATCGTGACGCAGGATGGGCGCGCGCTGCTCTTCCGGTTCCGCTTTCCGGAGCGCGTCTTCTGGGCAACGCCCGGCGGCGCGCTGGCTGCAGGTGAGGATTATGCCGCCGCCGCTCGGCGCGAACTCGCCGAAGAAACCGGCATCCGCGCCGGAATCGGCCGCGAATTCCACCGGCGCCAGACCACCTATCGCGGCCCTGAGGGCGGCTGGATCTATGCCGATGAGCGCTACTTTGCGGTGCATGTCTCCGGCGATCAGCTGTCCACGGACGGTTGGGAAGCCATCGAGCGCGAGATGATCGAAGAGGCCGCCTGGCTCACACCGGCAGAAATCCGCAAGCTGACCGATCCGGTTTTCCCGGCCAATTTCGCCGATCTTGCCGAGCAGGTGATGTCTGGAGGCACCGGTGGCGAAGGCGCCTGATCCGTTCCATGAATTTGTCATCGAACTCTTCGCGCCGCTCGGCGCCGTCAGTGTACGCCGCATGTTCGGCGGGGCCGGCGTTTATGCCGGCGGCGTCATGTTCGCTCTGCTGGCGGATGACATGATCTACCTCAAGGCGGATGCCGCCTTCCGCAAGGAGCTGGCGGAGGTGGGCTGCGAACCCTTCCTCTGGACCCGGCCCAGCGATGGGCGCAGCTTCGATCTCGGCTATGTCAGCCTGCCAACAGATGCGCTTGACGATCCGGAAGAGGCGAGCCGCTGGGCCCGCCGCGCGCTGGATATCGCCCGTGCCGCCAAGGCCGCGAAGCCGCCGCCGCGCCGGAAGAAGTCCGTAAGCTGAAGAGTTTCAGGCTGCAGCCGGACAGGCCGCTGGCTGGTCGAGCGAGAACGCTTCCGGGCTGGACCCTTCGCGGCGCAGGCGTTCCAGCCGCTGCCAGCCATCCTCCAGCGTGAAGCGCACGCCGCGCGGCGCCCACCACATCACAAAGCCCGGTCCGTCGCTGCGGTCAATCTCGGCGGCCAGGCGCCGCATGCCGGGCGGATGCGTCCGGCCACTGTGAGAGAAGGCCCTGAGGTCCTCCATCGACCGCCACACGCCGAGCGTCGAGACATCCGGTGCGCGCCAGTCCTCCGGGTACGGAAAAGCGTCGATATAGCTGCGCCAGCTGCCATCCGGGCAGCGCAGGCCGTGCTGATGGCTGATCAGTCCCGGAAAGTCGTCTGCCTCCGCAAAGATGCGCGGCAGGATCGACAGGAACGTCATCACAAAAGGATTGGCCGACGTGAACGCACCCAGCGGGCGCGCACTGTTGAAGTGGATCAGGCGGTAGTCCATCTGTCTTGTGTCCGGGAGGCGGTGTTATTTTCCGCCACCTTAGGGAGACAAGGTTTCCTGACGTTTAAGCCGGTTAGAAACTTTTCGTACAACCGGAAATTACTTGCCCTTGAACTCTGCGGGGCGCTTCTGCAGGAAGGCGGTGACCCCTTCGCGGAAGTCCTCGGTACGGCCGGCCGTGCGCTGGGCGACGCGCTCACCGTGCAGGGCCGCGCCGAAATCGGCTTCGCTCGCTTCCCACATCAGCTTGCGGGTGAGGGCGAGAGCCACCGTCGGCCCGGCTGCCAGCTTGCCGGCGAGCTCCAGCGCCGTCGCCATCAGCGCGTCGTCCTCGACCACGCGGTTGACGAGGCCCCAGCTCATCGCCGTCTCTGCCGGCACCTTTTCGCCGAGCAGCGCCATCTCCATCGCCCGCACGCGGCCAATGGTGCGCGCCAGCAGCCAGGTGGAGCCGCCATCCGGCACAAGCCCGATGCGGCGGAAAGCCTGAAGGAAATATGCGCTCTTCGCGCACACAACCAGGTCGCCCATCAGCCCGATGGCGCAGCCGACCCCGGCCGCAGCGCCGTTCACGGCGGTGATCACCGGATGGGGATGCTCGCGGATCGCTGTGACGAGCGGGTTATAGAACGCGTCCAGCGCCTTGCCGGCATCCGGCTGGGAGCCGGGATGGGCGATCTCCGGGCCCGCCCCCATGCCGCCAAGATTGGCGCCCGAGCAGAAGCCCCGGCCCTTGCCGGTCAGGATGGTGCAGCGCGCTTCCTTCGCGGCCACTTCAAAGGCGTGCAGCAGTTCGATCGCGGTATCGACGCCGCAGGCATTCAGCGTCTTGTCGTCATCGAAGGCGATAATGGCGACATTGTCTTTCAGTTCGTAGGAAATCTTCTGATACGCCGTCATGTTACCGCGCCTCCTCGTGCAAATCCGGGCTGTCTGGCGGCGGTTGTAGGAGCATTGAAGGGGGCCGTGAACGCCTCACGCCGGGTAAGCGGTCCGGCTTGCCTCTTGGGAAAACACTGAACAGGCGCTACACTGTTCATATCACAACAGGATTGGGAGGCAGACAAGATGGCACTCGACGGTACGCCGGGCTCCGGCATGAGCGGCCTGCTCGCCAGGCAGAAGGCTGCGCACCTGCGCGATGGCATCCCCTCCGCCGCCCGGCGCACGGAATGGCTCGACAAGGCGATCGACCTGCTCGTCACCCATGGGAGTGCGCTGAACGACGCGATGTGCGCCGATTTCGGCCATCGCTCCAAGGACCAGTCGAACCTCACCGACATTGCCGGCTCCATCGGCGCGCTGAAGTTCGCCAAGGCAAACCTCGCCAAATGGATGAAGCCGGAAAAGCGCAAGGTCGAATTCCCCCTCGGCCTGCTCGGCGCGAAGGCCGAGCTGCAATTCCAGCCGAAGGGCGTCATCGGCGTCATCAGCCCCTGGAATTTCCCGGTGAACCTCACTTTCACCCCGCTCGCCGGTGTCTTTGCCGCCGGCAATCGCTGCATGATCAAGCCGTCGGAATTCACCGAGGCAACGTCGGAGCTGATGAAGGAGCTGATCGCGAAATACTATTCGCCGGAAGAATGCGTCGTCGTCACCGGCGGCCCGGATATCGGGGCCGAGTTCACCAAGCTGCCCTTCGACCATATTCTGTTCACCGGCGCGACCTCGATTGCCTATCATGTCATGCGCGCGGCCGCCGACAATCTCGTGCCCCTGACACTGGAGCTTGGCGGCAAGAGCCCCGTCATCCTCGGCCGCTCGGCCGACCTGCAGAAAGCCGCCAATCGCATCATGGCCGGCAAGACGCTGAACGCCGGCCAGATCTGCCTTGCCCCGGACTATGCCTTTGTGCCGAAGGACAAGACCGGCGAATTCGTCGCCGCCGCCACCCGCGCGGTGGAGACGATGTACGCCTCCGGCCTCAAGGACAATGACGACTATACCTCCGTCATCAACCAGCGCCACTATGACCGCATTACCGGCTATGTGGAGGATGCGCGCGCCAAGGGCGCCGAAATCATCGAGATCAATCCCAAGGGCGAGAATTTCGCCCAGCAGCCGCACCACAAGATCCCGCCGACCCTGATCATCGACCCCACCGATGATATGAAAGTGATGCAGGACGAAATCTTCGGGCCGATCCTGCCGGTCAAATCCTATGGTGATGCCAAGGATGCGGTCGCTTATATCAACGCCCATCCGCGCCCGCTCGGCCTCTATTATTTCGGTGAGGACCAGGCGGAAAAGAGCTTCGTGCTGAATAACACGACCTCCGGCGGCGTCACCGTGAATGATGTGATCTTCCATGTCGCGCAGGAAGACCTGCCCTTCGGCGGCGTCGGCCCGTCCGGCATGGGCGCCTATCATGGCCGCGAGGGCTTCTACGAGTTCAGCCACAAGAAAGCGGTCTACACCCAGGCGAAAAGCGAAATCCTCGCCATGATGCGCCCGCCCTATGGCGACAAGTTCCGCGCCCAGGTGCAGGGCCGCGTGAAGAAGTAATTCCGGAACCGGATTGAATGAGGCCGCCTGCGTCCGCGCGGGCGGCCCTCTCATTTCCTGAGGAACGGCATGCCGGCGGCGGCGCTCAGCCGGGCGGGGCGTTCGTCCTGCCAGTCTTCGAGGCCGAGGGTGAAGCCGTCCTGTCCGCCTTCGGGTTCGGCGGTGTAGGTACGGAACATCCTGTCCCAGAGGGAGAGGATATTGCCATAATTCGAATCCGTCTCTGTACGGATCATCGAATGGTGGATACGGTGCATGTCCGGCGTCACGATGGCAAGGCGCAGCGCCCGGTCGAGCCAGAGCGGCAGGCGCAGGTTCGCATGGGTGAACAGCGCCATCGTGCTCAGCGCAATCTCATAGGCCAGCGCCACCGCCACCGGCGCGCCGAGCGCGAAGACGACCAGCGCCTTCCACAGCATCGAGACCGCCGCCTCCAGTGGATGAAAGCGCAGCCCGCTCGTCACATCGAGGTCCCGGTCGGTATGGTGCACACGGTGCATCCGCCACAGCAGCGGCACCTTGTGCATCGCTGCGTGCTGCGCCCACATGGCAAGGTCCAGGAGGACCAGGATCAGCGCCGCTGCGGCCCAGTCCGGCAAATCAACAAGTCGGAATAGTCCAAAACCAGCGGCCTCTGCCGCCAGCGCCGCCCCGGCCACCGTCAGCGGCCCCATCAGCCGCACGGCGACGGCAGATAATCCGCCCAGGGACAGGTTTGTCAGCCAGCGGTGCAGGCGCGGCATCACACTCGCCTTGCGCGGGAACAGGCTTTCAAGCCCAATCAGCCCGGCAAGCACGCCGAGGAATATACCGGTGCGCAGGAGCGTATCCGCATCCATCCCCGGAAATCCCTCAGCCGAAGCTCAGGCGGGCAGCCTCAGCGTTTGAAGAAGGCCGGCACATTGTCGCCAAAACCCTTCACGCGGTCGGGCGCGGGCTCGAGGATGAGATCGTCATCCTTGCGCTTAAAGTCGCGCTGCGGGCGGTCGCGCTTTTCGCTGCGGTCGCGGTCGGTGCGCGCGGTACGCTCGATGCGTGGATCATCGCTCCGTTCACGGCGCTTTTCGCCGCGCGGGGCGCGTTCGCGCTTCGGCTTGTCTGCGGCAACGGGCGCAGGCGCCGCTTCGGCTTCCACCGGCTTCTCAAGCACGGCCACATCGGCAGAAGTGTCAGCCCCTTCGGCGGCTTCTTCCTGCCGGCGCGGGCTGCGCTCGCCGCGTTCGCTGCGATCACTCCGGCCCCGTGCGCCGCGAGCACCCCGGTCGCGGTCACGTCCGCCCCGGCGGCCATCGCGGTCGCGTTTTTCTTCCGGCGGCAGGTCTTTCAGTTCGTCGAGCAGGCCTTCGGGCATGAACTCGGCGACATCCTTCTTGATCATCTTGAGTACGAAACCCCAGGATTTGTCGTCCGCCGGCGAGACGAGCGTATAGCTCTCGCCCGTGCGCCCGGCCCGGCCCGTGCGGCCGATGCGGTGCACATAATCCTCATCCTTCGGCGGCGGGCCGAAATTGAAGACGTGGCCGACATCCGGAATATCCAGCCCGCGCGCCGCCACATCCGACGCGACGAGCAGTTTCAGCTTGCCATCGCGGAAGCGCTGCAAGGTTTCCATACGGACCGATTGCGGCAGGTCGCCATGGATCGGTGCAGCGTCATGGCCATGCTTGCTGAGCGAAGCGGCAACGATGTCCACCTCGACCTTGCGGTTGCAGAACACGATGCCGTTCTTCACCTCGCCGCAGGTCTCGATCACGCGGCGCAGCGCTGTTCGGCGGGCCTTGCCGTCATTCGTCGGCAGCTTGACCACATATTGCGTGATCGTCTCGGCCGTCTGGGCGGGCCGGGCCACCTCTATCTTCTTCGGGTCGCGCTGGAAGGTTTTCGCAAGACGCTGGATATCGGCCGGGAAAGTTGCGGAAAACAGCAGCGTCTGGCGGTTTGCCGGCAGCTTGGTGCAGATCTTCTCGATGTCCGGAATGAAGCCCATGTCGAGCATCCTGTCCGCCTCGTCGATGATCAGCGTCTCGACGCCCATCAGCAGCAGCTTGCCGCGGTCGAACTGGTCCATCAGGCGGCCCGGCGTCGCGATCAGCACGTCCACGCCGCGCTGGAGCAGGATTTCCTGCTCCTTGAAGCTGACGCCGCCGATCAGCAGCGCCATGGTGAGCTTGAGGTATTTGCCATACTTCTCGAAATTCTCGGCCACCTGGGCGGCGAGTTCCCGCGTCGGGCAGAGGATGAGGCAGCGCGGCATCCGCGCCCGCGCCCGGCCGGTCGACAGGCGCTGGATCATTGGCAGCACGAAGGCGGCGGTCTTGCCGGTGCCTGTCTGGGCAATGCCGGTCACATCGCCGCCCATGGCGATGTGCGGAATGGCTTCGCGCTGGATGGGGGTGGGGGTCGAATAGCCGGCTTCGAGCACGGCTTTGAGGATGTTCTCGGCAAGGCCAAGATCAGCGAAACTTACAGTCTGGGTGTCGGTCAAGAAATAGTCTCCGGGATGTCTGGTTGATTGGCCCGGCCGCCCGGATTGGCGGCTCTCGTCCTGCGCCTGCAAGTCCAGATGACCCGCGAGCCGCAGCCGGGCGAATCCCATGCCCGGAGCGTTTGTGCACCGCACATAATGCAAAAACGCCTGCCCGTGAAGGGCAGGCGCTCAATTTATATGAGTTTTTCTTGCGGCCTAGGCCCCGGCATCCGCCAGGTTCTGGTTCACGAAGTCCCAGTTCACGAGGCTACCGAGGAAGGTGTCGATATAATCCGGGCGGCGGTTCTGATAGTCGATGTAGTAGGCGTGTTCCCACACATCCATCGTCATCAGGGGCGTGGTGCCATCTTCGGTCAGCGGGGTTTCGGCGTTCGGCGTCTTGGAGATCACCAGCTTGCCGCCCTTCCAGGACAGCCACGCCCAGCCCGAGCCGAACTGCGTCGCGCCGGCCTGTTTGAACTCTTTGACGAAATTGTCATAGCCGCCAAAATCGCGCTCGATCAGCTCGGCCACCTTGCCGTGGGGCTTGCCGCCGCCGCCGGGCTTCATCGAGTGCCAGTAGAAGGTGTGGTTCCACACCTGCGCGGAATTGTTGAAGATGCCGGCCTTGGATTTGTCGGCGGCAGAAATCTTGATGACCTCTTCCAGCGATTTGCCGGCAAGGTCGGTGCCGTCCACGAGGCCGTTGAGGTTCGTGACATAGGCCTGATGGTGCTTGCCGTAGTGGAAGTTCAGCGTCTCCTCGGAGATGTGCGGGGCGAGGGCCGAACGGGCATAGGGCAGCTCGGGCAGGGTGAAGGCCATGGCGGGTAGGTCCTTTCTTGCAGGTTTTGGTGTCTTTCGCTGGGCAGCGGTTTCGCACATATGGGGTCCATGTCAAACGAGACCAGACCTCTCACCGAAACACCCTGGGAAGAGATTGACCGGCGTGTGCGCCGCGTCGACGAGGATCGCTGGATCTCGAGCCGCTTTGCCGCCCCGGCGGAGCGCCGCGCCCTGATTGCGCTTTATGCCCTCGCCTATGAACTTGTCCGCGTGCGCGAGGCGGTGTCGGAGGAAACCCTCGGCCTCATCCGCTTCCAGTGGTGGCGCGACGCGGTCGCCGAGATCGAGGCCGGCAAGCCCCCGCGCGGCCATGATGTCTGCCTTGCCCTTGCCGAGGAGGTCGCTGCCGGCCGATTGAAGACCGGCGCGCTGCAGAAACTCGTTGATGGCTACCAGGCCGCCTTCGTGGAGGGCGACCGCGAGAAGGAGCCCGAAGGCTGGCTCGCGCTTACCGCCGCCAATATCCTCATCCCGGTCCATAACTGGGCGGGCGAGCTTCAGGAGGTCGCCGCCGCCTATGCCGCCGCGCGCCGCCATGCCTCAAAGGCGTTCGGCCCCATCGTGACGCCCGCCCCAAAGCCGCTGCGCCCGGCCATCGCCCATTTCCGCCTGCGCAAGCTCTACATCACGGGCCGGGACCCCAACCCGGTCTCGAAACGCTTCTCGGTGATGAAGGCCATCAATTCCGGCGAAGTCTAGCGGGCCCGGTCCGCCCCTCACATCACGCCGGCCTCGCGCCAGGCTTCCTTCGGCCACCGGCGGTGCTGCCAGAACCATTGCCCCGGCACAGCGCGCACATGCGCCTCCAGGAAGGCATTGATGCGGTCTACCGTGCGCTGAACATCCGCCTCCGGATCACCTGTATCCTCCGGAATGAAGGGCTCATGGAACACGACCCGGAAACGCGCCGGCCCTGTCCGCTCGGTCGAGACCGGCACCAGCGGCACGCCATATTTCAGCGCCAGCCGCGTCGGCCCCGGCGCTGTCATCGCATCATGGCCGAAGAATTTCGCGGGAATCCCGCTGTTGAATTTCTGGTCATTCATCAGCGCCACCGGTGCCCCGCGCGACAAGGCCCGCATCAGCTCGCGCGTGCCGATGCCCTTGGGCGCGTTGACCTGCGTGCCATAGGCATGGCGCACATCGCTGACCCGCCGGTCGATGTGCGGATTATTCAGCGCACGGTAGGTCATCACCGCTTCCGGCATCCGCTGGGTGATCACCGCCGGCATGATCTCCCAGTTGGCAAAGTGGCCGGAGAAGAACACCGCGCCCTTGCCGCTCTCGCGGATGCGGTCGAGCACTTCAGCGCCGACCACCTCCACCCGCCCGCTGGGGCCAGTGTCGATCTTCGGCAGGTGGGGTAGTTCGCCCGCCGTGCGCCCGGCGCTCTCCCAGGCGTCCAGCGCGGTGCGCGCCACCTCCTCCGCACTCCAGTCCGGGAAGGCGAGGCGCAGATTGCGCGTCATCGTCTTGTGCTGGGAAAACAGCGGCCCGATCCGGCGCAGCAGCCAGCCGCAGACATCAGACGCCCGGTCCGGCCCCAGCGCCTTCATCGGCGCCCAGTAGATCACATCCCAGGCAATCGTCTCCAGCCGCCAGGCGATCCGCTGCGAGAGGCTCGCGCGGGTGTCGATGTCCTTCGGGCGGACATAGGCGGTGGGGCTCTGATCGTTCATCGCGGGGATGTCCTGTTCAAGATCGGGGCGAGCGCTGCGTCAAGCGCTGCCATCTCCTCAAACCGCAGCTGCACGGGCCAGGCGCTCACTTTCGCGCGCGTCTCCGCCGGAAGGCGCACATGATCCTTGGTGGTCGTCACCAGCGCCGCGCCAAGGTCTTCGGCCTGCCGCGTCAGGAAGGTCAGGTCGCCGCCCGAATAGGCATGATGGTCGGGGAAGGGGATGGCATCGGCAAGGTCGGCGCCAGCGGCCGTCAGGCTGTCGAAGAATTTCTCCGGCCGGCCGATCCCGGCAAATGCGACCAGCCTGCCCGGCGGCGGCGGCGCCTCGGCCACCAGCGCTGCGCGGATCGCCGGCTTGCCGCTCGCGCTCACCTCTGCCGGCACCGGCCCGGCACCCACCAGCACCACCGCATCGGCGCGTGCGAGCCCGCCCCTGACAGTCTCCCGCAGCGGCCCCTTGGGCAGCACATGCCCATTGCCAAACGGCGCCCCGGCATCAATCACCACCAGCGAGACATCCTTCTTCAGCGACGGGTTCTGGTGCCCGTCATCCATCACGATCACGTCCACCCCGTCCGCCGCCATCGCCTGCGCCGCCGCAACCCGGTCCCGCCCGATCCAGGCTTCGCCGCTCGCGGCGAGCAGCAGCGGCTCATCGCCAACCTGCCGGAAGCCGTGCTGCGCTGTGTCCACCCTCAGCGGCCCTGGCTCCGTCCCGCCATGCCCGCGTGACAGGCTGGCTGCGCGCAGGCCCGCAGCGGCAAGGCGCGCGCGCACAGCCTCGGTCACGGGCGTCTTGCCCGCCCCGCCGGCTGTAAGGTTGCCGATACAGATGACGGGCACAGGCGCTGCAACGGGCTCCGCCTTCGCCAGCTTGCGCTCCAGCCCCCACAGGTACAGCGCCGCCAGCGGCGTCAGCAGCGCCCGCGTCAGCGGCGCGGCCTCCCGCGATCGCGGATCCAGCCCGGCAGACCAGAAATGCGGCGGTCTCACAGCCGCCGCGTGTCCAGGCGGTGCAGGTCCCATGCCTGCGGCGCCTCGTTCTCCAGGAGCGGCTTGGGCAGAAGCGGCAGGATCGCACCCAGCGTCACCTGCATCGGCTGCTCGGCTTCCTCGGTCAGCGCCGCAACCGCCGCCTCCGGCACCGGCGGCGGGCTTGCCAGGAAAGCGCTGAGCGCTGCGGCATCGGCCACCGTATGCACCAGCCCCTGCGCCTCAAGGCTCGCCATCATGCCGGCAAAGTTGAATACATCCGGCCCGGTGGCGACAGGACGTTCCAGGCGCACCGGCTCCAGCGGGTTGTGCCCGCCGACGCCCGGCATATGCCCGCCGCCGAGATAGACCGCATCGGCGAGGCGCAGCCACACGCCCATCTCGCCCATCGTATCAGCCAGCAGCACCCGGTCGCGCTTGTCCGGCACCGTGCCTTTGGAACGGCGCGCATAGCGAAGCCCGCGCGCTTTCAGCATCTCCTCGATCTCCGCGCCCCGGTCGGGGTGGCGCGGCGCAATGATCAGCGCGGCGCCTTCAAGGCTCGCCGCTGCATCGAGGAACAGCGCTTCCTCGCTCGCATGGGTGGACGCCGCCACAAGGCACCGCCGCCCGGCCACGAAACCCTCGCGGATGCGTGCCACCTCCACCTCGCTCGCTACCGGCGGCGGCAGGGCGGATTTGAGGTTCCCAGCCGCCCGCACAGGCCGCCCCAGGAGCATTTCCAGCCGCTGGCCGGTGTCCAGGTCTGCCGCCAGCACGATATCGAACCGGCCGACCAGCTGGCGGAACAGGCCGCGCACCCGCGCCCAGCCTTCGGCAGATTTCTGCGTCATGCGCGCATTCACCAGCGCCGTGCGCGCGCCCCGGCGGCGGGCTTCCCAGATCAGGTTCGGCCAGATCTCGCCCTCGGCAAAGATGCACAGGTCCGGTTTCCAGTGCTGGATGAAGCGCCGCGCGATCGCCGGGGTATCCATCGGCGCCATCGCATGGATCGCCCGGTCCGGCAGGTCGCGCCCGACGAGCTTTGCAGATGTCAGCGTCTGGCTGGTGAACAGGAGCTGCGTGTGCGGGCGCTCGGCCAGGATGCGCCGGCCGAGTTCCAGCAGCAGCGCGCTCTCGCCCACGCTTGCCCCATGCAGCCAGACCAGCGGCCCGGTCTGGCGGGGTGCAAGGCGCTTTGCCTGGCGCTCATGCAGCCGCAGGAAGTCTTCCTTCCCGGCCTTCGCGCGGCGGCTCATCACCAGCCCCAGGAAGGGCGCAGCCAGGCGTGTCAGCACCCTGTAAGCGAAGAGGGCAGGCGTCATGGGCGCAGCTTACTCCGGCGGGCGGGGCGCAGGCGCCAGCCCGATCAGCGCCTCGGCCCGCCCCATGGCCGACTCCATGCCCCTTTGCAGCGCCGCTTGCAATGCCTTGGGGTCGGTCTCGCGCGGCGCGTCAATGACACCGCCGAACACGATGGCGCCCCGTCCGAAGGGCATGGGAATCATGAACCGGTCCCAACTGTTCAGCCGGATCGCCGGGCGGGAGGTGATCGCATAGGGCACCAGTACCGCCCCGCTGCGCTGGGCCAGTGTCACGGCGCCTGCGCTCGCGATGCGGCGCGGCCCGCGCGGCCCGTCCGGCGTCATGCACACATACCCGCCCTCGCGCAGCCGCCCGGCGGCCTCGGCAATCGCCCGCAGGCCGCCTTTGTCCTTGTCGGCCTTCTTGCGGTTTCCGGCAGAGCCGCGGATCGCGTCCAGATCCAGATGCCTGATCGCCCGCGCCACCGGCTCGCCATCCGCCGACAGCGAAATCATCATCGCCACCCGGCCCCGGCGCTCCGGCCAGTGGCGCGCATAATGCCGCCAGCCGGAAGGCAGAAGCATGATGGTCTCATGCCAGGACGTCGCCACGACCCCCGGCGCATAGCGCTCCGCCAGTTCTGAGCGCGTTTCCCGCTCGCCCTCCACGGTCCAGCGCACGGTACGCCCGACCAGCGCCATCCAGGCCCAGATCAGCCATCCCAGCACGGTCACGACAGGCGCAGAACGGAAAAAAGCTTTCATTTCGCGGCTTATACTGCGCTTCGCGGCAAGCGCCATCTGATGCGGCAGCGGGATGGTGGGCGATGCAAGGTTCGAACTTGCGACCCCTGCCGTGTGAAGGCAGTGCTCTACCACTGAGCTAATCGCCCGGCCGCGAGCGGGCTGGGTAATCTCCGGCTTTGATCAGGTCAAGCGGATATCGCAATTGGCAGTACCGGCTGTTGCCGAAGGCTTGCCGGGGGCTAGTTTTGCCGCTTTGATGTGCATGGCTGCGAGAGGCTAATATGCGGAAATGCATGGGGTGCATCCGAAACTCTGTCATATAGTCACAAAAGATGTGACAAAAAATGCCACCGGTGACATCGTGCGCCCGGCTGAAACAGTTCACGATTTCCCACAGGCCGGGATATGCCTCGCGGGAGCGCCAACATACATGAACATCTGTTCAGAATGAACAGTTGTTCATCTTCGTATTATTAAGATAAAGTTATCTCCATTAGGCCTTGAGAAAGGCCGAAAACATTGTCATTTCCCCGACATACACGAGACGGGCCATTCGAGGCCTGCGTGATGTACCTTAAGAAGGACAGGCACAGGTCGTCTCTGACGGCCTAAATCGTAAAACAAAAAATCCGCCTGGAGAGAGCAGAGTGAAAGACTGGTGTGACGAAGAAGGCGCGAAGCGCCTGCGTGAAAAGATCAATTCCTATTGGGCCGAGCGCGGCTACGAAGTCGATGTCGACCTCGTTGACGCCGGGTTTGTCCCTGCCATGCGGAGTGCACGCACCGATGTGCGGTCCAACATGGTGAACGGTATGCCGCGCCGCCGTGCGGCAGGCGAGGTGGGCTCGTCCCGCCCGACTTACCGCCCCCGCGGTGAGGCCGCTACCGCCTGATCCCTGAGCGCTGACAGGGCCCCGACAAGCTGGTCATAATGGCTGATGCAGGCATCGGCCGCCATGGACTCGGCTGTCTCGGCCTCATAGCCGAAGGTCACGAATATGAAGGGCAGCCCGGCATTCCGGGCTGCCTTTTCGTCTGTGCGGCTGTCGCCCACAAACAGGGCCCGCTCCGGCGCCCCGCCGGCAGCGGCCACTGTTTCAAACACATGCGCCCCGCTCGGCTTGCGCTGGCTCGCCCGGTCCGCGCCCAGCACCGCATCGAACCGCTCCATCAGGCCAAGCTCGCCGAGCAGCCGCTCGCTGAGGTCCTGGCGCTTGTTCGTGCACACGGCCAGCTTCGCCCCGGCCGCGTTCAGCGCATCCATCGCCGCCACCGCGCCCGGAAAGGGCTGCGAGCTTACCGCAATATTCTCCACATAATAGGCAATGAACCGCTCGAACGCCGCCTCCATCGCCTCTGGCGAGAGGCTCATGCCCCGCACCCCGAAGCCGCGCTCCATCATTGCCCGCGCGCCGTTCCCGATCAGTGTCGCCACCACTGGCAGGTCCACAGGCGCAAGTCCCGCATCCTCCAGCACATGGTTCAGCGCGCTGAGCAGGTCCGGCGCGGTGTCCACCAGCGTCCCGTCGAGATCGAACACCACCGTCCAGCCCTCGAAACTGCCGCTTCGGATCGCCACATCCATCCCTGATCGCCCTCGCCAAACCGCAGGCTTTCGTCTAGGCGATGGGGCAGGGGAAAGCGAGAGGGAGCCCGCATTTGACTGACGCCCGCCAGCCGCGCGCCGCTGTCATCCTCGCCGCCGGCAAGGGCACGCGGATGAAGTCGCCCCTGCCCAAGGTGATGCACGCTGTCGGCGGCCGGCCGATGGTGGACTGGTCCATCGCGCTCGCCCGCAAGGCCGGCGCCTCTCGCATCGTTGCCGTCGTCCACCCCTCGCAGGATGTGCTGATCGCCCACCTTGCGAAATCCCATCCCGATATCGCCATTGCCTATCAGGACCCGCCCGAAGGCACCGGCCATGCCGTTCGCTGCGCCGAAGCTGCCCTCGCCGGGTTCAGCGGCCCGCTCGCCGTTCTCTATGGCGACAGCCCGCTCGTGCCTGTTTCTGCCATCGAGGCCCTGTTCACTGCGCTCGAAGACGGCGCCGCCCTCGGTGTCCTCGGATTCGAGGCGGCCGACCCCGCCCTCTATGGCCGCCTTGTCACCGCCCTCGATGGCAGCCTCGACCGGATCGTCGAAGCACGTGAGGCATCGCCTGAGATACTCGCCATAAGGCTTTGTAATTCCGGCGTTATGGCAGGCGATGCGGGGCTCATGTTCCGGCTCCTGTCCCGCGTCACCAACAACAACGCCAAGGGCGAATATTACCTGACAGACCTTGTCGGCCTCGCCCGCTCAGACGGAGGCCGCTGCGCCGTGGCGACCGCGCCGGAAGACGATCTCATCGGCTGTGATTCAAAGGCCGGCCTCGCCCGCGCCGAAGCGATCTTCCAGGCCCATCGCCGCCGCGAGCTGATGGAGGCCGGTGTCACGCTCGTCGCGCCTGAAACCGTCTTCTTCGCCCATGACACTGAGATTGGCCCAGACGCCGTCATCGAGCCGCATGTCGTCTTCGGCCCCGGCGTGCGCGTGGCCGGCGGTGTGCAGGTCCGTGCCTTCAGCCATCTGGAAGGCGCAGAGGTCGGCGCGGGCTGCATCATCGGCCCCTATGCCCGCCTGCGCCCAGGCACGGTGCTCGGCCCGAACGTCCATATCGGCAATTTCGTCGAGACCAAGAACACAGTCATGGGCGAGGGCGCGAAAGCCAACCACCTCGCCTATCTCGGCGATGGCCGCATCGGCGCGGGCGCAAATATCGGCGCAGGCACAATCTTCTGCAATTATGATGGTGTGTCCAAGAACATCACCGATGTCGGCCCCGGCGCCTTCGTCGGGTCGAACTCCGCCCTCGTCGCCCCGGTCAATATCGGGGCAGGAGCTTATGTCGGCTCCGGCAGCGTTATTACTGAGGACGTGCCTGAAGACGCCCTCGCCCTCGGCCGCGCCCGCCAGACCGGCAAGGCGGGCTGGGCAAAAGACTACCGCGCCAGACAAGCCGCCGCAAAAGCCGCCAGCGAAAAGAAGGACACCTGACCCCCGCCATGGCCAATGATACCGGGAAACAGAACGCCGCCGCCGCCGCCATGGATTATGTCGAGGACGGCATGACCATCGGTCTCGGCACAGGCTCGACGGCGAAATTCTTTGTCGAGATGCTGGCCGACGAGATCGCCGACGGCCTTATCGTGCGCTGTATCGAGACGAGCGAGCAAACGCGCGCCCTCGCGCTCAGCCTCGGCGTGCCGCTCGTGCCCTTCCAGCAGGTTGACCGCATCCACCTCACCGTCGACGGCGCCGACGAGATCGGCCCCGGCGGCGTGCTCATCAAGGGCGGCGGCGCCGCGCTGCTGCGCGAGAAGATCATCGCCAATGCCTCCGATCACATGGTGGTGATCGCCGACGATACGAAAGAGGTCGAGATGCTCGGCGCCTTCCCGCTGCCGGTTGAAGTCACGCCCTTCGGCTATACGATCACGGCCAAGAAAGTGCACGACGCCCTTTTGGAAGCCGGTGTCGAGCGGCCACGCATCGAGCTGCGCAAGGCGCCCCAGAGCCTCGACCTGCTTGTCACCGATGGCGGCAACCATATCCTCGACTGCCATTGCGGGCGCATCCCGAACCCTGCAAAGGCCGCCGCCTTCCTCTCCGGCGTGCCGGGCGTCGTGGAGCATGGCCTGTTCATCGGCCTCGCCCGCACCGTCATCATCGGCGAAGCCGGCAGCGTACGGATCATTGAATACTGATCCCTGCCGCCTCATCTCCTCCCAACTGACACTGCACCAAGGATCCCGATATGAGCGCGCGCGCCTATGACTATGACCTCTTCGTGATCGGCGGCGGATCGGGCGGCGTGCGCGCCGGCCGCATCGCGGCGCTGACGGGGGCTAAGGTCGCCCTCGCCGAGGAATACCGCATGGGCGGCACCTGCGTCATCCGCGGCTGCGTGCCGAAGAAATTCATGGTCTACGCCTCCGACTATGGCAAGCATATCGCCAAGTCCGAAGGCTATGGATGGTCCGTGGACGGTGCATCCTATGATCACGGGAAGTTCATGACCAGGATGCATGCCGAAATCGACCGTCTCTCGGCGATCTATGACCGAAACCTGCGCAATGCCGGTGTCGAGATCATCAGCGAGCGCGCCGAATTCGTGGACGCCCACACGCTGCGCCTGAAAACCTCCGGCAGGACCGTCACCGCAGAAAAGATCCTGATTGCCACCGGCGGGCGCCCCTGGCTTCCGTCCCCGGAGGAATTGCCGGGCGTGCAACACGTCATCACCTCCAACGAAGTTTTTGAAATGGAAGCCGTGCCGAAGCGCCTCGTCGTCGCCGGCGGAGGCTATATCGCGGTCGAATTCGCCCACGTCTTCGCTGGCCTCGGGGCCGAGGTCACGCTCGTCTATCGCGGCGAGACGGTCCTGCGCGGCTTCGACGATGATGTCCGCCTCGCCGTGCATGAAGGCCTCAAGGAAGCGGGCGTGCGTGTCGTCACGACATGCACCTTCGAGCGGATCGAGAAGGGCGAAGGCGGCCTGACGATCACGCTCAGCAGCGGCCATGAAATCGAGACCGACACCATCCTCATGGCCGTCGGCCGCCAGGCCAACACCGAGGGTCTCGGCTGCGAAAAGGCCGGCGTCGCCCTGAATGAAAACGGCAATGTCATCGTCGATGATTTCTCGCGCACCAATATCGAGAACATCTGGGCCGTCGGCGATGTCACAGGCCGCATGGGCCTAACCCCCGTCGCCATCCGCGAGGGCCATGCCTTCGCCGACACCGAATTCGGCGGCAAGCCCTGGAAGATGGACCATTCCTACGTCCCCACCGCCGTCTTCTCCCGCCCCGAAGTTGGCACGGTTGGCCTCTCCGAAGCCGAAGCCCGCCGCCAGCATGGCGAGATCGACATCTACAAGACAAACTTCCGTCCCATGAAGAATGCGCTGAATGGTGACACATCGCGCACCTTCATGAAACTCGTCGTGCGCGCGTCCGACCAGCGCATGCTCGGCGTGCATGTCGTGGGCGAGGACGCCGCCGAAATGATCCAGACCGCCGCCATTGCGGTCAAGATGGGCGCCACCAAACAGGACTTCGACCAGACCTGCGCGCTCCACCCATCCTCCGCCGAAGAACTCGTCACGATGCGGACGAAATGGCAGCCGGAGGCGATTTAGCGCTCCGCTCCGAAGGCCGAACCCGAACGCAACAGCAGGCCCACCCTGAGCGAAGTCGAAGGCCCATCCTTCGACTTCGCTCAGGATGAGTACGGATTGAGGATGAGTACGGACTATCTGGCGGGCGCTGTATCCCCGGCCGCCACCACCATACCCCGGGCCCGCTCGATCACCCGCCGCGTTTCGTCCCACAGCGGCAACCCTGCCAGCGCGTCCGGCGAGATCCATTCGGCATGGTCGGCGTCATCGCCCGCGCGCGCCCCGCCAGACACCCACACCGCCGCATAATCCACCAGAAGATAATGCCGCGTCACGCGGCCATTCCGGCGCGAGGTAAAGATCGCATCGACCACATCGGCAAGCCCGACAAGACGCGCGGTCACGCCGGTCTCCTCGGCCAGTTCGCGCAGCGCGGCGGTTTCAGCCGTCTCGCCAAACTCGATCCGCCCGCCGGGAATCGACCAGTCGCCCGCCAGAGGTTTCGTCCCCCTGCGGATCATCAGCACATCCTCGCCCCGGAAGCAGATCACGCCGACTGCCGGCACAGGCCGGTCTGGCAAGGGCGGCAGGGCAGGGGTCACTTCCTCCGTCATCGGTCTTTCTCCAGAAGCGCTACCGCCTCGACATGCTGCGACCAGAGGAACTGGTCAATGGGGTGTATAGAGGCGATCCTGTAACCGCCATCCACCAGCGTGCGCAAATCCCGCGCCAGCGTCGCCGGATCGCAGGACACATACGCCGCCTTCGGCACGCGCGACCGCGCAAGCTCCGCCGCCTGCGCAGCCGCCCCCGCGCGCGGCGGGTCAAGAACGACGCCGTCAATACGCGAGAGCTCCAAGGCTGCCAGCGGATTGCGGAACAGGTCGCGCCGCGCCGCCGACACAGGCTTCAGTCCGCCCGCGCCCCGCGCCGCCTCCTTCAGCGCCTCCACCGCGCCTGCATCCCCCTCATAGGCGTGTACGGACGAAACCTCCGCCAGCCGGAGCGCAAATGTTCCTGCCCCCGCAAACAGGTCCGCCACTTCGCCCGCCCCGGCGAGGTGCCCGCCTACAAGTCGCGCCATCTCCGCCTCTGCCTCCGCGCTCGCCTGCAGGAAGCCGCCCGGCGGCGGCAACAGCGCCGCCTTGCCGAGGCGTATCTGCGGCCGCCGGGCTGTCAGCATGTCCCCGCCCTCAATGGAGACCCGGGCAAACCCGGCCTGCAGCGCCGCGGCCACCCCTTCCGCCCGCGCCAGCGGCTTCAGCGTTTTAGACAGCCCGCTGACAGACAGGTCGAGCCCCGAATCGGTCTCGGTCATCAGCAGGCTGATTGTCTCGGGGCCAGTAATCAGCCCTGCCGCAATCGCTTTCAGCCGGGGCAGGGCGGCGGCCATCGCGGGCCGCATCACGGGGCATTCTTCCAGCGCGACCAGCTCATGACTGCGCGCCGCATGAAAGCCAAGGCGCACCTCGCGCCCCACCCGCCTCGCCGCCAACGCCGCCCGCCGCCGCGATCCGGCCGGCGTCACCCAGGTCTCCGCTACCTCCGCTGCGAGCCCCCGCGCCGCCAGCGCCCAGACGACCAGCTCCCGCTTGAACGCCGCATACGGCGTTGGCGAAAGGTGCTGCAGCTGGCAGCCTCCACAGCGCCAAAAATGCCGGCACAGAGGTTCCGCCCGCTCCGGCGAGGGCTCGAGAATGCGCACCAGCGCCGCCCGCTCGCCCGCGCCCACCGCCTCCACAACCTCCCCCGGCAGCGTATAGGCCACCGACAGCCAGCCGCCATCTTCCCGCGCCCGCCCGTCGCCCTGCGCGCCCAGATGGTCGATCACCAGCCGGCGCGCCGCGCCCGGCTTCCGGGGGACGTGCGTCTCATGCGGCGGATCGGGGGGTGGCGCAGGCATCGGTCCTTCGTTAGCAGGGGCGGGAAGCCGCCGGAAGGAGCCATCCGATGTCCGACACGCCTGAAACCTCCAGCGCCCCAAATTCTCCGCGCAATGGCGCGCGCCGCAATGGCAAGCCCCGCCCGATCAGCCTCGCCCTGCAGGGCGGCGGCGCCCACGGCGCCTACACATGGGGCGTGCTCGACCGGCTGAGCGAGGAGGCCTCCCTCTCCATCGCGGCGATCTCGGCCACTTCGGCGGGCGCGGTGAACGCCGCCGCCTATGCCGCCGGCCTTGCCCAGAATGGCCCCGAAGGCGCCCGCGCCGCGCTGGAATCGCTCTGGAAATCCGTTGCCGATGCCGGCGCGGGGCTCGGCGTCTTCGGGGCGGCGGGCCTTGCCTTCGCGGCGGCGGTCCAGTCGGTTGCCAGCCCCTATGATTTCAACCCCTTCAATCTCAATCCCCTGCGCCGCATTGTGGAGCGCGAGATTGATTTCGCCCGTGTGCACGAGGCCGGCATCCAGCTCTTTGTCTCCGCCACCAATGTCGAATCCGGCAAGGTCCGCGTCTTCGCGCGCGAGGAAATCACGCTGGACGCCGTGCTCGCCTCCGCCTGCCTGCCGCAGACCTTCCAGGCGGTCGAGATCGACGGGGTGCCCTATTGGGATGGCGGCTTCATGGGCAATCCTAGCCTGTTCCCGCTGATCTATTCCGGCGCCCCGCGCGATGTGCTGCTCGTGATGCTGAACCCGCTCGCCCGTGAAGGCGTGCCCCGGCGCGCCAGCGAGATCCAGGAACGCCTCAACGAGATCAGCTTCAACGCCTCGCTGATCGGAGAGCTGCGCGCCATCGCCTTCGTCCAGCGCCTGATTGATGACGGCATGCTGAAAGAGGCGATGCTGAAGAAGTACCGCCGCCTCAATATCCACGCCATCAAGGGCGGGCAGGACCTGCTCGGCTATGGCCTCTCCACCAAATACGACACGCGCTGGCGGTTCCTGACAGAGCTGCGCGACCTTGGCCGCGCCGCGGCAGACCGATGGCTCGACACCTGCGCCTCGCATGTCGGCGGCAAGACCTCCAGCTTCGACATCCGCGCGGAGTTCCTGGAGAGCTGAAGCGCGCGGCCGGGCACCCATCTCGTGCCCGAAATCCAGTCCGCTACGCCGCGTCGCCCCCCAGGCCCGCCCCCTGTTTTTCCGGCGAACGCCGGAACCCAGAAGCGGTAACGCACCCCGTAAGATCTGGATCCCGGCATTCGCCAGGAAGACAGGAAACAGGGCCTTCCTGCACCCCCAAAGAAAAAAAGGGGAGACGGACCCCCGTCTCCCCCTTCAATCCGGTTCAGGTGATGACTGCGCGCGGCTTATTCCTCGACCGGCAGATCCGCGGGCTCCGGCGCCGGTGCAGGCTCGGCAGGGGCTTCGACGGCCTCGGGCTCTCCCTCTTCGCCGCCTTCGGCGTCCTCTTCCCCGGTGGCTTCTTCGCCCTCTACGGCTTCCGTTTCAGCGGCAGCCATCGGCTCGGGGAAGGGCGGCGGATTGGCAGTATTGGCCGCCATATATGCAATCACGGCCGCCCGGTCCGGATCCCGGCGAATACCGGCAAACGACATCGACGTGCCGCGCAGGTAGGCTGCCGGATTCCTCAGCCAGTCATCGAGATTCTCATAGGTCCATTCGCCGCCCATATTGGCCATCGCGGCAGAGTAGTTGAAGCCCGCGATATGGGCCTTGGGTGCGCCAACCGTGTCGTAAAGGTTCGGGCCGGTGCCATTGGCGCCGCCGGGCGCAATCGTGTGGCAGGTCGCACACTGGCTGGCGAACACGCGCTCGCCGCGCGTCAGGTCTGCCGCCAGAAGCGCGGCGCCGAGGTCAAACACCTCCGCCACCGCGTCCGCGCCCGCCGAAGCGGCCTCGGCGATCTCGATACAATACGAGAATTTCGAGCACATCCGCTCGGTAAGCGTCGCGTATTCTGCCGAGCCGTAATGCCCGCCGCCGCCGCCGAACGCGATCTTCGGCAGCTCCATCAGCGCCATCATGGCCAGCGCCGTTGCCAGAAGGGCACCGAAAATCTTGTTGAGACCGAGTTCTCCCATCGGGCATTCCTTCGAATCTATTGCATATTTGCGTCTTGGCGCCGGCCTTTTGGCACGCTAACCCGGCCGGCACAATATAACGGGTGTCTCCATCGGGCGCTTCCCCCGGCTGTCGCGGCGATCAGACGCATGCCGGGGTCCTCCAGCACAGGACTGACCGCATGACGCTGAAGATTGCCTATCAGGGCGAACCGGGCGCGAATTCCCACATCGCCTGTTCCGAGGCGTTCCCTACGCACGCGCCCATGGCCTGCCGCACCTTCGAGGACTGTTTCATCGCGGTCGAGCGCGGCGAGGCCGACCTCGCCATGATTCCGGTAGAGAATACGATCGCTGGCCGCGTCGGTGACATCCATTACCTCCTGCCCACCACCCAGCTGCACATCACCGGCGAATACTACCTGCCGATCCGCTTCCAGCTGATGGCCCTGCCGGGCACGAAGCTGGAGACGGTCAAGAAGGCCCGCTCGCACATCATGGGCCTCGGCCAGTGCCGCAACTTCCTGCGCCGCCACGGTATCGAGGCCGTCACCGCCGCCGACACCGCCGGGGCCGCCCGCGAAGTGGCGGAGCAGGCCGACCCGTCCGTCGCCGCCATCGCCCCGCGCCTTGCCGCCGAAGTCTACGGCCTGGAAATCCTCGCCGAAAACATCGAGGACGCAGCCCATAACACCACCCGCTTCGTCATCATGTCGCGCGAGCCGGCAGACATCGAGGCCGGCAACGGCCCGGTGAAGATGGCCTTCCTGTTCGAGGTCCGGAACATCCCCGCCGCGCTCTATAAGGCGCTCGGCGGGTTTGCGACCAACGGCATCAACATGACGAAGCTGGAAAGCTATCTCGTCGGCGGCTCATTCGAGGCCTCGCAATTCTATGCCGAGATCGAAGGCCACCCCGATGAACGCCCGGTCCAGCTGGCGCTGGAGGAACTGGGCTTCTTCTCCCAGTCCCTCAAGATCCTCGGCGTCTTCCCGAAGACCGCGCTGGCGAGGCTGTAGCGCCTACTCGACCCGGATGGGGCGGCGGGCAAGCACCCTGCGCCCGCCGGGGGCTTCCAGCACGTAGCGGATCTCATACTCGCCCGCCTCGGCCGGCAGGGTCAGCTGGTTCGGGAACTGCGCGCCCGCATAGAAATAGGCAAGCTCGCCTGACGCCGGAAGGAAGCCGCTCCTCACGAGGTCTATATAGTCGCCCTCCCGCTGGGGTCCCTCATAGGTCACGATGATCGTTTCACCTGCGGCAGCAGAGTCGGGCGCCGTCAGGGTGGCCGTCACCGGCGTGACCAACAGCGGCGCAGACACAAGCACCGCCCGCCCGCCGGGGCCTTCGAGGATGTAGCGGATCAGATAGTCGCCCTCGGCGCCAGGCGCGGTCAGGCGGGCCGGGCTGCCGGCGGAGGTGTAGGCATAGTTGATCTCGCCGGACGTGGCGGTGAAACCGGCGGGCACGATATCGAGATAGTCCCCGTTACCATCGGGGCCCGTCCACGCGACGGTTATCGGCTCGCCGGCGGAAGCGGTTTCCGGGGCGTCGAGGCTGACTTCGGCGGCGGTGACGGTCAGGGGCTGAACGGCCTTGACCTCCCGGCCGGTTGTGAGCTCGGCGATGTAGCGCACGTCATATTCGCCGGGCGCAGTGACGACGCGCAGGCCATTCCCCTGCAGGGCCGCCGGAACATAGATGTAGGCCAGCTCGCCGGAGGTGGCGGTGAAGCCGCGCGGGACGATGTCGATATAGTCCTGCTGGTTCGCCGGGCCGGTGAAGACCGGGGTGATGTAGCTGCCCGCAACGGCGGTTTCGGGGACGGACAGGGTGACGTCGCCATCGATGGGCTCGCCTTCATTGACCTGCACATCTGCAGCGGCGGGTTCCTCTGCCGGGCTCACGGCTTCGGGCGCGCGGCCGCAGGCGGCGAGCGTCAGAACCAAGGCCGAGATGGCCACACAGGTCGGTTTTGCCAGCATGATGATGTTCCCCTTCAATGACGCTGTGAACAGCAGGCCAGCCTCAAGCTGGCCGCAGTCCGAGCCATACAATGCAGGGACTGTCCGGGGAAGCCTCGGGCCGGCTCAGCCCGCCCGGTGCTGGCGCATCAGGTCGGCGAAGCGGTCGAACAGGTAGAAGCTGTCCTGCGGGCCGGGGGAGGCTTCAGGGTGGTGCTGGACCGAGATGATCGGCCTGCCCTTAACGCTGAGGCCGGAATTGGTGCCGTCGAACAGCGAGCGGTGGCTCTCCTCCACGCCGGCGGGCAGGGTGGCGGTGTCGACGGTGAAGCCGTGGTTCATCGAGACGATCTCGACCTTGCCGGTGGCTAGGTCTTTCACCGGATGGTTCGCGCCATGATGGCCCTGCGCCATTTTCTTAGTCTTCGCGCCAAGGGCGAGGGCAAGCATCTGGTGGCCAAGGCAGATGCCGAGGATCGGGATGCCGGAGGCGACGAGGGTGCCGATCATGCCGCCGGAGCGGGCGAAGGTGGCCGCCGGGTCGCCGGGGCCGTTGGAGAAGACGACGCCATCGGGCTTAAGGGCGAGGATGTCCTCGGCGCCCGCGTCCCCGTTCACGACTGTGGCGCGCGCGCCAACATTGGCGAGGTTGCGCAGGATATTCTTCTTCACGCCGAAATCGACGACCACGACATGGAATTCGGCATTACCCATCGGCTGGTGGCCGGCAGCTGGCGTCCAGAGGCCTTCAGTGTGTTCGAAGGCGGCCTCCTGGACGACGTCTGCGGCAAGGTCAGCGCCGTCGAGGCCCGGCCAGGTGAGGGCGGTTTCGATCAGGGCGGCAAAGTCGATATTGCCTTCCGGCTTGTGGCAGAGGGCAGCCTTGGGCATCCCCTGCTCGCGGATGCGGCGGGTGAGGGCGCGGGTGTCCACACCGGACAGGCCGATGATGCCGCGCCGGGCGAGCCAGGCGCCGAAATCTTCCGCCGAGCGCCAGTTGGACGGGGCCGTGATCGGTTCGCGGAAGATGGCGCCGCAGGCGGCGTCGCTGGCCGGCGGGGTGGACTCTTCGTGGTCTTCGGGGTTGGCGCCGACATTACCGATATGGGGGAAGGTGAAGAGGACGATCTGCTGGGCGTAGGAAGGATCGGTCAGGATTTCCTGATAGCCGGTCATTGCGGTGTTGAAACAAAGCTCTCCTGCGCGAATTCCCGCGGCGCCGCTCCCGTAACCGGCGAAAACTGTACCGTCTTCAAGGGCCAGGGCGCCGGTGGCTGAGTCCATATCTTGATTCCTGCTCATGGACGTTATACCCCTTCACGCTCGTCGGTCGGTTGACGCGCTGTTAACCGCTCTCGCCAAAACTCAGCGGCTTATTGGGGCTGAGTCTCGGGAGCGTCAAGCAACGCTGCGCGCGCCGGGGTGTAGAAAGGCATTGAACGGCATGGGCCGCGAAGACATTTCTGCCTGTCAGGGCCTGAAGGCCCGCATCGCACAAGCATTGAAGGAGGAATCTGCCGGTCCGGCAGATGACATCCGGCTGAGCACGCTGCGCCTGATCGACGTTGCTGTGCGCGACCGGGATGTGTGCGCACGCGGGCGCGGCGAGCGCGAAGGCTGCCCCGATGCCGACGTCCAGCGCGTGCTGCAGACCATGGTGGCCCAGCGCGAAGCCTCTGCCCGCGAGCATGAGGAAGAAGGCCGTATCGCCGATGCGATCCGCGAGCGGGACGAGATTGCAATCATTGAGGCCTTCCTGCCGCAGCCCCTGTCCGGCAAGGCGCTGGAAATTGCCGTGAACCAGGTTGTCGAGGACCTTGGCGCCTCGAAACTGAAGGATCTTGGCCGCTGCGTGACAGCGCTGAAAGAGCGCTATCCCGGCCAGATCGAGGCGGCGAGCGCTGGCAAGGCCGTTCGCACGGCGCTCAGCCGCACGGCCTGAACCACCGCTGAACCCTACATTACAATGGAGTCAGGGCCGGGAACCCCGGCCAGCTGGCCGCGTTGGCCTGTAATGTAACCCCGGAAGGAGACATGACATGACCTTCAGTAAATCCCTGCTCGCCGGCTCTGCCGCCCTTGGCCTGCTGATGACGGCGGCTGCCTGCTCCGATGCAAGTTCGCCCGACACGTTTGCCGATTTCGCCGCCCCGACCGGCGAAGCGGAACTCTATGCCGACATCGCATCGGCAGAAGATGAAATGTTCATGGAAGAACCCGTGATGCAGGAAGCCTCGCTGCGGGAAGCCTACCAGCTGGCTGAAGGTGAACTCGTCGCCTCGTGGCTGATGGGCGCCTCGCTGGTAAACGGCACGGGCGAGGAACTGGCTCAGGTGGCAGATGTGTGGCTCGGCGAAGACGGCGCAGAGTCGGCTCTGGTTATCCGTGATGGCGGCGTTGCCGGCTTCGGCGGCAACCTGCACCTGCTCGCCTTCAAAAGCGCGGAATTCCTGCCGGCCTCCATGACCGAGAGCGAATTCATCGTCCGGACCGAGATGACCGACCTGTCCGCCCTGCCGGCGTTCGAGCAGCAGGCCTTCAATGATTACCGCCTCGCCTCCGAGGTGATGGGCACGATCGCGCCGATGAGCTTCAGCGGCGAGGGCGCGCGGATCAATGAGCTGATCCTGAGCGATGATGGCGAGCTGCGCTATGCCGTCATCTCCCCGGGCATCATCGCGGACGAGCCGCTCGTGGTCGAAAGCCGGGTGCTGGCCGTCTCGCAGGGCGACAGCGACGGGGAAGTGGTGCTCGATGTGACCGAGGAAGACCTCGCCGCAGCCCCGGTCTGGCGCGAGGAGTAACCTCGACCGCCTCTCAGAGGTGAAGCAAGCTGAAGAAGGAAAGGCCCTGCCGCGCTGCGGCGGGGCCTTTTCGGTTGCCGCGCCGGTGAGATGGCGCGTATCGCCCGGCGCGCGAAAGCTGTAATCTGCCGCCGATGTCTGCACCGATCCGCATTCCCGATGGATTCGTCGATGAGCTGAAGGCCCGTATCCGGCCTTCGGATGTGATCGGGCGTAAGGTGAAGCTGACCAAGAAGGGCAAGGAATGGGTCGGCCTTTCGCCCTTCACGGCGGAGAAGACGCCGAGCTTCTATGTCAACGACCAGAAGCGCATCTTCAAATGCTTCTCCTCCGGCATGGGCGGGGATGTGATCAATTTCGTGATGGAGACCGAACGGCTCTCCTTCATGGAGGCGGTCGAGAAGCTGGCCGAGGAGGCGGGCATGAGCTTGCCCAAGGCGAGCCCTCAGGCAGCAGAGGAGTACGACCACCGCAAACGCCTGCAGGCAGCCTGCGAGGCGGCGGCGGCGTTTTTCGAGGACCGGCTGAAATCGGCAGAAGGGGCAGGGGCGCGCAACTATCTGGAAGGGCGCGGGCTGAAGCCATCGAGCTGGGGCCGCTACCGGCTCGGCTATGCGCCCGATGACTGGCGGCGCACGCGCACGCATCTGCGCAGCGAAGGCTTCACCGATGAGGAACTGATGGAAGCCGGCCTGATCAAGGAAAGCGACAAGGGCGGCGAGCCCTACGACGCCTTCCGGGGCCGGCTGATGTTTCCGATCCCCGATGCGCGCGGCGCCATCATCGCCTTTGGCGGGCGGGCGCTGACGCCGGACGCCAAGCCCAAATACCTCAATTCCGGCGACACGCCGCTCTTCCACAAGTCCAATGTCCTCTATCGTTACAAGGCGGCGCGGGAAGCGCTTGGTCATGGTGAGGGCGGGGGCCTCATCGTGGCGGAAGGGTATATGGATGTCATTGCGCTCTGCGAGGCAGGCTTTGGCCAGGCGGTCGCCCCGCTGGGCACGGCGCTGACTGAGGAGCAGCTGCAGCTGGTCTGGAAGGCCGGTCCCGAGCCTGTGATGTGTTTCGACGGCGACCGGGCGGGGCTCGGGGCGGCCTACCGCGCGCTCGACCGGGCGTTGCCGCATGTCGAGCCTGGCCGGTCGGTCTTCTTCGTGCTGCTGCCCGACGGGCTGGACCCGGATGACCTGATCCGCGCGCAGGGGGCAGGGGCCATGGCGGCGCAGCTGGAGGCGCGCCTGCCGCTGTCGGAGCTGTTATGGCGGCGCGAGCGGGACGCCGAGCCGCTGGATACGCCGGAGCGCCAGGCGGGGCTGGAGGCGCGGCTGATGGCGGCCTGCGGGGCGATTCGCCATGCCGGTGTGCGCGCGGCCTATGAGCGGGATTTAAGATCGCGCCTGCGCGACCATCTCTACGCTCTGCGCGCAGCCCGGCGCGAGACGCGCAGCAACAGCGCCGGCCCCCGCCGCACCGGACGGTTCCAGAAGCCTGAGGAGCGGTTCGATCCGGCCGTCATGCCGGTGGATATTTCGGAGGAAGCCGCCAGCGCGCTGCTGCTCAAACAGAAGGCGGAGCTGCAGAAAAAGGCCCCCGGCGTGCTGGTGCGCCTGATCGACAGCCCGGCCCTCCTGGCGCTTGGAATCGAGAAGCTCGCCCTTGCGGAGTTTCACGACAGGGATGTCCAGGCATTGCGCGATGCAGTTCTCGACCTCGCAAACGACGCAATCCCCATTGACCGCGCGGCTGTGACCGCCCATTTAGGCCAGTCTGGGAACATACGTGCTGCCGGTTTGCTCAAAGATTATCCCTCCACGCCTCAGATCGCGGCCAATGGGCCCGAGGCAAGGGAATGGCTGATTGCCCTGGAGCAATATGTGGCGATGCGGCGTTCCGGCGACACTGACACTGTGTCTGGCACGGATCGTGCGGACGCGGACCCGACGCTGTCTCCGCAGGAGTGGAGGCGGCGCCACCAGCTGGTCGCCGAGCGCAGGGCTCTAAAGGCCCGTATGAACGAGGCATCCAGTAAGCGCAGCGACAGCTGAACGGCAAGGGCGAGAGCGACTGGCAGGCGGTTTGGAGAGGCCGTTTGTCCGGTGAGGAGAGAGCTGAACTATGGCGACAGCCACCAAGAAGAAAAAGAACACCGCAGGCGACGGTGAGGGTGAAGACGAGAAGGACAACGAGGCGGGCCTTGTCGATTTCAATGCGACAGACGTCAAGAAGGTCCTGAAACGCGCCCAGAAGCGCGGCTTCATCACCCATGACGAGATCAACCAGTTGCTGCCGGACGCCGATATGAGCTCCGACCAGATCGAGGACGTGATGTCCCAGATCTCGGAAATGGGCATCGCGGTCGTCGAGACCGAGGAAGAAGCCGAGGAGCAGGGCAAGGCCCTGACCAAGATCGAGGACAAGAAGGTCGTCGCCAAGAAGGGCAATGCCCGGGGCAGCGACCGGACGGACGACCCCGTGCGGATGTACCTGCGCGAGATGGGCGCGGTGGAGCTTCTTTCCCGCGAGGGCGAGATTGCGATTGCCAAGCGCATCGAGGCCGGCCGCGACGCGATGATCCGCGGCCTGTGCGAGAGCCCGCTGACCTTCGAGGCGATGATGGTCTGGCGCGATGAGCTCATCAATGAGCGTATCCTGCTGCGCGACCTGATCGACCTGGAAGCGACCTATGGCGCGGAAAACCCGCCGCCGGAGCCCAAGCCGATCGAGGAGAAGGCGCCCGAGCCTGCCGCCCCGGTGAAAGGCAAGAAGCGCCAGAGCCAGGAAGAGATCGACGAGGTCGAAGCCGAACGCCTGCGCCAGCAGCAGCAGGAAGAGGAAGAGGAAGACGACGCGGTCGCTATGTCGATGTCGGCGATGGAAGGGGAGCTGCGCGAAGGCGTGCTCGCCAAGCTCGACGAGGTCGCAGAAGCGTTCGGCCGGTTCCGCAAGCTGCAGGACCGCCTCGTCACGCGCCGCCTGGAAGGCAAGGACCTGACACCCAAGGCGCAGGGCGAGTATGACGAGCTCTCGCTGCTGATCGTCGAGAACCTCAAGACGATCCACATCAACAATGCCCGGATCGAAGCCCTGGTTGAGCAGCTCTATGCGATCAACAAGAAGCTGATGGGCCTTGAAGGCAAGCTGATGCGGCTCGCCGATGCGCACGGCGTTCCGCGCAAGGAATTCCTCGAGAACTATATCGGCAGCGAGCTTGAGCCCGGCTGGGCCGAGCGCGTGCGTGCCATTTCGCCGAAATGGAAGCGGCTGATCGACTCCAAAGGCGATGATGTCGAGGAAGTGCGTGCGGAGATTTCCGAGATCGCGCAGGAAATCGGCATCCCGATCGACGATTTCCGCCGCATCGTCCAGACGGTGCAGAAGGGCGAGCGCGAGGCGCGGATCGCGAAGAAGGAGATGGTGGAAGCCAACCTCCGCCTCGTGATCTCGATTGCGAAGAAATACACCAATCGCGGCCTTCAGTTCCTGGACCTGATCCAGGAGGGCAATATCGGCCTGATGAAGGCGGTCGACAAATTCGAGTATCGCCGCGGCTATAAATTCTCGACCTATGCCACATGGTGGATCCGTCAGGCCATCACCCGCTCAATTGCGGACCAGGCCCGGACGATCCGTATCCCGGTGCACATGATCGAGACGATCAACAAGATCATCCGTACCCAGCGCCAGATGCTGCACGAGATCGGCCGCGAGCCGACCCCGGAAGAACTGGCCGAAAAGCTCGGCCTGCCGCTCGAGAAGATCCGCAAGGTTCTCAAGATCGCCAAGGAACCGATCTCGCTGGAAACACCGATTGGCGACGACGAGGATTCAAACCTCGGCGACTTCATCGAGGACAAGATGGCGCTGCTGCCTGTGGATGCGGCCATCCAGTCGAACTTGCGCGAGACGACGACGCGCGTGCTCGCCTCGCTCACCCCGCGTGAGGAACGCGTTCTGCGGATGCGCTTCGGCATTGGTATGAACACGGACCACACGCTGGAAGAAGTCGGCCAGCAGTTCAGCGTGACCCGCGAACGTATCCGCCAGATCGAGGCGAAGGCGCTGCGGAAGCTGAAACATCCGAGCCGGTCAAGGAAGCTGCGGAGCTTCCTGGATACGTGATCCGGATGCAGATCAAAGGGTGGCTCAAGGGCCGCCCTTTTTTTGATGCTCCTGTCAGGTTGTCTTGATCATAAGGCCTCGTAACAGAAGGTATGTGAGAAGCATACTCATGCAGAAGCCAAGATCAGCGCCGAATCCCAGATAAAGCAGCGCAAACGCCAGGCCGGACGCCGCCAGCAGGCCCAGCCAATGCCAGCGGATATTCTTGGCCTTGAGCATGGACAGTTTCCACATGGCGTCGGCGGCGAATACAAAGATCACCGGATAATACCAGTGTGGCCAAAAGGCGTCCCCGAACGCCGCCCACATGGCCAGGATCACGATCAGCGCGGCCAGGGAGGTTGAGGTGAGGAAGGCTGCCAATGGGAGTTTCATGACGCTTCCAGCTGTTGCGTTCACCGCGTGATGGTAATCGGCATCTGGATCGAAGTTGCAAGGCGCAACTTTGGTTGGATTGACAGGCTTTGCCATTGACGCCACCCTTGATCACAAGGAGCCTGCCACGGCCACGATGAACATCTCCCTGCCAGGCGCGCTTGAGACGCGGATACGCGAACTGGCGGCAGCGTCCGGCAAGGCGCCGGAAGCGCTGGTGGAGGAAGCGGTCGAGCGGATGCTGGACGACGAGGCTGACCGGACCGAGATCGCCTCGCGCATGGCGCGCTTTGCGGAAACGGGGGCGGCCTTCGATCATGAAGATGTGCTCGGAACCCTGCGCCAGCGAGCCAAAGCGAAACCCGGCAGCACATGAAGATCCGCTGGTTGCCCTGAGCTGCGGAGCTTCCTGGATACTTAATCCGGATACAGATCAAACGACGGCTCAAGGGCCGCCCTTTTTCGTAGGGTGGAGTGAGCGAAGCGAAGTCCACCAACTGTCCATGCCCGGTGTGGTGGAC
>NZ_JBKBXW010000025.1:0-60232 GCF_046313735.1 Hyphomonas sp.
ATGGTCCCGCCGGCCGGCATGTTTCAGGTCCAGCACCGGGATGCGCGAAACATCGTCATATTCGAGCGCCGCGCGCGCCCGGTCCCAGCGCGGGGGCCGGGCGGTGCAGGCGGCGCAGACCGTATCCTCACCCGCATCATAATCCTGCGGCAGGCCGCAGCGTGTGCACACCGCCCCGGTCAGGAAGCGCAGCTTGAGGAAGGCTTCGGCCGTCAGCGCAGAGGCGGCCTCCTCCTCCAGGCTGCCGAGCAGGGGGCGCGGCGGCCAGATGAAATCCCGCGCCACGCGGACAAGCCCCTTGGCCGCAGGCCCGGCGGCGTTCATATCCCGCTGCATGGTCAGCCCCCCTCCTCCGCCGCAGATCTTCGACCGCGCCCGCATCGCCCGGCGGCGCGAGCGCATGGCCCCGCGCTTTGCAGACTATGCCTTCCTGCGCGCCCGTGTGTCGAGCGACCTTGAAAGCCGCCTGAGCGATACCCCGCGCCTCTTTGAACACGGCCTCGAACTTGGCGCAGCCGGCGGCGCCTTGTCGGCAGGCCTCATCGCCGTCGGCAAGGTCGCCGCGATGACCGCTGCCGATACCGCCTCCGCCTTCACCGAGCGGGCCGCTTCAAAGGGCCTCATCGCCATCATTGCGGATGAGGAGGCCCTGCCCTTCGCGCCGGAGAGTTTCGATCTCGTCCTGTCGCCGCTGACGCTGCACTGGGTCAACGACCTGCCCGGCGCGCTCATTCAGGTGCGGCGCGTCCTGAAGCCGGACGGGCTGTTCCTCGCCGCGCTGTTTGGGGCGGGAACGCTGGCAGAGCTGCGGGAGGTACTGGCCGAAGCTGAAACGGAGCTGACCGGCGGGCTGAGCCCGAGGCTCTCGCCGCTGCCGGGCCTGCGGGATATGGCGGGGCTGCTGCAGCGCGCCGGCTTTGCCCTTCCGGTGGCAGACCGCGATCCCGTCACCGTCCGGTATGCCCGGCCCGAGGACCTGCTGGCCGATCTCAAAGGCATGGGAGAGCGCGCGGCGTTCGCCAACGGAGCTGGCCGGCCATTGCCGCGGCGGGTGCTGTCTCGCGCAATGGAGCTCTACCGCGAACGCTTCAGCGATCCGGACGGGCGGGTGCGGGCGAGTTTCGAGATTGTGCACCTGTCCGGCTGGGCGCCGGCGCCGGGACAACCCCAGCCGCTGAAACCGGGCAGCGCCACGGCCAGCCTGGCGGGCGCCGTGCGCTCGGTGTCTCGCAAGCCCGGAAGCTGAAACTGCGGAGGGGTCAGACGCTGGTGACGGCGTCCTCGATGTGCCGGTACATCTCGGCATTCCCATCGGCCACGTTGGTCAGTGCGGCCAGCAGGGCCACCACCATCAGGGCAACGATCAGGCCATACTCGACAGCCGTCGCGCCACGCTCATCGCGCAGGAACCGGCTCAGCAGGGAGCTTTTCTTGGCCATCCTCCGTCCCATCATCCTTGCGCGGCGAGCCAGTCAAACAGGGGAATGTCTGCGGGCGGCGCCGGATACTGCTTCAGATTTTCCGGCTCCACCCAGGCGACTGCCTGTCCCTCTCGGGGTTGGATGAGGCCAGTCCAGCTTCGGCAGGCGTAAAGTGGCATAAGCAGGTGAAAACCGGTGTAAGCATGGCTCGCGAATGTGAGCGGATTCAGTTCCGCTTCGTTAACCGTGATCGACAGCTCCTCGAGAAGCTCGCGCGCCAGCGCTGCTTCAGGCGTCTCACCCGGCTCCAGCTTGCCGCCCGGAAACTCCCACAGCCCGGCCAGCTGCTTGCCCGGTGGGCGCTGCGCCAGAAGGATGCGGCCCTGATCGTCATAGAGCGCGGCCGCGACGACCAGCAGCAGTTTGCCGCTCATGTCCGATACGCGCCGTTGATATCGACATAGCCATGCGTCAGGTCGCAGGTCCAGACCGTCGCCCGGCCGGAGCCAACCCCGACCGAGACCCTGATCGTGAACTCAGGCTTTGCGAACACCGCGCTCGCCGCTGCCTCATCATAATCCGGCGCGCGGGCGCCGCCGCTTGCGACCTGCACATCGTCGAACCAGATCGAGAGGCTTTCCAGCTCGATCGGCTCATACGCCTTGCCGACCGCCATGACGATCCGGCCCCAGTTGGCGTCCCCTGCCGCCATGGCGGTCTTGATGAGGGGGGAGTTGGCGATCTCGCAGGCGATCTTCTTGGCCGAGGCGGGCGAGGCTGCATCCTCGACATGGATGGTGGCGATCTTGCTCGCCCCTTCCCCGTCCTTCACCACCTGCATGGCGAGGTCGTGGCAAACTTCTTTCAGGGCGGCAGCGAAGGCGCGGAAACGCAGATCGTCTTCCGAAGTGATGGCCTCCATGCCGCTCGCCCCGGTCGCAAACACCATCAGCGTGTCGGAGGTCGAGGTATCGCCGTCTACCGTGATGCAGTTGAACGTGTCATCGGCGGCCCGTTTCAGCGCCTCCTGCAACAGGGCCGGCGCAATCGCGGCATCGGTGAACACATAGGAGAGCATCGTCGCCATGTTCGGCGCGATCATGCCGGAGCCCTTGGCGATGCCGGCGAAGCGCACTTCGGTTCCGCCGATCTCCGCCGTCTTGCCGGCGCCCTTGGGATAGGTGTCGGTCGTCATGAAGGCACGCGCGAGAGCTTCCCAGTCCGGCGCGCCAAGTTTCGCGGCAAGGTCGGGCACATAGGCGCCGACGAAATTCGGATCGGCCAGCGGCTCGCCGATCACCCCGGTGGCGGCGAGGAAGCACTGCTCCCGCGCCACACCCAATTCAGCCGTCAGCGCTTTCAGCGTCGCCTCATTCTTCAGCACGCCTTTCGGACCGGTAAAGGCATTTGAATTGCCGGAGTTTGCGACAAGGGCCCGCGCATAACCGCCGCCCGCCTCCAGCGCCTCGCGGCACCAGCGCACATCGGCAGAGGCCGTGAGCGAACGGGTGAACACGCCGCCACAGGCAGTGCCCTCATCGAACACCGCCAGGAACACATCATCGCGCGTGATGCCGCGCCGCGCATAGAAGCCGCGGCTTCCGGCGGCGGCCGTCATGCCGCGAACAGCCGGCAGCACCGGGAATACGGAAGGCGCAAAGGGCGATGGGGCAAGGTTCACAATTCGTCTCCTGCAAGGGGGTCCGTCTCGGTCTCGGTCTCGGTCCCGAACTCCTGTTCATAGGCCTCGCCGCCCCCGCTGCGGATCTCGGCTTCGGCGCGCAGGCGGCGCAGGATGCGGCTCACCTCGCCCAGCGTCAGCAGGGTCGCGATCTCGGGGCGCATTTCCTCGCGCGTCTTCGGCGGACGCGTGCGCCGGTCCTTGACCTTCAGGATGTGCCAGCCAGCCACGCTCTCGAAGGGCGGGGACACATCACCCACCGCCGTATTGGCAATCACGAGCGGGAACGGCTCCGGCTGGTCGTTGGGGGAGACATAGCCAAGATCGCCATTCTCCATCCGCGTCGCCGTATCTTTTGAATGATTGAAGACGAGGCTCTCGAAGCTCTCGCCCGCCTGGATACGCAGCCAGACCGCTTCGGCCTCTTCCTCGGTCTCGGTCAGGATATGCGCGATCGACACCTGGTCGTTCAGCTGCTGCAGGCGCACCTGTTCGGAATACATCCGGTCGATGGCTTCATCCGTGACCTGTTCGGCGACGAGGTTCTCCACCAGAAGGTTTCCGAGAATGCGCTCGCGCGCCATTTCGAGGCGCCGCTGGCCGGCGGGATCGCGGTCGAGCCCCCGGCGGAGCGCTTCCTGCGCCATCAGCTTCTGGTCGATCATCTGGTCGAGCACTTCGCGGTAGGCCGGATGCTCCGGTGTCAGCGCTGCGCCGGACGCGACAAGGCCCCGCGCCACCGCCTCAACCTCCACATCGCTGGTGTAGATCGCCTCTCCATTGACCCGGGCTGCGACCTCGCGGCGCACAGGGGCCGGGGCGTCCGGCGCCATCATTTCGGCGGAGCAGCCCGCCAGCATCAGCAGGGCCAAAGCGCCGCAAGCGGCTAAAAATACGGGGCTGCGCGTCATGGCTGTGGCCTCCCGGGCGGCTGAGGGCGCCTCATTGACACCCTCCGGCGGGGTTCTTAAGTCTGCCGGGCGCGCTGGTCGAGTGGTTTCAGCCGGTAAATGCGCGGTGGGAGAAACCGGAAAAATCCTGTAGCTTGTATTGCGGGATTTGAATTTTTTTCACCAGAAACTCGTTGGTGTTGTCTGATATGCTTTCCATTGCTCGCAAGATGTTCGGGACCGTCAATGAGCGGCGCCTGAAGCCGATGCAGGCCCGGGTCAACCGGATCAACGCTTTCGAGCCGATCATGGAGGCCCTGTCCGACCAGTCGCTTAAGGGCAAGACCCAGGAATTCCGCAAGCGCCTTGCCGATGGCGCGACCCTCGACAGCCTTCTGGAAGAAGCCTTTGCGGTCGTCCGCGAGGCCGCCAAGCGCGCCAACAACATGCGCCATTTCGATGTGCAGCTGATGGGCGGCATGGTGCTGCATTCCGGCGCCATCGCAGAGATGCGCACCGGCGAGGGCAAGACCCTCGTGGCGACGCTGGCCGCCTATCTGAACGCCCTCGAAGGCAAGGGCGTCCACGTCATCACGGTCAACGACTACCTCGCCCGCCGCGACGCCGAATGGATGGGCCGCATCTATGGCGCCCTCGGCATGTCGACCGGCGTGATCGTGCACGGCCTGACCGATGAAGAGCGCAAGGCCGCCTATGCCGCCGACATCACCTATGGCACGAACAATGAGTTCGGCTTCGATTACCTGCGCGACAACATGAAATACTCGCTGGACCAGATGGCCCAGCGCGGACACCATTTCGCCATCGTCGATGAGGTGGACTCGATCCTGATCGACGAAGCGCGCACGCCGCTGATCATCTCCGGCCCGACCGATGACCGGTCCGAACTCTACATCTCCATCGACAGCCTGATCCCGCGCCTCGAGGCTGAGGATTTCGAGCTGGATGAAAAGCAGCGTTCGGTCGTCTTTACCGAAATCGGCACGGAGAAGCTGGAAGGCTGGCTGGCCGAGATGAACATGATCGAGGGCTCGCTCTGGGACCCCGGCAACATCTCGCTCGTCCACCACGCAAACCAGGCCCTGCGCGCCCACAAGCTCTACAGCCGCGACAAGGATTATATCGTCAAGGACGGCCAGGTGATGCTCATTGACGAGTTCACCGGTCGGATGATGGAAGGCCGCCGCCTGTCGGAAGGCTTGCACCAGGCCATCGAGGCCAAGGAACGGGTCGACATCAAGCCCGAGAACGTCACCCTCGCCTCGATCACCTTCCAGAACTACTTCCGCCTCTATGGCAAGCTCGCCGGCATGACCGGCACCGCGATGACCGAAGCCTCGGAATTTGCCGACATCTACAAGCTCTCGGTCATCGACCTGCCGACCAACAAGCCGGTGCGCCGGATTGATGACGATGACGTCGTCTACCGCACGGCCAAGGCGAAATATGCCGAGATCATCAAGGAAGTGCGCGAGGCCAATGCCAAGGGCCAGCCGATCCTGCTGGGCACCGCGTCCATCGAGAAATCCGAACTCCTGTCGAACCTGCTGACCGCGCAGCGCATTCCGCACAAGGTGCTGAACGCGCGCCATCACGAGCAGGAAGCCTTCATCGTCGCTGAAGCCGGCGTTCCGGGCGCCGTCACCGTGGCCACCAACATGGCTGGCCGGGGTACCGACATCCAGCTCGGCGGCAATTACGAAATGCGCCTTGAACAGGAAAAGCTCGCCAAGGAGAAAGCCCTTGGCCGGCAGCTGTCGGACGGCGAAATCTCGATGCTGGGCGCGCAGATCCGCGCCGACATCGAGGTGAAGAAGAAGCGCGCACTCGACGCCGGCGGGCTCTACGTCCTCGGTACCGAGCGCCATGAAAGCCGCCGGATTGACAACCAGCTGCGCGGCCGGACAGGCCGTCAGGGCGACCCCGGCCGGTCGAAATTCTACATCTCCATCGAAGACGACCTGATGCGCATATTCGCCGCCGACCGGATGGACGCCGTGATGCGCCGCCTCGGCATCAAGGAAGATGAGGGCATCACCCATCCCTGGATGAACAAGGCGATGGAGACCTCGCAGCGCAAGATCGAGGAACGCAATTACGAGATCCGCAAGAACGTCCTCAAATATGACGACGTGATCAACGACCAGCGCAAGGCGATGTTCGAGCAGCGCATGGACTTCCTGCGCTCCGATGATGTGTCCGAAGTCATCGCCGAAATGCGCGACCATGTGATCGAAGACCTCGTTGCCCGCACGATGCCAGAGAAGGCCTATGCGGAGCAGTGGGACCTCGACGGCCTCGATGAGGCGCTGAAGATGGACCTTGCCCTCGAGCTTCCGGTCCGCGACTGGGCCGCCGAGGAAGGCGTCGCCAATGAAGAGATCGCCGCGCGCATCCGCGAGGCGGTGGACACGCAATATGCCGAGATGACCCGCCAGATCGGCGAGCCGCAGATGCGCCGGATCGAGAAGCAGTTCCTGCTTCAGGTGCTGGACATGCGCTGGCGCGAACACCTGCAGCAGATCGACCAGCTGCGCTCGGTCATCCACCTGCGCTCCTATGGCCAGCGCGACCCGCTGAACGAGTTCAAGCGCGAAGCCTTCAACCTGTTCGACAGCCTGCTGACCGAACTGCGCGGCACCGTGACCCGCTCGCTGATGCATATCCGCATCCAGCAGGCCCCGCCGCCGGGGATGCGCACTGCGCCGCCGCCGCAAGCTGCTGCCCCGGCCCAGCGCCCTCTGCAGCCGCCCCAGCAGACCAAAGAGACCAAGCTCGACCCCGATACCGGCATCAACGAGATGAACCCGGACGAGGCGCCCCAGCGCATTCCGCAGGCCGAGGAAGATTGGTCGAACACGCCGCGCAATTCCGCCTGCCCCTGCGGGTCGGGCAAGAAGTACAAGCATTGCCACGGCGCTATCGAGACCCAGAAGGCCTGAGGAAAATCTGCAGGGCAAGCCCCGCCTCTCTCCATACTTCCCGGTGGCCGGAACCGCGCCTGAACCCTCTGCAATCAGGGCGCTGAAAGACTCTTCGGCAAAACTTATCCGACCGGGTCTCCGGCGGGGTTAATCTCACCCCTGCCGCGGGCGCCCCTCCAGTCCCCGCGGCGGGTCTCCCGCAAGGGCGGCTCCTAACCTACTGCGGATGAGACTTGGGTTCCGGGACGCCGGGGACACTCAATCCCAATACCCTTGCTGCCGTCCCCGGAACTTTGGGCCTGTCCCATCCGCAGGATTTTCAGGAAGACCACCCCCGCAAAACCGGAAGGCGCCCGCCTGTCCGGCGATTGGTGTTGCTCAGCCCTGCCTGCGCCCCTGCCCCCCTTGGCGCGCCATCCACACCCCGCCCAGGATCAGCGCAAACGCGGCCACCGCATTCCAGCTCTGTGTCTCGGCGAAGAACACCCAGCCGAACACCGCGCCCGCGACCGGCACGGAATACCCCGTCAGCGACAGGAAAGTGGCGCCGGCGCGCGCGACGATGGCCATGAAGATCGCCTGCGCGATGCCCGAGGGGCCGAGCCCGAGGGCGGCGATGGCGGCCCAGTGCGTCCAGCCTGCCTCGACGCTTCCCGGATCAACACTGAATGCCAGCGGCCAGGACAGCACCGCCCCGACCGTCGCATAGCCGGCTGCAAACGCGATCGGCGGGATGGGCGGGGCGCCCCGCGCAATCAGCGTGCTGGTCGAATAGGCGAGCGTTGCAAACAGAAGCAGGATCTGCGCGATCACACTGGCCGAGCCGAAATCGGCCAGCACATCCGGCCCGAACAGCACAACAATCCCCGCAAAGCCGAGCGCGACGCCGATGCCGGTATTCCGCGTCATCCGCTCCTCGGCGAACAGCACCGTCGCGCCCAGCACGACAAAGACCGGCGCGGCGGCGGTATAGAGCGCGGCGAGGCTCGAATTCACCGTTTCCTGCGCCGTGGTGATCAGGAAGAAGGGGATGAGCGAGCCGGCAATCCCCATTGCGAAGATGAAACCCCAGCAGCGCCGGTCGCTGAGCGGCGGCAGGCGCTGGCCGGTCACCCCCATCAGGATCCACAATACGCCGGCCCCCAGCGTCAGCCGGGCCGGCAGCACCCATTCCGGCGGCAGGCCTACTTCCGTGCCGGTGCCGACCGCGACGCGTGTCAGCGCATAGGCCCCGCCCCAGAGCACAGTCAGGCAGGCGAACAGAAACCAGACCATCGCGGGCCGGCCAGGGGCCGCCGCGCCGCTGCCTGCTTCGGGCGCCTCTATGCCGGACATCTACTTCCCCTTGCTCTGACCTGCGGCCTAGCACGGGGCTTGCATACAGCAAGGCAGTTTAACGCCTTCCCGCGCGTCGCGCCGCCGCACGCGATGCGGGTGGACGGAATTCACCTGTCCCGTTAAAGGGGCGCAAAGCTGCGGGGCAGCACCCTGAGAGGAGAAGACAAGATGGCCGTTCGTGTTGCAATCAATGGATTTGGCCGGATTGGCCGCCTGGTTCTGCGCTCGATCATCGAACATGGCCGCACCGACATCGAAGTCGTCGCGATCAATGATCTCGGTCCGGTGGAAACAAACGCGCACCTCCTGCGCTTTGACTCCGTGCATGGCCGCTTCCCGGCGGAAGTGAAAGTCGATGGCGACAAGATCATCATCAATGGCAAGCCAATCCTCTGCACCGCCATCCGCGACCCGAAGGACCTGCCGCACCGCGAACTCGACGTCGATATCGCGATGGAGTGCACCGGCATCTTCACCTCGAAGGACAAGGCCTCCGCCCACCTCGCCGCCGGCGCCAAGCGCGTGCTCGTCTCTGCCCCGGCAGACGGCGCCGACCTGACGGTCGTCTACGGCGTCAACCATGACAAGCTCAAGAAAGAGCACACGGTCGTCTCCAACGCCTCGTGCACCACCAACTGCCTCGCCCCGGTCGCCGCCGTCCTGCACAAGGCCATCGGCATCGACAAGGGCATGATGACGACGATCCATTCCTACACCAATGACCAGCCCTCGCTCGACCAGATGCACAAGGACCTCTACCGGGCCCGCGCTGCCTCGCTGTCGATGATCCCCACCTCGACCGGCGCGGCCAAGGCCGTTGGCCTTGTCCTGCCGGAGCTGAAAGGCAGGCTCGACGGCATCTCGGTGCGCGTGCCGACGCCGAACGTCTCGGTCGTGGACCTGAAATTCCTGGCGAAGAAAGCGACGACTGTCGAAGAAGTGAACGCCGCCATCATCGCCGCCGCCGATGGCCCGATGAAGGACGTGCTCGGCTATACCGACGTGCCGAACGTCTCCTCCGACTTCATCCACGACCCGCGCTCCTCTATCTTCCATCTCGACCAGACCAAGGTGATGGACGGCAATTTCGTGTCGATCATGACCTGGTATGACAATGAGTGGGGCTTCTCCACCCGCATGAGCGACACCGCCGTCGCGCTGGCGAAGCTGATTTGATCACTGCCGCACAATCAGCGCTCATCCTGAGCGAAGTCGAAGGGTGAGTGCGGGCCGCAGACGGATGTCCCGCCCGGCCTCGTCCTTCGACTTCGCTCAGGATGAGGCCGCCAGGCCGGGGAATACGCATGACTGCTTTCAAACGCATCGCTGACGCAGGCAATCTCACCGGCAAGACCGCCCTCGTGCGCGTCGACTTCAACGTGCCGATGGAAAACGGCCTGGTGACGGACGACACCCGCCTGCGCGCCGCTATCGACACGGTCCAGTCCCTGCGCACGGCCGGTGCCAAGGTCGCCCTGCTCGCCCATTTCGGCCGCCCGAAGGGTGAGCGCGTTGCGGAGATGAGCCTCGCGCCCGTTGCTGGCGCCTTCGCCAAAGTGCTTGGCGCGAATGTCAGCTTCATTGCCGACTGCAAGGGCGAGCATGTGAAACAGGCAATTGCCGAGCTGCCGCCTGCCGGCGTCATCCTGCTCGAGAACACGCGCTTCCATAAAGGCGAAGAGAAGGGCGACCTGGAACTCGCGAAAGAAATCGCCGCGCTCGGCGACCTATATGTCAACGATGCCTTCTCTGCCGCCCATCGTCGCCATGTGACGACGGCTGTGCTGGCCGAGCTCCTGCCCGCCTATGCCGGAGTGACGATGGAGGCTGAACTCGACGCCCTCGACAAGGCGCTCGGCACGCCGGAGCGGCCGGTGATCGCGATTGTCGGCGGCGCCAAAGTCTCCTCCAAGATCGACCTGCTGAAGAACCTCGTCTCGAAGGTCGACCGCCTCGCCATCGGCGGCGGCATGGCGAACACCTTCCTGTTCGCGCGCGGATATTCCGTAGGCAAATCGCTGTGCGAGCGCGACCTCGTCGAGACGGTCAAAGAGATCGAAGCCAATGCGGCGGCCTCCGGCTGCACGATCCTGCTGCCGGAAGACGTCGTCGTGGCAAAGGAGTTCAAGGCGAATGCCGAGCACCGCATCTGCGGCCTTGGCGAGGTGCAGGAGGATGAAATGATCCTCGATGCCGGCCCGAAAACCGTCACGGCGCTTGCCGCCTCGATGGAGAGCGCGAAGACGCTCGTCTGGAACGGCCCGCTCGGCGCGTTCGAGCTCACCCCCTTCGACACTGCCACCGTTGCCGCCGCCCGCGCGGCCGCAAAGCTCGCATCAGCTGGCCAGCTGATCGCCGTCGCCGGCGGAGGCGATACGGTCGCCGCATTGAACCATGCCGGGGCAGCGCCGGGCTTCACCTTTGTATCGACCGCAGGCGGAGCATTCCTGGAATGGATGGAAGGCAAGCCCCTGCCCGGCGTCGAGGCCCTCAAAGGCTGAGCACCTCGCGGCAAATCTGCCCGTTGTGAGCGCAAACAAACTGCTTTTATGCCCGTCGCCTGCCCGCAGTTGCGGCAGGAAAGCTACGCCTTGAAGAAAGTGCAGACCGCTTTGACGCATGGCAACCTTGTCAGGCTTTTCCGGCACGCGGCTTGAATATAGGCCATGGGAAAAGCTCCGGAGGCGCGAGACGCACCGGGCGCGTGACGAGGCACTCCGGCCCGGGGACAACAGGCCGGGAACAACAGCAAGGTGATCAGACATGGCGGACATGGATATGGCAGTTAAGGCCGGCAATCAGGAAATGGCGAAGCAGATCACGCAGAAGGCGGGCTTCATCGCCGCGCTCGACCAGTCGGGCGGCTCGACCCCGAAAGCGCTGCGCCAGTATGGCGTTGAGGACAATGCCTGGTCGTCGGATGAGGACATGTTCCGCCTGATCCATGAAATGCGCGCCCGCATCATCAAGTCGCCCGCCTTCACCGGCGAGAAGGTGATGGGCGCCATCCTGTTCGAGCGCACCATGGACGGCGATATCGACGGCATTCCGACTGCGGACTATCTGTGGGCGAAGCGCCAGGTCGTACCGTTCCTGAAAGTCGACAAGGGCCTCGCCGATGAGGAAAACGGCGTGCAGCTGATGAAGGCGATGCCGGACCTCGACAAGCTGCTCGCCCGCGCTGTCACCAAGAATATCTTCGGCACCAAGATGCGCTCGGTCGTCTCCGCCGCCAACCGCGCCGGCATTGCCGCCGTCGTCGCCCAGCAGTTTGAAGTCGGCCGCCAGATCCTCGGCCATGGCCTGGTTCCGATCATCGAGCCGGAAGTGACGATCACGATTGCCGACAAGGCCGAAGCCGAAGACATCCTGCGCGACGAGATCGCCCGCCAGCTGGACGCGCTGCCCGCCGGCGAAGACGTGATGCTGAAACTCTCGCTGCCGAGCGTCGCAAACTTCTATCGCCCGCTGATCGACCATGCGCGCGTGATGCGCGTCGTGGCGCTGTCGGGCGGTTACAGCCGCGACGTCGCCTGCCAGAAGCTCGCCGAGAATACCGGCATCATCGCCAGCTTCTCCCGCGCGCTGACCGAAGGCCTGTCGGCCAAGCAATCCGACGCCGAGTTTGACGCTGCCCTCGCCTCCACCATCGACGCGATCTACGCCGCCTCGAAGGCCGGCTGAGGCGCCGCACCCGAGAACTATGATCTGGAAAAGGCGGCCAGCCTGGGCCGCCTTTTTCGTTTTGCGCCCCTATCCCTGCACCGGTTCGGAGAAGGGTGACTCGACGAATTGCAGCGTCAGCCGGCGGGCCAGCGGCGCCACTGTCAGGATCACCGGCAGGGCCACCATGAAGGCCAGCCCCCAGGCGCGCATCCAGCGGGCGAGGAAATCCGGTGGCAGGCCGACATTCAGCGTCGTGATGACCCCGGACATCAGGAAGCTCATGGTGATCGCCATGACGATGCCAAAGGCAGGCTGGAAGAGGCGGGCGGGCAATTTGCGGGACATGGACGCACTCCGGAGCATATAGTTCCAATATAGAACTTTATGAGGGATTTCCAGTCCTCCCCCTCAGGCCCGGTTGACTGGGACGCCTGCCCGCAGCAAAGCCAGCCGCCATGACCGAAAAAGCCCTGCCCCGGCCGCGCACGCGGCTTTACCTGATCACGCCGCCGCAGATTGGCGACATCCCGGCCTTTGCGAAGGCGCTTGAAGCCGCCCTTGGCGCTGGCGATGTCGCCTCGCTGCAGCTGCGCCTCAAACGCCCGGACGGGATGATCGATCCGGATGCCACCCGCGCCGTCAGCCGCGCCGTCACCGGCCTCGCCCAGGAAGCGGGCGTCGCCGTGCTGATCAACGACTCGGCGGAACTGGCCATGGAACTCGGCGCGGACGGCGTGCATGTCGGCTGGGACGATGCGCCGGTGAAGGCCGCGCGCAAGCTGCTCGGGCCGGATGGGATCGTCGGGGCGACCGCGAAGAATTCCTATCACCGCGCCATGCAGGCCGGGGAAGACGGCGCCGATTATGTCGCCTTCGGCGCGTTCTATCCCACGTCCACCAAGGACGGGACCGTGGCGGCGGAGACTGAGCTGTTGACCGTCTGGCAGTCGGCCATGCTGATCCCATGTGTTGCCATTGGCGGCATCACGGCGGCGAACGCCGCGCCGCTGGTAACGGCCGGCGCGGATTTCCTCGCTGTATCTGCCGGTGTCTGGCAGTATGAGGAAGGCCCCGCCGCGGCGGTCAGGGCCTTCAACGCTGTGTTCGACCGGCTCGCCGACCCGGCCTGAGCCCTAGAGCGCGGTGGGCGAGGCGGGCGAGGCTCCGGTTTTCGCGTCTCTGATTTCGCGCACATCCTCCGCCATGCGGAAGAAGAGCAGGTAAAGCTCGCAGATGAAGCGCCAGAACAACACCCCGACTACTGAGCCGATCGTCACCCCGATAACCATGCCGATGCCGCCCAGGAAGCTCACGCCGACCATCATGCCAAGACCGCCCAGCACGCCGGCCAGAAAGCCGAAGGCAATCCCGATGAGACCAAGATAATAGATGATCGTGATCAGCTGCCTGCCGATCAGCTTGTCGAACCCGATGAAGTATGTGTGCATGCGCCAGCCTCCTTTGCGCTTTGGCCGGGCCTTTGGCTCCGGCGAGTGCAGCATAAGGGCGTTCCACAACCGGCGGCAACCTTCGGGAGAGACCTTTCCCGCGATTAACACTCCGGCGCCTTGACCCTGCGCGGGCAAGGGCTTACGCCCCGGCACCGGCCCAAAATCCCTGCCGGACAAGCCTGCAAGAGTAGCTGCCCCATGTCGAAACCCTCCCCTGTCGGCACCGTGATGATCGCCGCCGCGCGCGCCGCCGGGCGCAGCCTTGCGCGTGATTTCGGCGAGGTCGAGAACCTGCAGGTCTCGCGCAAGGGCCCGGCGGATTTCGTATCGAACGCCGACCACCGCGCCGAGGAGATCATCTACACCCATCTGACCAAGGCCCGGCCCGGCTATGGCTTCGTCATGGAAGAGCGCGGCATCGTCGAGGGCACGGACAAGTCGAACCGGTTCATTGTCGATCCGCTGGACGGGACGCTGAACTTCCTGCACGGTCAGCCCCATTATGCTGTCTCCATCGGGCTGGAGCGCGACGGGAAGATGCTGGCGGGTGTCGTGTTCGATGTCGCCAAGAACGAGATTTTCTGGGCCGAGACGGGGCGCGGCGCCTGGCTGGAGCAGCGAAAGCTGCGCGTCGCCGCCCGCAAGAAGCTGGGCGAAGCGGTGATCGCCACCGGCACGCCCTGGATGGGCAAGAGCGAAGAGGCCCACATCACCTTCGCCCGCGAGATGGCCGCGATGACGCCCGCCACGGCCGGCATCCGCCGCTATGGCTCCGCCGCGCTGGATCTTGCCTGGGTGGCTGCCGGGCGCTTTGACGGCTTCTGGGAGCGGGGCCTGAAGTCCTGGGATATCGCCGCCGGGGTGGTGCTGGTGCGCGAGGCGGGCGGGCATGTTGCCGAGATCAATGGCGGCGATGTGATGAAGACCGGCGACATCATGGCCGGCAATGAAGACATCCTGCCCGCGCTGGAACACCAGCTGCGCCATGCGGCATCCTTTGCGCGGGCAGCTGCAGACAAATGAGCCGGCCGCGCCGGTTCAGGCTGGCTGGGGCGCGCCTGCCGCGCTAACCTGGCATAACCCAGCACTCAGGGAGGGTCCCGACATGCCGCCAGCCTTCTACAGCATCGCCTTCGTGCTCGGGATCGTCTCGGCCGTCAGCTATGCCTATGCGGGCTATATGTTCACGCAAGGCCAGAGCGAAACCGCAACGCCCGTGATCCTCACCGCGACCCTGACGCTCGCCCTCATCCCGATTCTCGGGCTGGTGATGCGCAAGAAAAAAGAGTGACGCCCGCGTCATCTATTTCAATTCCGGGAAAATCGGCTAGTCTGCCGGCATGACCCAGCCAGACACAGACATCCTGATCATCGGCGCCGGCCTGTCCGGCATCGGCGCCGCCGTGCACCTGACCAAGCGCTGCCCCGGCAAGCGCTATCGCATCTTCGAGGCGCGGGACGCCATCGGCGGCACCTGGGACCTGTTCCGCTATCCCGGCATCCGCTCGGATTCGGACATGCATACGCTGGGCTTCAACTTCAAACCCTGGACGGAGGCCAAGGCCATCGCCGACGGCCCGTCCATCCGCAACTACGTCAATCAGACGGCGGACGAATATGGCATCCGCCCGAATATCCGCTTCGACACAAAGATCGTCGCCGCAGACTGGTCCGGTGCAGACCAGGTCTGGCGCGTGACAAGCGAGAATGTGAAGACCGGCGCGCAGGAGACGACGACCTGCCGCTTCCTGTTCATGTGCGGCGGCTATTACCGCTATGACGAAGGCTACCGACCGCAGTTCGAGAATGAGGAAGCCTTCCGGGGGCAGATCATCCATCCCCAGCACTGGCCGGAGGATCTCGATTATTCCGGCAAGCGCGTCGTCGTCATCGGCTCGGGCGCGACCGCCATGACGCTGGTGCCCGCGATGACGGACAAGGCGAGCCATGTGACCATGCTGCAGCGCTCGCCCACCTATGTCGTCTCGCGTCCTGCAGTGGACGGATTTGCGAATTTCCTGCGCAAGGTGCTGCCGGGCACCTGGGCGTACACATTGATCCGCTGGCGGAACGTCGCCTTCCAGCAATTCTTCTTCCGCCAGACCCGCAAGAACCCGCAGAAGGCCCGCGAGCGCCTGCTCGGCATGGTGCGCGAGGAGCTGGGGCCGGACTATGATGTGGAGAAGCATTTCACACCCAGCTACAATCCCTGGGAGCAGCGCCTCTGCCTTGTTCCGGACTCGGATCTTTTCAAGGCGCTGAAATCCGGCAAGGCAAGCGTCGAGACCGACCATATCGAGCGCTTCACCGAGGGCGGAATCCTCCTGAAATCCGGCAAGGAACTGGCCGCCGACATCATTGTGACTGCCACGGGCCTGAACCTCGTTTTCATGAACGGGGTCGATGTCTCGATCGACGGGGCGAAGGTCGATCCGGGGCGCCTGCTGAATTACAAGGGCGTGATGCTGTCGAATGTGCCCAACCTCGCCGTCACCTTCGGCTATACCAATGCCTCCTGGACATTGAAGGCGGACCTGACATCGGAATATGTCTGCCGTCTGATCAACCTGATGGACCAGAAGGGCGCGACCTCCGCGCTGCCTTACCTCGCCGCGTTCCCGAACGAGACCGAGCCCTTCGTGGACTTCTCTTCCGGTTATTTCCAGCGCGTCATGGACCAGTTCCCGCGCCAGCACACCGAAGCGCCCTGGAAACTCCACCAGAGCTATTTCACCGACCGGAAAAACCTCCGTGAGCTGCCGATCGAAGACGGTGTGATGCAGTTTCATGTGCCGGTTGCGAAGGCGGCTGCGAAGCCGGCGCTGCAGGCGGCGGAATGAGCCTCACTGGTTGAAGGCCCTCACCTCCCATCGCTTCGCGATGGGCCCCTCCTCTCCCAGAGAGAGAGGGGTTAAGGGGCAGCGCCACTGACCCCTCTCCCAATCATGGGAGAGAAGGGGTCCGCGCCGAAGGCGTGGGAGGTGAGGGCTCTTTCTAGCCTTCCGAAAACTGCAGCTCCGCAAGCCGCGCATAGAGCCCGCCCTGCGCCATCAGGGCGTCATGGCTGCCTTCCTCGACGATCCGTCCACGGTCCATCACGATGATGCGGTCGGCGCGGCGCACGGTGGAGAGGCGGTGGGCGATGACGAGCGTGGTGCGCCCGGTTGCGGCGTTCTCGATGGCGCGGCGCACGGCCGCCTCGCTTTCGGAATCGAGCGCGGAGGTCGCCTCGTCCAGAAGCAGTACGGGCGCGCCGCGCACCAGAGCGCGGGCGAGCGCGATGCGCTGGCGCTGGCCGCCCGACAGGCTGCGCCCCTTCTGGCCGAGTGGGGTCGCGAGCCCGTCCTTTTCATCGAGGAAGCCCATCGCCTCGGCCATGCGGGCGGCCTGCTCGAGGATGGCATTGTCCGCATCCTCGCGGCCGAAGCGGATATTGTCAGCGGCCGTGCCGGTGAACAGCGCCGATTCCTGCGGGGCGTAGGCGAAGCGGCGGCGCCAGTCTGTGGGGTCCGCTTCGGTGGAGGCGACGCCGTCGAGGCGGATGGTGCCGGCCTGCGGATCGAACAGGCGCAGCGCGAGACGGAACACGGTCGTCTTCCCCGCCCCGCTGGGGCCCACGAGGGCAACAAATTCGCCGGGCTTCACATCGAGCGAGAAGCCCTCCAGCGCCGAGGCGTCGCCTGCGCCGTAGCGGAAGCTGACCCGGGAGAAGGAGAGCGCGCCAGGGCCGGACTCCGGCATCGGTTTCGGGTTTGCGGGTGGGGCGATCTCCGGCACGACGCGCAGCACTTCGGCCGCACGGTCCGCCGCGCCAGCCGCGCGCATGACCTCGCCATAGACCTCCGCCAGCATACCGAGGCCGGAGCCGGCATAGGCGGCATAGAGCACCATCGCGGCAAGGTCGCCGAAGCTCATCTCGCCGCTGGCCACGGCCCGCGCGCCGAGCCAGAGCACCGCCGTGAAGCCGCCGAACAGCAGGACGGACACGAGCACGATCATCAGCGCGCGGGCGCTGGTGCGGCGCATGGCGGCGGCGAAGGTTGCCTCGATGGCGGTCTGGAAGGCGGAGAGCTGGCGGGCCTCGCGGCCATAGGCCTGGACGAGCTCGATGGAGTCGAGCGTTTCGGCGGCTTCTGCGCCTGCGTCCGCGAGGCGGGACTGGGCCCGGTTCGACATGCGCCGGATGATGCCGCCGATGCCGATGACTGGCAGGATGGCGATCGGCAGCATGGCCAGCAGGGTCAGGCCGAGCTGCCAGTTGACGGCGATCATCAGGGCGAGCGCGCCCGTGGTCGTGATCAGGGTCCGGGTCGCGAGCGAGGCGGAGGAGCCGAGGAAGGTCTCGATCAGCGTGACATCTGCGGTGAGGCGCGAGACAGCTTCGCCCGACCGCATCTGCGCGTGATAGGCGGGGGAGAGTTTCAGGAGGTGGGCATAGATGTCCCGGCGCAGGTCGGCGGCGATCCGCTCGCCAAAACGGGAGACGAAATAGAAGCGCAGCGCGCCCAGCACCCCTGCCCCGACTGCTGCCGCGAAGACCCAGAGGAAGGCCTCATCAATCAGCGCCATCAGGAGCGCGGGATCTGAGCCTGCCGCCTGGCCGGCATCCGCCGCGCGCCCCAGCAGCATCGGAATGGCGAGGCTGACGGCTGAGGCCGCGATCAGGAAGACGAGCGCTACCGTCACCGTGATCCAGTGGCGGCCGATATAGGGCCATAGCAGGGCCAGCGGTTTCAGGTCACGGCCGCGCGGGCGGGCGATGGCTTCGCCCCCATCCGGCAGGCTGGCGCGCCGGTCTTCTGTAATGGTGGCGCCGGAATCGGCCATGCCCAGATTGTCTCATCCCTTGCCGGTGGGCCGGGGACGCGAATCCCTGCCGCGGGCCTCTTGCAGGCTCTCCGGCTTTCCCTTATACGGCCGTCTTCGATTTCCGGCTGAGACATGCCAGCGCACCCCGGTGCGTCAACCCGTACAGAACACGCCAGACGAGAAAGAGGCCCGCGGCCATGAAGAAACAAGGGCATCCCGATTATCACTTCATCACGGTTGTGATGACTGACGGCACCGAATACCAGACGCGCTCCACCTGGGGCAAAGAGGGCGACCGCATGGTGCTCGACATCGACCCGAAAGTGCACCCGGCCTGGACCGGCGGCGAGGGCAAGAACCTCGATCGCGGCGGCCGCGTTTCGCGCTTCAAGGACAAGTTCAAAGGCTTCGTGTAAGGCGCTTATCGCCCACACACGATGTGTAGCGTGGAAAACCCCGGCCCCTGTGGCCGGGGTTTTTCGTTTCAGCGGCGAAGTTTCAGGGCAAGCCCGATGAACGGCACGGCGAGTTCCACGATGGCGCGCTCCAGCGGCCCCTTCGCGAACTTGCGGAAATAGCGCGCGAGGCTGGCCGCCTTGTGGGCCTGCACGGCGGCAGACGGGGCATCCGAGGTGGAGGTGTAATGCAGCGCGCCGGCGCGGGGCTGGTAGATCACCGATCCGCCAGTTTCGAGCGCGCGGCGGCAGAGGTCCACATCCTCCACATGCAGGAAATAGTCCTCATCGAAGCCGCCGAGGGCCTCAAAATCCTCCCGGCGCAACAGGAAGAAGGCGCCGGTGATGACCCCGACCGGGATGGGCCCGTCCGGTGGGGGATCGTTTTCCAGCGTCCACTGGCTTAGGCCGAGCGCGCGGGGCAGTGTCAGCGTGTTGCGCCGCCCGCCGCGCTGCTCGCGCCCATCCTGCCCGAAGATGCGCCCGCCGATGATGGCCGGGCGCGCCGCGCCGGTGAGGGCCGCTTTCATAAGGTCCACCGCGCCGCGCTTGGGCACACAGTCGGGATTGATCACCAGGAGATGCGCCGCCTGCGCCTCTGCCGCCGCGCGGTTCACCGCCGCCCCAAAGCCCGGATTGTCGAGGCGCAGCAGGCGCGCCCTGCCCCCGCACCCGTCCACGAAGCGGGCGAGCCAGTCCTGCACTTGCCGTGGGTTGCCATTGTCCGCAATCAGGATCTCGGCAATCGCAGGATCGGTCTTCAAGGCATAGAGGCATTCGGCCAAGCGCGGCCCGGTGCGGTAGGTGACGACGATGGCGGCCGTGTCCGGCGGCATCGGCCTCAGCCCTTCGCGGCGCGGCGGGCGAAGAGGACCAGCACCGCCGCAATCAGCGCAAGACCCGCCCAGAACGCTTCGTTCCAGACGCTGTAGGCGAAGCTGAACAGGCTGAAGGAGGCCCCCGCCACGCCGGCAATCGCAAAGCGCACATCGGCCCGCAGGCTGGACGGCGCCGGCAGCCGGATCGCCAGCAGGACCAGCGCGGCAGCCGCGAGCAGCGCGCCCACGAGCCCGGTCTCTGCCCATAGATGCAGCGGCATGTTGTGCGGATGGCCGGGAATAACCGGATAGTAGGCCCAGTTAGGGGCGAGCTCTGCGAGCTTCTCCGGATGGGCGGCAAAGGTCTCCCGCCAGGTGCGGCTGGCGCCGAGACCGTGGCCGAGCAGCGGCGCCTCGCGGATATGGCCGATGGCCGCTTCCCACGACCAGAGCCGCGACTGGAAGGAATCCGGCAGGGATCGTGACACGCCGTCCAGGCTGCGGATCAGCCCCATCATCACCGCGGGCGCAAACAGCACATAGGCCGCAGCCAGGCCGAACAGCGCGCGGTAGGCGTTTCGCGGCAGCACCTGCGCGAGCGCAAATCCGCCGATCATGCCGGCCACACACAGCACGCCCGCCTGTGTATCCACGCGGATCGCCGCGACCACCATGAGCGCCGTGAGGACCGCCGCCGCCAGCGTTCCCTTGAGACCAAACCTGTGCGCCAGCGCCGCCGCGACAAGCGGCAGGACAAGGCCGAAGGCATTGATGTTGCGGTTGACGTTCTGAATCCCGGCGACGGTATCCTGCGGCTCGGTGCCATAGACGGCCTCAATGAACGGCCCGGAAATGAAGCCCGAGGCAAGCGCAATGGCGCCGTGAAGGGCGAAGGCAATCCAGATCAGCGCCTGCGCACGCGGGGACATGTCCGTCCGCGCGGCTGCCGCCAGGGTGAGCACGCCGAACAGGGCCGTCATCACGATGATCAGGCTGCGCGCACCAATGGCAAAGGTGCCCTCCATGAGATTGCCGGTGATGATCTGCCGGGCCGCCGGTGACCAGAATTCGCTCGCCGCCGCCCAGGCGATGAAGATGAGGAAGGCAACGGCATAGAGCGCCGGCGGCCATTTGGGCCGGGCGAGGATCAGCGCAGCAATGCCGGTAAGACCCACCAGCGGCGCAAAGCCCTGCGTGCCCAGAAGCGCCAGCAGCGGCCAGAGCAGCATCAGCCCGGCGAAGGTGTATCCGTATGCCATGGGCGCTAGTCTGGCCTCCGCCGGGGGGATTGTCACCGCTGGCGTGTCACACGGCCTCAGCGGCGCGTTTCAGGTCCGGCGGCAGGGCTTCCTGCGGCAGGGCGGCGAGCGCCTCGTCCAGGGTCATGATCTGCTGGCCGTTGGAGCCGAGCCGGCGCAGCGCCACCTTGCGCTCCTCCGCCTCCCGCGCACCGACGACGGCAATCACCGGCACCTTTTTCAGCGAGTGTTCGCGGACCTTGTAATTGATCGTCTCATTGCGGCGGTCGACCTCGGCGCGCAGCCCGGCCTTGCGCAGCAGGTCTGCAACCTCCTCGGCATAGCCGCCGGCTGCATCATCGGAGATCGCCGCCACGACGACCTGCACAGGCGCCAGCCAGGACGGGAAAGCGCCCGCGAATTCCTCAATCAGGATGCCGATGAAGCGCTCCATCGAGCCAAGGATTGCGCGGTGGAGCATCACGGGGCGCTGCTTCGAACCGTCCGGGGCCGTATATTCCGCCCCCAGACGTTCGGGCAGCACATAGTCGAGCTGCAGCGTGCCGCACTGCCAGACGCGGCCGATGGCATCCGTCAGCTGGAATTCGAGCTTGGGACCATAGAAGGCGCCCTCCCCCGGCAGCAATTCACACGGCAGGCCGGCAGCATCGACGGCCGCCTGGAGGCCGGCCTCGGCCCGGTCCCACGTCGCATCATCGCCGGCACGCACATCGGGGCGCGTGGAGAGTTTCACCGCGATCTGCTCGAATCCGAAATCGCGGTAGACGCTTTCCAGCAGGCGGCAGAACTGGATGGACTCCTCGACGATCTGGTCTTCCCGGCAGAAGATGTGCGCGTCGTCCTGCGTGAACTGGCGCACGCGCATGATGCCGTGAATGGCGCCGTGCGGCTCGTTGCGGTGGCAGCAGCCGAACTCGGCAAGGCGCAGCGGCAGGTCGCGGTAGGATTTCTGGCCGGACTTGAACACCTCGACATGCGCCGGGCAGTTCATCGGTTTCAGCGCCATCAGGCGGGCATCTTCCGGCACGGAGATTTCCACGCCTTCATCCCCTTCCGGAATGAAATCGGGCACGATGAACATGTTCTCGCGGTATTTGCCCCAGTGGCCGGACTTTTCCCACTGCGCGGAATCCATCAGCTGCGGCGTCTTGATTTCCTCATATCCCGACGCATCGAGGCGCCGACGCATATAGGCCTCGATCTGGCGCCAGACCTGGAAACCGTTGGGGTGCCAGAAGACCGAACCGGCTGCGGCCATGCCATCGAGATGGAACAGGTCCAGCTGTGCGCCGAGCTTCCGGTGGTCGCGCTTTTCGGCCTCTTCGAGACGGTGGAGATGTTCCTTCAGGTCTTTCTCATTTGCCCAGGCTGTGCCGTACATGCGCTGGAGCATTTCGTTGCGGTGGTCGCCGCGCCAATAGGCGCCGGCGAGCTTCATCAGCTTGAACGCCTTGGGCAATTTGCCCGTGGACGGAAGATGCGGGCCCCTGCAGAGGTCGAACCAGTCGCCCTGGCGGTAGACCGTGATCGGCTCGCCCGGCGGGATGATGTCATCGATGATCTGGGCCTTGTAGTCCTCGCCGATTTTGCGAAACGTCTCGATGGCCGCTTCCTTCTGCCAGACCTCACGGATGATGGGATAATCGGCATCGACGATCTCGCGCATCTTCGCTTCGATCCGCTCGAAATCCTCCGTCGAGAACGGGGCGGGGCGGGCGAAGTCATAGTAGAAGCCGTCATCGATGACCGGGCCGATCGTGACCTGCGCATCGGGATAAAGTTCCTGCACCGCCTGGGCCAGCACATGGGCGGCGTCATGGCGGATCAGTTCGAGGCCTTCGGGGTCGCGGTCCGTGATGATGGCGACCTGCGCGTCGCCTTCCAGCGGACGGACAAGGTCCCACATCTCACCATTTACCTTGGCGGCGAGGGCCTTCTTGGCGAGGGATTTGGAGATCGACTCGGCAACATCCAGCGGCGAGGCGCCGTCTGCATAGTCGCGTTTCGAGCCATCGGGCAGCGTGACTTGGATCATGGGTCTTTGCGTTTCTGTGACGGGCCGCGAGGACGCAGCGCCCCGGCGGGAAAATCTTGCGAATCCGGCTTGGGTTCTGGCGGGCCGTGATTAACGCGGCTTTACCGGGAATCCTACCCCGATTTCACGGCGTACCGGTGGCTGGGATTTTCGGCGGGTGCATGAACGGGGCGCGCGGGGGCGCCTTCAGGGATGCGTCATGCACCCTGACGAGTTCGCGGGGTGAGCCCGGTGAGGAAAATGCCTGCGTTCATGGACACGGGATATGTCACGCCTCGGGCGAGGTTTCAACCAGCGCCTTCGCGCCGTCGCTCTGACCGCATGTGGGGCCGTTTCTGGGCCCGGATTTCCAGTCACCATAGCGCCAGGGAAGCCAGAACGGAACGTTCGGTTTTGTTTCCGGCGCGGGATCATAGCCATGGCTTCCGCCTGGACGGCAGCGAATGAAACGCGCCAGCGCCATCCAGAAGCCCGGCCACCAGCCATGCCGCGCGACGCATTCCGCCCCGTATTCACTACAGGTCGGCGAATGCTGGCACCGCGCCCCCGCCAGCTGGAACAGCTGGCTCGGCCCGTGCTTGTAGACGGCAAGCAGGACATAGGCGATGCGGCGGCGGAGGCTCATGCTAAACCGCTGCCCGCGCTGCCAACGCCGTATCAATCGCCGCCACCGCCGCCTCGAAGGCCAGCAGCGTCGAGGCGTGACGGGGGGGATAGTCGGCGACGGGCTCGAGGTGGCGCAGTTCCCAGAAGCGGCCTTCGGGCGGGGCCCCACCCTCTTTCAGCATGGCGCGCAGGCCGCTGAGCGCGGCGCGGATTTCCTCAACACTGGCGCCGATGGCGTTGGCGGCGAGGATGGAGGTGGACGCCTGGCCCAGCGCGCACGCCTTGGGATCGACCGCGATGGCGGCGACATGCTCGCCTGCCGCGTCGAGCGCCAGCGAGACATGCACCGTGGAACCGCACACGCGGGAGACTTTCAGCGCCTCGCCCTCGGCCTCTGCCAGGCGCCCGACATGCGGAATGCCGGCGGCAAGTTCGAGGATGCGGTTGTGATAAAGCTCGCTCATGCCGCCTAGATGGCCCGCGCGAAGACAGGCGGCAAGGCCCGGAAAAAAGAGGCCACCCAGCCTGGCCGGAGCCGCGACCGGATGGCCCGAATGATGAGAGGTGTCGAAATGGGGCAAGCGCCCACGCCCTCCCCCGTGCGATACACCTACCGCTGCGTCAACTTACAATTCGGAGAAAGATTTGTGACCGCCCGGCCTGCGCCTCCGCCAGGTCTCAAAACGGCCAGAGCGCAGCCAGACGCGGCAGGATGCGGATAACCACCAGCAGGCCTCCGGTAAACGCTGCCATGGCGAGCAGCAGCACCACCCCATCCCGCGCTGTCAGGGCGAGGCCGAAGAGCAGGATCGTCAGCCCCGGCAGGAAGGGCGCCAGCGGCACGAAGCTGAGCGGATAGGTGATCAGCGCCGCCATTACGCAGAGCAGCGCGACCAGCTGGATGAACGGCGCCTCGGTCAGAAAGGTCAGGCGCGGCTTCACCAGCGCGTCCAGCATGTGCGCATAACGCTCGGCGACCACCGCGCCGCGCACGAGGATGTCGCGCCGGAAGCGGAAGTCGAGAATGCGGCGCGGCAGCCAGGGGTGGGGCAGTCCTGCCACCACCTGCAGCGCGAAGATCAGGGTCAGCGTGGCAAACACGATCGTCGCGCCGGGAATGGCGGCAATCGGGCTGATCGAGATGAAGCCGATCAGCAGCAAGACCGGCCCGTGCGCCCGCCGCCCGACAGCGTGCATCAGCTCCTCGAAGCTGACATCCTGCCCCTCGGTGTTGAGGATCAGGGATCGCATCAGCGTGCGCAGGCTGGTGACGGGTGTTCGCGTGCCGCGCCGGTTCATGGCGCCGCCCCGGCTGAAGCAAGCGAAGGCGCGCCATAGCGCTCGATCCGGGAGCCGATGGCTCCGGCCTGATCCAGGCTGATCACATAGAGGCGGTCAAATTCCCAACCGTCTTCAATTGGCGCGCCGGGATCGGCGCCGAGCTGGCCTGCCAGCTGGCCGGTCGTGTTCGAATGGCCGATCACCAGATGCACCCCGGCGATGCCTTCCAGCTGCCGGGCGAAGGCGCCGAGGTCTGAAGCGTCATAGGTCTGCATGCCAAGGCCCAGCGCCCCGGCGAGCGGACGGGCGGTCTCCTGCGTGCGGCGGGTGGCGGTGGACCAGATATGGGTCACGCCCTCCCCTTCCAGCCGCTCTGCCAGGGCAGCGGCGCGCGCCGCGCCAGCTGCGGTCAGGCCAGGATCATTGCCGGTGTCCTTCTCTGCATGGCGCACCAGGAAAAAGCGCGCCGGCGGCTCTGCCACGGGCTGCTGTTCCGCCTCGCGTGCCGGGCCGGCGGCGCACGCCGCCAGCACCGCCGCACACAGGGCGGCCAGGAGGCCCCGCCGGTTCAGATGCGCCGCCATGTGCTGCCGCCGGGGCCGTCCATGATCTCGACGCCCTCCTCGGCGAGCGCCTTGCGGATGCGGTCCGCCTCGGCCCAGTCCTTTGCCGCGCGGGCATCTACTCGCGCCTGGACGAGGGCGTCGATGCGGGCGTTCTCGTCGGAATTGCCGCCCTGCTCCCATTCCTTCGGCGTCAGGGTCAGCAGGCCCAGCAGCTTGCCGGCGGCCAGCAGGTCCGCGCGGGTCGCCTTCATCATCTCCGTATCCTTCTGGTCGGCGGCGGTGTTGGCAGCTGACGCAATCGCCGAGAGCGCAGCGAGCGCCTCGGGCGTGTTGAGATCATCCTCCAGCGCCTCATGCACGCCCCGATAGGTCGCGCGACCGCCTTCGGCCTCCCAGACGCGGCGGAGCGCGCCATAGATCCGGTCGAGCGTCGCCTTGGCCTGTTTCAGGAGGTCCTCGGTCCAGTCGAGCTGCGCGCGGTAATGCGCTGTCAGCAGCGCAAAGCGGAGCACCTCGCCCGGCCAGTCCTTCAGCAGGTCGTGCACGGTGACGATATTGCCGAGCGATTTCGACATCTTCTCCCCGCCCATGTCGAGGAAGCCATTATGCATCCAGTAGCGCGCGAGCTCCTGCCCGTGCGCGCATTCGGACTGGGCGATCTCGTTCTCATGGTGGGGGAAGACGAGGTCGATGCCGCCGCCATGGATGTCGATGGTCCGGCCGAGGTGCTTCTCGGCCATGGCGGAGCATTCGATATGCCAGCCCGGCCGGCCGCGGCCCCAAGGGCTGTCCCAGATCGCGTCTTCCGGCTCGCCGGGCTTGGCAAACTTCCACAGCGCAAAGTCTGCCGGGTCACGCTTGTCGGGCTCAACCGCGACGCGGGCGCCGGCTTCATTGTCTTCCGGTTTGCGGCCAGACAGCCGGCCATAGTCCGGCATCGAGGGCACGGAGAACCACACCCCTGTCTCGCCGACATAGGCGTACTGTTTGCGCACCAGCTTCTCGATAATGGCGATCATCTCAGGCACATGTGCCGTCGCCCAGGGCTCGATGCTGGGCGGGATGACGTTCAGGGCCGCGACATCGGCATTGTAGATGGCGGCGTATTTCTGCGTGATCTCGGCAATCGGCACGCCGGTTTCCAGCGCGGCGGCGATGATCTTGTCCTCGATGTCCGTGATGTTGCGGGCATAGACGACCGCGCCTTCGCCATACCGCGCCATCAGGAGGCGGCGCAGCACATCGAAGACCACCGGCGGGCGGGCATTGCCGATATGGGCATGGTTATAGACGGTCGGGCCGCAGACATAGAGGGTGATCCGGGCCGGGTCCTGGGGCTCGAAAACGCGCTTCTTGCGCGCAGCGGTATCGTAAATGCGGAGGGTCATGTCGTCTCTTGGAAAGGGGCCGGACTGTGTGTGCCGCGCCGGCGCAGCTGCGCCAGGGCTGTCTCTTGCTGCCGCTCAGCGGCAACAGCAACAGGGACAGGGGCGGGGCATCCGGCGCGGGGACATGCGCGCGGCCATACCCCTTGCCGCAACGAAACGCAACTTTTCCCTCATCCACTCCCCTCGCGTCACCGTAGAAACGGCTAGCATAACGGCAGAGCGCCACTTATGTTCCCCAGATCGCCCTGAGGGTAGCAACTCCGGGCGGGCGTTAAGTCCGTGCCATGATGGCCCCGGCTCGACCCCCGTCCCTCAGTGAAGGACTAAACTATGGCAATGGACGCCGTGACTCCCAAGAATGATATCGCACGCCACGACCCGGTCGTGCGCCCGACGCAGGAAGAGGCGGAAGCCGCTGTCCGCACCCTGATCGCCTGGGCCGGCGACGACCCGATGCGCGAAGGCCTGATCGACACGCCGAAGCGCGTCGTCAATGCCTACAAGGAATGGTTCCAGGGCTATGACGAAGACCCGGTGAAATATCTCAGCCGCACCTTCGAGGATGTGCAGGGCTATGACGACATCGTCATCATGCGCAATATCGAGGTGGAGAGCCATTGCGAGCACCATATCGCGCCGTTCCGGGGCAAGGCGTTCGTCGCCTACATGCCGTCAGAGGCCGTCGTCGGCATCTCGAAACTCGCCCGCGTCGTCGAGATCTTCGCCAAGCGTCTGCAGACGCAGGAAACGATGACCGCACAGATCTGCGACGCGATCACCGAAAGCCTCGCCCCGATGGGTACAGCCGTCTTCATCGAAGCCGAGCATCAGTGCATGTCGACACGCGGCGTCCACCACCGCCACGTTACCACCGTGACGACGCAGTTCACCGGCGTGTTCAAATCCGACGCTGACCTGCGTAACCGCTTCCTGAAGATGTGTGAAAAATAATCTGCCACGCAGCCAGGCTCGCGCCGCAGCAAAATTCAAGCGCCCCGCCCTCACCGGCGGGGCGTTTTCTTGTCTGAGACGGTCTCAACGCTTCAGCCAGGCGGCGATGTCTGCCACCACCTTGTCCGTACCCGGTTCATCGACGATCCAGTGGGCGTTGTCCGGATATTCGAGGAAGTCGCCGGGGACAGGCGCCCGGGCATATTTCTCGCCGACCTTGCGGACGGCCTTTGCCAGTGTCGCGCGGTCCTGCGTTGCGGCAATCGTCAGGGTCGGTATTGTGATGCGCGCCTCATCGACCTCAACCCCGTCCGCGAGGTCGCCATACACCCGGCCGGAATCATAGACCGCGCCGGCATAGATCGCCTCATGGCGATCCTTAGGCACACAATTCAGCACGCCGTAGCTGAAGCCCGTTTTCCATATCTTGTAGGGTTTCTTCCGGTCCCGGCTGATGATGATGTTGAAGAACGCCCAGGCGACCGACAGTCCGATCACGGAGCACTCCTTCGGCTGGGCCGGCGTCAGGAACACCGCTTTGGAGACCTCGCCCGCCTCGGCCAGTTTCTGCGCGATCAGCCCGCCCATCGAATGCCCGATCACTGCAGGCTTTTCGCCTGTCTCTGCCGCGACCCGGCGCGCCTCCGCCTGCATCGCGGCGATGTAATCGGCCAGGCCAAGCTCCGGCAGGCTCGGGGGCGGGTTGTGCTGCACCCGCTGGTCCGGGAACAGCGTCGGCGCATGGCAGGTCCAGCCCGATGCCTCGAACAGCGGTTTCATCCTGTCCCAGGCCGAGCCGTCACAGCCGACCCCGTGGATCATCAGGAGATGCCCCATACCCCTTCCCTCCTTGCGCGCGGGCCGATGCTCCGCGCTCAGCCCTGCGGCACCTTGCCCGGCAGCACCGGTTCCGTCCAGCGCCGGAAACGGATGGCCACTTCCAGATATACAGGCCGCTTGAACGGCACGATCAGCTCCGGTGTCTCGTCCAGCGGGGCCCAGCGCCAGGCGTCGAATTCCGGCGTGTGCCGGTCGAGGCGCACATCGCTGTCAGAGCCCTTGAACCGGAAGGCGAACCATTTCTGACGCTGGCCCAGATATGGTCCCTGCATCCGTTTCTTCAGGTCGGGCGGGAAATCATAATACAGCCAGTCGGACGTCTCTTCGAGCACATCGACGAGCTTCTCGGGCACGCCGATTTCCTCCTCCAGCTCGCGCAGGGCCCCGGTCGCCGGGTCTTCGCCGGGATCGACCCCGCCCTGCGGCATCTGCCACTGGAAGGGCCCGCGGCCATTGATGCGGCGGCCAATGAAGACATGGCCCGCCTTGGAGAACAGGGCGAGGCCAACATTGGCGCGGTACAGGTTCGGATCGGGTTTGGGCTGGGTCACCCGCCGGAATTTACCCCACTGCCGCGCAGGCTGCCAGTGCGCAGCTCGCGCCCCTGTGCCACAGGCGCTGGCTGGGCCGGCGCGCGCGGCAACAGGGCCGAGGCGGGAGCGAGGATCAGCCCCTTCTCGGGCAGCTGCTCGATCCAGTTGCTGGCAGTCTCGATCGTCACCGGGAAGGCGAAGGCCGCGCCGAGCGCTGCGCCGTGCTGCAGCGCCAGCATCTCAAGTTCCATCAGCTCGCCGGCGATGTCCTGCTGCGTCTGGCGCGTATCGATCGCGCCGCTCGCGCGCACATAGCGCAGGCCGTGCGTCGAGGCTGCCCGGGCGAAAGCCGCCGTCTCCAGAGTGCCATCATCAATGAAGGCAAGCTGGCGTTCGGCGAGCGTCCGGAAGACCGGCTCAACGGCAGCCGGGTCAGCAGCGAACTTTGCGCCCTGATAATTGATGACGCCGTAATAGCCGCGCGCCCGGCCGAGCACCTGGTTCAGGCGCTGCAGGTTTGCCTGGGGCGCTGCGTCAGCCATCAGCGTATCGCGGCGCATTCCCAGCCGGTCATAGGCCTGCGCCTCCATCGGCACTTCGATCAGCACTTCATGGCCCGCCTCGCGGGCGAGACGGATCCAGTAGTCCAGCCGGTTCGCATCCGGGGCAAAGGACAGGGTGACGTCCGGGGGCAGGGTCTCGATGGCCAGAAGGGTCTGGGTGGCATTGATGCCGAGGCCGCCGATGACCAGCGACACGACCGGGCGGCCCTCGGGATTGGAGAAGGGCCGGGCATAGAGATCAGCCGGCGACCGGCCAGTGGGCTCGGGCGCCCGCACAGCGGCACTGACCGCCTGGGCCGGCGGCGCGGCAGGCCCGCCCACCGGCGCCCCGCGAACCTCGCCGAAGGACTGGCCCGGCTGCACCATCCGGCCATTGATGCGCACACCGGTCTCGCGGAATTGGGGCGCAGGTCCGCCCTGCCCGCCGGTCACATCAATGCGCAGGCCCTCGCCCTCAAGATTGGTGTAGGTCAGCGCGAACCCTTCTTCCGCGCCAGCCTCATAGGCGGCGGCCACAAGCTCGGCACCGCCGTCCGCATCCGGGTCCATCTGCCGGGCATAGGAATAGGCTGACGTATCGGCATAGGCATAGGCCGTCTCGGACGGGCCGAACAGGGCAATTGTCTTGCGCGGGCTGGCCGTTGCCGGATCACCGGTCAGGTGGACGCCGAGCCCGAAACAGGCCGCAAGACCGCCGAAGACCGTGAGGCTGAAGCCTGCATGGACGAGGCCAGTGCGCAGCGGGGACGGCTCGGACTCACGCCGATAACGCATGGAACACCCTGATCACCTGTTCTTCGGAAAAGACAGGGATCAGAATCGCCCGCGAGGGTTAACAGCTGGCAAACGGAGTGTTGACGCCGCCGCGTCAATTGTACGTTTCAGCAGTGGAATTCGTTAACCGGCATTATCCCGACGCATGGCGATCCGCGACAGGGCCGCCTGGCCCTCCTTCAGGACGGCCAGCGCCCGCTCCAGCTGGAAGTCCGTGCCCTCATAATCTTCAGGCGGCTGTTCATCCGGCATCCGGCTGCCATTACGCTGTTCGCCGTTTTCGTTCTGCATCGCGTGTGGCAGGTCAGCCTCTGAGAAGCGGCGGATGCGGGCGAGCTCTTCTTCCGTCAGGCGCACCTGCGTGACCATCAGGTCCGGCTCGATGCCGAGGGCCTGGATCGAGCGGCCGGCGGGGGTGTAGTAGCGCGCCGTGGTCAGCCGGATGGCGCCCCGGTCTGCGCCGAGCGGGATCACCGACTGGACCGAACCCTTGCCGAAGCTGGTCGTGCCGATGACGAGTGCCCGGCCACGGTCCTGCAGCGCGCCAGCCACGATCTCCGAGGCCGAGGCCGAACCGCCATTGATCAGCACGACAATCGGTACGTCCTTGAATACTTCGGCGCGGCTGGCATTGCGGCGCTCGACATCAATCGGGCGGCGGCCCTGGGTCGAGACGACCTCCCCGCCCGACAGGAAGAAATCTGCGACCTTGACCGCCTCATCGAGCAGTCCGCCGCCATTGTTGCGCAGGTCCAGAACCAGGCCGCGCGGGCGCGGGCCGATCTCGCGGCCAATCGCGCTCAGTGCGTCCTCGAGCAGAGCCCCGGTACGCTCATTGAAGGTCGACACCCGGATATAGGCGATATTGTCATCTTCCTTCCGCCAGCTGACGATTCTCGGCCGGATGACCTCGCGCACCAGCGTGACCTGGAAGGGGTCCGATCCCTCGCGCAGGATCGTCAGTTCGATCGGCGTGCCTTTCTCGCCGCGCATCTCGCGCACGGCATCGTTCAGCGTCTGACCTAGGATCGCGCGGCCATTGATGGCGGTGATATAGTCGCCTGGCTGGATGCCGGCGCGGTCAGCGGGCGTATCATCCATCGGCGAGATCACCTTGACGAAGCCATCCTCCATCGTGACCTCGATGCCGAGCCCGCCATACTCCCCGGAGGTCGCAACCTGCAGCGAGCGGAAGTCCTCGGGGTCCAGATAGCCGGAATGCGGATCGAGCGAGGTCAGCATCCCATTGATGGCCGCCGACATGGCTTCGCGCTCATCAATCGGCACGACGTAGTCACGCTGCGCCCGGGCAAAGATTTCGGCGAACAGCTCGATCTGCTGATAGGTGATCGCGCGCGGATCGGACGGCGTGCTGCGTTGCTCCTGCGGCCAGGCGAAAGCCGCAAACCCGACCAGAACCGCCCCCAGCACCCCGCCAATGGCCGTCCCTGTCAGCAATGGACGCATGTTCCACTCCATCCTAAACCTCTTGGCGGTCATCCGCCCCGAGCCATCCACTCTGCCGGATTAAGCACCCGGTCGCCAAGCCTTAATTCCAGAGTGAGTTCAGGCGGCGGATCAGCGCGATCCGGCATCCGCCCGACCGGTTCTCCGGCGGTGACAGCCTGGCCTTCGGATACGTAGATCCGGCTCATGCCCGTAAGAATAACATGATATCCGTCACTTGTACGCAGAATCAGCATCGATCCATAGCTGCGAAACGGGCGTGCATACTCAACCGTTCCGCCCACCGGCGCGATGACCTGGGCCTCGGCCCGGGTCGTGAAACTGACCCATTGCGCCGTTCCGCCGCCGGACAGCCGGTCGCCAAACCGGTGCAGCAAATTCCCGGCGGCCGGCTGCTGCAGCCCGCCAAGGGCCGACCGGCCAAGCGGGCGCGCGGCCACCGCAGCGGATGATCCCGCCGCCGGCGGCGAAGCGGCAGACGGGCGCGTCGCGGGAGCTGCCGGGCGCAGCGCGGCAAGCTGGGGCCGCGCGGCCGGTTTCATGCCCGGCGCGGACGGCGCGTTCGATTGCAGCGCGGCCAGCAGGTCGCGCAGCGTATCGGCCTCGCGGCCCAGCCGGTCAGCGCGGGCCCTGAGCGCGGCCAGATCGCCTGACACGCCCTCCGCCTGGCTGCGCTTGACGGCGGCCAGCTGCTCGATCTCCTCACGCTTCAGCGCCAGCGTTGCCTCGGCCGCATCGAGGCGCGCCTGCTCGCCCCTCACCTGCTGCTCCAGCCGCTGCAGGTTCTCGATATCGGCGGCAATCGCGGCCGCCCGCGCCTCAAGCTGGGGCAGCGTCGTGCGCATCAGGACCGCGCGGCGGATCGCCGTGCCAGACTGGCCTGGGGACACCACCAGCGCGGGCGGGCGCCGCCGGTTGGCGGCTGCGAGCGCGGCGATCAGGTCCTCATACGCCGCCTCGCTGGCCAGCAGGTCCTCCGCCGCCTTGCGCTGCCGCATCCCGAGGTCAATCAGCGCGCGCTCGGCAGACGCGGCCTGTTCCTCGCGGCGGCGTGCCTCCATCGCGGCTGACAGCAGCTGCTGGTCCAGCGTGCGCAGGTCGCGCACCGTCTCCTCCCCTGCTGACTGCAAGCGTTCGAGTTCGCGCAGCGCGCTGCGCCGTTCGGCGTCCAGCGCATCGAGGTCAGCGCGCGTGAATGTGTCCGGCGCCGCCGCCGTCAGGGCGAGCGCCAGCATGGACACGGCAAGCGGGCGGAAGAGACGCATTGCGCCATCATGATCCGGCAGGCGTCACTTTGGCGTTAATCATGAACCGCCTTGCGCCAGCCCCGTCTCGAGCCGACGGATCACATCTGCCAGCAGGGCGCGCATGACCCCATGCGGGCGCGGATCGAACGCCGGATGACGGATCAGCAGATGACCGGTTAACCGCACCGCCGGGCGGGCGAGGGCTGCAGGGTCTGCCGGCAGATCAAATGCCAGACCGTGCACCGCCGCATTGCGCAGGCGCGCCAGCGCGTCCAGCCGCTCCAGCGTGCCTGCGCTGATATCCGGGCGTTCGGGCGGCTGCAGGTAATCCGGCCCCCGCGCCCGGCGCAGCAGCAGTGCCAGCGGCGCCGCCCGGTCTGGCTGGCCCGGCACCAGCACCGCCTGCGGGTCAGCCGTCTCGTATCCCGAGAGCGCCGCAATCAGCGCGGCCTGGAGCGCACTGATCAGCCCCAACGCCACCCAGCGCCACCGCGCCGGGTCCTCGCCGGTGGCGGCGAGTTCGCGCTCCGCCAGTTTCAGCGCCTCATGCGCAGCGTCCAGCGCATCGCGGATGCGCAACTGCCGATCTTCCGGGAACAAAGGCGCGCTCATCCCGTTAGGGATTTCAGGAGCCAGACAATAGATCAAGCCGGCAGATCAAGAGGGGCTTGAACCTGAAGGGCGTGTTCAGCCGGAGTTCACCGCCCGGCCCGGACAAGGCTTGCACCTGTCCCCGGAGACGGTTCGCTGCCTGGCGGGCCGCAGAAGAGACAACAGAAACTGAAGGAACTGACCCCATGAAATCCATGCTCGCAGCCTCCCTCGCGGCCATCATGCTGGCCGCCCCGGCCTCTCTGGCGCTCGCTGATGACGATTATCGCAGCTCGAACATCAGCAAGGCCGAGGCGCTGGAAATCGCGGAAGCGCGCGGGATGGTCCGCCTTGATGAGATCGAACTCGATGATGGCGAATGGGAAGTCGAAGGCTGCACCGCTGAGGGCTATGAAATCGAGATTGACATCAATGCCCGCACCGGCGACGTCGTGAAACTCGAAATCGACCGCGACGACCGCTGCTGATCGAAGGCCTCAGCGTCTGAAACGCAAAAGGCGGACGCACCAAACGTCCGCCTTTTTCGTGTCCGCACGAAAGCGGAAAGCCTAAACCAGCGACGGGTCGATGCCCTTGCAAGCCTCGATCAGGCCGTTCACCGAGGCGACGGATTTGTCGAACATGGCCTTTTCCTCGGCATTGAAATCGAACTCGACGATCTTTTCCGCGCCATTTGCGCCGATCAGCGTCGGGACGCCGACATACATGTCCTTCAGGCCGTACTCGCCCGAGCAATAGGCGGCCACGGGGAGCACGCGCTTCTGGTCGGCGAGGTAGGATTTGGCCATCGCAATGGCGCTCTCCGCCGGGGCGTAATAGGCCGAGCCGGTCTTCAGCAGGTTCACGATCTCGCCGCCGCCCTTGCGGGTGCGCTCGACGATGGCATCCAGCTCTGCCTGGCTCATCCAGCCCTGCTTGACGAGCTCGGTCAACGGCAGGCCGCCAACGGTGGAGTGGCGCACCATCGGCACCATGTCGTCGCCATGCCCGCCCAGCGTCCAGGCGTGGATGTCGGCCACCGACACGCCGGTCTTCTCCGACAGGAAGTAGGCAAAGCGCGAGGAGTCCAGCACGCCCGCCATGCCAACGACTTTCGCGGTCGGCAGACCGGAGAATTTCTGCAGCGCCCAGACCATCGCATCGAGCGGGTTGGTGATGCAGATGACAAAGGCGTTCGGAGCGTGGGCCTTGATGCCCTCGCCCACGGCCTTCATGACCTTGAGGTTGATGCCGAGCAGGTCATCGCGGCTCATGCCCGGCTTGCGCGGCACGCCGGCGGTGACGATGCAGACATCCGCGCCGGCGATGCCGGCATAGTCGTTGACGCCTTTCAGGTCGACCGAGGCACCATAAACAGGCGTCGATTCGGCAATGTCGAGGCCTTTGCCCTGAGGCAGGCCTTCGGCGATGTCGAACAGGATCACATCGCCGAGTTCCTCCCGGGCGCTGATATGGGCGAGTGTGCCGCCGATCATGCCGGAGCCGATAAGGGCGATCTTGTTGCGGGCCATGGGATTCTCCTGAAGACAATGGACGCGGAAACGGTTGCGCCGGACCCCTAGCCGAGGCGGTTGCCGGTTGCAATGCGGCCAAAATGTGAAACGCCCCGCGAGGCTGGCTCGCGGGGCGTTTGCAGGTCTGGGAGGTGTCCCCTCCTGATCAGTCGCGCGAGAGCAGCGACATCAGGATGGTGAACATGTTGTAGAACATGATGAAGAAGTTGAGGGCGCCCCAGTTCGTCATCACGGCCAGCGAACGCTGGTTGCCTTCATGGGCGAAGTAGCCCTCTTTCAGCTCCTGCGTCTGGAAAGCCACCAGCACGCCCGAGATTCCGAGCACGCCGATCTGCACGATCAGCTCGAACATGCCCGAAGGCGGGAAGAGCAGGCTCAGCAGCGACAGGCCGACGACACCCCACAGCGCGAAGACGGCGATGATGCCTATCGGGCGCAGGTTCGTCTTGGTCGTGTAGCCGAACAGGCTCAGCGCACCGAAGGCCGAAGCCGTCAGCAGGAAGGCCTTCGCCATCGTGTAGAAGGTCGGCGACAGGCCGGTGCCTGCGCGCGTCGCGCCGCTCATGCCGGCCGAGGCCATCGCGACCCAGATCGACAGACAGACGCCGAGCATCACGACCACCGCCCAGTAGACGATGCCCGTGCCCAGCGGAGACGGGTTCTTCATCAGGAAGGCCGAGCCGAGGATCAGCGCCAGCGGGCCGAACTGGAAAAGGTAGAACAGCGGCGTGCCGACCAGCACACCGAAAAGGGCGGGCGAAGAGCCCACCAGGAAGGCGATGCCGCCGGACAGCGCAATGCCAAGGGCCAGTTTCTGGTAGACCCCCAGCATGAACGAGCGAAGTCCGGCATTGATGGAGGTGTCCATCGAGCGGGCATCAACCGCACCGAAGCTCCGGTTGAATTCATTCATGGGTTCCAAGTCCTTTCATTGAACGCCGCGCCGCACCCGGCGCCGTTACCGCGGGAATATGGTGACATTGGCCCGCCTTCGCAAGGAAAACCGATCTTCTGTCCCACTGATTCGTCAGGCCCGCATCCTGTTACCAATACAGGCGAAAGACGGGCCGGGATGCACAACCGCAAGATGGCTGCCTCTACTGCTCAGTGTCAAATGAACGACACTTGCGACTCAGTATCGACACAAACTGGACAGTGATGCTCATCCTGCCGCAAATGAAGCAGGTGCAGCCATTTACATTTCATTGACACGCGATTGACCACCGATAAACCTTCCCTTGTGGAAGGAGTCCTTGAGGGGGGATCTTCTCAACCGCACCACGCCAGGAAAGTAGAACACGGAAGGGGATTATAATGGCGGATGCTTCTGCTTACGCTGAGAACATCAGGAAATACGCAAACGGCTACAATCAGGCCGCCGCCGAACGCATCGTCGGCCATCTGGGAATTGCCCTTCGCAATCGCGACAGCTCGCTGGTCGCCTGCTCGGATTCCGGCGAACTCGACCGGGTGCGGGAGAAATGGTGCCGGGGCAAGCTGGGCCTCGCCCACAAGCAGCAGGAACTCGACGAGGCGATCCAGGCGGTCTGTGACAAGATGAAGGATGAAGGCGGCCAGAAATCGCGCGTCACCTTCTATTATCTGCTGGCAGAGCATTTCGGAAAGCTCGAGGCCCTGGCCGGCTGAAGCCGGCTCGCCCTTCTGGAAAGACCGGCTGAGGCCGGTTCCCAGCCCCGGCAATCTGTGGTGAAGAGGCACATGCACCGCCTCTTCGCCGCCCTGCCCTTGCCGGACGACATTGCCGGCCAGCTCTCTGCCCTTCAGGACGACCTGCCCGGGGCCAGCTGGCGTCCGGAGGAAAACTTCCACATCACACTCTGCTTTTACGGCGGGCTGACCGGGGCCCAGGCCCGGGACCTTGATGAGCAGCTGGGCGAGATCAGCGCGCCCGCCTTCGATATTGTGCTGGAAGGCGCTGGCTGGTTTGGCCGCCGCGAGCCGACGGCCGTCTGGGCCCGCGTCCGAGAGAGCGACGAGCTGCGCGGCCTTGCCAGCGCCTGCGAGCGCGCAGCCCGCCGCCTCGGCCTCCCGCTGGAGCGGCGCCCCTACACGCCGCACATCACCCTGGCCTACCTGCACGGCACGCCGCTGGAGGCCGCCCGCCGCTGGACCGAAACCCACCACGCCGTCCGCGCCGGCCCCTTACCCGCCACCCACTTCCACCTCTACGAGAGCCGGCCCGGCCGCAAAGGCGGCCCCTCCCGGTACGAGGCGATGGCGGATTATCCACTGCAGGCCGCGTTCATCGGATGATAAGGCTCAGACGAGCGGTATGGTGCCCTGGCCGGACTCGAGGCTCCCGCAAGCACCTGTTCTGTAATGGAAAAATCAGACCTCTGAGTCTGGGCCATCAAATATGCCAACAATATTTTATCGTTATTCGTGACCCAGCCCCCTGATCCGAGCCGTTCAATTGGAGGCAGAGCACAATTCTGATCCGATTGGCTCACTCGTGGTGCGCTAGTATTGCAAATCTCAAACCGATCAGTTTGCTGTCTATCGGCAGAAGAATGAAGAGGTCCGGCTCGACGGGTGGCAAGCACAATCGAAATCGGATCGCTCCCGAAATCAAGGCCAGACCCAAATTAGCGCTGCGCCGGTCCACCTCACCTCCCCCGCGCCATCGTCAGCACTTCATCCGCCCACCAATCAGCCATCTTCACCCGCTCCTCCCAGTAGAGTGCCCGGTGATAGATCCGCCGGACCTGATTGGTGTCGGCATGCGCCAGCTCGGCCTCGATCGCATCGGGATTCCAGAGACCGCTTTCATTCAGGAGAGTCGAGGCGCTCGACCTGAAGCCATGTGACGTCATTTCTTCCCTCGTGAAGCTCATACGGCGTAAGGCCTGGTTCATTGTGTTTTCGCTGATCGACCGGTCCTTCCCGGTCAGGGATGGAAACACCCTAACGCGGCTGCCAGTCTGCGACCGCAGGTCCTTGAGAATTGCGATGACCGGTTCCGCGAGCGGTTTATGGTGCGGCCGGCGCATCTTCATCCGCTCTTCCGGGAGCGTCCAGACCCGCTTCTCGAAGTCAAACTCATTCCAGTGCGCCAGCCGCAGCTCTCCGGGCCGGGTGTAGAGCATGGCCATTAGCTTCAGCGCCGAGCGCGTAATTTCTGACCCCGCCTCATAGGTCCAGATCACCTGTAGCAGCCTCGCGAAATCCTCCCGCTTTGTCAGCGCCGCCATGTGCTGGACCTTGGGCGTGATTAGGGCGTCCCTCAGCGCAAAAGTGGGATCATGGTCGGCGCGCGCGGTGGCGACGGCATAACGGAACACCTGCCCTATGGAAGAGCGCATGCGGCGGGCGGTTTCGTAGTTCCCGCGCGCTTCCTGCCTGCGGAGCGGCACGAGAATGTCCACCGGCTTGATCTCGGTTATTGGCATGTCGCCGAGATCCTTAGTTTACGAACCGGATGAACCAGTCGCGCTTCTGGAGGGTGGCCTTCGAAATCCCCTCCTTCTTCCGCTTCTCCTGCAGCCCCGCCGCGATCTTCGCAAACGTGTGTTCTGTCCGGGCTACCTTCACTCGGGCCTCGGCCTTCTCCTTTTCGCGAGGGTCGAGGCCGTCATAGAGCTGGGCCTTTGCCTCGGCGCACTTTTCGCGCGCGCGCAACAGGGTGACGAAAGGATACTTCCCAAACGACAGCGTCTTCTGCTTCCCGTCGAACCGGTAGGCCATCTTCCAGAGCTTCGAGCCCTGGGGCGTGATTTCGAGGAAAAGACCATGCCCGTCACTGTATCGCGCGGTTCTCGGCCCCGGCTTAAGCTTCCGGATGTGAAGGTCGGTCAGTTTCATTGTTGGCATTTCTCCCTAAGGTTACCACTTCGATCCGCAGAGAATGCCAACATTTTCGAAAAAATCGACCAAAATTTGGCAAAATGCCAACGGACGGCCATGGACGAAACAGCCGCCAAAATCTCGATAAGTATTTGTTTTTTATGGATGTTTATGGACGCAAGCGGACGCTCACGGAGTCTGAGATGGTGCCCCTGGCCGGACTCGAACCAGCACTCTGTTGCCAGAAGCGGATTTTGAATCCGCCGCGTCTGCCATTTCGCCACAGGGGCGCCCGGTCGGGCGGCGCAAGTCCTGCATGAGGGGGGGATGATCTGTCAATCTCCGAGGTCTATAAGGGCTGCATCATGACCCCGTCTTCCCCCGTATCCGCCGCCGCCACCGGCGCGGCAGACACCGCCCCGCGCACCCTGCTCCAGACGATCGAGGACCTCGCCGACGCGGCGCCTGAGGAAGGCTTTTCCCTGCGGGAGATCTTCGACCGGCTGGACGAGAGCGCGTTCGGCGCGGGCCTCTTCCTGCTGGCGCTGCCCTGCTGCATCCCGTTCCTTTATGGCGTGCCGCAGATCGTTGCCCTGCCGATGCTGGCGCTGGCCTTCCAGATGCTGATCGGGCGGGAGGAGCCGTGGCTGCCGGCAAAGCTCGGCGCGCGCAAGATCGACAAGAAGGGCCTCACCCAGATGGCCCGCGGCGGGCGCAAATGGCTCGGCTGGATCGAGGCGATCATCCGCCCGCGTCTGAGCTTCATCACCGGGCCGGTGTCCGAGCGCGTCATCGGCGCGCTCCTGTTCTGCTTCTGCGCCTCGATCCTGGTGCCCCTGCCGGCGACCAATACCGTGCCGGGCTTCGCCGTCGCCGTCACCGCCTTCGGCCTGATGCAGAAGGATGGGCTTGCCGTCATCGGCGGCTGTATCGTCGGCACGGCCTGGATCGGCGCGCTGGTCCTGGGCGCGCTGACCGGCATCGGCCTCGTCGTTAGCGCCGCGACCGGCTCGTGACGCTGCGCCGCATTGCGCTCAGCCTGCAGCGCGGCAGACATGGGCGAGCATGCAGACCCTGACCTCTGCCCTCACAGGCTGGCGCTGGCCAGTCCTCGCGCTTGCCGCCTCGGCCCTGATGCTGGCGGCGGCCCATGCCTTCGAACAGTTCGGCGGGCTTTACCCCTGCCCCCTCTGCCTGCGCCAGCGGGAGGTCTACTGGGCGCTGATCGCGATGATTGCGACCGGGCTTGCCTGGTGGCGGTTCATGCCGAAGCGGCGCTTCATCATCGCGCTGAATGTGCTGATCGGCCTCGTCTTCCTCGTCGGCGTCGTTGTGGCGGGCTATCACGCAGGGGTCGAATGGCGCATCTTTCCGCCGCCGGCGGGATGTTCGGTCGGCGGCAATGTCGACCCGTTCGCGATGGGCGGGCTGGACCAGCCGATCCAGCTGCCGGCCTGCAATGAGGCGCCGTTCTACATCCTCGGCCTGTCGATGGCGGGCTGGAACGGGGTCGTCTCGGCCGGCCTTGCCGCCCTTAGCTTTGCCGCCGCCGCGATCACCCTGAACAGCTACCGCAAGGCATAGGCCGCCGCCGCAGCCGCCAGCGACAGCGCCGCGCCGCTGCCTGCGAAGAGGCGCAGCCGGCGGTACCAGAAGGGCATCCCCGCCCCGTTCGCATCCCACGCCATGTGGACGAGGTGCGCGCCGGCCGCTGCCGCAAAGACCGGCCAGCCAAGCTGCCCCAGCACCGCCCACAGCACCAGCCCCCAGCCGGCCAGCGAGCCCAGCACAGAGAGGTACATCAGCCCGCCGCGCGGAATGCCGCCGCTGCCCTGCGCATTGATTTCAGCGCCCCAGCGCACCCCGCCGAGGAAGGACAGGATGATCGCCCCGTATACGATCAGCACAAGGGCCGCCTGCGCCGTGCGGATCGGCTGGCTGCCGGACATCCACATCAGCGCAGCGGGCGCCACGAACGGCACCAGCCCCGCCAGCGTCAGCAGCAGCGGGATAACCGGAATATTGAAAAGACGCATACGTCAGAGCCCCAGCACCTTGCGCGCAATGATGTTCTTCTGGATCTCGTTCGTGCCGCCATAGATCGACTGCGCCCGCCCCGCGAAGTAAGCCGATATATCGCGCGGGGACGATCCGGAGGAAGGCCCTTTGTGTCCGGCATGGGGTCCGGCCGCGTCAAGGAACAGCTCCGTGATCAATTGATGGGTCTCGGTGGCCAGAATCTTGACAGTTGAGGCCGCATCCCCCGGCGATCCGCCCGCCGCCACACTCGACAGGATACGGAATACCGTCATTTCGAGGCCGTCCACCGCGATCTCGGCAGAGGCAAGCCGCATTGCGAATCCGGCATCATTGATCAGCCGCTCATTGCTGCCCTCCGGCGCCGCCGAGGCGAGCGCGCGGACATGGCGCAGCATAGCCCGCTTGCCGCCGATGCGGGCATAGGAGGTGCGCTCGAAGCCGAGCAGGTATTGCGAATAGGTCCAGCCCTTGCCCTCCTCGCCGATGCGGTAGCTTTCCGGCACGGTGACATTATCGAACAGCACCTCATTGAGCGCATGGGCGCCGTCGATGGTAATGATCGGCTTCACGGTCAGGCCCGGCGCGTCCATCGGGCAGCAGATGAAGCTGATGCCCTGCTGCTTCTTCTCGCCCCGGCTGGTTCGCGCGAGCAGGAAGATCCAGTCCGCGTGCTGCGCAGCGGAGGTCCAGATCTTGTGGCCATTGAGGGTGTAGACGCCGTCTTTCAGCTCAGCGGAAAACTCAAGGCTCGCCAGGTCCGATCCGGCCCCCGGCTCCGAATAGCCCTGCGCCCAGCCGACCGAACCATCACGGATGCCCGGCAGCCACTCAGCTTTCTGCGCCTCGCTCCCGAACGTGTAGATCACCGGGCCGACATAGATCACGCCCATCGGCGTCACCGTCGGCACGCCGGCGCGTTCAAGCTCCTCATCGAAGACGTATTGCTCCTCCAGCCCCCAGCCCGGCCCGCCATATTCTTTCGGCCAGGCCGCCGCGAGCCACCCCTTCGCGCCCAGCGCCATTTCCGAGCGGCGCACATCTTCTGTCGTCAGCGGGGTGCCGGATTTGTATTTGGCGATGATGTCTTTCGGGAATTCGGTCTCGAACCAGCCGCGCACCTGCGCCCGGAAAGCCTCGACATGCGGCGGGAAATTCAGGTCCATCGGCGTGATCCTCCGATGGAGAGCGTAGGCGCCGCACGCAAGCAAGCAAGGGCTCACCTTGAGGCAGGCAGCCCCCTCCGCCCTTCGGGCACCTCCCCCGCTTCGCAGGGGAGGATGAGGTTGCATCCAGACGCCCTCTTATCCTCCCCCGTTTACGGGGGAGGTGCCCCGCAGGGGCGGAGGGGGAACCAACCCCTCACTCCCCTCTCGCCACACTCACCCCCTCATCCGTCGCCACAACCGGCCGGATCGTTCCGTCCTCATTGAAATACATATGCTCGGCCCGCACCGAGCGCCGCCCCAGCGCGCCCTCGACCCCGTCAATCGACAGGGCGCCATTGTGATAGAAGAGGTACCAGTCGCCCTTGAATTCCGCGATGCCCGGATGGATCGTGAAACTGTTCTCGGCGATGCCCATGATCTTTCCACGGAAGGTCCACGGCCCCGTCACCGTGGGCGCGGTGGCGTAGTAAATCTGTTCCCAGTCATGCTCGGTCTCATCAATGCCGGCATAGGCGAGGTAGTAAATCTCCCCCCGCTTGAACAGCCACGGCCCCTCGACGAAATGATCCACCTCCACGCGCCTGATCTCATCTGCAAAGCTGATCATATCCGGCGCGAGCGGGGCATAATAGAGATGCGCATTGCCCCAGTAGAGCCAGACCGTGCCGTCATCATCCTCGAAGGCGGTCGGGTCGATATCGTCCCACCAGTGCGGCCCGTCCGTATCGCTGTTCTTCACAAGCGCCGAACCGCGCGCATCCACGAATGGCCCCGTCGGCGAATCCGACACGGCAACGCCAATCGCCTTGCCATGATCGGTGTCATCATGCTCGACCGTCGTATAGAACCAGAAGCGGCCATCCTTCTCGATCACTTCCGACGCCCAGGCATCGCGGATCGCCCAGCTGAAATCCGTGGGCTTCATCACCGAGCCATGATCGACCCAGGTTCGCATGTCCTCGGTCGAATAGACGAGCCATCCGGTGATGTTGAACATCTCCCCCTCGCCCGCCTCGTCATGGCCCACATAGAGCCATAGCCGCCCGTCATGCACCAGCGGCGCGGGATCGGCGGTGAACTTGTCGCGCACGATGGGATTGGTCCCATCGGTGTTCACTACCGGAAGCCCCGCAAACGGGTCCTCCGGCGGCGCGCCGCACGCCATCAGCAAAACAGCCGCACTGGCAGCCAGAGCTTGTCGCAACATCGGTAACCTCCCCGGTCTTCTCCTTATGAGAAGACAGGATTTGGCAGGCAGGCGCCGGGGTCAAGGAAAATCTGATAGCGCTATCATAATCAAAGCCCCTTCTCCCTTGGGCTTGCGAAGAAAAGAAATCGCATTGCGATTGCCTGAGCAAGGGGTTGGGGATGAGGGGGCGCAACACTTCCCGGGATCACTGCGCTGAGACGTAGGCCCCCCCTCACCCCTGCCCCTCTCCCAAGGGAGAGGGGTTCAGGCGGCGCCCCAATGAAAACAGCCGCCCCTGTTTCCAGAGGCGGCTGCCATTTCACCTGAATACGAAGCGCGCGCCTCAGCCCGCCGCCTTCACCTCCGCGATCCAGCGGTCGACCTTGGCGTTCAGCATCGCCAGCGGCAGTGCGCCACCTCCGAGCACCGTGTCGTGGAAGGCGCGGATGTCGAACTTGTCGCCAAGCTCTGCGCGGGCACGGTCGCGCATTTCCAGGATTTCCAGCATCCCGATCATGTAGGACGTCGCCTGCCCCGGCATCACGATATAGCGCTGGACTTCCGAACGCGCCTGAAGATCCGTGGTCGGAGAATTAGCGAGGAAATATTCCACCGCCTGCTCCTCGGTCCAGCCCTTGGCGTGCAGGCCGGTATCGAGCACAAGGCGGATCGCGCGCCAGACTTCAGAGCCGAGCCGGCCGAAATTCGAGTACGGATCTTCAAACGTGCCCGGCATCTCCGAGGCCAGCCGTTCCGAATAGAGCGCCCAGCCTTCGATATAGGCGGTGAACCCAGCCTGCGTCCGGAATTGCGGAACGCCGGTCAGCTCCTGCGCAATCGAGAGCTGCATATGGTGGCCGGGCAGCCCCTCATGATAGGCGACGACTTCCAACTCGCTCTTGGGCATCGCACTCATGTCCAGGAGGTGCGCATAATAGATGCCGGGGCGAGAGCCGTCCGGCGTGCCGGGGAAGTAATGCTGGGCGGCGCCCGCCTGCTCGCGGAAGGATTCCACCCGCTTCACGATCAGGTCGGCCTTCGGCAGGATGCCGAAATAATCCGGCAGAACCGCCTTGATCGTCTCGATTGCATCGGTGGCGTCGCCGATATAGGCCTGACGGCCTTCATCCGTATTCGGATAGTAGAAGCGCGGATCATCCTTGGAATCCCGCATCATCGCGAAGAATTCCTCCAGCGTCCCCTCAAAGCCGACGCTCTGCTTGATCGCTTCCATTTCGCCGCGGATGCGCGCGACGCCCTGCAGGCCGATCTCGTGGATCTGGTCTGCCGTCAGGCTGGTGGTCGTCTGCTGGGCGAGCATCTGGTTGTAATAGGCCGTGCCATTCGGCTGCGTGCTGGTGCCCTGCGGGCCGGTGGGGTCCGGCGAGTTCACAAGGTCGGCCTCCGCAAAGGCGATCAGCGCCTCATAGGCGCTCTTGAAATCGCCGGTCAGGGCCGCTTCGGCATCCGCGATCAGCGCGGCGGCCGTTTCGGGGGTCGTTTTTTCTGCCTCGACAAGCGCCTGCACATCGGCCTTGAAATCTGCAAACAGAGCCGAGTCCGGACCATCCGTGAACGGAGCCCCGGTCAGGATCTTCTGCGACTCCTCGATCACCCCCTGATAGGCAAAGCGCGGCGCATGCACGCCCTTGCCGGCTCGCATCTCGGCAATCTCGATCAGCTCCCGAAGGGCCCGTGCCGCCTCCCCAATCCGGGAGACATAATCGCGTGCATCGGATTCCTCGTCTACGGCATGGAACTGGATCAGGAAGGTCGGGATGAAGGAGTGGATCGCTGTCATCTGGTCGAAGACGAGGCCATTGTCGCGGAAAGCGAGCCCCGCCTGTTGCTGCTCAGCCTGGTAGACCCAAAGATCGAAAGAATCCCGGTCGGCCGGAGAGAGTTGGCGCGGATCGAAGCTGGCTTTCAGCTCCTCGGTCGCCGCCATCATCCACGCCACATTGTCCTCAGCGCAGGCCAGCGTGACGCAATCCACCTCACCATGCCGGTCCTTGCGGCCCAGGAATGTCAGCTGGATCGGGCTGCGCAGCAGCTGCTCCTCATACTTCTCATCAAACCAGGCGTTCAGCCGCTCGCTCAGCGCCGCCTGCTCCTCGGCCGACAGGGCCACGGGCGGGGCTGGGCCGGTATCAGGGGCGCAGGCGGTAACAGCAAAAATCAGGGCGAGGGCCGAAAAAGTAGCGCGCATCATGGGCGAGTCTCCGGGGTCTTTCCGTTTTTCGATATGCCGAGTTACGCCCTTGCCACTCCGGCGTCAATTGGCAACGCGCCAAAGCCCGGCTAGGGAGGATTATGACTGTTGAACATACCACTCCCGGCGCAAGGCGCCTTCGCCTCGGCACCCGCGCCTCCCCGCTCGCGCTCGCGCAGGCCCATCAGATCGCTGCGAGCCTGAAGGAAGCCTCCGGCGGCGCCCTCGAAGCCGAGATCGTGACCTTCACCACCAAGGGCGACCAGCTGACGACCGAGCGGCTGATCAATTCCGGTGGCAAGGGCCTGTTCACGCGCGAACTCGATGACGGGCTGACGAATGGCGAGCTGGACCTTGCCGTCCACAGCCTGAAGGATGTGCCCTCCCAGCTGCCGCCCGGCCAGATGTTCGTGGCCTTCCCGCAGCGCGAGGACCCGCGCGACGGCTTCGTCTCGAAATCCGCCCGCGCGCTGCAGGAGCTGCCCGAGGGCGCCCTGCTCGGCACCGCCTCCCTCCGCCGCGAAGCGCAGGCCCTTGCCCTGCGGCCCGACCTGAAAGTGGTCACCTTCCGGGGCAATGTCGCCACACGGATGCGCAAGCTGGAGGAAGGACAGGCCGACGCAACCTTCCTGGCCATGGCAGGGCTCACCCGCCTCGGCCTCGCCGAGGTCGCCGTGCCGGTCCCGCTGGAAGACATGCTGCCCGCTGCCGGCCAGGGCATCATCGGCGTGGTCATGCGCGAGGATGCAGACCCGGATGTCGTCGCCGTGATGCGCCAGCTGAACCATGCGCCCAGCGCCGCCGCCGCGATTGCCGAGCGCGCCTTCCTTGAAAAGCTCGATGGCAGCTGCCGTACGCCGATTGCCGCGCACCTCTTCGATCAGGGCGATGAGTGGAAACTGATCGGCGAAGTGCTGAGCCCGGATGGCCGCGCGCGCTGGCGCGGCGACGGGGTCTGCCGCAAGGAAGCCACCGAGAGCCAGCTCGCTGCGCTCGGCCGCGCGGTCGCGCAGGAAATCATCTTTGCCGCGAAGGAGGCCCTGCCCGTCTTCGGGGACGAGCGGTGAGCCATCCCGTCATCGTCACGCGCACCCAGCCGGGCGCGGACGAAACCGCTGCAGGCCTCGCCGCCCTCGGCTACCGGCCCATCGTGTCGCCGATGCTGCGCATTGTCGAAACGGGCCTGGCCGCTGAGGCGCTGGAAGGCGTGCGCGACATTGTCTTCACGAGCGCGAATGGCGTGCGCGCCTTCACGGCCGCCCGCGCCGGGGAGACCGCAGCCTTCGCCGCCTGGTGCGTCGGCCCGTCAACGGCTGAGGCGGCGAGGGAGGCAGGCTTTACGCCGGTCGTGGAAAGCGATGGCGACGCGGCAGCGCTGGCCGGCCTGATCCTTGCCCGGCGCGATGACCTCTCCGGCCCCCTCCTCCACATCGCCAACAAAGCGGCCGCCGGCCAGCTGGTCGCCGCCCTTCAGGCGGGCGGGCTCGAAGCCCGCTTTGCCGCGCCCTACCGGACCGAGGCCGCACCTGCGCTCTCTTCTGAAGCTCTGGAGGTGCTCACCTCCGGCAGCCGGTGCGCGGTGCTGGTCCATTCCGCCAAGGCCGCAGACGCGCTCGCCGCCAGCCAGCCGCCGCTGGCCCATGCCGTCATCGCCGCAATTTCGGAGGCTGCCGCTGAACCGCTAGCGCATCTGCCCGCAGCGGCGCGCGCGATTGCCGCCCGCCCCAATGAAGCCGCACTGATGGCCGCGCTTAAATCAGCGCTTGCCTGAACCGGGTGACCGCCTCGCTTTGCCGCAGGGGCGGGCTGTGCCACACTTCTGCCACGGCGATTCAGACGAAAGGAAGAGATGACGGACAAGACCGCCTCCCCGCCCGGCCCGGATGACGAACCGATCGACGCCCAGTTCGAGCCGGCGCCCGATCCCGCGCCCGCACCGAAGGGTCCCGGTGGCCCCGGCTGGCCGGGCGTGACGCTGGCCGCTGCCATCGCCGCGCTTCTGGGTGCAGGCGGCGGAATGCTTGGCGCGGGTCTCGGGCGCGATGGCCCGCCGGCCGGCAATCCGGTGGCGGTGCAGTTCGCGGCGCTGGCGGAACGCCAGGAAGCGCTGGAACAGCGCCTGTCCCAGACCGCCCCCGCCGCGCCGGAACTGGCCGGGCTGATCCGCGAGCTGGATGAAGCCTCCCGCCGCCTCGACGAAGCGATGGGCGAGGGCACCGCCTTTGCCGATTTGCGCGCGATTTCGGACCGCCTTGACGCGCTGGAACGCGCCGAAGCGGGCGAAACCGCGCAGACAGACGCCATCCGCGCGCTGGAAGTTCGCCTCAGCGCGCTGGAAACCCGCCTCGCCGAAGCCGTCGCCCGGCTGCCCGGCCCCGAAGCGCTGCGCCGCGCCGAAGCGGCTCAGGCGCTCGCCGCCATCGACCGCGCGGCCCGCCGGGGGGAAGGCTTTGAATCCGACTACCGCGCCCTGCGCGCAGCGGCGCCGGACACCGAGAGCGTGCGCCGCCTGACCCCCTTCATCGGCGGCGTGCCGACGCTTTCCGCGCTGCAGGCGAGCTTCACCGCCATGCGCGCCGATGCCCTGCAGGCACACGCCAATGCCGCCGCGAGCCAGACCCAGCTATCCTGGCTGAACCGGGTGTTCGGCGATGCGGTCACCGTGCGCCCCGCTGATAGCGGCGACGATCCTGTCAGCGCCGCGCTCGACCGCGCCAGCCGCCAGCTGTCTGCGGGCGACCTTGCCGGGGCGGTCACCGCCCTCTCAGCCCTGACCGGCCCCGCCGCAGACGTGGCCGGGGGCTGGACCCGCGAAGCGAACCGGCGCATCACCCTCGATGCTGCGCTCGAAGCGGTGCGCCTCAGCCTGATCGAGCCGGAGAACTGAACCGATGAGCCGGTTTTTCCTGTTTGTTTTCGTCCTCCTGCTGATTGCAGTCGGCGCCGTGCTGGCCTGGTGGGCCTTCAGCCTGCCGGGCGAGGTGACCTTCCCTGTCGGTCAGGAAATCGTCTCGATCCGCTCCGGCATTGCGGCCATCCTGATCCTGGTGTTTGGCGGCCTGATCGCGCTGGCCTGGTGGATTGCGACCGGCCTGCTGGTGCTGCCGGGACGGATCAGCAAGGCGCAGCGCCTTGCCCGCACCCGCAAGGCCAATGCCGCCCTCGCCGAGGGCCTGCTGGCCGCCGAAGGCGGCGACGCCAAGGCGGCCCTGCGCCTTGCGAAGAAGGCGATGCGCCATGCCGAGGATGAGCGCCTCAAGCTGCTGCTGGAAGCACGCGCGGCCGAAGCCAATGATGACTGGGCGGGCGCTGAACGCGCCTGGGGGCTGCTCACCCGCCTGCCCGGCGGCCAGCTGGCCGGCCTGCGCGGCGCAGCCACTGCCGCCTCTGCCCGCGGCGACCCGCTGACGGCGGAAACGCGCGCCCGCGAAGCCCTCGAGCTGCGCTCTGACGCAGACTGGCCGTTCAATTCCCTGTTCGACATCCATGTGGCCAAGGGCGACTGGGACAAGGCGCTGGAAACGCTGGTTCTGGCCGAAAAGCGCGACCTGATCGAGGCGCTGCACCTGAAACGCCGCCGCGCCGTGCTCTATACCGCGCGCGGGCTCGCCCTGCCGCAGGCAGAGAAACCGGCGGCGCAGAAATCGCTCGCCGATGCGATCCGCTCCGCGCCGGATTTCCCGCCGGCCGCCTATCATGGCGCGCGCTTCCTGATGATGGATGGCAAGGCCAAGGCCGCCCAGGGCGTACTGGAGCTTGGCTGGAAAGCGCGGCCGCACCCGGCGCTGGCGCAGCTCTCCCGCCGCCTCGTGCCGCAGGATACGCGCCAGCACATTGCCGCGCGCCTGGAAGCGCTGATCGAGATGAACCCCAATCACCGCGAAAGCCGGATCCTCGCCGCCGAGATCGCCATGGATTCCGGCAGCTGGGTCGAGGCGATCCGCAGCCTTGCCCTGCTGGTGGAGGAGAACCCCACCGGCCGCCTCTGCTTGCTGATGGAGCGGGCCCTGAAAGGCTATGGCGACATGGAGGAAGCCAATCGCTGGGGCCGGATGGCGGCCTCGGCCTCGCGCGAGCCGGACTGGTCTGACATCGACCCCAAGGGGAATGCCTTCGACTTTGACCGGGCCGGCTGGAGCCGGATGGTCTACACGTTCGGGGATGTGGGAGAGCTGATCCATCCGCGCTATGAAAGCTATGGCCGCGAGATGGAAGCGGGCCGCGTACTCGCCCTGCCAATGGCCGATGACGGCCCCGTCGCCCCGCCCCGCGCCGCCACCGGTCAGGTGACCCCGCCGCTCGACTATGCGCCGGATGAGGATTGAGGGAGCCGTGTTTGGAGACGGGTGCTGAGGTACTCGTCACCCCCGATACGCGTCAGCGTATCTGGGGGCCCATCTCCAGCGCCCTCCATATTCCCTGAGACAGCTGCAGGAGATGGGCTCCCAGACGGGCCTTGCCCGTCGGGAGTGACGAAGGTTGAGACGCAGACGGAAGTATAGCCAATGCCGCTCGTGCGGGATGATGCAGGGAGAAGGTCCCGGATCGCCGCTTTGCGGCGTCCGGCATAACACCGCGTGGGGACAGGTTTTGAGGCCTTGCACCCCTCCCGCCCTGCCAGTATATGCGGGGCCTGCCCACAACGGCACGCCGCTTTAGCTCAGCTGGTAGAGCACATCATTCGTAATGATGGGGTCAGGTGTTCAAGTCACCTAAGCGGCACCACCTTCCTTTTGCAGTCGTGGATTCGAGCGGGCGCAGCACCCGGTCTGAGCTTGTAACTTTCGTGAAGTTTCTGTTGGCGCCCCATGCTCCGATGTGTTACCATAGGTTGACAGACCCCCCCTCGATGTAATCTTCAGGTCGAACGGTAAGGGAGTGAGAGATGATCATGCATATCGGCAGATTTGCTGGCCTTGCTTTGACAGTTGGGATCCTGTCCGGAGCTGCATTCGCACAAGGCGCCCCAGGGGGATGCTTCTCCGTAAATGGCAGCGGTTGCCCGTTCAACGTCAATGATCCGGTGTCTTTCTCAGCCTACTATCTCGCGCAGTTTTCAGGCGAAGCCGGACAGCCCTTGTACCAATCCCGACCGGCCGGCGAGCCGGAAGATGATCGCACAGCCTGCGCCATCAATTGCCATCAGTATTATCTCGAGTCTCGCAGCGCGTGTTATGCTATCGGACTCCTGGAGTCCGACAGCGGAGATACCGAAGCCAGCCGTGTCTGCCTCTCTCTCGCGCTGGAAACCCTGGCCCGGTGTTTGCGGGAGACGTGCCGCATCCGATAGGCAGCGGTTCGGCCCCTTATCGCACGGCCATCTCTTTTCGCACCTGTCCGGTGTCCTAAATGCTGCGGTATGGTTGCAGTTGTATTCGGAAGTTCGGGCGGGGTCGGGCGGGCGCTGGCTGAGGCGCTGGTGGCCCGGGGCGGCTATGCGCGCGTGTTTGCAGTGTCGCGCAGCGGGGCGGGCGTTGAGGGCGCCGAGGCGCTTGAAGCGGATTTCCTGGATGAGGCGGCGCTGGCAAGGGCCGCCGAGGTGATCGGCGCGGGCGGGCCGGTGGGGCTTTGCATTGTGGCCTCGGGCATCCTGTCTGATGGCGAGGGCCTGCAGCCGGAAAAGAGCTATCGCCAGCAAAGCAAGGAAGCCTTCGAGCGTGTGTTTGCGGCCAACACGATTGCGCCGGCGCTGATTGCCAAACACATGCTGCCCCTGATGCCGCGCGCGGAGCGGAGCGTGTTTGCGGCGCTGTCGGCGCGGGTGGGGTCGATCACGGATAACCGGCTGGGCGGATGGCACGCCTATCGTGCGTCGAAGGCGGCGCTGAACATGCTGGTGCGCAATTATGCCATCGAACAGGCGCGGCGCGCGCCGGGGGCGATCTGCGTGGGACTTCATCCGGGTACGGTGGATACCGGCCTGTCGAAGCCGTTCCAGTCCGGCGTTTCAAAGGAGAAGCTGTTCACGCCTGAGGTATCGGCGGGATACCTGCTGGACGTGATCGATCGTCTGGGGCCGGAGGATTCAGGGAAGTGTTTCGACTGGGCGGGGAAGGAAGTGCCGGCTTAGATCCGGAACCGGCCCTCAATCACCGTCACGGCTGTTCCCGTGAGTTTGCAGCGGTCGCCTTCGAGCCTGACGCCGATATCGGCGCCGCGGCCGGGATAGGCCTGGTGGCAGCGGGCCGCCGGCATGTCAAAATGTTCGGCGAGGATGCGGGCGAGCATGGTGTGCCAGCTGCCGGTGGCGGGGTCTTCATCAATGCCGGAGCCGGGGGCGAAGAAGCGGCTTGTGGCCTCTGCACCTTTCTCTCCGCCGAGGGCGAAGCAGCCGAAATTGCCCCGGTCCCAGCCTGCGCCTTCTGCGCCCAATGTCTTCAGCCTGCGGATATCCGGGGCGAGGCGGCGGATATTTTCGGGGCTTTCGAAGCGGGCGGCATAGAACATGCCGGCCCAGGCTTCGATTGGGCGGGCGCCGAAGGCGTCTGCGATCTCGTCCGTGACCGGAACAGGCTGGATGGGGGCGGAGGGGAAGTCCATCTCCAGAAGGCCGCCCTCGAGGCGCCGGACGGTGAGGCGGCCGGAGCGGACCGTGTCGAAGTGGATCGTATCGCCGGTGGCGGCGCCGGTTTCGAACAGGGTGTGGGCCGAGGCGAGCGTGGCATGGCCGCAAAGGGGCACCTCGACAGCGGGCGTGAACCAGCGCAGCTGCCACACACCTTCCGCAGACGGAACGAGATAGGCGGTCTCCGCCACATTGTTCTCCGCCGCGATCTTCTGCAGCGTGTCATCCGGCAGGAAGGCATCCAGCGGCATGACACAGGCCTGGTTGCCCTCGAAGGGGCGGCTGGCGAAGGCATCGACCTGGTAGAAAGGCAGCGCGGGCATGGGAGTGTCCTCAGGGAGAGGCGCATCTCATCGCATGGGGCGCGGGCGGCGGCAAACGAGGAAATCTGATGGGGGTGTGAGGAAAGCTCCACGGCGCGGCGGCACTTGCGCCCGCAGGTCCGGCCGGGCCGGTGCGGGAGGGGGCGCTGAATTCGGGTTGAAGTCAGAGGCTAGGACGTGTCGGCGGTGAAGCAGGGCGCAGGCGCGCGCCCGGGAGCCGCCCGTTCACGGAGGATCGGGGCGGGCGGCGGCGCGGGCACGTGCGGCGCAAGGGCGGCTGCGAGGCGCGCCGGGAGGGATGGGAAGAATTGAACATCCGCATACGGCATATGTCCGAGGAGGCGCACCACCGGGGCGGCATCGGGATCGGCGCAGAGGCCGAGGAAGTGGACTTCGCCGAACGGGCCGATCTTGTAATGATACGGCACGCCCCGGCCATACTGCGCGCGGACCTGCAGCTTCAGCGCGATGAGGCGCGCGAAGATCAGTGGCCAGAGGAGCCATTGCAGCCAGGTGAGGTCCGGCAGGGGGGCGTGGCGGTCATACATCCTGAGACGGAGTATAACCCCGGTCTGGAGGGGGTCGGATAAGTTTATTTTATAGCCCTGATTTCATTGGAAATGAGGGGTGAAATCTGTTGGATAGGCGGGGGCTTGGATCAGTCGTCCTTGTCCAGCAGCCAGCCATGATGGACGGGGCCGTGACCCTTGCCGAAGCCCTTGGCGTTCTGAATGGCACCGAACAGGTATTCCCTGCCCCGTTCGACCGCTTCGGGCAGGCTGACGCCCTGGGCCAGCAGGGCAGCGATGGCGGAGGCAAGCGTGCAGCCTGTGCCATGGGTGGCGCGGGTTTCGATGCGGGGGGCTTCGAAGATCCATTCGCCGGTCGTGGTCTGCAGCACATCGTGGATGCGGGCGCCGGGGATGTGGCCGCCTTTGACGAGCACGCCATGGGCGCCGAGCTCGAGCAGGCGATCCGCCGCGCGGCGCTGGCCATCGAGGGTTTCGACCGCCTTGCCGGTCAGCACTTCGGCTTCGGGCGCATTGGGCGTGACGAGTCGGGCGCGGGGGACAAGCTCGGCCCGGATGGCGCCGACGGCTTTCTCATCGACGAGCCGGTGGCCGGAGGTGGCGACCATCACGGGGTCAATCACGCGGGCGAGGCCGGGGGCGTGTTCCGAGAGCGTTTCGGCAACAGCCTCCACCAGTGGGGCGGTGCCGAGCATCCCGGTCTTCACGGTATCCGCGCCAATGTCTGCGAGGACGGCTTTCATCTGGTCTGTGACGGCATTGATCGGCACGGGCCAGACGCCTGAGACGCCGAGCGTATTCTGCACGGTGATGGCCGTGATGGCGGTGGTGGCAAAGCCGCCAAGCATCGTGACGGCCTTGATGTCTGCCTGGATGCCGGCGCCGCCGCCGGAGTCAGATCCGGCAATGATGAGGACGCGGGCCTGAGGGGTGGTCATGGGGCGGGTGCCTCAACTGGGTGTGGGTGGGTGCTGGCTGAACTCGTGCTTGTTCAGGCATGTGGCATCCGTCAAGCCGGTTTGCATCCGCCGGGCGCGCGGCAGCAGCGGCCCTTGCCGGACCGGGCCGCAATCCCGTAAGGCTCTCGGATGAACCGGGCCCACCCCTCCGCCGCGCTGCAGTCCCGCAAGGATCGCAGCCCGCCCGCGCGGCGGGGGACCCGGCCATGAGCGGCGCTGCTGTCCGCCTGGCCGCCGGCCGGCTGCTTCACCTCGTGCTCGACAAGCACCGTACGCTGGATGAAGCGCTCGTCGCTGATGAGGCTTTTGGCGCGCTGGAAGGGGCGGACCGGGGGTTCGCCCGCGCAATCGCCTCCTCGGCGCTGCGCCATCTCGGCTGGATCGACCGGGGCCTCGCCCCGCTGCTCTCCCGTCCCCTCCCGGCGACCAGCCCGGAAATCCGGGCGCTGCTGCGCGCCGGGGCGGCGCAGCTCTGGTTCATGGACGTCGCCCCGCACGCTGCCGTTTCCGAGACGGTGGAGGCCGCGCGGCTGTGGCACCCTGCGCGGTCCGGCGGGAGTTTCCTGAACGCTGTGCTGCGCCGGGTGAGCGAGACCGCCTCCCCCGCCGGGCGGATGGACACGGCAGCGATCTGGCCGGACTGGCTGGCCGCCCGCATGGTGCAGAGCCTCGGCCCGGACCTTGCCGCTGCGCTCGCCGAGGCCCAGCGAGCCGAACCGGCCCTGCACCTGTCGGCCAAATCCGATCCGGCCGCACTTGCCGCGCTGACGGGCGGCGCCCTGCTGGCGGACGGCACGGTGGAACTGGCGAGCGGCGCGGTGGAAGCCCTGCCCGGCTATGAGACGGGCGACTGGTGGGTGCAGGACGCTGCCGCCCGCCTGCCCGCGCGCCTGCTGGCGCCGCAGCCCGGCGAGGCGATCCTCGACCTCTGCGCCGCGCCGGGCGGCAAGACGCTGCAGCTGGCAGCGGCGGGCGCGCGTGTCACGGCGCTCGACCGGTCCCGCCCCCGGCTGGAGCGGCTGAAGGAAAACCTCGCCCGCACGCAGCTTCACGCCGATGTGATCGTCGCCGATGCAGAAGCCTGGGAGCCGCCGGAGCTTTTCTCGAAAATCCTGCTGGATGCGCCCTGCTCCGCCCTTGGCACCCTGCGGCGGCATCCGGAAGGCGCGTGGATCAAGAGCGCGGCGGATGCAGGCCGGTTTCCGGCGGTGCAGGCCCGGCTGCTGGCGGCAGCAGCAAAGATGACCCCCCCGGGCGGTACGGTCGTCTATTGCGTCTGCACCCCGCTGCGCGAGGAGGGGGCGGATGTGGTCGAAGCCGCCATCGCGGCGGGTCTCTACACACGCGTTCCGGTGAAAGCTGAGGAAATTCCGGGCTTTGAGGATTGCATCACCCCGGACGGCGATGTCCTGACCCGGCCGCGCGAGGGCCGGCAGGCAGATGCGTTCTATATCGCCCGCCTCAGCAGGGCCTGAACCTGTCGGAACTGTAAGATATTCCTGAACGCAAAACCTGAACAGAATTCATATCTCATTCAGGCAGCCCTGCGCTATAAGGGCATCAGTCGCAGGAATGCAGTGCGAAAGGAACACGAAATGACTATGGCGATGACCTCCCGGGCTCCGGCCCAGAAAATGGCCGCTGGCGCGCTGGCAGCCCTCACCCTCATGCTCGCCGGCTGCGCCAACAGCTATGGCCCCGGCACCGCCAGCCCCGGCGCGGTCGGGCAGGCCTCCACCGTCTATACCGGTGTGGTGACCTCGGTGCGCGAAGTGACCATCCGCTCCGACAACTCGATCATCGGCACGGCAGCCGGCGCAGTGCTCGGCGGCATCGCCGGCTCGGAACTCGGCGGCGGCTCGAAAGCCAACACGGCCGGTGCCATCGGCGGCGCGGTCATCGGCGGCATCGCCGGTAACGAGGCCGGCAAGGCAGTCGGCACCCGGCGCGGCTTTGCCTACATCATCCGCTTCGACAATGGCGAAGTGCGCGAGATCGTCCAGGGCGCGGATATCTACATCCAGCCCGGCACCCCGGTGAACGCGATTGCAGGCGCCGATGGCTGGCGGGTTGTTCCCCGCTAAGCCGGGCCGCGTTAACCGCGACACTTATGTGAAATCCGGACAGCCGGCTGCCTTGTGCGGCCGGCTGTTCCCTTTTAGGGAGGGAACATGCAGCCCGTCCTGATTTCCCCTTCGATCCTGTCGGCCGATTTTGCGAAACTCGGCGAGGAAATCCGTGCCATTGATGCCGCCGGCGCCGACATGATCCATGTCGATGTGATGGACGGCCATTTCGTGCCGAACCTGACCTTTGGCCCGCCAGTGATCGAAAAGCTCCGCCCGCATACTAAGAAGCCGTTCGACGTGCACCTGATGATCGCCCCGGTCGATCCCTTCATCGAGGATTTCGCCCGGGCCGGCGCCGATATCCTGACCGTGCACCCCGAGGCTGGCCCGCACCTTCACCGCACGCTGCAGGCGATCCGCGCCGCCGGAATGCGCCCCGGCGTGGCGCTGAACCCCGCCACCCCAGCCAGCGTGATCGAGCCCGTCATCGGCGACATTGATCTGGTGCTCGTCATGTCGGTCAATCCCGGCTTTGGCGGCCAGGCCTTTATCGAAAGCCAGCTGCGCAAGGTGGAACAGCTCCGCCGGATGATCGACGCCTCCGGCCGCGACATCATCCTGGAGATTGATGGCGGGCTGAATGCCGAGACCGCACCGCGGGCGATTGCCGCAGGCGTCACCGCCATCGTGGCCGGCTCTGCCGTGTTCCGTGGCGGACCCGGCGCCTATGCCGACAATATCCGGGCCCTGAGGCCGCATATCCCGGCCTGACCGCCAACGCTTGAGAGGCCGGCCGTGGCTGAGAACAGCACAGAGTTCGATCCGCCGCGCGCCCGTTCAGGCGGTGACGACGCCGCGCTGTGGCGCCGCTTTCGCGGGGTCACCGGCGATGAGGCGCGGGTCGCCGCCGTCAGCCGGGGCCGGCCGCTGGAGACGCCCTCCGAACTCCAGCTCTATCTCGAAAACCTGATCCCGCCGGACGAGCTGCGCGGCGAGGCCCTGCGCGGCGGCATCTGGAAGATCGGCCAGCAGCGCATGACCCTGGAAGATGGCGAGGCGCCCTGGACGCTGGAAATGCCCTCGCGCCACTTTGCAGACCGGGTGCACCGCTTCAACTGGCTGGCCGACCTGATGGCGCAGGGCGAGGACGGCGCCGCGCTTGCCCGCGCGCATGTGGATGACTGGGTGCAGCGCTTTGGCCGGTTCAACGGCTTTGCCTGGCGCATCGACCCGACCGCCGCCCGGATGTGGCACTGGCTGCGCTGCGGCGCCGCGCTGTTTGCCGAGGGCGAGGAGACCGCCCGGGCCGCGCGCATCGAGACCCTCGCCCGGCAGGCGGCCTACCTCTCCGACGTGATCGAGACGGCGCATGATCCCGCCTCGCGCTGGCAGGGCGCCGTCAGCCTCACCGCCTGGGCGCTCTGCACCCGCAAGGGCCGCCCGGAGGCGGAACTCGCGCGCCTGGAAGCCGAGGTGACCGCGCAGATCCTGCCGGATGGTGGCCACATCACGCGCAGCCCCTCGCGCCTGCTCGCCTCGATCATTCACCTGCAGACCATCGCCGGCGCCCTCTTGCGCGCGGGCCATCCCCTGCCGGACTGGCTGACGCACTGGATCCCGCGCATGGGCGCGATGCTGGCCTTCTTCCGCTCCGGCGATGGCGGGCTCGACCCCTTCCATGACAGCGACGAATCCCGCCCGGAGGTCGTCGAGGCGGCGGTGGCGCGCCTGCCTGCCCCGCCGCGCCGCTTCCTGTTCGCGCCGAAATCCGGCTTCCAGAAGATCGAGCGCGGGGGCCTGCGCTTCATCATGGATTGCGGCGATGCCCCGCCCCGCCCTTTTGCCGAGCAGGCCCGCGCCGGCGCGCTGGGCTTCGAGCTGTCCGATGGCCCGGCCCGGCTGGTCACTTCCTGCGGCTTCAGCCCGGAGGTGAACATCGACTGGCAGGCCGCCGTGCGCCGCACCAGCGCGCATTCAACGCTCACACTGGCGGGACGCGATTCGGTTACCTTCGCCCTGAACGAGGAAACCCGGCTGCGCGCCGCCATTGGCCCGGAGGGCATCGCCGCGAAACGCCTTGAGGAAGCCTCCGAAATCTGGCTCGACGCGCAGCATTCCGGCTACAAGGCCTCGCACGGCCTGCTCCACCGGCGGCGGATTTTCGTCTCCGGCATCGGCGACCGGCTGACGGGCGAGGACTCCCTCGTCCGCCCCATCGCCCAGGCGCCCAACGAGGACAAGAAGCCCATCCCCTACGAGATCCGCTTCCACCTGCACCCGACCGTGACCGCCATCATGGGCCGCGACGCCATCCGCCTCGTCAGCGAGGCCGGCCCCGTCTGGCGCTTCAAGACCAGCCACGAGGCCGCCCGGCTTGAGCGCACCGTCTATCTCGCGCGCGGCGGCGTGGAGCAGCCCGAACAGATCGTGCTGGCAGGCTTTGCGGACCCCAATGGCGACGGCACCCAGCCGCCGAACTGCATTCGCTGGGCCTTCATCCGGGAAACGCCCGCTTGACGCCGCCCGCGCGAGTGATACCCCCCGCGCCAGCCCGTTCACCCCTTATCTGAGGAGCCCGCCCATGGCCTCCCCCGCTTCCGGCGCCCCGCTCGCCCTTCGCCGCGCGCTGATTTCCGTTTCCGACAAGACCGGCCTGATCGGCCAGGCACAGCGCCTTGCCGCCCTCGGCGTGGAGCTTGTCTCCACCGGCGGCACATCGAAGGCGCTGAAGGATGCCGGCCTTGGCGTGAAGGACGTGTCCGACCTGACGGGCTTTCCGGAGATGATGGATGGCCGCGTCAAGACGCTGCACCCGGCGGTCCATGGGGGCCTGCTCTACCTGCGCGACAACCCTGCCCATGTGAAGGATGCCGAGACCCATGGCATCGGCGCCATCGACCTCATCTATGTGAACCTCTACCCCTTCGAAGCCACCGTCGCCTCGGGCGCGGACTTTGAAACCTGTATCGAGAATATCGACATCGGCGGCCCCGCCATGCTGCGCGCGGCTGCCAAGAACGGCGCCTTCGTGGCCGTGTGCACCGATGGCGGCGATGTCGAGGCTGTGCTGGCCGAGGCCGAGGCGACCGGCAGCGTCAGCCCCGCCACGCTCCGCCGTCTCGCCGCCAAGACCTATGCGCGCACCGCCGCCTATGACGCGGCCATTTCCGCCTGGTATGCCCGCCAGATCGGCGAGGAGGCGCCCCACTGGGCGGCGCTCGGCGGGCGCCTTGCCCAGCCGCTGCGCTATGGGGAAAACCCGCACCAGAAGGCCGCCTTCTACACCACCGGCGAGGCCCGCCCCGGCGTTGCCACCGCGCGCCAGCTGCAGGGCAAGGAGCTCTCCTACAACAACATCAACGACACCGATGCGGCCTATGAGCTGATCGGGGAACTGGGCAGCGAAACCCCCGCCGTCGCCATCATCAAGCACGCCAATCCCTGCGGCGTCGCGCTCGGCCCCAATATCATCGAGGCCTACAAATCCGCCCTCGCCTGCGACCCCACATCGGCCTTTGGCGGCATCGTGGCGCTGAACCGGCCGCTGGACGAGGAGACGGCGAAAGTCATCACCGAGATCTTCACCGAAGTCGTCATCGCGCCGGGCGCCGACGCCGCCGCCGAAGCGGTCTTCGCCAGGAAGAAAAACCTCCGCCTGCTGATTACCGATGGCCTGCCCGACCCTGCCGCGCCGGGCCTCTTCCTGAAGACCGTCGCTGGCGGCTTCCTGCTGCAGGACCGGGACGCAGGCCGGATCACGCGCGCCGACCTGAAAGTGGTGACCAAACGTGCGCCCACGGAGCAGGAGCTTTCCGACATGCTGTTCGCCTGGCGCGTCGCCAAGCATGTCAAATCCAACACCATCGTCTATGCCAAAGACGGCGTCACCGCCGGCATCGGCGCCGGCCAGATGAGCCGCATCGACTCAGCCCGCATCGCCGCCCGCAAGGCCGAAGACGCACAGGAAGCCGCCGGCTGGGCAGAGCCCCGCACCAAAGGCTGCGTCGCCGCCTCAGACGCCTTCTTTCCGTTCCCGGATGGTTTGTTACAGGCCGCCAGCGCCGGCGCCACCGCCGTCATCCAACCCGGCGGCTCCATCCGGGATGATGAGGTGATCGCCGCAGCGGACGAGGCGGGCCTCGCGATGGTGTTCACGGGGATGCGGCACTTTCGGCATTAGGCACCGCCTAGACGTTTAATCGAGATTGGGCGGAACTGTGCGACCAATCCATCCCAGTTATTTCGATTCACGGAACGAGACAGCG
>NZ_JBKBXW010000026.1:0-58778 GCF_046313735.1 Hyphomonas sp.
TCGTGCTCCCGGATCATCGCAATGATCTGCTCGTCTGAAAATCTGCTCTTGCGCATGTGTCATCCTCTCTGATCGAGAGAGTCTGCAAATTCATGGCCGGAATTCCGGGGGCTGGGTCAGGGGCAATACACATCCCGGCACGAGCCGGCATTGGCGCACGCGCTTCCTCCCAGCCTGCCCCCCGGCAATGTGGGCATCGTCGATGAACTGGTCGGTGAACCCATTGGCCTTGAGCCAGGTTTCGAGCTCGCTAACGAGAGCGTCATCCAGGCTAAAATGGGACAAGATTATCATCGCCATGGCCGGGCGGGTCTCCTTCGTTCCAAATGGACCGAAGGTAATCAGAAGATGAGGGGGGCGTCACGTGCGGGCCGCAGGTCGCTACCTCAATTTGCAGGCTCCGGGGTGCCGATCGCGTTGCCTTTCTGCCAAGCTGCGCGGCTGGCGCCGCGGTCAATACGCGCAGGCCGACGTTATCTTGGCGCAGGCAGCTGCCGTTCCGCCCCTCAGGCCAGTGCCCGGACGACTGCCTGCAGGAGCACATCCTTGCGGCGTTCGACATCGGGAAGGGCGTTCCAGGGAACCATCAGAGGATGGGTCTTCGCCGCAGCATCCTTGACCGGCCCGTAACGCCAGCCACCGGCCTCCTTCTGGCGCAGCCATTGTGCGTGCTGGGCTTCGCCGCTTTCTTCAGGATGGGTCAGGGCATGGTGCACGCTCTCACAGGTCGAGGCTTGCATCCAGTCCGGCGCCTCTTCCCATGCAGGGATGTCATGCTGGCCATTGGCCGCCGACCAGGCGCGCAGCGCCTCGTGAACCACACGGGCAATTCTGTCATCCCGGGAAACAATTTGCGTCATCGGGTCAGGTCTCGCAGAACAATGTTGCGGCATCTTCAGCCGAGCGTCGCACCTGCCACCTTGTCTGCCAAGGGGCAGATGATGTGAGCCGGCCTCGGACCAGACGCGCAATCTACCTGCCGCCGTGGCCGCCGGAAACGCCGGATTCGTGGGATTGCCGGATAATCAATGTTTGGTTAACTTCACAAGCGAGACGCCAGCCTTCCATCGAGACCCGGGGGAGGCTGCAGATTGCAACTGTCGACCCTTGTCGGGAAGTGAATAAGTGGAGGGGGCGATGCGATTCAGCAGGCGCACTATGCTGGCGATGAGTACATCGATCCTTGCGGTGGCATGCGGCGCGGCGGAACCGTCAGAGCTTTCCGAAGCTGAACCGGCTGCGGCCCCCGAAGCGCCTCCGACCGTGTCGGGGCTTTCAGAAGAAGAGCTTGACATTCTTGCTTCGGCTTTCGAGGCGGACCCGGACTGGAACAGGGATGAGGGAACCGTTGCCCCAGTCAGTGTCGCTCTCGTCAGGAATGACCTGAGACGGGCAGTTAATGAAGTCTGGGGCGAAATTTCAGGCAATCCGAACAAATACTTCGGCTGGGCCCGGGATGAGGATTCGTTTGACTACTTCCATCTCGTTTCAGTGGGTCCCGCTCTGGAGAGCGGGCGGGGGCCCGTTCCGACGTCCGCGGATGGGGCAGAGTTTGACCTGACCGCATCCGTGTTGCGGAGAATGGCTGAGGCAAATTACTTCAGGTTCGATCATGATCAGGAACCTGCAGACAGCGACCGCCGGATTATCTTCGGGCTGAGGGGCTGCGAGATTGTATCCGGGAGCCAGAGCTTCTCGACCGGCGCGCGTCTGAGGGATGTGAGACCCGATCATCGCCGCCGCCGGTGCGTGATTGGTGTCTGGGACCCTGCTACGGACCAGGTCGCAGTCTTCGAAAGTTCCACTGTCCCGCTGGAACTGCACAAGGCAATCTATCAGCAATGGGTCCGGGGCGGAATGTCTGTAAGAGGGTCCTGGCGTGCCTGCATGGTCCCCCAGGGGCTGCACCGACGTACAGTCGGCCTGATGTTTGCAGATCGGGCACTTAGCGGGCAGTGGCCGCTGACACTCCGCCAGGATCCCAGTCCGGTTCCTGTGCTCAGATCGCCTGAAGGAGATGCATTCACCTGGAGACGGGGCCAGATTGCCGATGAAGACGGACGTGTCAGACAGTCCGCCAGCCAGTGGGATCCCAGCCGTGCATCTGAGAGAATAGCTTCGGTCGGCGCACATATCCATGCGGCGGCGTATGGTGGAACAGAACTTCAGTTCTCCTCGCAGGGCTGCCAGACAATACAGGGAAACTTCCGGAACGGAAAAGCCGACGGGCACTACGCGCTGTTCCATCAGGCGATGGGGTTCGGACCGGTGACTGAAGGTGCGGTTACCCGAAGTGATGGCTCATCCGCCCCGGTTTACCAGAGTGAGAAGGACGGACGATCCTACCCATTCATGCTTCTGACAGGCGCTGAAGCAAGGTTGCACGCTCAGGGGGCTGACTTCGATGCACTCCGCCGCGTGCGCCTGGGTTCGAGTTCTCCCCCTGATGCCAGCGAGCGCCATATCGTCAGACAGCTTAAGCGGCGGATTGGCGGCGATCAGGGGGCGCCATTGATGACAGCTTCAGATATGCTGCGACTGATTGAGCAGCAGTCCTCGCTCAGCTTTGAAGGGCTTGCGCCAGACGGCATCCTCTGTCCGCATCACGCCGAAGTTTTCGGCGATCTTCAGTTTCTCTGAAGCGCGGGCATGGAGCGGAAAACGCCGAAATGTCTGTAACGTCCGGATTCCGTGTTTCGCTCCTTTTGCCTCGGAGTGCCAGACCTTACACGGAAAGCTATTTTGCGGACCGGCCCCAGGTCGTTCGGATCGGAATTGATCTGTCTAATGATATTGTTCTCCCGCAAGCCCTGGCCGGCGACTTCAACGAGGGCGTGCGGCAGTTTCATTGTACGCTGATCTATACCGGCAGCAATTTCCGTATCGACTTTGAAGGCGGCGCAGAAGTTTTCGTTGCAGGTGAGGCGCAATCCATCATTACCCTGACAAATCCGTTCGAGCTCTCCAGTGGATCGAAAGTTTCCCTGCGTCTCGGAACGCCAAAAGCGACACCGGAAAGCGTCAACCCCGAGATCATCATCGAGCGCCTCGGGAAGGCCTCTGCTGTGCCGCCCGGGAAGCGAGGCGCGAGAACAGGCAGACCCAGCAATGACATCGTCGCGGTTGTCAGGCAGACGCGCCGGAGACAGACCCGCCAGGGGGCCTTTGTCTCAGTCATGGTCCTCCTGATGTGCGCCTTCGCTTTAGCGGGCCTTAAGTTTTTTGAACGCCTTGAACGTTTTCCGGGCGACAGGTTGCGTGAACTTGAGGCCAGCGTAGCAGTTATCGGGACGGCACTGGGCGGGCCAGTAGCGCTCAGCCAGGACGATATTGCGGACACGTTTGTACCGGTCGGCACCGGCTGGCTCTGCTGCGGGCCGGATACAGACCGCTCCGGTGATGTCCTGAAAATCGTCACAAATGCGCACGTCGTCAGCCAGGTCGACAGCATGGCCCGGGCCGGGGAAACGGACCAGCGGATCCTTGCCGTTTTCCCTCGTGTGCAAAACGGCGGATCTGAAACTGAACCGGTTATTGTCGACCTGACGCGGGCGATCAGGCAGGACAGACTTTTTGCGGAACACAGGCTCTATGCACGGTTTCAGCAGCAGTTTCAGTCCTCGTCGCGACCCTATTCCAACGTCTACGATGTCGCCCATATCGAGATAGCTGATGAGGAAACACGTGACAGGCTCAGGCACCATGCAAGATTTGAAATCGGCGCGGGACTTTCATCTGCCGACAGACAGGTTGGCATCATCGGGTATCCGGTGGAGAATCTGCCAAGAGCCCTGAACCCCCTCGACCCGGTTGCAAGGACCTATATTGAAAATGTCGCCCGGCGCACCGATCCGTTTCTGTCACCTTCAGCCGGTCAGGAAGCGCTCGTGCCGGAGCTGTATGCGGTCAGGGCAGAAAGTGCGGGCGGACTGTCGGGTTCGCCTCTGATTCAGTTCAACAGGACGGCGAGAAAGTTTGAAGTCGTGGGAATGGTATTCAGCGCAAGCTTCCTGCAGAGCGATCCGCGCACGGATGCTTCATCGCCCCGGGTTGCCGCAAGCGATATCGTATTTGCATCCGGCGCGCTCGCCATCCGGCAGCACCTGGCGCTCGTGCCTGCCGGCTTTGAAGAGGCCGCCGAGAACAGCTGGCGCCTGCTGGGCAACCCGCGGCGAAACATCTCTGCAGCCTGCGACGCATTTTTTGCGGCGGCTGTTCAGTCTCACCCTTCGCTGGAAAAGGAAGGCTTTTGTGCTGCGCTGGGGCGAAATTTCAGTTCTGCAACAGCGTCTGAGGTCGCGGGCGCGGTGCCGGCAGGCATGGCGGGTCCGGCGCCTCTTCATGCGGCGATGCGCGGATGCACCCGCTATGGGCCGGGACAAGTCGTAAGTGTTGTTGCGCTGTCTGACGGGCAGCGCCGCTACGAACCTTTGACGCTCGACACCTGGGTCGTTTCAGAGAGAGTAGACCCGGGCGGTACGTGTGACGGAAGCTTCCTGTTCGACGTAGACCGGAAATACATGACCGACTCAAATGCTTCCCTGGTCCAGGTTGTAAAGCCCGGAAGCGATAGAGGCGGCATAATATGGTATGAGCTGACAGCCCCGGCGGAACTCAGTTTCACCCTTGCCATCGGATGCTTTCCTGAAACAGCAGAGTGCGGGATCAGACCATGAAAACAGATCCGGATACGGAAAAACTCAAGGCGGACTGGAACAGCTATGCCTGCGGAGCCCATTTCCCCGCAGATACGCAAGCGGACGCCCATGCGCCAGTTGCCGGCGATATCCACCCGCTCATTGCTGCCCTTATGGTGCTCGAGCTGCGCGGAGAACCTGCCGCGCGGGAACGGCTGCAGGCCGAGAAATCAGACGATCCGGGGCTTGCGTACTGGAAAGCCGTCGAACTTGCAGGACTGGCGGACGGCGCCGGACAGCCGGGGCCGGGCAAATGGGCCCTGCGGACTGATCAGCTTGAGCAGGTGGGCAACAAAAAACCTGGCAGCGCTGATGGCGGGTCCGGAGCTGGCTGGATCATCAGTATGGCGGAGGGGCGGCGGCAGCTGATGCTCGCGGAAGCGATGAACAGAGATGACAGGCCGTTTTCCGAAAGTCAGTCCTTTCTGACACGGGCGAGCGCATCATTCGCGGCGGCGGGAGACAGCTATGGGATTGCGCGCGCGCGCGTCCTGGAGGCACGCGCTTTGTCCTGGCGGGGCCGCCTCGTCGAGGCACAGCACGCCCTTTCAGCTGCTTTTGTTCGCTTCGCGGCACTGGGGAACCGTTTCGGCATTGCCGATTCTTCCTATGAGCTGGGGGTGGCGCTCCGTGAGCTTCATCGCTTCGAAGAGGCAGCTGAAATGCTGGGCGCGGCGATCGGGATCTTTGCGCAGACAGGCCGCCCGGACACACTTGCGAGGGCAGAGCAGGGGCTTGCCTTATGCCTTATCGCTCAAATCCGGTACGGCGATAGGCGCGGGAGCCTGGTCGACGAAGCATTCCGGTATGCTGCCACGGCATTTGTCCGCTCCACATGTTATCCGGACCAGCCCTGGCCGGAAACGGTAGCAGTCTCGGTGACCGCGGAGCAGACGCGGCGTGACGGTTTCAGGGCAGCGATGGCAGCAAGGGACCTTTCAGAACTCAGCCTTCTGACAGGCGAGGTGCAGAAGGCTCAGGCCTGGCGAAACAGGGCGATGACCGAAAGCGGGCTGTCGCCTGAAAATGGAGAGACGCTGAAAGGCCGGTTCGTAATGCCGTCCTTCGATGCGGCAACTGAACCCGATGGTGACCGGATGCACGCTCTGGCGCAAAAGGCGGGCTCTTTTACAGCTGTGCGCCTTGCCGAAATCGATGAATATCTCATCGGCCCGCGCAATGATGATGAAACTCCCGGACTGGCCCAGATTGCCGCGGCGTGGCGCATGCGCGGTACGCCGTCATTCGAGATCGAAGCATGGCTGGCTGCTGCTGACCAGGCGTCCACATCTCCGTCGGTGCCGGCACGGCTGCGTTTCGAGGCGCTGAGACGCGCCGAACAGCTGGGCTCAGCGGTATTCCGGTCATATCTGCCGGAGATACCCGGCGAGATTCCAAAGGCAGATCGAAGCGCAGCCGATGCCGCCGGTGTTCGTGTTGCTCAGATACTTCGTCAGGACACCGAACGGGTGATCTACCGCGTGATCGCCAAAGATTCCGTCACCTCGGGAAGGCTCCTCGTTCATCGCGGCGGTGCGAACAATGGGCGTACAATCGACCGGGTTCCGGACCTTGCGAGCCTGTCCAGACGCCGTCAGGGTTTCCCCCGCATTTCCGCCTGGGGATATACGGACGGGAATTTCTGGCTGTTGGACGAACTGACGACCGGCCAGCCACTCAGAAATGCGCTTGAACATGCTGCTTCCCCGGCCGTCAGGGCCCGCATTCTCGCCTCTCTGCTCCTGGCTGAAAGCGCTTTACAGAAAATGGAGCTGGAGGCGGCTGCACTGCGCCTCGAGTCCGTGGTTGTGCTACCGGGCGATACGCCAGTCGCCCGGGAATACGCCCCCTTATTCTGTTCACGGAATGAGACAGGAAACGCAATATTTGCCGGAGCAACGCGCGACGCTTCACTTCTGGAAACCTACGGCGCCTTGATCCATACGACCCTGTCGGGAGACAGGTCAGAGAACAGATCTGTTTCCCCGCTACTTTCAGAAATCGGTTTGATGGTGAAGCGCGCTAAACGGGTAGGCGAATCCGAAACACTTACAAGGATGGCGAACCTGCTTCATTCCTTGTCTCGCGCGGAATAACAAAGCCCGGCAGAAGTCGGAAATCAGCGAAAGCCGGAGTTGGATCGGCGAATTGCTGTGTTGATCGCAAAGTGCAAAGGCGGGCACTGACCAGCGCGATGGCTCTCTTGCTCTGAGACCCAAGCCTGGCGAAGCCTATCTCACGATTGCTAACCTGTCTCTTGCTCCGTGCGGGGGTGCCAGGCAACCTCTGTATTGGTTGCAAGCATCGGTGCGGTCTGTAAGATCCTTTACTTGTTTAGGTCTATTTGGGGGGGAGCGTCTTCTTTTTTTTCTTTTTCTTTCTGCCTGGAAAGTGGATCGCAGCGGACGTTTCGTTAATCGAGACGGCGGGGTCAGCCGGATTCATGGCTGGCTTCACTGACGTATTGCAATCACATGTTGAGAGGGCGGAAAGGACGATGGCGTCGAGCCCGTTGGCCCAACAATACGAAGAAGTATATGGGCGGGTGACGCCGTACGTGCTCCTTCCAATGCCAGTGGGCATGTCATGGAATAGTTTCAGGGGATCGGGAGTCCTTGAGCGCATCGGACACCTGATTATCACCGGGAGGGTCAAGGCGTTCGACGTTCACGTTGGTGAACGCTGTGGTCGGGCCGCAGGAGAGCGCTCAGCAAAATGGAAGCGCGAACTCTTCGGCAAGGCCTTCTTCCAGCCGCCTGCCAACGGCAGTCCATGGAAGCCAAAACGCCTTTGTCGGATCGTGGAAGAGACAGTCGCGGAGGCCCACTGGACGCTGGAGCGTTGGGCCGAGCGTTTCACTTTGTTCCGAACCGACGTCGGCGCGCACGCTGAAGGTCAAACCCCTACGATGCTGGGGCACGAGCCTCCGTGCACATTCCTTTCTTACTCGTCACACGATCTACAGCGCGTTTCCGGTTTGGCGCATGCTGTTGCTTCGGTTGGTCCCCAGCTCTGGTTCGACCGAAAAAGCCTTGCAGATGGCGAAGACTGGATAGACGGCATTAAGCGAGGGCTTTCGCACAGTGAACGACTCGTCGCTTTTTGCTCTGCTGACTATTATGCATCGTTTCCGCGTAGCCGTGAGCTGAAAGTATTCAGCGGACTGAAGCGCCCAGTATTGCCGGTGGCTCTCGACTGCGCGAAGCCTAGAGGCGCAGCGAAGCGCAAGTTCTATCGGTTGCAACACATTCTTGCCGCCCAGTTAGAGGACGAAGAGGTAACTACTCGAATAGTGGCGTGGCTGGAGCGACAACGGCAACGTGACGCTTAGCTGGACAAATGCGTGGTGGATACCTTCGCGCATCGCTACATTCGTCGTGATCCCAAGCCCTTGCCGAGGGTGTGCCCCAGTTATTGATGGCAGGTGGATAACCCTGCATGCGGCGCGAGCGCTGCCTGCGATTTCATGACCTCAGGATGGGATGCCGCCAATGCACACTCCGGGGACTCTTCGAGCCAGCGAGTTACTAAACGCATCTTGGTCACGTTCTACTGCTCATCGTTCCTGCGGCCTGACCCAAACCGAGCCCGGAACAGAACCTGGGCGCTGCGTCGTATTGAACCCAGTTGGATCTTCTCTAACGACCTGGGTCCTCGCGTGAAATGCAACGCCGGCCCAGCTTAATGGGCGTCCTTCCAGGCCGCGGCACCGGCACGCTTCAGAAAGGAAACAGCTCCCCCGGGGCGAGGGCAAGGCCCAGCCGCCATGGCGGCAGGTACCAGTTGATTGGCACGTACCGCGCGCCGAACGCATCGAGGGCCGGATCCGGATCGCAGGCGCCGAGGTCATAGTCCCGGATAGCGATGTCGGGCCTGCGCCCGGCGACCCAGATCGCGGTGAGGAACCCTTGCTCGATATCGAGCGTGAGCTGCGGGCGAGGCCCGAGCAGGCGTTCGAAGTCGTCCATCAGGGCGTCTCCCTGCGGGCGAGTGAGGCAAGACGGGACAATACCGCGCGGGCTTCTTCCAGGGCTTCGGGCAGGAGGGCCTGTGCTGTCTCGGTCGGATGGGTATTGTCGGTATACGGATCATGGGCCTCGATGCCCCACAGGCTCGCCGAATGGGGCGCGAGTTCCACGCCTGCGAGCGAGACCGACAGGACGACGCCGCAATAGAACCACTCGCCCCGGCGCCAGCCGTCCATCATGGCTTCGGCGCGCCCCTGCGCCTCGGCAACCCGCTTGCGAGGGTCTGGCCCCGGCCCGATAAATCCCGGGGCATTCTTCTCGAGAGAGGGCCAGAAGCCGTCCTGGCGCTGGTCGGGCCGGTCGGGGCAGTCATCGGCCATAATCCGGGCGGAGACGTTGAAGCCGGCATGCTCGCAGGAGATGACATCGCCGGGACAGACAAAAGAGGCAAAGCGTTCGCTGAACATCGCTGCGCCCTCCCTTACCGGGACCAGAAGACATGGACTTCGTCGAAGCCCGTCTGGAAGAGGAGGATTTCGCCATTGAGGGCCATGTCGCGGGCAAGCGCCTGCCAGTCGATATAGTATTCGAGCGAGGCAGGGATTTCTGTGCCGGTCTCCCGGACCATCTCCTCGGCAAACTCGGCGGCCGTATGGTACTGGCCGGCATATTCCTCGAAGGCGGCGCGCGCCTCGTCGACAGACCCGCCAAAATGATCGAAGAGCTTTGCGCCCAAACTGCCATGCTCGCCGAGAAAATCGGCAAGGTCGCAGACCGTCTCGAAGGAGGCGTATTCTGAAAGGCTGATGCCTTCAAAGCCGTCATGGTCATGCAGGGCCCATTCCTCCGCGCCGGGCACCGGGCTGGCCGCCAGCATGGCGCGCACCTCGCCCATGATCTCGTCCGGGGTGGTCGCATCGATCCAGCGCCCGTGCAGGACGCCGCTGTTATAGGCCGCAAGGCACGCCACATAGATGCGTGGCCGCTCATTCGGTGAGGCTGGGAAATGGGTATTGGTTGGCTCGGTCATGTCAGTCTCCTTCGCCGTCTCACTTCTGTCCGCAGGAGGCGGTGGCGGGCGGCAGGAAGGCGCATGGCCGGAGCGCATGAGGGCGCCGCGCAAGGGGAAGCTGTAGGTAGAATGCCTGCGGACGTTCACGGACGATCAGGTCCCGCCCCCTTGCGCGGCGGCCGCGCTCCGGCAGACGCGCCGTCCGCCCGCTACCGGATCTCCGGCGCCGGGGGAGACACGATTGCTGCCTTGACGTGACCCCCGCGGTCCTGTTGTCACTCGGGTGACGGGAGCAGGCGGGGAGTTCTCAGGTGAGAATCGTCAACTGGAATATCGAGCGGCACGCTCCATCGAAATGGCGGGCGAAGTCCCTGCTGGCCGAGATCGCAGAGCTTGATCCGGATGTTCTGTGCCTGACCGAAGCATGGGAAGAGTCCGCAGCGGCTCTGGGCGGCCACGCGATTTCAGCGCCAGGCGCCCTCTGAGCAACGAGGACAAAAGCGAGCGCAAAGTCCTGCTCTGGTCAAAGCATTCCTGGCAGGATGTCGAGACGATCGATGCGCTTGAGGTGACGGGAAGCGCGATCACGGGCCTGACGTCTCTTGGTGAGACGCGGCTCCGTGTGACCGGACTTTGCATCCCCTATCACTTCGCAAGTCCGATCGGCCAGGAGCCTCGGGCCAGGCCCTGGCGCCAGCATGAGCGATTTCTTGAAGATCTTTCCCCCTGGATCCGCCAATGGCAGGACGAGGGGCCCGTGATTATACTTGGGGACTTCAATCAGTTCATGCCGCACGTCTGGGGACCAAAGCGTTCCCATGCGCTGATGGAGACAGCTTTCGCTGGATTCAGGTTTGTAACGCACGGCGAGATCGAAGGGGTCGACGCCAGAGCGATCGACCATGTTGCCTTTGCCGGTAATCTTGAAGCAACCAGAGTGTTCGGCCGGCCCGCAGCGTCAGAGGACGGGCGGAAGCGATCCGATCATTTTGGCGTTGTGGTTGATTGCGCGGCGACGTCCGGAGGTGAGGCCTGACACTCTGCGCAGAAGCTGCCTCGCATTCTCCGGACGTCAGTTTCCGGGAACCGTGCATGGAACCCCGGAGGCAGGTTGAGCGGAGTCTGTAGCGACATGTCAAATCAACACGGAGTTGTTTGTCAAAACATCTTAGGGTTTACTTAAGCTGCTCCGGATATTGCGTGTTGAACGGATGTAGCTGCCGACCGACGCCTCCATGACCCGGAATGACCGCACCCCGACGTCAACGCAGCCCCTGCCGCCCTTGTTTGCGCCTTCCGGCGTGAGGCTTGATGCAACCGACTTGAAGATCCTCCGCCTGCTGCAGACCGGGGCGCGCGCGTCGATCCAGGATATCGCGCGGCGTATCGAGCTGTCCCATAGCGGGACGCTTCACCGTCTGCGGCGGCTGGAAGAGTCCGGCGCCGTGCTGCGCTACATGGCAGAGCTCGATGCGTCGATCTTCGAGGCCTGGCCGGTCACGTGGATCGACCTTGCCCTGACGCGAAGCCCCGCCGCCAGGCGCGAACGGTTCGAGCAGGCAATTGCGGAGGCGCCGGAAGTGATGGAAGCGATCGAGATCATCGGCGAGTTTGATCTCTCCCTGAGGGCTGCCCTCCGCCAGGCGGCCGACTGGCCGGTCCTGAGAGCCGCGCTCGATCCGCAGGCAGAGTTCATCGACCGCGCCCGGATCCGCCCCGTCGCGCGTATCGTCAAGCGCGCTGTCCCGCATCCGCTTCTGGTCGGAGATCCGCGCTGATCCACGCGCTTGTCAGACCCTCTCTGCCCGGATGATTCCACGCTCGCGCGAATTCCCCCTTGTCACTACCGCCGCTTCCCGCCCTGAGGCGCGACGCCGCAAAAACCACGAAACCCGCCGCCCATCCGCTGCCGGATGAAGACAATCGCGAGCAAAGGGTTCCTGTCTGGTGAGTTTCGCCAGAATCTGGCCTGCGGCCCGCCCGGACCCATTTCGCCCGGAGGGTGTCAGCGCTGGCGATTCGCCCTGTCTCCGGCGGTGATGGCCCCGAAGCCCGGGGCTGTTCCCGGGCGTTTCGGACCAGGTCTGACCATGCGCTTCGGAGTTGCTGCGGCCGCCTCCCTCCTGATCCTGGTGCTCGCCTTCAGCGCGGCGACGCAGTTCATCGGCCATGTCTTCGGCCATCATCCCGCGCTCGGACCCCGGCTTGCCCTTTCCGGGACATTCGCTCTCTATCCTCCGTGGACGGTACTTCGCTGGTCGTCTGCCCATGCTGCAGAGTTCCCGCGTCCGTTCAGACTTGCCCAAGCGATCCTCTTCACAGGAAGCCTCGCTGCCCTTGCGCCGATCGCACTGACAGCAAAGTCCGGCAGGACCCAGAAACCTTTCGGCGCAGCGGCCTGGGGCAGTTTCGAGGACGCCCGGGCGGCCGGGCTTTTTGCGTCCAGCGGCACGGTCCTCGGCAGGCTCGGCGGCGAGATCCTCTGCCATAACGGGCCGGGCCACCAGCTCCTGATCGGCGCCTCGCGCGCCGGCAAGGGCAGGGGCCATATCGTCCCGACGCTGCTCGCCTGGGGCGGATCGGCCCTCGTCCTCGATGTGAAGGGCGAGCTTGCCGGCGGCGACCCACGCCATCATTTTCCGGGTACCGGGGGGTTTCGCGAGACGCTCGGCCCCGTCCTCTGCTTTGCGCCGACAAGGCCGACATCAGCGTCCTTCAACCCGCTCCTTGAAGTGCGCCGCGGCGCCAATGAGGTCCGCGACGTCCAGAACATCGTCGAGATCATCACCGATCCGGCCGGCGATGCGCGCCATTCCGATTTCTGGGACAAGTCGGCCCGGCAGGTCATGACGGGCGTGATCCTGCATGTGCTCTATGCCGAGCCGCTCCCCCGCAAATCTCTCGCCGTCGTGCGCGAGAAGCTGCGCGACCTGAGGGCCACCTGCGAGGAGATGCGCTTGACGCTCCACCGGCTGAGCCCGCTCACCGGCCAGCCGGAGGTCCATCCGGAAGTCCTGCACGGGGCGACGAGTTTCCTCGCCGGGGAGGAGCGCCTCCAGGCGGGCCTCAAGGCAACCGCCGAGAGTTTCTTCGGCCTCTTTGCCGATCCGCTGGTGGCCGAGAAGACCAGCGTCTCGGATTTCCGGCTGGCAGACCTGATGTGCGGGGACGCGCCGGTGACGCTCTACCTGCAGCCCCCGCCTTCGGACGCGGCGCGCCTGATGCCGCTTATGCGCCTTTTCCTCAACCAGCTTGCCCGCAGCCAGATGGAGGATCTTGCCCATGGCAGCGACGGACGGGCGAAGCGCCACACCCTGCTCCTCTGCCTCGACGAATTCCCCCAGCTTGGAAAGATGCCCTTCTTCGAGACGGCGATGGGCGCGTTCGCGGGTTACGGCCTCAAGGCTTATCTCGTCTGCCAGTCGCTGAACCACATCCTGCGCGCCTATGGCCGGGACAATGTCATCCTCGACAATTGCCAGATCGTGACGGCGTTTGCCGCGGCCGACATGGATACGGCGAAAAAGATTGCCGAGATGGCCGGCGAGGCGCGTGAGCTTCGCCCGCAGCATTCCGAGCAGCGCCCCCGGCGGATCCTTGGCGCCCGAAAGGGCAGCATCACCTGGCGCGAAGAAAGCCGCCCTCTGCTGCTCGCCGCCGATGTGCGCCAGCTTCCCCCCGGCGAGCAGCTGACCTTTGTGACGGGCACAAAACCCCTCCGTACAAGGAAGCTGCGGTATGACGAGGAGCCTGTCTTCGCCGGGCGGCTGCGGCCTGCCTCGAAGAGGCCCGTCCGTCTGACGACAGGCCATGACTGGGAACATGTCCTGCCCCTCGGCCGACTTGAGCCGCAGGCTGACACACGGCGTCCCGCGGCGCCTGCGCGCGCGCGGACCTCCGCGCCCGCCGCTTCATCGCAGGGGGACCTGTTTTCGCCGGGGCCCCTCAGCCTGTCGCAGCAGGCGCTCGCCGGCCTGAAAGCGCCCCCGGGCTGGCCCGGCCCGCGCCAGCCGGCGCCGCCGGAGCCTCCGGGCAAACGGCCGCGCCGAAGAACGGGGATCTGACGCTCATGGGATCGACCTGCCTGCGCACCTATCTCGAACCGGACCTTGCCCGGAAAGTCTCGAGGCTCGCCGCAAGGCAGGGCCGCTCGGAATCGGCCTTCATTGCCTCGGCCGTCCGCGCGATGCTGGCGGCAGGCGAAGAGGGGCCGGCCCGCGCGGCGAGCGACAGCGTCCGGCGCCAGATCGGCCGTATGGAGAGCGAGCTTCTGCGCATCTCCGGCGAGCAGGCGCTGCAGCGCGAGCTCTTCCTGACCTTTGTCCAGGTCTGGCTGGAACATAACCCGCCGCTCGACGAGGCGATTGCCGCAAGCCTCACGGCCAGCGCCGACGCGCGGCTCGACCGGTTCATGGACCTTGCGGCGCTAAATTATTCGAGAGGCGGGGCGGCCCATCTGCACGGCCTCGCGGCAGAGGAGCCCGGTCAGGACCTTGTGGACGCGGACGCAGAGGAGGGGGCGTCATGAGCGCGGCGCCTGACAGGACCCTTCCTTCGATCCGGCAGCGCGGCGTGCTGGAAGCCGCCCTCGGCCCGGTCCTGGCGGCCGCGCTCGCCGATCCGTCCGTGGCCGAGATCCTCGTCAATGCGGACGGCGCGATCTGGATCGACCGCGCGGGGAGGGGGCTTGAAGCGACCGGCAAATATATGCCGGCCAGTGACCGGGAGACAGCGATCCGGCTGCTGGCCCATGCGGCGGGCGAGACGGTCGGCCCTGACCGTCCGCTGCTGTCGGCAAGCCTTCCGGGCGGCCGGGCACGGGTCCAGGCAGTCCTGCCGCCGCTCGCCGAAGCGCCGGTGCTGGCGATCCGCCTCCGGCCGGACCGCATCCATACGCTGCGCGAATACCTTTCTGCCGGCATTGCCACGCCCCGCCAGGTCGCCGTGCTGCGCAAGGCGGTCGCCGCGCGCCGCAACATCATCGTGGCCGGGGGCGCGGGTTCGGGCAAGACAACGCTCCTCAATGCGCTGCTCGCCGAGCGCTCCCTTGCGAAGCAGCGCCTCATTGTCCTCGAGGATACGCCCGAGCTCCAGGTCTCGTCTCCCAATACCGTCAAGCTGCTGACCCGGCGCGCCGCGCCGGAAGTCACCCTGCGCGACCTGGTGCAGGCCGCCCTGCGGCTGAGGCCCGACCGGATCATTGTCGGCGAAGTGCGCGGCGGCGCGGCGCTCGACGTCCTCAAGGCCTGGAACACCGGCCATCCCGGCGGGCTCCTGACCCTGCATGCAAACTCGGCGCGCGATGCGTGCCGCCGGCTCGAGGACCTTTGCCTGGAGGCTCAGGCCGCGAGCCCGGAGCGCCTCATTACCTCGGCCGTGGACCTTATCGTGTTCATCGCGCGCACAGCCCATGGGCGCCGCATCACCGAGATACTGGATCTAACGACTTGCCCCACCCCAGCCGAAGGAGACCCAGAATGAAATTTCATCCGTATACAGCCATACGCATTACAGCAAAGGCCGCTTTGCTGATCTCGCTCGGAGCCGCGGCGGCCGCGCCGGCCTTTGCCGCCGGGTCCGGCATGCCCTGGGAGGGCCCCCTCCAGCAGGTCGTCGATTCGATCACGGGTCCGGTCGCGCGCGCCGCGGCCGTGATCGCCATCGTGCTGGCCGGGATTACCATCATGTTTTCCGAAGGGGGGGGCGGGGTCAGGAAGCTCGCTTTTGTCGGGCTCGGCATTGCCATCATGTTCGCGGCCGTCTCCTTCTTCCTCGATTTCTTCGGCTTTGCCGGCGGGGCGGTGCTCTGATGACCGAACCGCTGCCCGAGGGATATGTGACCGAGCTCCACACCTCGCTGACCCGGCCGATCCTCCTGGGCGGGGTCCCGCGGGAGTTTGCCATCCTCAATGCGACGCTCGGCGCGGCGATCGCCCTCGGGCTGCAGCAGCCGCTGATCGGCCTGCCGCTCTGGGCGGCCGCGCAGGGCGCAGCCGCCTGGGCCGCGGCGCGCGATCCCTGGTTCCTCGAGACCTGGCCGCGCCACCTCTCCAAACCCTCTTTCCTCGAAAGCTGACAGACGATGATGGATCTCAGCCCTTACCGCCGCCCGGCTTCCCGGCTCAGCGACTACCTCCCCTGGGGTGCGCTGGTCGCGCCGGGGATCATCCTCAACAAGGACGGCGCCTTCCAGCGCACGCTCGCCTTCCGGGGGGCGGACCTCGATTCTGCCTCGCTCGCCGAACTGATGGGTACATCCGCCCGGATCGCCGGCGCCCTGCGCCAGTTCGGCTCAGGCTGGTGCCTGCATGCCGAAGCGCGCCGCCGCCCGGCGCCCGGCTATCCGGTGTCTGACTTCGGCAATGGTCTAGCCTGGCTGATCGACGAGGAGCGCCGCGCCCTCTTCGAGACCGCCGGGGCGCGGTTCGAGACGGAGTATTTCCTGACATTGTGCTTCCTCCCGCCCCCCGAGAAGGAGGCCCGCCTTGAATCGCTCCTCTTCGAGGGCGGGGAGGCAGCGGCCCCGGCAGCAGGCTACCGCGCCTTGCTGGAGCGGTTCGTCCAGGAGACAGACCAGTTCCATGCGGCGCTCGCGGCGCTGATGCCGGACGTGTGCTGGCTGGATGACGCAGCAACGCTCGGCTTCCTGCATGACGCCGTCTCTGATCGCCGGATGGGCCGGATCGCTGTCCCGGAGACGCCCTTCCATCTCGACGCGCTCCTGACCGATACGCCATTCGTCGGCGGCCTCGCGCCTCGGCTCGGCGCCCATCACCTGCGCGTGCTCTCGGTGCGCAGCTTTGTCAGCGCCAGCGAGCCCGGCCTGCTGGACGCCCTGAACCGTCTCGCGCTGCCCTATCGCTGGGTGACGCGCATCCTGCCTCTGTCCCGGGAAGAGGCCTGCCGGGAGATCGAACGCGCCCGCAAGCGCTGGTTCTCGAAGCGCAAGGGGCTTGCGACCCTGCTCCGGGAGGCGATGTTCCGCGAGGAATCGGCGCTCCAGGACAATGATGCGGCAAGCCAGGCGGCAGGGGCAGATACGGCCCTGCAGACACTGCTCGGGGAGGGGTGCGGGGCCGGCTATGCAACGCTGACCATCACGGTCGCGGAGGCGAGCGCCGAAGCGGCGGACGAGGCGGTCCGCCAGATCCGTCAGATAACGGACGGGCTCGGCTTTGTGACCGAACTTGAATCCGTCAACGCCGTCGAGGCCTGGCTCGGCAGCCTGCCCGGCCAGGCCTATGCCGATATCCGCCGGCCGCTCCTGCTGGCACCGAACCTTGCCCATCTCCTGCCGACCAGTGCGGTCTGGCCGGGGGAGGCCTGGAACACGCATCTGGGCGGTCCGCCCCTGATGCTGGCGGCCACCGACGGGGCAACGCCGTTCCGCCTGAACCTGCATGCCGGCGACACCGGCCATACGCTCGTTATCGGCCCGACAGGTGCGGGCAAGTCGGTCCTGATCGCCGCCCTTGCCGCGCAATGGCTGCGCTATGAGGGCGCCCAGGTCTTCCTGTTCGATACCGGCCGGTCCTGCCGCGCGATTGTGCTGGGGCTCGGCGGAGTGTTCTTCGATCCGGAGGCGGATGATCCTTCGCTTGCCCCCGGGTTCCAGCCGCTTGCCGATATCCATGAGCCTGCCGCGCGGGCCTGGGCGGAAGGCTGGCTCTGCGACGTCATCCTTGCCGAGGGCGCCGCGCTGACGCCCGAACTGCGCCTCGAACTCGGCCGGGCGCTGTCGCTCCTCGCCGGGCGGCCCGCCCGCGAGCGCACCCTGTCGCTGCTGGCCGCCTTTGTCCAGGATGCAGGCCTTCGCGGGGCGCTCGCGCCGTTTACCCATGCCGGGCCGCTCGGCGGGCTCCTTGATCAGGACTGCAGGCTGCGCGCCGAGGCGAGCGTCATGGCCTTCGAGGTGGGCGCGCTGCTGCGCCGGCCCCGCGCGGCGCGAAGTGTCCTGCCGGTGATCTTCCGCCACCTCGAGGCCCGGTTCGACGGCCGCCCGAGCCTCCTGGTGCTGGACGAAGCCTGGCTCTACCTCAAGGACACGGCCTTTGCCGCCGAGATCGAGACCTGGCTCAAGACCCTGCGCAAGCAGAATGTCGCCGTGATCTTTGCAAGCCAGGCCCTCGCGGATGTGACCCGTTCGCCGATCTCGGCTGCCGTACTCGAGAACTGCCCGACCCGGATCTTCCTGCCGAATGACCGGGCGCGCGAGCCCGCAACCCGAAGCTTCTACGAGGCGGCCGGCCTCAATGACCGGCAGATCGATCTCGTCGCCGAGGCTTTGCCGAAGCGGGACTATTACATTGCCGGACGGGCCGGGTGCCGCCGGATCGAGCTCGAACTCGGCCCCGCGACGCTCGCCTTCGCAGCCGCCGGCCGGCCCGAAGACCAGGCGCTCATCGACCGGGTGCTGGCGGCGCACGGGGCAGAAGGCTTTGCCCGTCACTGGCTGAGTGCCAGAGGGCTTCCCGAAGCGGCCGCCGCGATTGGCCGGTTCGAGGCGGCCGATACGAGGCAGGGATCGCAGGCCCCGCCCGGCCAAGCTGCTCCGGAGACGGAAGACCAGAGCGCGATGTCTCCAACCTCGCTGAAGGAAGCCGCCGCATGACCTGCAGGACCTCACGCCTTGCCGCCCTCATGCTCGGTCTCGCCCTGCCGGCTGGCCTCTGGCCGGCGCCGCCTGCAGCCGCGCAGATCGTTGTTCATGATCCGGCCAACCATGCCGAAAACCTGATGGCCGCGGCCCGGATGCTGGAGCAGATCCGTCACCAGATCGCCGCGCTGGAGCAGCAGGCGCGGATGGTGTCGCGCAGTGGTTTCCAGCTGTCGCCTGAGCTTGGGCAGGCGATCGCGGAGGCTGAGACCCTGTTGCGCCGCGGGGAGGGGCTCAGCCATGACATCGCGCGCATCGGCGCCGAGATCGAGGCGCTATATCCGGAGACCTGGGAGGCCCATGACCTCGAAGGGCTGCTTGGCCAGTCCGTCCGCTGGCGCGAGGAAAGCCGGCGGAGCCTGTCGCGCGCCATGGCGATGCAGGCCCGGTCCGCGACACGGCTCGGGCAGACACAGGGCCAGCTTGTGGCAGCCCTTGCAGCCTCCGAGGGCGCAGAAGGCCAGACCTCGGCGGCCCAGGCGGGCAACCAGATCCTCGGCCTCGGCGCGGCCCAGCTTGCCGGGATCGAGGCGCTGATGATCGCCGAGGGCCGGGCACTGCAGGCCGAGCGGATGGAGCGGCTCGCAAGGGAGGCGCGCGCCGAAGAAATCCGTATACGGGCATTTCCGCCGACACGGCCGGACGGCGGTCCGCCCGCGCGCCGGGCGTTCTGAGGGGGCGCGCGCGATGGAGAGCAATGTCATCAACGGATTTCTCGACGCCTTCCTCGGCGTGCTCGATGCCGGGTTCGGGTTCATCGCGGGGGACATCGCGTATGTGCTGAACGCGCTGATCGTGATTTCGGTGACGCTGGCCGGGGCGCAATGGGCGCTCGCCCAGGAGCCCGCGCTCGCGCCCTTCTTCCGCAAGGTCCTCTTCGTCGGCTTCTTCGCCTTCCTGATCAACAACTGGAACACGCTCGCGGGCGCCGTCCACGCCTCGGGCGCGCTCCTCGGCCTGCGCGCCGGTGGCAGTACGCTCAGCCTCGAGAATCTGCATGATCCCGGACGCATTGCGGGCATTGGCGCCGAACTCTTCGGCCGTACGGCGGCGCTCGGGCAGGGCATGAACATCATCACCGACTTCGTGACCCTGTCGGTCATCCTGATCGCGGCGATCACCGTGATGCTGGGCTTCTTCGTCCTGGCGCTGCAGGTCTTCACCGCGCTGATTGCGTTCAAGCTCGGCACGCTCGCCGCCTTTGTGGCGCTGCCGTGGGGCGTCTTCTCCGGCACGGCCTGGATCGCGGAGCGCCCGCTCGGCTGGGTGGTCGGCAGCGCGGTGCGCCTGTTCGTGCTGGCGCTCATTGCTTCAGTGTCGATGGCATTCGTCGAACGCCTGCCGCCCGCGCTGACGCTGGATGCCGGCGGGGCGCTCAATATCCTCCTTTTCGGGCTGACCGTGATGTCGCTTGCCTGGTTCGGGCCCCAGCTTGCGGCCGAAGTCGTGGCGGGCCAGCCCCATCTCTCCGGCGCCGACAGCTACCGGGGCGCGCAGGGCGCGGCCGGGGCGGTCGCCGGAGGGGCCATGACTGTCCGCAGCATGATTTCCGGCTCCGGCGCCGGCCGGCGCGCCGGTGTCCGCCCGGCGGCTGCCCCGCGGGCCGGCGCTGCCGGTGTTCGGATCGATCATTCTAAGTTTCAGCCAAGGCCTCGACCAGGCACCGGGAGAAGATGATGCGTTTTCCGTTCAGGGCCCCTGCAACCTCCTATGCGCCGCCGCCGCCCGACACGCCCTACCGCCGCGCGCAGGCCGAATGGGACGCGCGGATGGGATCGGCGGTCCTCTCGGCGGCAAGCTGGCGGCGCATTGCCTTTGCCGCGCTTGTCCTGGCCGCAGGCCTGGGCGCAGCTCTCACACTTGTCGCGCTGCAGCAGCGCACCTTCGTGCATGTCGTGGAGGTGGCGCCGGAAGGCCAGGTGCTCTCGGTACGTACCAATGCCGGCAGCTGGACACCGGACGCGGCACAGACAGCGTATTTCATCGGCGCCTTTGTCCGCCAGGTGCGCAGTCGCCCGACGGATGCGGTGGTGCTGCGGGAGAACTGGCTCACCGCCTACAAGTTCGTGACCCCCGAAGCGGCCACGAAACTCAGCGCCATCGCCCGGGAGGAAGACCCGTTCCGGACCGTCGGCAGCGCGGCCCGCACGGTCCATATCCGCTCGATCGTGCAGCGCAGCGACCGGAGCTGGCAGGTCAGCTGGACCGAGGAGGAAGCCGGTCCTGCGTCGCCGGCGAGGGGATCGTTCACGGGCCTGTTCACGGTCTCCCATGTGCCGCCGAAGCGGGCGGGTGACGTCGCTGTCAATCCGCTCGGTCTCTACATCACCGACTTCAGCTGGAGCCGCGACCAATGATACGTTCTCTCATCCCGGCGTCTGTCCCGCTCGCCTTCACCGCGGGCCTGCTGGCCGCCTGCGCCACCCCGCTGCCGCCTCCGGCTGCCCCGATGGAGCCGGCTCTCATTGCGGCGCCCGAGGTCATGACAGAGTTGCCTGAGCCGCCGCTCGCCGCAGGAACGATCCCTGCAGAGGAGATCATCGCCGACACTCCGGAGGAGGCACGGGCAGAACCAGAGTCTCTGCTGCCGGAGCCCGCCAGCCTCAAGCCGGACCCGCCGGCCGCCCCCGTCACCCCGCGCGAGGCGGCGAGAATCCTCGCCGAGGCCAATAGCGGTGCGCGCCAGCGCGCCGCCCCGGGCATCTTCGAGCAGGCGACGCTGCTCTATGCCTGGGAGCCCGGGGCGATCTATGAGCTGCAGACATCGCCCGACTTTGTCTCGACCCTGCTGCTGGAGCCCGGCGAGGTCCTGATCGACATTGCGGCGGCCGATACGGCCCGCTGGAGCGTGTCGAACACGCTCTCAGGCGACCGCGCAATCCTGATCGTCAAACCCTCGGCCGCAAGGCTGAAGACCAACATCGTGCTGGTCACCGACCGGCGGGCCTATCTCATCGAGGCGGTCTCGGCGGCCGGCGAGATCTATACCGCCCAGGCCGCCTGGACCTATCCGGCCGCGCCTGCGCCGCCGCCGGAACCGGAACCCGCGCCTGAACCCGAACCTCCGCCGCGCCCCCTCCATGAGGACTACGTCCTGAAGGCGCCGCGCAGGGGACTGCCGGCCTGGATGCCGGAAAAGGTCTGGGATGACGGGCGCAGGACCTGGGTGCAGTTTCCTGAAGGTATCGCGGCTTCGGACATGCCGCCCATCTTCATGCGGACGGGCGAGGGGCTCGAGCTTGTCAATTACCGCATCGATGGCCGGCGCTACGAGATCGACCGGATCTTCGCGGTCGCCGAACTGCGGCTCGGCTACAGGCGCCCGGTCGTCGTGACCATCGAGCGGCGCGCGCCGAAACCGGCGGGGGAGGGCGCCCGGTGACACAAGACCCCCAGCCTTCTCCGGCCGAAGCCGCGGTGCGCCTGCGCGCCCGTCCGCCCTCTCCGAAAAGGCTTTCTCGCAAGGTCCTCCTGGCGGGCGCCGGAACAATCGGCGCGTTAGTCGCCGCAGCGCTCGTCACCGGACTTTCCCCGCGCTCCATGGCCGCCCCGAGCCGCGCTCAGACTGCCCCGGCGGCGGCAGCCGCGCTTCCCGAGGGCCTCAGCCGCCTGCCGGCGCGCTACGAGACCGGCGCGCTCACCCCGCCGCACGAGGACGCGGAGGAGCTTCATGACTGGCTGTGGGGACCCGGCGGACCGCCCGAGCATCTTTATACGGATCATAAGGAAGACCTCGCCCTTCCCGCCGGCAGCGCCTGGGAGACGTCCCACCCGCAAGGCGATTACAGCACCCCCAGACCGGCGCCCGCGCCGCCCGCACCTGCAGATCTCTTCTTTACCCGCCGCGACGTTCCGGCTGTACGCGCGTCTGCAGCAACAGACGGGGCGGCAGCCGGGGCCGCTCCGTTTCAGGCGGCCAGCCAGCCCTACCTTCTTGCAACGCCCGCGCCGCCGCCGGGGCCGCCATATCTCCTGCAGGCCGGCAGCGTCATTCCGGCGGCGCTCCTGACGGCGGTGAATTCCGACCTGCCGGGCCGCGTCATCGCGCAGGTCTCGGGCCCGGTCCATGACAGCATTACCGGCGATCATGTCCTGATCCCGCAGGGCGCACGCCTCATTGGGACCTATTCCAGCCAGAACAGCTACGGCGACAAACGGGTGTTCCTGAACTGGGACCGGCTCTTGATGCCGGACGGGGGCTCGCTTGACCTGCCGCAGATGGCGGCGACCGACGGGGCGGGCGCAGCCGGGCTGGACGCAGGGGTCGACAACCGGCTTGGCCGTGTGGGCGGGGCCATCGCGATCTCGGCAGTGCTCAGCATCCTGGCGAACGAGGCAGAGGCGACGTCTGACGGCCGGTTCACACGCAGCCTTGGTGACGCGGCCGCCCAGGAAGCCGCGCGCACCGGCAGCCGGATCGTTGGCCGCGAGCTCAATCTCCGGCCCACCCTGCGTGTCCCGGCCGGCGCGCCGGTCCGCGTCCTCGTCACCGATGATATCCTTCTGAAGCCGTATACGGAGTAAAGTCATGACTGTGCACAAATCCCCGCCTGCCTCGCAGTTCGATCTGTTCGCCGCCGTCCCGGCTCGCGCCGTTCCCGCCCCGCCGTCCGCCCGTCTCGTCGCGAAGCCGGTGCAGGCCGCACCTTCCTCTGAACGCAGTGGCCCGGTCATGCGCACGCCTCCGGCGGGCCCCGTCGTCTCGCCGGCGGGCCCGGACGAATGGTGGACGACCCGCATGACCTGCGCCTTCCTGAAGATCAGCCGGAAGACGCTCTGGGAACGGCGCCGCGATCCTTCGCTGGACTTCCCGCAGCCGGTCCAGCTCGGCGGGACGCGCAACCTCTACCGGGCCCGGGCGGTCAGGGGGTGGGCCGAAGGCATGGCCGCCCGCGAAACCGGATCGTGATGCGAGGTCGCCCTCTGACGCGCAGAGCGGTGCGGGAACAGCAGGGGCACAGGTATCCGGCATGTGGAAATCCCGACAGTCTCGTTGACACCCGAAGAGGAACAGAATAAGAACATCTAGAGATACTGACAGATCTGCAGTTTTGTTACAGGCTCGCGCCGCCCGGTCGTCCGCAGATCAAGACTTGAATTGTTCTGCAAACCGATGAAGCCTGTTCCGGGTTTGCGGAGCGGGTGGCATGCAAGAAAATCCCCGGACATAAATCGTGATGCTGACACAGCCCTCCATCTCCTTCGAGCCCACCATCGAACCGATTTCGCCCTATCTCGAGATGGGGGCGTATGAAGCCATGTGGCTCGAGAAGGGCGCCAGCTTCAGGACGATCGCCGACCGGTTTCGCGATGATCCGGATGCGCTACCGTCCGACTTCGTGCCGGTCGAGAGAGCCAGGGAGTGCGCAGCAAGCGTCACCCGCCTGTTCGGGGAGGCCGGCATCGGCCGGTTCGGCATCCGCGTGAACAAGGCGCACGATTATCCCGCCCGGCTGAGAGAAGCGATGCATCCGGTCGAACTGCTCTACTATCGCGGCGCGTGGGAGTTTGCCGAGACGCGTTCGGTCGCCGTCGTGGGAAGCCGCAACGCTTCGGAGGAGGGCCTGAAGCGCGCGGCAAGGATTGCGCGGCTTCTCGTCGAAAGGGGTTTCACGGTCGTCTCGGGTCTCGCCGAAGGCATGGATACGGCGGCGCATACGGCTGCGCTGGATGCGGGCGGCAGGACAATCGCCGTCATCGGCACCCCGCTTCATCATGTCTATCCCAGACCGAACCGTGATCTGCAGGAGCGGATCGCGCAGGAATTCCTGCTGATAAGCCAGGTTCCGGCGCTGCGCTACGATCAGCAGGACTATCGACGCAACAGGCTCTTCTTTCCCGAGCGCAATGCTACCATGAGCGCCCTGACGGAGGCGACCATCATTGTCGAAGCCGGGGAGACGTCCGGAACGCTGACCCAGGCCCGCGCGGCAATCCATCAGGGCCGGAAGCTCTTTATACTGAACTCCTGCTTCGAGTCCGGTCTCGCCTGGCCGGCCCGGTTCGAGGCGAGGGGGGCGATCCGGGTTCGGGAGCCCGAGGATATCTGGAGCGCGCTTGGCTAGGGTGCGTCTGACGCGGATCGACGAATCGCATTGGGCTGACCACGTACATCTGGCGCCGACAGATGTCTGTTTCTTTCTCCGGGAGTATACAAGCGGCCAGGGGTTCGGTTTCAGTGACACGAACCAGCTTCTGTCAAACCTCAAGAAGAGCCCGCTGGGCAGCGCGAATCCCGGTTATCACTACAAGTCGAAGGCAATACGTCAGTGCTCAGACGAATTGAAGGCTGCGCTCAATCCGAAGTGGCTTGAGTGTGCGACGCTTGTTCCGGTCCCGCCGTCCAAGGTCAGAACAGATCCGGGACATGATGATCGCATCGCCCGGATATGCCGCGGCATGGGCGAGGCTCTGGATGTCCGGGAACTGGTCTGCCAGGCAGGCAGTACCCGTGCGTCTCATGTCAGCGGCAGCAACAGGGTGACGGTCAGAGAATTGCTCGACGTCTACGTTCTGGACGAGCAACTTGCGGACCCTCTACCTGCCTCGATCGCGGTCGTCGACGATATGCTCACTGCCGGAACCCATTTCCGGGCGATGCATTCGGTGCTCTGCGCGCGTTTTCCGGGTATTCAGGTCATCGGCCTCTTCATCGCGCGCAGGGTCTTTGCCGGTCCGGATACAGGGCAATCCGGCATCGTTCCCATTCGACCCTGATTTCGGGAATGAGCCGGATCTGCAGATTTACGCGTGATCCCTGCCCTCGAGGGGCCTCTGCCGGGGCCCTGTCTCCCGGTCCGGGATTTCCGGGCGGTGTCGGTTTCGGCAGCGACCTGCCCGGGATCATGGCGGCAGGTCCGGGGGATTCCCCCGCGCCGGAGCGGTTGCGTGCGAAATCGCCGCTCTCGGCTAGCGATTCATCCTCACGCCTTCGCCGCTCCTCGTGTCCTTGGGGATGAAGCTCACGCCGCCATTCTCGAGCGCTCTCTGGATAGCCTCCCGGTTCGGGCTCGTCGTGCGGTCCGGCTCGCGGTCACTCTCGATCCGCCGGATCGTGGCCAGCGACACGCCGCTTTCCTCCGCCAGTTTCTGCTGGTTCCAGTCGAGAAGCGCCCGGGCCGCCCGGATCTGACCTGATGTAAGCATTAATTTATCTCATATGAGTTATTATGTTGCACGCATCTGGCGCTTGTGATACATTTGCGCTCACAGAATACGCGAAGGTCTGAACAATGTCTCGACGCCCTGATAACGAGGCGAACGAATCTGTTCGCCCGGGAGGTCCCACGCGCAGGCTTGTCCTCGGAGCCGGGGCTCTGCCGTTGCTCGTCAACGCCGAGGCAGATCCGGCACGGACCGATCAGGCGGCTGCTGCGTGCGAGACATGGCTGGCCAACGAGTCGGAGCAGGAACAGCTGATACGCCGCTGGCAGAAGCTCGAAAACCATCTCTTCAGGACCCAGAACTGGGCGCGTCTGTCACCTGCCGAGCAGAGCCGGCATCCGGACAACCGGGAGATGGACCGCCTCAACACCCGGATCATCACGCTCAGCGAGGAGAACGCAGTCCTGCTAGCGTCTCTGCCGGCGATGGCCGCCACGTCATCGCGCGGCATCTGCCGCAAGCTCACCGTGGCCTTGATCCGTGTCTGCCCCGACGAGAACGAGGAAGCTCATCTCCTCGTCGGCAGCATCCTGCGCGACTATCTAGCGCTTCACGGCGAGCCGTGAGGGCAACGGTCCGTATGTCTCGACAGGGGCAGGCGAGGTCTCGGGCACCTGGACAGCTTCGCCGCCTTCGAGCCAGCGAATTACGGTTTCGATCGTTGCCTCGGCCTGCGCCCCCTTCAGGCCGCATTCCCAGACGATCGCACAGCGCCATCCGGCGCAGGCGAGTTCGTCCAGCACGCGGCGGTCTCGCTTGCGGTTCGCCTCGAACTTCGCCAGCCAGAACTCCGTGCGTGTGGCGGGGATGGTCGCGAACCGGCAGGTCTCGTGATGGTGCCAGAAGCAGCCATGGACCAGCACAGCGGCGCGGTAGCGCGGGAACACGATGTCCGGCCGTCCCGGCAGCCTCCGGTCGTTCAAGCGGTAGCGGAAGCCTCTGGCGAACAGCGCCTTGCGCAGCCTCAGTTCGGGCCGCGTGTCCTTGCCCCGGATGCCCGCCATCATGCGCGACCGGGTCTGCCTGTCGACGATGTCGGCCAAGATCGGTCTTCCTCGTGCCAGGGGACCTGGCAAAACGCGCAGTTCACGTTATCAGGTAGATTCACCACCAGTCCACACAAGGCAAAGACCGAATGCAGGGACGCCCGTACGCAGTCGTCGATCTCTTCGCAGGCCCGGGAGGCCTCGCGGAAGGGTTTTCCCGGGTCAGGAATGCCCGCGGTGAGGCGGCATTCGACATTCGCCTGTCCGTCGAGAAGGACGCCGCGGCCCACAGGACGCTGCGGCTGCGCGCATTCCTCCGCCAGTTCGGCGACGACTACCCTCGGGAATACTACGACTTCCTCGCATCACCCGGGGCCGAGCCGGACTGGGAGCGGCTCTATCCCGCGCAGTTCCGCGCCGCCTGCGAGGAAGCCCGGATGCTGGAACTCGGCTCCGCAGAAGGCGACAGGGAAGTGTCGAGGCGGATCTCGGCGATCAGGAGGGAATTCCGGGGCCGAACGCTTCTGATCGGCGGACCGCCCTGTCAGGCCTACTCGCTGGCCGGCCGGTCGCGCAACATGGGCAAGGCCGACTATGTTCCCGAGGAAGACCACCGGCATTTTCTCTACCGGTCCTACATCAAGGTGCTGACGGAGCTGAAGCCGGCCGCGTTCGTGATGGAGAACGTCAAGGGGATGCTGTCCTCGAAGGTCGGCGGCGGCCGGATATTCGAGAGCGTGATGCGTGATCTGCAGGATTGCGGATACCGGCTCGTGGCGTTCTGCCAGTCGGGCTTCCTGTCCCTCGATCCGGCGCCATCCGACTTCCTTATCCGCGCCGAGGAATTCGGCATCCCGCAGCGCCGCCACCGGGTCATCGTCATGGGTCTGAGAAAGGATGCCGGCGATCGTTGCCGGGATCTGGCCGGGCTCGGCATGGAGGATCAGCGCCTGCCTGAGGCGACCGCGCGCATGGTCCTGGACGGCATGCCGAAACTGCGCAGCGGGCTCTCCAGGGGCCCGGATGATGCGGCGGCCTGGGCGGCCGCGATGACCGAGGCCGTGCAAGCCTGCAGCGGCGCGACCATCGAGCCCCGCAACCTTGCGGCAGCGCTGAGGTCGCGCTTCCGCGAGATCGGCGGGAAGCTCGAGGCGGGCGATTTCCCGAAATCCCGGACAAGTGCACGCCTTCCGAAGTCGATGGCCCGCAGCAACACCCGTCTGGCGGCCTGGCTCTCGGATCCCCGGCTGCGCGCGCTTTCCAACCACGAGACGCGGGGGCACATGCGGTCCGATCTGGCGCGCTATCTCTTTGCGTCCTTGTTCGCCGAGCATGAGAGCCGCTCGCCGCGGGCGTCCGAGTATCCGCCCGAACTCGCGCCCGACCACAGGAACTGGCAGAGCGGCAACTTTGCTGACCGTTTCTCCGTCCAGTGCCGGGACAGTGCGAGTTCGACCATCACGAGCCACATCAGCAAGGACGGCCACTACTACATCCATCCCGATCCCGAACAATGCCGCAGTCTCACGGTTCGCGAGGCGGCGCGCCTGCAGACCTTTCCCGACAACTATCACTTCCTCGGAAACCGGACGGAACAGTATGTCCAGGTCGGAAATGCAGTTCCGCCGCTGCTGGCCAACCTCATCGGCAAGCGGGTGTGCGCCCTGCTGGAGGCGTGCGAACAGACGGCGGGTGACCGAAGGTCAGCGGCGGCGTGAAATCCTCTTCGGGTCTTGGCGTGGTGCCCTGAAACTGCTCTGCTCATCAGAGGTTGAAACAGTCGATTCGCTGCCCGCGAGGAATACCAGAGTGAAGACTGCCATCGTCAGGCCAAGAGCCTCGGCCCTCGCGGAGTCGCTGAGGGATATCGGCTATTCCTTCGAGACTGCCGTGTCCGATATCATTGACAACAGCATCGCAGCCGATGCCACCGCGATCGACATCTGGTGCCTCGGGGACGGCGACCCCCTGCAGCTTGCCATCATCGACAACGGGACGGGCATGGGCGAGACGCGGCTGATCGATGCCATGCGGCCGGGCTCGGCAGATCCGAGGGATCAACGATCTGAATCCGACCTTGGCCGTTTCGGTCTCGGAATGAAGACCGCCTCGTTCTCGCAGGCCAGACGACTGACGGTGGCGTCGAGGCAGCGGGACGGAGAGATTTCGGCGGCCTGCTGGGATCTCGACAGGGTCTCGGAAGAAAACGAATGGGTCCTCGAACTCCCCGAGGGAGAAGGCCTTGCCCGGACTCCCTGGCTAGACCGTTTGCCCGGAACGGGCACGCTGGTGCTCTGGGAAAAGCTCGACCGGTTCGCCGAGTCTCTGGACGGGGAGGGACGGGCAGATCTCGTCAATGCAAAGCTGGCGGCGCTCTCGAGACATCTCTCGCTGGTGTTCCACCGGTTCCTGTCAGGCGGTGGCCGCCGCAAGCGCAAATTGGCCATGAGGATCAACAACCGCCCCATTACGGCCTTCGACCCCTTCTTCCTCGACCACCCGGCGACACAGACAACACCGATGGAAAGAGTGAGGATCGGGAAATCCGACATAGAGATCCAGGCGCACATCCTGCCCCACCATTCGAAGCTTTCTCCGGAAACGCGGGACTTCTACCAGAGCCGAGGTGATTTCCTGTCGAACCAGGGCGCGTATGTCTACCGGAACGACAGGCTCATGGCCTGGGGCAACTGGTTCGGCATGAAAGCCAAGGGCGAGGCAACCAAGCTGGCGCGTGTTCGCATAGACTTCACCTCGGAGCTGGATGATCAGTGGACGATCGACATCAAGAAGTCGCGCGCTCACCCGCCCCCGGAAGTTCGCAGGCGATTCCGCCAGATCATCGACAGGATCACGGACCGGAGCGTCAAGGTCTACACAGGACGTGCAACGCGCGCCCTGGCTGATGACAAGCTTCCCCTCTGGAGGCGTATCCCGACACATGGTGGCATGGCATATGTTCCTGACCGAAAACACCCCCTCGTGGAGAGCCTGCACAAGCGCCTCGATGCCGACGGTCAGAGGCATCTGGAATGCCTGCTTGAAGGCATGAGCTCGGCGTTGCCGGTCGACGCCATCTATGTCGACCTTGCAACTGCCCCGGGAGGTCATGTCGCGGCTGCCGAGACCATGACGGAAGACGAATGCCGCGCTCGCCTTCTCGAGCTCAGGCACCTCGTTGATCCGGGTGGCAAGATGGGGGCGGCGATTTTCCGGAAAGTGGCGCTCTCTACCGGCCTTTTCTCGAACTGCGAGAGCCTTGCGGAAAGCATCATTACGGAAATCTGCTCATGAATGATCCTGCTTACAAGCTCCTGCTTTCCACCCTTGTTCGTCAGTTTGCGTCCAGCGAGCAGTCGCCCTCGATCGACGAGATCAGGGGCCTCGCTCTGCAGCTGGCGCCTCTTCTCAAATACGGAGGACCCATAGAACCGCTGGTAACCGAAGCACGCGAGAACATTTCACACCGTTTGGGCGTAGGCGTCTCTCTCGTGCTGAAGGAAGCAGGCCATGATTCCGACTGGGTTCGAAAGCGGGACATAAATTGGGTCTACTCGGACAATTACGAGAAGTACCTGATGGAGGACGGGCTGCCCGGCAGGGTAGTAGAGACCCTCATGCAGGTGTCTCTCAAGGTCGCCAGCCATCTTCAGGACCCGCTCAAGGAAGGGCGGTGGGATCGGAGAGGTCTCGTGATCGGGCATGTCCAGTCGGGAAAGACGGCCAATTATCTCGGGCTCGTTGCTCGGGCTGCGGATGCAGGCTACCGGTTCATCGTGATCGTGGCCGGCATTCATAACAACCTTCGCATGCAGACACAGGAGCGTGTGGACGCCGGGTTTGTCGGACGGGTCAGTTCGGCGATCGTCCGCGAACGCCTGACGCAGCTCGGGCGAACCTCGAACATCGGCGTCGGGACATATTCCGGCCATCCCTACCCTGTGACGCTCACGACGACGGACAGCGATTTCAGGAAGGCAATCGCGAACACGACCGGCTCGGCGCTCAAGGACTGGAGCAAACCCGTCGTCATCGTGATCAAGAAGAACGTGTCGACGCTCAAGGCGCTCAATGGTTGGCTCAAGGATTTCAACCGGGAAGTGGGGCAGACGCAGATCGCGGATGTTCCCATGCTCTTCATCGACGACGAGGCCGACAATGCATCGGTCAACACCAACAAGCCCGAACTGTCCCCGACAAGCACCAACAAGCTGATTCGCGAAACTCTCTCGCTGTTTCACAAGAGCTCCTACGTCGGTTACACGGCTACTCCCTTTGCCAACATATTCATCAACCCCGACGCTTACGACCAGGACACGCTTAAGGACCTTTTTCCGAGGCATTTCATCCACTGTCTCGATGCGCCCACGAACTATTTCGGAGCCGACCGGCTATTTCTCGACGAGGACCGCGGCAGGCGCCATCTGCGGCACATCCGCGACTGCGAGGATGTGATCCCGCTCAAACATTCGAAGGACCACGGCATCGACGAGCTACCCGCCTCGTTGCGCAAGGCCATCCGCGTCTTCTTCCTTGTCCGGGCGATCAGGAATCTCAGGGGACAGACCGGCAAGCATGCTTCGATGCTGATAAATGTTTCCAGATTCACCGACGTCCAGAAAGATGTACGCCGGCTGGTCGAGACCTATCGCACGACCCTCGCCGAAGCGATCGAGGCGAACGGGGCTCTTTCGGAGACCGACGCGCTGCGCAACGCTCATTTGCGTGACCTGCATGCGACCTGGCAGGAAGAGTTCTCCGAAAGTGATGAACGTTGGCCGGAGGTGCAGTCGCAGTTGCATGACGCAGCGAGCTCCATTCGAGCGGTTGTTGTGAACAGCAAGTCGGACGAAGGCCTGAACTATGGCGAGTACGCCGAACGCGGAGAAGCCCTGAACGTGATCGCCATCGGCGGTCTGAGCCTGTCTCGCGGGCTCACGCTCGAAGGACTTGCAGTCAGCTACATGTATCGCAACACGCGCATGTACGACACGCTGCTTCAGATGGGGCGCTGGTTCGGGTATCGTCCCGGATACGAGGACCTCTGCCGCGTCTGGCTCAGTGACGAGTCGATCGGCTGGTATTCACACATTGCCGAATCCACTGACGAACTTCGCGACACGATTAAGGAAATGAACAGGGTGGGTGCGTCTCCGGAAAAGTTCGGCCTCATGGTCCAGTCGCACCCCGATGCGTTGCTGGTGACTGCGGCCAACAAGATGCGCGACGCTCAGGAGCTTCCGCTTTCCATCAGCTATGACGGTAAGCTGATGGAGACGTACATCGTCCCCGATGCCGTTGCCACGACCGAGCAGAACATCGAACTCTACAAGGCGCTCTGGGATAGCCTGAATTCCGAGCATGCCTCAAGGAGGATAGGTTCCGCTGATGCGTCGAAACCGTATTGCCGGGTGTGGCGGGGTGTGCCCCTCGAGATCCTCTCGAACTTTCTCGCATCCTTTGCCTCCCATCCGGATCGAAGGCCTGCTATCGCCAGTGCGATCGGTTATCTTCGCAAGACGGCTGCAGATTTTCCGACAGGCGACATCGCCTTCATGTCTCTCAAGGGCCAGACAGCCTCGCCACTTTTGCTTGGTGATTTCCGCATGGAGGTACAGCGGCGTCAGGCAGGCTTCGACAAGGACGGCAACCAGATCCGGAAGCCGGTTGCGGCTGGTGGCTACTTCGTGACGAGCAAGCATCGCGTGGCTGGAAGGGGCGACGAAAGCGTGGGCCTCACGCCCGAACAGGTCGAACGGGCGCACAGGGTTGCAGCCGAGGACGCTAAACCGGTTTCCGACCGCCATTACCGGCATGTCGACGTCCGCGGGAGGCCTCTGCTCATGCTGCACCTGCTTGAGATTACCGATCCTCGAGACGAGCGGCAGGTGTTGCTGCAGGGAGCTCCCGCCATTGGCATCAGCTTTCCTCATACCGGCCATTACAGGACCGTCGAGTATGTGGTGAACAAGGTCATGCTGGATCAGATGAGGGCCGATCTTGAAGATGGTCCGGATGAAGGCGATGACTTTGATCGGGAGGACATGCCGTCATGATGGATCGCTGGGACGGGATCCGCCGGCCTGACTCGGGGCAATCCTGGGTACTGCGGTCTGCAACCGACAGGACACCCTGTCACTTCGGACTTTCGCACGAAGGCGCCGCGGGTTTCCTGGTACAGGCCAGCGAAGACTGTTCCGATCTGCTGAGAGCTGCGCCTGAACTCGCAAGTCTCGATATCGATTTCTTGTCCTTTCCGGAGACCGGGGTCATGGGCCTCGTCGTCTGGCTGCGTCAAGAGCGCGACCGTGCGCTTTTTGGTGTCCTCTGCGAGGACCTGGCCGGCGTCGCCCAGACCTGCGACAGCGAACGACAGGCTTTCCGGTCTGTCATCAGCCGTCTTGTCCGCTGGCAAAAGTTCCTCTCCAGCGGCAGGGCAGGCATCCTGTCGCCAGAGGAGATGAGGGGCCTGATGGCAGAGCTGGCGGTCCTGCGCCACCTTGCCGACCTCGGCTGGGCGCAAGGCGCGCTGCTCGCCAGCTGGGACGGGCCATCCGGTGCACCGCAGGATTTCCGTTTCGAGAAACTGTGTCTCGAGGTGAAGTCGGTCTCCGGCGGCAGCGGCGGAACGGTACGCATCTCGTCGGAATATCAGCTCCAGGACCTGTCTCGGGATGTCTGCCTCGGCGTGGTGCGGATGAGTGAGGGGGGGGAGGGGGACGCTGCCCTCTCGCTTAACGAGATGGTGTCGGTGACTGCCGCCGGGCTTGAAGCGCGATATCTCGCCGTTTTCGAGCAGAAGCTTGCCGCTGCAGGCTATCTCGATCTCGATCTCTACGGCCAGCCGAGATTCAGCCTGAATCCTCCGGAATTCTTCCTGGTTTCCGAAGGGTTTCCCGGTCTCCATGTGGGCAATGTCCCTCATGGCGTTTCCTCACTGAGATACGAGCTGGACATGCGCGTTCTCGAACCCTTCAGGATCGATATCCTGCCGGAGCCAGCATGAGCAGTCCCGAGACAGACCTTGAGGAAACCTTCCGTGAACTGAGGCAGGAGATTCTCGGAGCGGCCGCCGACAATCGCGATTTCATGCTCAACGAATTTCTCCATGCCTTTGGCCGGGAGCTCGAGGAAGCAGGAGAGATAGATTCGCTCACCCCCGCCTACCACGAGGCACGGGGTGTGCGGATTGATGCCTTCGCCCAGAACGGAGACGAGGGGATAGACCTTTTCGTGGCGGACTTCTCGGATCGCACCGAACTGGAAACGATTACGCGTACCGAGGTCATGACCGTGATCAGCCGCCTGACATCCTTCTACAAGAAGGCAGTCCAGGAAGATCTCTATCGGGGTATGGAAGAGGCATCCGATCTTTATTCCCTCGCGAGGACACTGGCAGAGCGGTCGGGCGAACTCGGCAGGGTGAGATTCTATCTGCTCTCGGAACGAAAGCTGAGCGACCAGTTCAGGAATTTCGACATCGCGGCAGAGAGCGGCGGCCGGCCGATCACCCTTCACATCTGGGACATCTCGCGTCTGCACCGCCTGCGATCGTCGAGGAGCAACAAGGAGCCGATCGAGATCGACTTCCTCGAGATCTCCGACCGCACCGTGCCGTGTCTGCCGGCGCATGTCGGAGGGGACGCCTACAGTGCCTACCTTCTGGCGATGCCCGGCAACGTTCTCGCCGATCTCTACAAGCGTTTCGGTGCGCGTCTGATGGAGCAGAACGTGCGCGCATTCCTGCAGGCAACAAATGCGTCCAACCGCGGTATCCGGGACACGATCCTGAAGGAACCGGAGATGTTCTTTGCGTACAACAACGGGGTCACGGCAACGGCCGCCAGCATCGAGATCGAGCAACTTGACGGCATACCGCACATCCGCAGGATCAGCGATCTTCAGATCGTGAATGGCGGGCAGACGACCGCGTCACTTTTTCATTCCAGGCGCAAGGACAAGGCGGACCTGAGCAGGATCTTCGTACAGATGAAGCTGTCCATCATCGAACCGTCGCGTGTAGAGGAGACCGTTCCTAGGATATCGCAGTATGCCAACACTCAGAGCCGGATCAATGCCGCCGATTTCTTCTCGAACCATCCCTTTCATGTCCGGGTGGAGGCGTTTTCCCGGCGTATCTGGGCGCCGGCCCACGGAGGTGAGCAGCTGGAGACGCACTGGTTCTACGAGCGGACAAGGGGGCAGTACCGCGAGCAGCAGGCGCAGAAATCGGCGGCCGAGAAGCGTCAGTTCCTGAGGCAGTTCCCCCGGGATCAGCTCATCCGGAAAACCGATCTTGCCAAGTACGAGAACTGCTGGGGCGAGCATCCCCGGTACGTGAACCTCGGTGCGGAGAAGAACTTCGCGCAGTTTGCCCGCAGGATCGGGGGCGAATGGAAGGATGACCCGGATCGTTTCGACGAGGCCTGGTATCGGCGTATGGTGGTCCGCACGATCCTGTTCCGCCGTCTCGAGAAGATCGTTTCGGCGCAGTCCTGGTACAATGGCGGTTACCGGGCAAACATTGTCGCCTACACCATTGCCATGCTCTCGCGTGCACTCGCTCGCAATGGTCAGTCACTCGATCACGAGGCGATCTGGAAGCAGCAGGCGCTGGATTCACCACTGGAGAAGCTCCTTGCCGGGATCGCTTCCATCGCCAATGAGGAACTCGGCGGTTCAGGCAGGGGCGTGTCGAATGTCACGGAATGGGCCAAGAAGGAGGAGTGCTGGGAACACATGAAGCGACGGGACCGCGATGTGGATCTACTCTTTCAGGACACGCAACTCGCAGGAGTGCCGAAAGGGAAATCCGATGGTGCGGGCGAGCTTGAGGATGAGGCCGCGAATTGGCGCGAAATCAAGGCTTGCGCTGATGAACTCGGTCTGCTCTCGCCGAAGTCGGACGCTGCTCTGGCAAAGCTGATTGGTGGAACCGGAAAGCTTACCGCGTCCGAATCGAATGCGCTGTCCTATCTCATGCAACGCCTTGGAGAGGCCGAGCGGTCTGCAATTCCGCAATGAACTGAAGGAAGGGGATCCTGCAGGATCGGGAGAATCCAAGAGACGAAATCCTTCCTGCTCAGTCTGGATCGCCTTCGAGATATCGGCGCTTTTCGGTCTCGAACTCGGCTTTGGTGATCAGATCTGCCTCAAATGCGATCCGTGCCCGCTGCAGCCGGTTCAAGGAAGTGGTGTTGTCCGCCGACTGCCTCTCCGCGTTGCCATTCCGAGCAGAGGCCGAAGGAGCGGTTTCTGTTACAACTGTGTACGGATCATCTCGCCGGAGCAGCCTGGCCTGTATTCCTGCGAGCGATTTCATCTCGACCTCGCTGAGGAGACCAAAGAATTCCCGGTTTGCCTGCGATATGATGGGGGACATGCGCGCAAGCGTCTCGCGTCCCCGATCGGTCAGGGAGACAACCTTGGCTCGCGCATCGTCTTTTGACTGTTTCTGCAGGATAAGTCCGTTTGACGAAAGGCGCCTGATGACATCCGACAATGTCGAGCGGTCCATCCCGATGGTGTCCGTAAGTTCTCGCTGGGTCGCTGACTTCAGCTTCGAAAGCGCGCTGAGGAGGACGAACTGGCGAAGCGTGATGTCAGTTCCGCCGATTCTGGCCTCCACGAATGCGGAATGCGCCTGGAACAGGCGATGCGAAAAACCGGCAAGAGCGTCGATGAGCGCCGTTGTCGATGCTGGGTCGCGGACAGGATCACCCTGTTTTTGGTCAACGGAGTTCATCATCGCGATGTCCTCGAGTATGTCTTTGAGTTCGTCATCGCCAAGCTTGGGGCCTGTCTGATCGATCGGCGCAGCAACGGATCCGGTCAGACCATTTTGTTTTCGTGAGTCAATCAAGGTGACACATCCCGGTTTGCAAGGTGCAGATTACTCCGGTTTGCGCCATCAATCTGGACATTGCGTAAATTTCGAGCTCCAATCTTGCAGATTGGGAAGTTCCCTATCTCGTGAAAAGTGGCCAGCGTGTTCGGTGATGCGAAAATGGCGACTGCGCTGCTTGATCGCCTCATTCATCACTGCCACATCCTCGAGACCGGCAATGACAGTTTCCGGTTCAAGAATAGCTCGGCGCAGAAGCCCAAATCGAAAACGGCGAAGGCATCACCTTGACCCGAGAATCAACCCCAAAAGATAGTCAAAAGGCGGGTCACTTCTCGATAGAAACCCCGGGTCAGCTCACAACAGAAATCAACACGCTCTCACTGATCTGAACCGTCAGGCTCGGGAGAGATCGTGTAGCGATGGTAATCGTCTTTTTGGTCCCTCATCCAGAAAGGGGTGCATAAACTTGGGGCAGGTAGTAGTTACGAGAGCGGTTGACTTTCCGCATCCCAGACACTGTCACTCAAGGTCTTGAGATCGGCCAGAGCCACTTTGCCAAGATCCGTCCTTGGAAGCTCGCTGACATATTCATAGTAGCGTGGCACCATGAACCCAGCCATTCTGGCTCTCGCCCAACGATGCAATGCAGCTGCGTCCGGAACACAGCCAGAGTGAGCAACCAATACTGCCTTGATGTCATCTTCTCCGAGGTTTGAAGGCACACCGACGACAACGCATTCTGCAACACCCTCGGCCTCAATCAGAAGAGCCTCAAGCTCAGCAACGGAAACGTTTTCACCACGTCTCCGGATGTATGCGCTTTTTCGTCCGCGGAAATGAAGATATCCTTCTGCATCGAGGACCCCCAGATCACCGGTCCCTAGCCAGTCAGTGTACGCAATACTTTCAAGGCCCTTTTCCGTCAGCCGTCCAAGCAGTCGGACACCGGGAACGCGTGCCCGGTAGTATATTTCTCCGTGCACGCCTGGCGGCGGTTTTCTTCCGGCCTCATCCCTCGTTTCAACTTCGAAATCCGGCGCCGGCAAGCCACTCGTACCGTGCCGCCAGGGCGTGGGCCCGGGTAGCGTGATCGGGTCAGCTTCGGTCATTCCGTAGTTTTCTCCAAGGAGCATTCCAAAGCGGGCCTCGAACGGGGCATGCAGATCTTTCGGAATGCCCGCAAAAATACCCACGCGAAGCGTTGAGCGAGAATCGCCGGGACGCTCCGGCAGGGACCAGATGAAGTGCAAAATGGCTGCAAAACCGCAAAGGACGCTTGCTCCCGTCGATTCAACTTCATTCCAGAATGCGGACCTGGAGAAAGTTGGCTGGAGCGCTACTGTCCCGCCGCAAAGGATCGCTGTAGCTGTCATGTGGAGCTGGCCGGCGAGATGGAAGAGCGGCAGCCAGTTATGAAACACGTCGGCTTCTGTCAGGCCGTAGCCATCAACAATCCTGCCGGCACCCCGGCAGTACTGGTTTTGCGCGACGACAATAATCTTTGACCGCCCGGTCGTGCCGGAGGTGAACATGAATGTGGCTGGTGAAAGCGGAGAGGGTGCAGGACCGAGTTCATTGTCCGGCTCGATATCGAAGAACGAATCAGCCAGGCGATTCTGATCGACCTTATGGTCAATCGTCACAACGACCATGTCGGAGGTTGCGGAGGCGCTCACGCCATCGTCAAGAGCCCCCTGATCAGTGATCAGGATGCGGGCGCCGCACATGCCGAGCCAGTTCCTGAGAAGGTCGCCTTTGTGCCCCCGGTTGAGGGGACAATAGGGGAGGCCCGCATAAAGCGCTCCAAGAAAGACCCACATGGTCTCGATGCGGTTGGGCAGGTAGCTCGCTATTACGGGCCGGTCCGCCGGCGGACTGTCATCGTGCATTCTGGCCAGCCTTGTCAGGCGGCCGGCGCTGGCCCTGACCTCGATAAGCGCGTCAGCATACGACCAGGAGCGGCCGTCAAAAATAATGAACGTCTTGTCAGGATCGCGCCGGGCCCGGGCGTCCAGCATCTCTCTCAGTGTTCCGTCGGAACGTCCGAGCAGGGTGTGTACACTGTCACAAATGCTGACCGACATGATGTCTTCTCGACTGAATCTCTAACGGGCCTGCCGAAATCTCTTTTTCCGCTTTTCCGTGAATGCGCGCGGGCCCTCCATGAAGTCCGGTGTATCGAATGATGCAACCATATAGCGATCATTGATGACCCATGCGTCGTCTTCGTGACGCCCGAGTGTTTCAGCAATCAGCGATTTGGTAATGGACATGGATGACGCCGAGTTACCTGCGATGGTTTCCGCAGTTTTCAGACACATCTCCATCAACTTACCTTTAGGCAGGACACGGTTCACCAGGCCAACACGATGTGCTTCGTCTGCAGAAATCATCATGCCTGTCATCAGCATTTCGCGAGCGAGCGGCAGAGGAACCCATCGGGGAAGACGAAAACACCCGCCCGCGTCCGCGATAGGTCCGAGCGTAACCTCGTTGCAGCCAAATTGCGCGTGTTCTGATGCGTACGCAAAATCACATGAAAGCATGAGTTCGAGGCCTCCGGCGATTGCGACACCGTTTACGGCGGCGATCAGTGGTTTGCTGAAGTGCCGCCGTCCGATCCCGGCCCAGCCCGTATCTTTGAAGATCACCTTCGGGATGAGATCTGGTCCTTCGCTTGCGAGCTGGCGCAAATCGAGGCCGCTGCTGAAAGCTATGTCGCCCGCTCCGGTCAGAATGACTGCATTTATCAGCGAATCTGTCTCGAGACTGTCAAAGATATCCCTGATTGCCCCTGCCGTCTCAGCATCGACGCAGTTGCGGACCTCCGGCCGATTTATCGTAACAATAGCGGTACGCCCGGTTTTCTCCAGAAGTGCGGTCTTCGACATCATTAGCTCCTAACAAAGTGGCTTAGCGGATCGAGCGGGGTGCGAGGGACTACCAAAAAACTCAAAGTCTGGCGTGAAGTGACGCTGCGCATTTGCAGCGAGGCGATTGCCTCAGATCTCTCAAACAACCGGCCCGGCATGCCGGTTCTGCATTCTACTTTCTGATTCCCGCGCGAACCGCGCGCGATCTGCTCAGAGCACGGATGAAAAATTGACATGTATTAATTCTACCATTAATTAATTACCTGGGCAAAGCTTCATTCACTAAGCTGGAAAACCGTTTCGGCATGCCCGGCGCGGTCGCCGGATACGGTCAGTCGAAGCCGGGTGCCTGGCGGGCCTGTCACGTGCCATTGCGCTGCTGTTTTGTGAGTGTCGCTGTCACTCCCGTAGGTCGGGGTCATGGGGTTGCCCAGACGACCCGAAAGTTGCCCGAGACTGACGCGAGCTTCATTGACAATGCTGGCAGCCCCGCTCACGGGCGAAATTATCGCAGTCACGTCACTGACGACATTGTTTTCCAGTGCGCGTTCGCTGACATTGGTTGGCAGGAACCCCGCATTCTGGATCGTTGCCCGCACTCGCCAGAGGTCCGCGCCCAGCCTTGTCGTCTCTACACGGATAATCTCCAGATTGGGCATTATCTGGGCAAGCCAGACTATCCATTCAAAGCAAGTCTCTGCCTCTTTCAGCCGGTGCCCTACCGGCGGATTGTACAGAACATTCAGCCGGTCCCAGCCCCCGATCTCGACTTTGCCCAATTGCGGATGCTCAAAAACCTGCCATTCGGCAAAGCCCTGACCATTCAGAACACGGTCATTCCAGGCGAGCAGGGTCTTTTCGTCCTCAATCCCATGGTCAAAAATCCAGCCAAGATAATCCTGGATATGACTGATGCCGGCTGAGCGGTGAGGCGCCCAGTACTCAATGGTCTGCCAGAGCATACCACGTGCCTCATAGGCCCAGTCGGACGCGCCATGAACTCCGCGGTCGCGCTCATACTGAAAGTGTCCGAAAACCGGCATCCACGGATACCCCGTCAGCGCCTCGCCCGTCTCACCGATAAGTCTGAAAAGCTGCTCGTCCGAAGCCGGAATTGAATCCAACGGTTTGGCGGTTGGCGGCCCAAGCAGCACTCCGCTGAACGTATGGCCTGACAGTACACAGCATATATTGTTCTGCTTTATCAGAAAATCACACATGGCCCGTACCTCCGGCTCACTCGCGGGCGCGGCCCCCGCGCCCCGCTGCGCGCTCTCCGGCAGCCAGTTGCCGGGAAAGTTGCGGTTCAGGTCGGCAGTCCCGGTCACTTCCGGGTGGACCGTAAAGCCATCGTATTCCTCAACCAGGCCCTCTTCATACAGATGATAGAAAACCCCGTTTGCTTCTGCAGGTCCTCGCCGTCTCATCAGGCGCGCATCGCTTGCGTCCGTCGTCCAGGCCCCTGCAGGATCCTTGACGCGCATAAGCAGAACTCTGCCATCGTTCGTCAGATCCTGCGGGCGCAGGCCTGGCCCGCGCGTCTCTGGCATCCGGTCCATGACGCCAGCAAGGACCGATGCTTCCGCGCCATCGGGATTAAGGCGCGGACAGAAATACAGGCTGCGCTGGCGAAGAAGCTCTGCGATTCTTTTCTCGGACCGGCGCTCAAGCAATAAAGTCAGAGTTCGCACGCAGGCTATGGTCGAGAACAGTTCCGGGGCATGTATGCCACCATCAAGCCACAGGCCCGGCTTCACACCGTGCCCACCTGTTGCCCTGTCAGTTACAATGCAAACCGGAATACTGCGATGTTCCCGGCTCGCTCCAATGTGGACAAGCTCGACGAAGTCGGGAGCCGCGTCAGCGATTGCCACAAGGTGAGCGATGAGCTCATCATGCGTCCAGAACCGTTCATATTCGAGCGGTGAGAGGAAGTGCTCTTTTTCAGGCAAGGTCGAGTTCCCCGGCGCGCTTTGCCAATCCGGAACGGTCTACCTTTCCGATCGGCAACATCGGAAACTGTGAGCAGATGACAAACCGTTTTGGCACTTTGTAGTTGGCCAGCCGCTCCCGGCAGAAATCCTTGAGTTCTTCGGGGGTGAGCTCCGTTCCCGGAGCAGGCTGGACAAAAGCGACGCCGACTTCCTGAAACAGCGGATGTGGTGCGGACACCACAACCGCCATCTGAACAACCGGGTGCTCCTCAATGGTGGCTTCGATTTCTCGCGGATACACATTGTACCCGCCGGATTTGAACATCTCCTTGATGCGTGAGACAAAGACGATATTGCCGTCTTCGCGGAGCCGCCCGAGGTCGCCTGTCTTCATCCAGCCGTCTTCAGTGAATGCCTCTTTACTGGCTTGCTCATTCTGCCAGTAGCCAAGCATGCAGTAATCGCCGCGGACCTGGAATTCACCCTCCTCTCCGGCCGTGCAAGGCCGGCCAGTTGCATGCAGGAGTCGCAACTCGAACTCGGGAAGCGGTTTTCCGACGGTACTGCAAAGGATCTCCTCTGATGCCCCTTCTTCAGTGAACGTGACGTTTGTCGTGGCCTCTGTCAGTCCCCAGAGAGTCGCCATCCGCACCCCGAGGCCTGAGAGAGTCTTCACATAATCAGCGGGCAGGGCCGCCCCGCCCCACAGGATGAATTCCAGATTGCGGAAATCCTCAGGTGTGAAGTCGGGCTCGCCCATAATCATCTGGATCATGGTCGGCACGCCCATGAGCATGTTTGCTTCACCCTTTCGGATGAGACTCAGCGCCGCAGCAGAGTCGAAACGGGACTGGAAACGCGCAGTTCCGCCAGCCACCAGAACGTTTCCGCACGTGTCGGCAGTACCGCCAACATGATTGATCGGAAAGAAACAGATGAGTTTCAGATCGCTGACATCGAAACGCCGGACCTGAGCCATGCAGGTATAGCAAAGTCCGAAATGGCTCAGCATGGCCCCCTTCGGCTTGCCAGTTGAGCCTGAAGTGTAGACGATCAGGGCCGGGTCCATCGCCCTGACCTCAGCGTGGGCGCTTTCTCTACTGGCGTCGGATAACTCCTGGCCCCGTTTCAGAAATACGTCGACCGGTAGTGCCCCGACCATGTCTCCGTCGAGTGCGACGATTTCACGTAGGCATTCATGCTCACGACGGAGATACCCTAAGTCATCTGCATAGTCCCTGCCTTCGAACCGTGAAATCGAGAGGATGTGAGATGGCTCAGCGTTGCCGATGACATAGCTGAGTTCAGCGCGGGTGTAGCGTGGATTCAACCCGACCCAGATCGCTCCGATGCCGCAGCTTGCAAGAAACCAGATCCAGAAATCCGGCGACGGCCCTGCCATGAGAGCAACCCGGTCCCCTCGCTGGACACCTGATGCCAGGAGCGCTGCCTCGCAGGCGCGGACCCGCAATGCAAACTCACGGTATGTGACTGTCTCACGCTCACTCACGAGGGCGGGTTTATCCGGCGTCGCAGCGGCATGACGCTCAACGAAATCCGTAAAGCGAACAGGCAAGGCTGCGTCGGCACCGCCCTGGGTGTTATCTTTTGCGCTGCTCAATTGCCGGCCTCCTCGTCCAGGACAAAAAGAAGAAGCCAATTGCCGGTCAAAGCAGGCACGCGCTGATCCCGCACTTCGACACGCGCGTCCACCTCCAGCATTGCGGACGTGTCGCTTCGCATCTCGTACGACGTAGGTACCAACCGGCAGCGATAGGACGCACCAACCAGAAGCGGCCGGACAAACCTTAATCTGTCAAAGCCGTAATTCAGGCCGTAGGCGGCCGGAAACAAGGATGTGGCAGTTCTCGCCAGTCCGGTTTCATGAGCGGCCTTTACGAGCATCGAGGCAGCCCAGAACCCCTGTGCCACCGTGTTCGGATAGGGTGTATGGGACCGTGTCCAGTCCGGATCGACATGCATCGGATCGGGGTCTTCCGTAGAGCTGGCAAACTCATTTATGGCGCGCTGCCCAACGGTTCGCCAGGCCGAGAGATGGACAGTGCCGATCAGGTCTTTGCGAACTGCTTCCATAGAAGCTTGAACGGGCGCACTCATTCAATGTCCTCCGATGTCGGACTGTTATCCATGCCCAATTGCGTCATGACGAAGCCAAGCCAGTCGGTCACCCGCTCAGGATCCTGCATTGTGCCCATATGCCCCCCACTTCTGAGCAGCAGAAAGTACTGGTCATTCGGTCCGGTATTCTGATGCTGTATGCGCGCAACGAACTTTCGCGCATGCCAGGGCAGGCATCGCATGTCGTTTTCAGCTGCCGTGACCAGCATGGCCGGATAGGCTGCGGGCGCCAGCTGGTGGTATGGGGAGTATCCCCGCAGCCATATCTCAGCTTCAGGATTACCAGGGTCACCAAGATCCAGCGCGCAGACAGCCGTATACGGATCGCGCGTATAGTTCAGCATGTCGTACAGCGGGACCATGGAGCAGACGGCGGCCCAGAGATCTGGCCTGCGGGCAACTGCCGCTCCGGTCAGCAAGCCGCCCCCTGAGGCTCCGATCGCGGCCAGAATGTCCGACTTCGTGTCGCCGCGCTCAACAAGGTCCTCTGCGACGCAGATGAAGTCATCAATTGTATTGGACTTCGTCGACATCCGGCCCCCATGCCACTGGTCGAGCCCGTATTCAGCGCCGCCGCGCAGGTGGCAAAAAGCGACCGCGCCTCCGGCTTCGATGAATGCGCTCAAGGCGCCAAGGTAGCCGGGGATGAACGACACGTTGAAGCCGCCATATCCATACATGATGGTCGGCGCGACGCTCCCCGGCACGGCATCTGCCTTCCGGATGAATCGGTAGGGAATCTGCCAGCCATCTTTACCGGGCGCATGGCGCAATTGAATCTTATATTCCCGGTGATCAAAGCGCGCCGGTTCAATACACTCCAGACGCCGGCCCGCGATGTCATAGGTGTAAATTGCCGGCGACTGAACCAGGGTTGAGAATACGAACGCAAAGCAGCCGTTCCCGGGCGCTATGTTCTCTCCGCCATACCCGATCAGCTGGTAGTGGCTGAGAAGGCCGAGTTGCTTGACAACGCCGTCCCCCGGCAAGTCCACCTCATGATCAAAACTGCCATCGAGGCCGAAAATCAGCAGACGGGCCGCCGCATCCTTGAATGCGGTTACAACCAGATAGTCACCGCACAGCTCGATTGAGCGCAATACGAGATCGCTTTCCCCGCGCAGTTCACTCCATGTAGCCATATCAGAAGCGCTATCGACAGGGATAGAGACCAGGCGCCCGCGATGGCCCCCTGCCGTGGAAATCGCGATATATCGATCGCCCACAAAGTGACCGAAACACTGCCCGGGCACATCGACAAGGAATGGCTCCCAGTTCCCGTCGGGCAGGCGTCGTATAAAGTCGGGGCGGGGGAAAATCTCGCTGGTCATCGCCGCCAGCCAGCGCCCGTCGGCTGACACCTGCGGCTTCAGCGAATACTGCTCGCGGGTCTGGACCTGTTCTTTCAGTGGCTGCGCATCCTGCACCAGGTCAAATCGGAAGATATGCTTTCGTATGTTCTCAAAATCAGAGCCTTCACCAGCGGAGAAAAAGAAGCAGGCGGAATCCGGACTCCAGGCGACGGTGGTATTGGAGGCATTGCGAATGTGGTGGGGCAATATCGCCCCGCTTTTGAGGTCCATGATCCGCAATACGGTCTGTTCGTCGCCGCCTGTGGAGACTCCAAACACCAGTTTGCTGCCGTCCGGTGACGGGAAAAAACAGTCGAGAGATGCTGTTTCGCTTTCCTGCGCGAAATCAGTGGCTCGCAAGACCGTCCGCCCGCAACCGGACCGCGGCGTATCACTGATCTCCAGGGTGCCGCCGCAGGCCATCGAATAAATGAGCCAGCCCTTTCCGAGAGGCTGCGGAGCAAATTTTGCGGCTTCGGCAACATAGGGGCCAATCAGTTCCCGGAGTTGCTGCCTGAAAGGCGTGTCGAGGCGCAGTCTTGCGGCCTGTGACTGGGCGTCCTCCCATGAGGAAGTCTCTGCGGTGTTTTCTTCGAGCCACGCGAAACGGTCATCCATCTCCGGGCTGATCGAACACTCCCCCCCTGGTCCGGGAAGCTTCGAGATGGCGTCCAGCAGGCGACGCGCTGCGCTCTCGGCGTTCTGAGTTGCGCTGCTCTTCCTAACCATTGATCCGCGCGCCCTTGCCTTCATCGTTCGACAGGCGAACATCCCTGCGTTCCAGCCAGCGCCGCAAGATCTGATGCTTTCGCGCCGTCAGCGGATATCTGAGCATAATCAGGACGGCGCCTGTCAGAAGAATGGCGGGCACGATTGCGATGGTAACCTTAAGTCCGAGAAGTGCGTCAGCCGTTTGCTGGGAAGCAGCAACATTGAACCCGGCAAGTCCGATGACGATGAGGGCGAGCGACGAGCCAATCGCGCGAATGGCCTTCAGTACCAGTGTCTGGAAGGCATTGTACTGACCAGCCCGGTTACCGCCTGATCGGAAAATATCGTAGTCTACGATATCGGCAAGCATTGCGATCGGGGCGATGAGGCAAATGCTGTAAAACAGAGTGTAGGCGATATCCAGGAACAGGTAGGGCCAGAAGGATTGCTCACCGGACGGGAGCAGGAGAAAGAGGGGACTCAATGCGATGAGGCCAAGCATGCCGATAACCCAGGCCGTCCGCTTGCCAACTCGTACCATCACTTTCAGCCAGAGCGGCATCGTCAGGATCGAGACAATCAGCGATGGCACATAAACGGCAGAGATCATTTCCCCGATGCCAAGATAACTGTCCAGATAAAGGAAGAAGAGCCCTTGGGCGACGCCCACCGCGAAGTGACACAGGGTAAACGCGGCCAGAAAGAACCAGAAGGGCTTGTTCAAGCGCAACGCGCTCAGGATGTTGCCGACCGGCTCTGGCCGGGTCTGTGGCCGATCATCGCCGCGCGGGACGATCCAGAGCGTAATGACCATTGTCAGCGGAACCATCACCAGAAGGAACCAGCCGATGAAGTCCATGACCTGAAGGCTCATGGCAGTCGATTCGAAGATCGGAAGGAGCGGCACAAGAACAACGAGCAGAGCCCCGCAGTAGGCCGCTATAGTTCGATAGGTTACGATCTTTGAGCGCTCGTCGTAATTGCGTGTAAGCTCCGAAATCCACGCGGAATGAGGAATTTCGATCATTGTCCATGTCAGGAACATGAGTGTGTAGACAATGAAAAAGTAGACGATATCGACCCCTTCCGGGGGGGCGAAGAGGAAACGGATCCCAATCGCCGTGAGGAGCGCACCGACCATCATGTATGGCTTGCGGCTGCCCCAGCGCGTGCGGGTGCGGTCCGATGCCAGCCCGATTGCAGGATCGGTGATCGCATCCAGCATCCGCGCGATCAGCATCGCCGTTCCGATGGCCGCAAGGTCAAGCCCGCGCTCCTTGGCGTAGAGCACAGGCAGGATTCCAACGATCGGACCGTTCATGATGTAGAATGTAAAGCTAGGCAGGGCGAATGCCGCGCCGACCTTCAGACTCACGCGTGAACTGCTGTCGGATACGGCCATCGAATCCCTGTCCCATTAGTCCCAGTCCAAGTGACCGATCAGCAGGCCGGAGAGGGAGAGATGTATGCTCCGGCCTGCTGTCGGTCTGATGCCGCTCAGTAGGAAGCGCTCAGGCGTATGCCGTAGGTGCGTGGCTGAATCACCCGCGAGAACTCCTCAATAGGTCCGCTGAGCCCGAGTCCCGCATCGTAGGTGTTGATCACCGCATACTTATCAGTGAGGTTGCGCGCGAACATGCTGAGCCTGTATCGGTCGGTTTCTATGCCAAGCTCCAGGTCCGCAACGCCGTATCCGTCATAATCGAAACGCGGATCACCACCCGTCCCGAGACCCGAAAAGTAATCGCCCACATAGCGGTAGCTGAAGGAACTGAACCCATCGATCGTCTCGGTCAGGGGGCGCGTATAGTTGGCGCTGAAACCATACGTCACCTCCGGCACGCTGGGGAAGCCAGTGCCGGACAGGTCGATGGTTCCGGCGGCTGCACCGGAGACGGGGTCGGCGGCCTGGAAGTCATCAAATTCGGTGTCCGTAAATGCAATGTTTCCCGACAGACTCAGTGCATTGCTGACACGCCAGCTCACCTCAAGCTCTGCACCCTGAGAGATGCCGTCTCCTGCATTCGCGATTACAGTAGCCGGAAGCCCCGTCGTCGGGCTCGTAATCAGGGTGGGCAACTGCATATCCTGTATTCTGATATGGTAAAGCGCAGCAGCATAGGTGAGCGCGCCATTGCCGAGCGTGCCTTTTGAGCCGACTTCATAATTCCAGGTTGTTTCCGGCTCGAGCGGCGTGTAGGGGCTGCCCGTTCCGGTAAATCGGTCGAATCCGCCTGTTTTGAAGCCCTTCGACACGTTGACATAGGTCATGATGTTTTCAGTCCAGTGTGACGTGACCTGCAGGCTGGGCAGAAACGTGCTGAAGTTGACCGAGTTCTCATCCTGCGCCTCCGCAAGCACGAAGTCACCGAAGGAGGGCACGATGATGATGCCTGCGCGTGATCCGTCCACCGTCTCGTCCGACCAGCGAAGTCCGCCCGTTACTTCAAGAAAACCGTCATAGCCTGTCCATGTTCCTTGCCCGAACAGCGCAAATCCCTCTTTCTTCAGGCTGGAGGCAAGGTCGATGATGAGGTCAAATCCGCCGAGGGCCGGAACGGTAGGATCCAGCAGCTGAGATGCGAGCAGGCTTTCATCCTCTTCCCTGAAAAAGTAGGTCCCGACCAGCCAGTTGAACTTACCGCCCTCAGAAGCACCGGCGAGCCGGAACTCCTGCGACAGGACATTCTGGTCCAGCCTGAGGCCCTGCCGGTTGTTGCCGAACAAGCCGCCATCCAGGTCGAAATCGGTATCGACAAGAGACTCGCGATAGCCGCTGATGGACGTCAGCGTAACATTGTCAGTCAGGTCCGCATTCACTGTCAGAGCGAGTCCGGACACGTCCTCCTTGTAATCTCCGCCGCCTTCAAAGACGTTGAAGCTGTTGGCAGGCTGGTCCCCCCGTACGCCGGATCCCGCATCGATGCCCTCTTTTGAGGTCGCGTCAGCCGTAACGGTGACGTCAATGCGATCTGAAAGTCTCACATTGAACGCCAGGCGCCCCGCCAGCACGTCCATTTTGTCAAACGGGTCTCCGGTCGCCGGATCTTCATAAAATCCTTCGGTTGTGGAAGACATCACAGAGGCGCGCACCGAGGCCCTTTCTCCCAGCGGTCCGGAAACCGATCCGATACCTTTGAAAGATGTCAGTGTGTCGACCTCAGCGGAAACGCGGGCCTCAAATGTGTCCGATGGCGCCCGCGTGACAATATTCAGGGCGCCTCCCTGGGTATTCCGTCCAAAGAGGGAACCCTGCGGGCCGCGCAGGAGCTCGACCCGCTCGACGTCGAGAAATCCTGCATCAAAACTTGCGCTGGGCTGATAGACTCCATCGATAAAGACGCCCACGGACGGCTCGGTTGTCGGATTGGCGCCGATCCCCCTCATGACGAGGAATGTCTGGTTTTTCTGCGGCGAGCGCGTGTTGTTCTGAGAGAAATAGATCGATGGAGCGCGCCCATAGAGCCCTTCAACATCTACGATCCCCAAAGCTTCGAGTTCTGCGCCGCTCAATGCGGTTATCGCAACAGGAACATCGAGGATATCTTCATCTCGCTTTCGCGCAGTGACGATAATCGTGTCCTGACGCACTTCAGTTTCGTCGGTTGCGGGACGGCCTGTTTCGGCAGCGTCCTGGGCGACAGCGGGCGCCGTCGCAAACCCTGTTGCAAGAGCAAGAATGGACGCGGCTCGTACTAAGCCGCGAGCGTATGGGGATAAGTTTGACATGGCGTTTCCTCCGCAGCGATTTCAGGCGTCAGGATCTCAGCACCCCGCCGAGTCCCAATTTAATTAACTGAACGATAAATTACTTCATGTGCCGAAACAAGGAGCCGTTTGGCCGTTCTGCCAACTTTCTGTTGTCGATATGGCTTTCCTGTCACAGGGCATGGCGAGCCAACCAGCCGGGCCCGGAGGGCCTGCCATACTGAACGCAGATGAAGTGCTCCGGTGATTGGAGGACATATCTGTGCCGTATCGTGCGAGTGTCCGGTCTTGTGTCGCCACAAGGGGGGGCACCCAATGCCCGGCGCGCCTGCATCGGGGGAAGGCGGAGCCAGGTCGGTTTTGGTCCTGTCACGGATATCGTCGCAGCGACCTTGGCGTCTCAGTCCTGCTGACCTGAATAATTTACGATGCGGAGGCTGATGATCCCGAGCATATCACCGAGTTGCTCTATGGAAGCTTCGCCTTTCGGGCTCATCCAGTAGATGGCATGTTCGCACTGCGCGATGATGCTGAACGCTGAGACGGTAACGGACTCGGGCGCAAAGCAGCCTTTCTCAATACCGGCCAGAATGATCCGGCGAAGATTGTCGAGGTGCCTGTTTTCGAGATCTGCGAGCTGCGCGCGCCGTTCGGAGGACAGCAGTCGTTTACGCTCCCGCAGGTTATAAACCAGCGCGGCATATGTTCGCTGAATCCCGTGGCGCTCCGAGAACTGGAACATCAGATGGCGACGGACAAAGTCCTGCAAAGCCAGCGCAGGATCCTGAGGGATCAGGTCCATAGCAGGTGTGCACTCTGTCAGCAGGTCCGTGATGGCTTCCAGCAGCCCCTTGAACAGAATGTCCTGTTTGTTTTCGTAGTGATAGTAGATGGCAGCGCTGGTCAGCCCGGCGCGTTCGGCGATAGCCTTCAGACTCGTGGTTTCGAAGCCTGTCTCACCAAACAGGGACATCGCGGATTCCATGATGGCCTTCTGGACAGGTGGGGCTGATGGATCTGTTTTCTTGCGCGCCATAGGTTGATCGTCGCACAAAAAATTCCGAGTTCCCAGACATTGATCCAGAATTGCTCATACGGGGGAGCGTCTGGCTCGCATTATCGAGGTGTGGTGCGGGGTACGCCGGCCCCAAGCAACCCGAATGCGTTTGCGACTTATCATCTACTTATTGCGGAGCGACGCCGATCTTGACTCCGATGTTTTCGCCGACGGCTTGCAGTGTTGAGCTTATGTCGGAGGGGGTTTGCGCAGAATCGAAATTCTGAACTTCGTCCCAGCGGGCCGAAAGTTCTTCGGCGCTGAATCCCTCGTCAGAATCGAACCGCGCGCCGTTCGACTGCTGCCAGCGTATGCGGGCAATCCATCCGCCCCCAACCTCAAACAGCTGGCCTGTCTCTGTATGGTTCTCGCTGCACAGCAGAAGCACAAGCGGACTGACATATTCCGGTTTCAGGCCCTCAAGTACTTCCGGGGGCATAACTGTGCTGGTCAGCCGCGAAGCCGCCACGGGCGCAATCGTGTTGACCAGTATTCCCTTTGCACGTCCCTCATGGGCAAGTGTCTGTGCCAGACCATGCAATCCCAGTTTGGCCGCGGCGTAATTCGCTTGTCCGAAATTGCCATATATGCCGGCGCCGGAGGCGGTCATGACGACACGGCCGAAGCCTTGATCGCGCATGTAGGGCCATGCAGCCCGCGTAACCGCAAAAGACCCGTAGAGGTGAACCTTGAGAACGAGATCCCAGTCTGCCTCAGTCATCTTGTGGAAGCTTCCGTCACGCAGGAAACCGGCATTGTTCACAACAGCATCGACCCTCCCGAAAGCGTCAAGCGCTGTTTGCACGACCTTGTCGCCTTCCAGCACCGAGTCGCTGTTTGCGACAGCTGTTCCCCCCATGGCCTGAATCTCAGAGACCACCTTCTGTGCGACGATCTGATCGGCACCGGCCCCGGTTCCTGTGCCGCCAAGATCATTGACGACAACTTTCGCGCCGCGTTTCGCGAATTCCATCGCGTAACATTTTCCGAGTCCGTTGCCGCCCCCGGTGACCACCACAACGCGGTCAGTAAAATCAATCTGGTTATCTGACATTCCGTTCCCTTTCAGACTTTCTGTCCGGCGCAGTGAGTCTGGCGCGCTCTGTTCGCCAGGAACGCGTGTGTCCGTTCGAAAATGCCCTCAGTGAGGTCACGCAGCGCCATATGCCTCGGCTATCCTGCCGGGCTCCAGCCAGCAGACCGCAACTCATGCCGCTGCCGGCAGGGCGAAGACTGCCTCACCGGAGAGCTTGATTTCACCTAGTTGATTCCGGGCCCTTATCCCTAGTCGGACACAGGGTTCACCGTGATATGCAAGCAACTCTTCGACCTCGCCCTCACAGGTGATTTCATCGCCCAGATGGGTAATCGCGCCGAAGCGTACGGCAAAACGCCTGAGAGCATCTTGCGGGGCGAAGTTTGTCAGCAGCTGACCGAGATACGCCATAACAAGCATACCATGCGCGAACACGTCATCCATGCCAGCGTTCCTGGCAAAATCGATATCGATATGAACCGGATTGTGATCGTTGGATGCGCCTGCGAACAAGGCGAGTGTTGTTCTGTCAATCGGGGGCTTCGCAAGCGGAGGCAGTGTATCTCCCACTTTCAGACTGCGCAGGCGCATGGTCATTTCCTTCTCATTGCTTTCCATGACGGACAACCGCTGTCTCTGTCATACGTACGACCGTCTCGCCGCGCTGATTTGTTCCGGTTGTTTCCGTTATGATGAACTCCAGTGCGCCGCCCTGTTTCTGATAGACGTCGACGATGCGGTCCTGCAGTGTAATGACATCGCCTGCCAGGATCGGCCCGGAGTAATCGAAGCTCTGTTCTCCGTGGAGCAGGCGGGCAAGCGGAATACCCAGATCGGTAAAGCGACTGAGCGGATCCGGGCGCGCCATACTGAGAGTGAACGCAAATGTCGGCGGGGCAGGGAGGCTTTCACAACCGGCCGCCTGTGCAGCGTTTTCGTCAGTGTAAACCGGATTCCTCTCGCCCGTTGCTTTGGCGAAGAAGCGAAGCTGACCTGCTTCGACTTCAACTCTTATCGCCTCCGAGATCTGTCCGATTTTTTCACGATCAATCATTCGTCAGTTCCGCTGATAGAGTGTGACGACACATGCGCCGCCTAGTCCGAGATTGTGCTGGAGTGCTGTTCGGGCACCTTCAACCTGTCTTGCTCCGGCAGTACCCCGAAGCTGTTGGACAAGCTCAAAGCTCTGCGCCAGCCCGGTCGCACCAAGCGGGTGTCCTTTAGACAGCAGCCCCCCGGATGGATTGGTCACAAACTTTCCGCCATATGTGTTGTCGGCATTGGCGATGAATTCCGGCGCGCCTCCTTCGCTGCAGAGGCCGAGGCCTTCATAGGTAATGAGTTCGTTCTGGGCGAAACAGTCATGCAACTCGATTACATCGACATCCTGCGGGCCGATGCCAGCCTCTTCGTAAACCTGCCGCCCGGCTGCTGAGGTCATCTCATAACCCACCAGCTGCATCATATCGCAGGCGTCGAACGTACTGGGTGTGTCAGTCCGCATTGACTGGGCAATGATCCGGATCGAAGTGTCGAGGCCGCGTTTTCTTGCAAATGAAGCCGAGCAGACCACTGCGGCAGCGCCGCCACAGGTCGGGGGGCATGCCATCAGCCGTGTCAGCACCCCGGGCCAGAGCGTGGGTGAGGCAAGAACATCGTCTGCTGTGATTTCTGACCGGAACAGCGCCATCGGGTTACGCGCCCCATGGCGACTTGCCTTCGCGCGCACCTCGGCAAAGTCTCTGAGCGTAGAGCCATACTTCTCCATATGGCTTTTTCCGGCGCCCCCGAAGTAGCGCAGTGCCGGCGGGATCTCTATTGCGCCGACCAGATCTTTGGCTTTGATTTCGAACTCCGCAAAGGGGCTGGGGCGGTCCGAATAAATGTCGCCTATTGCGCCTGCAGCCATTTGCTCAAACCCGACCGCGAGCACGCAGTCAGCGGCGCCACTGGCAACTGCCTGTCGGGCAAGGAAGAGCGCAGTTGAACCGGTCGAGCAGTTGTTATTGACATTGATGACCGGAATGCCCGTCATGCCAAGACGGTAGACAGCTTTTTGCCCGGACGTTGAGTCTCCATAGACATAGCCTGCATAGGCGATCTCGATTTCATCGTAACTCAGGCCGGCATCTGCGAGTGCGGCCGAGGCTGCGATTGCGCCAAACAGGTCATAAGTTCCTGAGGTGCCTGGTTTCGTGAAAGGAACCATCCCCACGCCTGCCATGACAACGTCCTGCCCAGATTTCTTCATGTCCAGCCGCTCCGCAATCGCAGCGACCCTGGGCCTTGATTGAAAATCACTCAAATGAATAATACTCTCTTATTATTCATAATTGAGATGTCAGATGAATCCTTCCAAACTCAGATTTATTGTCGCTGTGGACCGAGAGGGGTCGTTCAGCCGGGCGGCCTGGCGACTGAATATTTCTCAGTCGGCAGTGACCAAACATGTGGCCGACGTAGAGCGTGACCTTGGATACGCGCTGTTTATTCGCAAAGCGCGTGAAACGGTAGCAACTGCAGCCGGCCGCGAATTCCTCGACCGCGCGGCGCGTATTCTGTCTGATCTGGATCAGCTCGTGACCGATGCGCGCATCACGAGGGAAACAAATGAACGACTTATACGGATAGGCCTGTCGCCGGCATCGATTCAGGGACTCTTCAATCGTCCCGTTCGAAACCTCATTGACAGAAACAGATCTCTGCGGGTCCATCTGGATGCCCTGTCGGTTGACCGAGGCTTACTTGATCTCAGGCGCGGCGATCTTGATGTTCTGATCGGTCCGAAAAGCTCCCTGGACGCACAGGACGATCTGGATTTTGAGTCTATCGGCCACCTCTTTGCGAGTCTCTTTGTCCGAAAAGGCCATTCGCTTCTGGCACGATCAGAAGTTACTGAAACTGATCTTTTGAGCTACGCCCTCATTTCGCCAGACAGGAAAAGTCTGCATGCAGACAGACTGCAGGACTTCTTTCCTCATGTGTCCGGAGACCGAAGCCGCAGCCTGCATGTAATTGATTACTTCCCCATTGTCGCCGACATCGTGCGCAACTCCGATGCCATTGGCATCGTTAGCAACGCGCACGCCCAAACCAGAAGCTTCACCAAAAGCTTTGCGACGCTCAGCGTTGATATCTTTGATCCGCTAGAGTTCGGGTACGCTCTTCGAAAGAGCTCTTATCCGACTTCGGCGGTTCGCGCCTTCCTGAGTGTCCTGGCAAGTGCGCCGGTGATCGGCATCTCACCAAGCCCGGTCTGAAAACCGGGCAGTCGGAGTTGTCGTTCAGACTGCCCCGGCAGGCCTTTCTTCCAGAGGAGACTGACGTTTCAAACGGTCTCGCCCTCATGTCACTGTGCAGGCGGGTTCAGAGCCGACCGTAAGGGCGCCTGGTGCAAGGTTTCCGTGTGTTTACGCGGCAGGTTCCCATTGTCATCAACGCTTCACGGACGAGACGGCTTCAAGCATCGGAACATAAGAGAGAGCTGCATCGATCCCCATCTCGCCCTCCGGGCGCTTCGTCCGGAAGTGGTGCTCGTAGTGCAGGTCAGTACTTCCCGGATCCGGCGTCGGGGAGGGGGGCACGCTCGGTGAGCTTTGTAGGTGACTGAAGCAAGTCCCCTTCCTGACCAGATTGGGGAGCTCAGCTTTCGCAATTGTGCAAGGCGGTCACCCTTGCTGCATCTTCCTTTGAGCTGTCAGGCCAGGGCGGTGGTCTCGAGGATTGGCAGAGCAGTGTCGTTCTTGATCTGAGAGAGGGCAACAGAACTGCGGACCTCAGCGACCCCGCTCAGCGACGAAAGTTTTTCGAAGAACAGTTTTTCATAAGCGAAGATGTCCTTGACGGCGATCTTCAAGAAGAAATCATGCTCTCCGAGCACTACGAAGCATTCAAGAACGTTGGGAATCCTGCGGATGCGTTCGGCAAATCCATCCAGATCGGAGCGCCCATGCGCGTTCAGTTTGACATGGGCCAGGATGATCGTTTCGCACCCCACAGCTTTGGCGTCGACAAGTGCGACCCGTTTTCTGATCACCCCCTCCTCCTCCAGGCGCTGGACGCGTCGCCAGCAGGCCGTTTGCGACAGCCCCACCTTTTCGCCAAGGGCCGTGGCAGAGATGCTCGCATCTTCCTGCAGCTCTTCGAGAATCCGGCGGTCCAACCGGTCAATTGTAGTACTCAAGATTATTGCGCCTTTTGAAGGAAGCTCGAATGCAAATTGCAAATATACCGCAATATGCGCATTATTTGCAAGGATTATTCACCCCTCTTTGTGTACACATTGCGCCGAGTTCAGGCATTGTGGTTGCGGTCATGGCGAAAATTTCGGGCCTCATGGAGCCAACTGACCAGCGAAGGCGGGTGTGGTTTGAGTATCTTTTTGAGCGCGATGTCTTTGCGCCGGCAAAAGTCCTTGAACTGTTCGCGGCGATTAATCAGCTTCCGGAGCAGTTTTCGTTGTACCGGAATGAGATTGACGACAGCTGCATGGTTTTGCTGGCGGCGGAGCCTTGCCCTCGGGTTGAGCGAGTCCTCGCAAAGATCCTCGTCCTGCCGGGACTTCGGAGCGCTCGCGAGATCGCTCCGCCCGAACTGTTCCCGGTGCCTGAGCGGCAGCTCTGATGAATACCTTGAGGTTGATCAATGTTCGATAATGTCAGCTATGACGGTCATGAGCAGGTTCTGCATGTGCAGGACACCCATTCCGGCTTGCGGGCAATCGTAGCCCTTCACTCTACTTCGCTGGGGCCTGCCGGAGGAGGGTGCCGGTTATGGAGCTACAAGGATCCGCGGGCGGCACTTGTCGATGCGCTGAGGCTGTCTCGTGGAATGTCTTACAAGAATGCCCTGGCTGGTCTGAAGATGGGGGGTGGAAAGGCGGTTGTCCTCGGGCCAGTCCCTGCTGATGCGCGGCTGGCTGTCTTCGAGGCCCTCGGCGACGCAGTAGACAGACTGGGCGGCCGATATGTGACGGCTGAGGATGTCGGGGTGACAGTCGGCGACATGAAGGTGGTGGCGTCTCGCACAAAGTACGTGTCCGGACTGTCGGGAGAGGGCGGCGCCGGTGGTGATCCCTCACCCTATACGGCCAAGGGTGTTCGCATGGCGATGGAAGCTGTGGCTCTGCACAGACTGGACGCTCCTGCGCTTGAGGGTCTGCGTATCGCAGTTCAGGGTCTCGGTGGGGTTGGGGGGAATCTCTGTCGAGAGCTCGCAGAACGCGGTGCCAGCCTGATTGTTGCTGATGTCGACACAGAGCGCGTCGAACGTATCTGCGACGAATACCACGCAGAGCGCACCGATGTGGAGACGGTCCTTCTTTCCGATGCAGATATTGTTGCCCCGTGCGCTCTGGGCGGCGTTCTGTCAGAGGACGTGGTCCCAAAGCTGCGCGCGAGGGCAGTCGTAGGCGGCGCAAACAATCAGCTCCTCTCCTCTGCAGCGGGCCGTATGCTGTTTGACCGCCAGATCACTTACGCACCCGACTATCTGGTAAATGCCGGCGGCATCATCATGGTCGCTGCCGAATACTTCGGCACGAATTCTGAGGAACGGGTTCATGCTGATATCGAGCGGATATTTGATCGGACGGTAGAGGTCCTCACTCGATCCCGGCAGTACGGTCTGCCAGCAGATGTCGTCGCCGACCAAATGGCCGCTGATGCGATCGCGAGGGCGCGGACGTAGTGCAAGCTCTCTGATTTCAATGAAAGAAGAAACTCCGTGTACTGCATAGAGTGCAAAAGTCTCATGAAATTGGACAGGCGAGTTCGAGCTGGATATTCCGCCAGAGTCCGTGGGTCGTGTGCGCGGCTTTATTTGTTTGCAGCAAAACGGCGCCGACTGAGGCCGTTTAGGAAAACGCAACACAACTCGTAAGTCATTGATGATAAATGCACCCCCAAGAAGATCTGAACCTCTGGCCATTGCCTTCGGAGGGGTGCTGTTAACGCGATCTGTGTGGTGCCACCAGACTGATGGCGATGTTGGTCCCGTGCTACTTCAATTGTTCTGGTCTTGTGATCTTCAGTAAGGTTTCTCCCCACAGCTCAAGCGCCGCGCGCTTTTCCGCAGCATAGTCATACCGGTTATAAATCTGAGTGACCGGCGAACCGAGCGGGGTGTGGTTGAGAATGCGGGCGATGACCTCGCCCCGCACACCGCAGCGCTCTGACGCCATCATGCTCGCGCCCGTGCGCCGCAAGTCGTGCGCGGTGCCATTGACGATTCCAAGTTTCTCGCGGATGCGGCTCATGGCGCGCGTAACCACGTGCCGGTCCACGGGTCCGTTGCCATGGATCGCGGGGAATACCGGTCCCCGGTAATTGGCGACGAGTCGGGGGAGGGGCGCGTCGATGTCGCCCGGTACCTCTGTTGCCGTTGCGAGCGCAAGGGTGCGCCGGATGAGCTGCTGGCTGAGCGGGGAGAGGGGGACATGATGGGCCCGGCGATTTTTCGACCGTTCCGAGGCAATCACCCAGGACCGGGTGGTCCAGTCGAGTTCATCCGTGTGCATGCCGATCACTTCGCCCGCCCGCTGAAGGGTTGTCAGGCAAAGCTGGAGCGCAATCGCGATGGGTTCGGACACGCCCAGCCTCGCACCGACCCTGGCCGCCGACCATGTTTCCCAGAGGAGGCGGATTTCCGCTTCACTGAAGACGCGGTCGCGGGACTTGTGCGGGTAGAGCCGTGGGAAATGGGCTGGATTGATCTCCACCCATTCCTCCCGGATCCCGAAATTGTAGATCCGCCGGAGCACGGCCTGGGCATAATTGGCGGTCCGGTTGCCCGAGCGCTGTGCGACCTCCCGGACGCAGGCGCGCACTTCCCCGCGGGTGAGCCCGTGCAGGGGGCGCTTTGCAAGTTTCGGGGCGAGATGGTTTCGCCAGACCCCGGACTCCATGATATTGGTCTGCTTTGTCCGCTGGGCAGCTTCGGGCGAGGCAAAGAAGGCATCGGCGAGGTCCTGGACCGACCGATCGGCGGCGATGGCCTCGATCTTCTCGATCTTCTTTTCCTTGGCCGGATCGGCGCCGCTGACGGCGGCAGCAAGGGCCTGGATGGCGCGGTCACGGGCCTCTGCCAGAGAGAGGGCGGGGTACCTGCCAAGCGACAGCCTGCTTCGTTTTCCGCTCTTCGTCCGGTAGCGCAGCGACCAGGTCTTGGACCCGTTCGTCCCCAGCCGGAGTTCGAGCCCCTCAACAACGGAGTCGGAAATTGTGGTGCGTTCACCGGCCTTCGGTTTGACTGTCTCGACGAAGCGCGCTGTCAGATTCTGCGGCATCAGATTCTTCCCTTTTCCGGGTCCCAGCCGGGTCCCAAACCCCCTGTACAAAAAACTTTCGCAGGGCGATTTTCGTCAAAAACCCGGGACCCCGGGTCCCAACTGACGGTTGCTCGAAGAAAACGCCATGAAACCTAAAGGAGCATAAAAGGAGCAAAAGATCAATGTATACAGTCGATAAGGCGAGCGCCTCGCAACCAATCGAAATCGATCGAAACAACCCAAAATTGCGCTACGAATCTGGGGGTCGGACGTTCGAATCGTTCCGGGTGCGCCATTTTTCCGGTTTTGATGTAACAGACCGTGTTTCTCGGTGTAGGGCATGCCCGACTCCCTGGAGGATATTCTCATGA
>NZ_JBKBXW010000027.1:0-55488 GCF_046313735.1 Hyphomonas sp.
GGTCGGATTGGATTTCTGCCATCGCCGTCCGGGCTCCGGCCCGGATTTGATCCGGGGCGGAGGGCGGGAGCGATGCTTTGCCCTGTATTCACTTGCTTTCTAGGTCCCGGATATTTGCTGCGCAAATTCCGGGATGACGGACGTTTGGGGCGGGATTTGGGGGGCGATGATGGGGGATAGGGGGCGGTTTGTTCCACAGAGTTTGGGTTGCTGAGGTGTCAGGTGCGCGTGAAATCGAAGCCGGCTTCGGCGAGGCGGCGCAGGCGACGCTGGCGGTGGGCGAACAGGGTGCGGGCGAAGAGGGAGACGAACGGCGTCAGGAGGCCGGCGTCGATGTCGAGACGGTCTGTGTAGCGCGTGCCGCCGGCTTCTGCCGGGGCAACCTCGATGACATGATGCCAGCGACGGATCAGCGGGCTATAGCCCCGGTCTTCAGCCCGGCGCACGCCGTTTTCTTCCGGCAACAGATGGATGCCGATGACCTGCCATCCCACTGGCAGGAAACCGAACAGCCGGACATCGACGCGGTGTTCGCCGGGCGCCCACTCGTCTGGCCAGGGGGCGCCGCCGCTGAGGCTCATGACGGCGAGGGGCCGGGCGATATGGACCATCAGGGCCGGGCGGAGCACTGCGGCCCAGACATCATCCGGCGGCGAGGGAAGCAGGATCGTGCGGGAGAAGGCTGTCATCTCCCCGGCAGAGTATCAGCACTTCGCGCAGCCGCCACCGACGGATTCGAGAAGGCGGGCGTCCTTGTCCATCGCGGGGTTGGGGGTGGTGAGGAGGCGGTCGCCGACGAAGATGGAGTTGGCGCCAGCAAGAAGGCAGAGGGCCTGGCCTTCCGGGCTCATGCTTTCGCGCCCGGCGGAAAGGCGCACCCAGCTTTTCGGGAAGACGATGCGGCAGACGGCGATGGCGCGGGCAAGCTCCAGCGTGTCGAGTTCCTCGCTGCCGCCGAGCGGCGTGCCCTTGATGGGGACGAGCTTGTTGACGGGCACGCTTTCCGGATGCGGCGAGAGGAGCGAGAGCTCATGGATCAGGCCGATGCGGTCCTCGCGGCTTTCGCCCATGCCGAGGATGCCGCCGCAGCAGAGCTTGATGCCGGCGCGGCGGGCGCGGCCGAGCGTTTCCAGCCGGTCGTCATAGGTCCGGGTGCTGACGACTTCGCCATAGTATTCGCGCGAGGTGTCGAGGTTGTGGTTGTAATAGTCGAGGCCGGCATCTTTCAGGGCTTCGGCCTGGCCTTCCTCGAGCATCCCGAGGGTGACGCAGGTTTCGAGGCCTTCGGCTTTGACCGCCGTGATCATTTCGGCGACCTTTGGCAGGTCGCGGTCCTTGAGGCTGCGCCAGGCCGCGCCCATGCAGAACCGGTCGGCGCCATTGGCCTTGGCGCGGCGGGCGGTTTCGACGACTTCCTCAAGGGGGAGAAGTTTCTCCGCCTTGAGGCCGGTGTCGAATTTGGCGGACTGGCTGCAATAGCCGCAATCTTCGGGGCAGCCGCCGGTCTTGATCGAGAGGAGCTGGGATTTCTGCACCGCCCCGTCCGCCCAATGCGCCGCCTTTACGCCAAGGGCACGGGCGAAGAGCTGGTCGAGCGGAAGGTCATACAGCGCGCGGATTTCTTCGCGCGTCCAGTTCTGGCGGGGGGTAAGGTCGGTTGCGGTCATCCCGGCGATTCCTTGTGGCTCTGTCTGTAGTCTGATTATCCGATGACGCCGGTGATGGCGGCGCGGGCGGCAAGCGTGGGGCTCATCAGGTGGGTGCGTCCGCCCCTGCCCTGCCGGCCTTCGAAATTGCGGTTCGAGGTGGACGCGCAGCGCTCGCTCGGGGAGAGGATATCCGGGTTCATGCCGAGGCACATCGAGCAGCCGGGCTCGCGCCATTCGAAGCCGGCTTCCATGAAGATGAGGTCGAGGCCTTCGCTTTCGGCCTGCGCCCGCACAAGGCCGGAGCCGGGCACGACCATGGCACGGACGCCTTGGGCTACGCGGTTGCCCTTTGCGACGTCTGCGGCGGCGCGAAGGTCCTCGATCCGGCTGTTGGTACAGGAGCCGATGAAGACGCGCTGGACGGGCGTGCCGGCAATCGGCTTGCCGCCTTCAAGGCCCATGTATTCGAGGGCGCGCTGGCAGGCGGCGCGCTTGACGGGATCTGCGAAATCCTCCGGGCGCGGAATGAGGCCGGAGAGCGGGATCGCCTGTTCCGGGCTGGTGCCCCAGGTGATCGTCGGCTCGACCTCCTCGCCGCGAATGTGGAGCACCGTGTCGAACACAGCATTGTCATCGGAGCGGAGGGTACGCCAGAAGGCTTCGGCCATTTCCCAGGCGCCGGCCTTGGGCGCAGCGGGGCGGCCTTTCATATAGTCGAAGGTGACATCATCTGGCGCGACGAGGCCAGCACGGGCGCCGCCTTCGATGGCGAGGTTGCAGAGCGTCATCCGGCCTTCCATCGACAGGGCGCGGATGGCATCGCCGCGGTATTCGATGACATGGCCAGTGCCGCCGGCGGTGCCGGTGATGGCAATGATGTGGAGGGCGAGGTCCTTGGCGGTCACGCCCTCGCGAAGCTGGCCTGTGACGTCCACCGCCATGTTCTGCATCTTGCGGGCGCGCAGGGTCTGGGTCGCGAGCACATGCTCGACTTCCGACGTGCCGATGCCGTGGGCCAGCGCGCCGAAGGCGCCGTGGGTGGAGGTGTGGCTGTCGCCGCAGACGATGGTCATGCCGGGCTGGGTGCGCCCCTGCTCCGGGCCGACGACATGCACGATGCCGTTATTGATGTCGCCCATCGGGAAGAAATGGATGCCGTGTTCGGCAACGTTGCGCGACAGGGTTTCGAGCTGGTTGCGGGCTTCGGCGTCTTTCACGCCCGCAAGGCCGAGGGCCTGGTTCTCGGTGGGCGTGTTGTGATCAGCGACGGCGAGGGTCAGTTCCGGGCGGCGCACCTTGCGACCGGCCGCTTTTAGGCCCGCAAAGGCCTGGGGCGTCGTGACCTCATGGATAAGGTGCAGATCGATATAGAGAAGGCTCTCGCCCGAGGCGGCGTCGGTGTGGACGACATGCGCGTCCCAGATCTTGTCGTACAGTGTTTTCCCGGACATGGCGGCCTCTCTCTTCGGCGCTGCACAATAGCCATGGCGCGCGCGGAGGGAAGCCTTGCGGATGCGAAAACGCCCTCCGCGAAGGGAGGGCGTTTCAGATCATTGGCCTGGAGGCGGAAGGCTTACGCTTCACCGCCCTCAGCAGCAGCGGCTTCTGCAGCGGCAGCTTCAGCCGCGGCGGCCTCGGCGGCAGCTGCGTCAGCGGCGGCCTTCTCGGCGCGGGCCTTGGCGGCGGCTTCCTTGCGGCCGGCCTTTTCGGCGTCCTTCTGGCGGCGGCGCTCGGTTTTCGAGACGGCGACTTCAGCCGTTTCGATGCCGTGGCCGGTCGTGCGCTCGGCGATCCGGGCACCTTTGCCGCGCAGGTCGCGCAGATAGTAGAGTTTCGCGCGGCGCACGCGGCCCTTGCGGATCACCTCGATCGAGTCGATCAGCGGCGAGACGACGGGGAACACCCGCTCGACGCCCTCGCCGAATGAGATCTTGCGGACCGTGAAGCTCTCATTGAGGCCTTCACCGGCGCGGGCGATGCACACGCCCTCATAGCGCTGGACGCGCTCGCGGTCGCCTTCCTTGATCTTCACGTTCACGGCGAGGGTGTCGCCGGGCGAGAAAGCGGGGATTTTCTTGTCGCCGAGGACGCGGGCCATTTCGGCCGTCTCAAGCTCTTTAATCAGGTTCATCGCCAGTCTCCGGCGCAGTAGGGGTCGGGGTTTCGGAGTAAGCGGCGTATAAATCGGGGCGGCGATCAAAAGTCAACGCCTTTGAGCGGCTGAGACGCCACTCTTCTATACGCTTGTGATCGCCGGAGAGGAGGACCTCCGGCGTGGGGCGGTCTTCCCAGACGCGCGGGAGGGTAAACTGGGGGTGTTCGAGGAGGCCGGTCTCGAAGGATTCCCCTGTCAGGGAGGCCGAATTGCCCGCCACACCGGGCAGGAGGCGCACGGCGGCCTCCAGCATCGCCATGGCCGCGACATCGCCGCCGGCGAGGACAAAGTCGCCCAGGGAGACTTCCTGCAGGCCGCGGGCCTCGATCACCCGCTCGTCCAGCCCCTCGAACCGGCCGCAGAAGAGGACGACGCCCGGCCCGGCGGCCCAGTCGCGCGCCATGTTCTGGTCAAAACGCGGCCCGCGCGGGGAGAGGTAGATGCGGGGGCGGCCGTCCCGGGGGACGCTGTCGAGGGCGGCAGCGGCGACATCCGGGCGGATGACGAGCCCGGCCCCGCCGCCGGCGGGGGTGTCGTCGACCTTCCTGTGCTTGCCGAGGCCGAAGCCGCGCAGGTCCACCGTTTCCAGCGCCCACAGCCCTTCGGCGCGCGCACGCCCGATGATCGAAGCGCCGAGCGGGCCGGGCCAGGCTTCCGGGATCAGGGTGATGGCGGTGGCGGTGAACATGGGGAGAGACTTAGCGCTCTTCCAACTTTTTGAACAAGCAGCCTAAGCTGCGCCTGCCAGAAAGCTCCTCGGAGCATCAAACACAAAAAGCGGCACCATCCACAGTCCTACGTAGAGAGCGCGCTGGGCTTGACGCCTGATCCATAAAGTCAGCGATATCGCTACGTAATACCACCAGCTAAAGGACCATCTTTGTGTTCTGTCTTGACGCTGCCTTACGTAGTGTTTGCTCCAATGATCCACGTCTTTGTGGTTTATCGGCGATCTCTCGAGCGCGTCGTTGTACCTCTTGGCGTACTGAATGTAGATTGTGGCAATAGCCTGTTGAGACTTACTATTAGCAAGGGCCTCCGCTTTTAGCTCGTCGGCCAGTTCTCTCAGTTGTCTCGCGTTGAGCTCTAGATTGTGAGCTCGAAGGTATGTTTCGCCCCCCTCGATTAAGCTGAAGACCACCACAAATACAGGCAACACAACGCCAACTGCCTGCATGATGCTAGGATTATACGGAATGGTCGCTTCCAGGTTGGTTGTCAGGCAGTAGGCAAAGAATACCGTCCACAAGGAAAGCACGACCACTGTTAGCTTTGCCATTGCATAATTGAAGTGAACGCGGTGCGAAGCGCTGAACCTTGTAGAGGACGTGTTCTTAATTCGCTCTAGCAGGCGGTCCAAAGGTCCGTGCGCAGACATGGTAGACTCCCATCTTCGAAGCCACCTTTTTATGTCCACCACATTTCCGGCGCTATCGATTTCCCCTTTTGGTGGATTCGTTTCCTCCTTCTGCTACCCGAGGCAACTACGCTGAAGGATCCTCGTTCTTCACGCTGATCGGCACGCTCTCGCCGCTCGTGCGGAACATCAGTTCGCGGCCGGCATACATGCCGCCGGTGAGCTGGAGGGCGAAGCGTTCCTCGTCGCGGCGGCGGACTTCGGCGAGGGCGTCGTCGATGGCGTCTTCGGGCTCTCCGAGGCGTGCGAGGGCGGCGCGAGAGAATTTGAGGGCGGATTCGAAGGTCTCGCGCACGGGATAGTCGGCGCCGGCTCTCACAAGTTCGAGACCGTGATCGCGGTCAAAGGCGCGGGCGAGGATCAGCGCGCCGGGGAAATCGCGGCGGACAAGCTCCACGATCTTCGTGGCGGCCGCCCGGTCATCAATGCAGACGAGAATCAATGCCGCCTGATGCGCGCCCGCCGCCTGGAGAATATCAAGACGCTGGCCATCGCCGAACCAGACCTTGAACCCGAAATCTGCGGCAACGCGGATCGTGTCGGGATCGTTGTCGATGATGGTGACGGTATAGCCGCGCGCCAGCAGGGGCTGGCTGACGACCTGGCCGAAGCGGCCGAAGCCGATGAGCAGGGCTGTGCCGATCTCGTCATGTGGGGTCTCGACGCCGGAGGCATCGACGGCGACTTCAGGCATCAGCCGGTCGTGGATCAGCACATAGAGCGGCGTCATGACCATGGAGACGATGATGATGGCGGTGAGGATGGCGTTGCCCTCCGCATCAATCAGGCCGGCGCTGAGGGCGCCGGCATAGAGGACGAAGGCGAACTCCCCGCCCTGGGTCATCAGGACTGTGCGCTCGACGGCTTCGCGGTGGTTTGAGCGGAACAGGCGCGCGATGACGTAAACGCCGGCGCCCTTGAGGACGGTGAAGGCGGCCACGCTGATGGCAATCAGCTGCCAGTTGGTGGCCACGATGTCGAGATCGAGCGACATGCCCACGGCGAGGAAGAAGAGACCGAGCAGGACGCCGCGAAAGGGTTCGATGTCAGCATTCAGCTCGTGCCGGTAGGAGGATTCCGACAGGAGGACACCGGCGAGGAAGGCGCCCATGGCCATTGATAACCCGCCAAGTTCCATCCACCAGGCCGCTCCCACCACGATGAGGAGCGCGGCGGCCGTCATCACCTCGCGCGCGCGAGCCGCGGCAAGTACCCGGAAGATCGGGTTCATCAGATAGCGCCCGACAATCACGAGGCCAACAATGGCGCCGACGCCGATGGCGATGCCGATGAACCGATCTGTCAGGCTGACATCTTCTGCGCCCGGCGCGAGGAACGCGACCAGCGCGAGAAGCGGGACGATCGAAAGATCCTCCAGCAGCATGATGGAAATCATCTTCTGCCCTCGCGGCTTGGCGAGGTCGCCGCGTTCCTGCAGCATCTGGATGACAACGGCGGTTGAGGTGAGGACGAAGCCTGTGCCGGCGATCAGCGAGACCTGGTAAGGATAGCCTAGCGCGAGGCCGACCACCGACAGGAGAAGAATGCACCCGCCGACCTGGGCAAGGCCAAGGCCGAAAATATCCTTCCGCATCGACCAGAGGCGGGAGGGCTGCATTTCCAGCCCGATCATGAAGAGGAACATCACCACGCCAAGTTCGGCAACGTTCAGGATCGTCTGCGGCTCTGTGAACACCCCGAAGCCGAACGGGCCGATGACGAGACCCGCCGCGAGATAGCCAAGGACCGAGCCGAAACCGAGGCGCTTGAACACCGGGACGGCCAGAATGGCGGCGCCCAGAAGGATGATGACGGGTGCGAGGTCGAGCGAGTGCGACTCTGCGGCCATCCCGGTCTCCCTCATCCCGACCCTTCCTGATTAGGCGGGATCAGGAAGGTTGAACAGGGCTTTGCAGGAGGAGCGCCGGGTAATTGGTCGCCGGGCCGGGATCAGTCGCGGGACCGGCTCCCGCTTTCACGGCCTGATCCCCCATCACCACCCCGCCGGCTGCCACCGGTGTCCATCCGGGGCGGCGGCGCGGGCCGCGAGACGGCGGCGGGGGCTGGCGGCGGAGGGGAAGCAGACTGGCTGCGCCCGCCGCCGCCACTGGCGCCGCTGCGATTGCCGCCATCCCATCCGCCGGACCGGCCAGCGGGCGGGGCCGATTGGCGCGAAGGCGGGGGCGCGGATACGGTTGATGGCATGGCCGGGGGCGGCGCGGCGCGGCCGCCGCTGCGCATTCCGTCACCGCGTGAACCGCCACCGTCGCCGCGCATCCGGGCGCCGTCCGGACGGCCAGAACCGCCGGAAGGACCGCCCATCAGGCCATCGGTTTGCGGACGTGCGGGCCGGCCACTGCGATCCCCCTGGCCGCCACGGCCAGAGTCGAAGGACCGGGTGGGCGGAGGCGCAGAGCCTGCGCCGGGCGTGGGGGCGCTGCCGAGGGAGGACCGGCCGGAAGGCAAGGCTCCCGCTTCGCGCCGCGTGAATTCGCCGCTGCGCGGACCCTCGCCCCAGCGGCCCGTGGGCGCGCCGGCATCCGGACGGGTGCCGCGATCCGGGCGGCCTTCAAAGTTGCCACGGGGACGTTCGCCAGAGACGCCGCCGCGCGAGCCGGTCTGGTCTGCGATCTGGCGCGCGCCGCCGGCGGGCGGGGCCGCTTCAAAGCTGCGGGTGCCAGTGCGCTGGCCGCGATCATCGCCGCCGCGCGGCCGGCCCGGATCTGTGCGGCCTGACTCTGTCCGGCCTGCATCGCTGCGGCCTGAGTCACCCCGGCCGGCGCCAGGACCCCGGCCATCCGGGCGGCCATCACGCCAATCGCCGCGCCCGGCATATCCGCCCCGGCTGCGGTCATCATCGCCCCGGCGGCCACGATCGTCCCCGCCCCGGCCCTGACTGCCGCCATGGCCGCGCCCATAATCGGACCGGCGGCCATCATCACGCCAGTTGTGCGGGCGGCGCCAGTCGTCGCGGTGGCTGCGGCGGTCCCATTTCGGGTGCCGGTTGTGCCAGTTGGTGCGCCAGTAATTGTTGATCACGATGGGGCGCGGATGAACGCGGTAGACATAGGAGACATAGCGCGGGCCGCCATAGCTCCAGGCAAAGCCGTAGGGATCGTAGCCCCAGCGCGGATCGTAATAGCCAAAGCGCAGGTAATCAGACGAGAAGCCGTAATGGCGCACGCTGACATGGACGGTGCTGGAATAGCCGTAATTCCAGGTATTGTAGCCATAGCTCGCATTATGGGCGTAGCGGATGTAGCCATAATCATCGCGGGTGAACATCAGGCCGTGCAGGGCCTCGGTATATTCAAAGATCGGCCGGATGGAGGTAACCGCATTGTTGAGGCCGAACCAGCCGAGATCGGCGACATCCTCGCGGATGAACACGCAGCGGCCGGTGAAATTGATGTGCTCGCAGAGCTCCCACTGGCCCGCGAGGACAGCGACCGAGCGGGCGCGGTCGTTGAAGGCGATATCGTGGAGGGTGGCGAAGGGATCGAAGGCTTCGCGCACTTCGCCGGCAAAGCCGGTGGCGCTGAAGAGGGCGATCGCAGCCGGGGGCTGGTAGTCATCATAATAGGGGTTCGCGAGCGCCGGGCCTGCGGCCAGCAGGGGAAGCGAGAATGACAGCGCGAGGCGCAGCGGCGGGATGCGCATGTGGACTCCTTTCGTCCTTATTTCAGGAGCGTGACACAAGCGACCTGAACGGTCCGCAACAATCGCCGGAAAAATGCAGGCGCCTCTGAGGCGATCAGTCTGTGTCCGGATTCGCCCACTGGGAGAGTTCCGGGATGATCACACGGCGGCGTGCCATGTCGATGACCGGCACATCGGCGCGGGTGAAGGGCACCATGACGGTCGACGGCGCGCCGGGCATGTCGATTTCGAGGAGGTCCCCTGCCCCGAAATCCTGCACCGAGCGGATGCGGCCGGCGGGCGCCTCGCCGCCATCGAAGACATCGAGCCCGACAAGGTCCTCGATATAGAACTCGTCCTCATCTGCCTCCGGCAGGCGGGAGCGGCGGACATGCAGCAGCTGGCCCCGGCGGGCATCCCAGTCTTCCTTCTGGAGCGACTCCTTTGGGCGGACGATGAAATGCTCCTTGCCGGGACGTGCAGAGACCGGCGTGAGGATGACCGCACCGCCGGCGTCCAGCAGCGGGCCGTAAGTGAACAGGTCTTCGGGCTCGGCGGTGAGGCTTTTCACCCGCACTTCGCCGCGAACGCCATGGGCGCCCTTCAGGACGCCCATGGGTATCAGCCTGTCTTCGGAGTTCGGTGACTTCATATGCCGGTGTTTAGCGGCAGACGACGTCGGAGAGAACCGGGCCCGGTGCTTTATAGACGGCTTCGGAGAAGCCCATGTTCCGGCAGAAGCGCGTGGCGGCGCCGGAGCTGTCCTGGATGCGGCGGCCAAACTCCATGGGCGCCGGGAAGAAGACGGTCTGTTCGCCCTCGAACCCGCCCTGGAGGTTGCCTCCCGGGGGCGGAACGGGCCGGCGCCACGGGCCTTCGCGGCGCACATCATAGCGGCGGAAGGAGGTGATCTTGTCGTTCAGGCCGATCGTGCGCAGGTCGCTGATCGAGGCATCGAGCAGCTCGCACTGGCCGCGATAGTCGGCATGTTCGCAGACGAGCCAGGTGCCCCGGTTGATCATGATGGAGCTGGCGATGTCGTTGAAACTGGCGGAGCTGATATTGGCTTCGCCTTCGTCAAAGCCGGCGAACTGGCCGCCATAATTGCCATCCGCGAAGAAGACGATGTCATAGCTGCGCGGGCCGCGGGTGTAGGGCATCAGCCGGGCGGAGGAGACATTGCCGGACAGGTTCAGCTCTCCGAGATTGCGGGTCGTGCGGTCCACATAGTCACAGCGGCCGCGATAGTTGGCATCGGCGCAGAGCAGCCAGACGCCGCTGCGGACTTCCACGCTGCGGGGACGGTCGTTGAAGCGGATGTTGTTGAAGTTCGGCTGGTCGGCGGTGAGCTCGACAGACTGGCCGCGCAGATTGGTGTCGGAATAGAGGATGATCGATGGCGGGCCGGGCGGGTCGCGGTCAGGGCGCTGGCCGGGGCCGCGCTGGGCATCGGCAAGGGGCACGAAGGCCAGGATGGCGAGGCTGGCGGCGAGCAGGGCGCGGGGCAGGAAACGGCCGGGCATATCGGGCTCCATGAGGTTGACCGGGCCTGTCTAGCCCTGACTGGCTGAACGGCGCCAGCGGGCGGCGTTTGCGATTGTTCAGACTCCTGAGGATTTCTTGCCCGGAGGTTCAGGCCCGCGCACACGAAAAAGCCGGCGCCCTCACGAAGGACGCCGGCCTGTCCGAGGCGCGCTCAGGCGAGGTTTCAGCCTTCGGCTTCCGCCGGGGCTTCCGCAGCAGCTGCGCGGGCAGCGGCTTTCTCGGCACGCTCTTTCGCGCGCTCCTGGGCTTTCTTGCCGGGTTCGGCTTTCTTCGGGTTGTTCGAGGCGGTCCAGCTGGCGACGGGCTTGCCGTCAACTTCGACTTTCGAGAGGAAGCGGGCGACGCGGTCGGTCGGCTGGGCGCCCTTGCGGATCCAGTCGGCAGCCTTGGCGGCGTCGACCTTCACGCGGTCAGCCGAATCCTTGGCGAGGCGCGGATCATAAGTGCCGATCTTCTCGATGAAGCGGCCATCGCGCGGGGCGCGCGCGTCGGCAACGACGATCGAATAGAAGGGGCGTTTCTTGGACCCGCCGCGGGCGAGCCTGATTTTGAGGGCCATGGGGTGTCTCCTGTAGCTTGGCGTCTCGGGGTTTCTGGTTACTCGGCCTCCTGGCCGCGGATCTGCTCATGATGGCGGATGACTTCCGCCACGATGAAAGAGAGGAATTTCTCGGCGAAGGCGGGATCGAGCCCGGATTCGCGCGCGAGGGTTTTCAGCCGCTCGATCTGCTGGGCCTCGCGGGTCTTGTCCGCCGGCGGCATCTGATGGAGCGCCTTCAGCTTGCCGACCTGCTGGGTCAGCTTGAAGCGCTCGGCCAGCGTGTGAATGAGGATCGAGTCCATATTGTCGATGGACGCGCGCAGCTGGCTCAGCTGGAACAGGGCGAGGGTCTGGTCGGGGTTCGTCATTTCTTTTTCCCTCCGCCCGGAAGGCCGGGCAGGCCGCTGCCGGGAAGGCCCGGCAGACCGCCGCCGCCGAGGCCGGGAAGCCCGCCGCCGGGCATACCCGGCATTCCGCCCGGGGCGCCGCCCATCTTGGCAAGGTCGTTGGGCGAAAGGCCGGCGGCCTGGGCTGCGCCGAGCAGGTTCTTCATGCCGCCCTTGGTGCGCATCTTCTTCATCATGGTGGCCATCTGGAGATGCATCTTGAGGAGCTTGTTGACCTCGGAGACTTCCACACCTGCGCCGGCCGCGACGCGCTTCTTGCGCGAGGCATTCAGCAGCGCGGGCTTGCGGCGCTCCGCCTTCGTCATCGACAGGATGATCGCTTCCTGGCGCTTCAGGATGTTGTCGTTCAGGTTGGCGCCGGCCATCGCTTCCTTGGCTTTGCGCACGCCGGGCATCATGCCCATGATACCGCCAATGCCGCCCATGCGCTGCATCTGGCGCAGCTGTTCGGCGAGGTCTTCAAGGTCGAACTCGCCCTTCTTGAGCTTGGCGGCCATCCGCTCGGCCTTTTCGGCATCGAGCTGTTCGGCGGCCTTTTCGACGAGGCTGACAATGTCGCCCTGCCCCAGAATGCGGCCGGCCACGCGGCGGGCATCGAAGGCATCGAGACCGTCGAGCTTTTCGCCCGTGCCGAGGAATTTGATCGGCAGGCCGGTGACCGCGCGCATCGAGAGCGCCGCGCCGCCCCGCCCGTCGCCGTCCATCCGTGTCAGGACGAGACCGGTGAGCGGCAGGCGTTCATGGAAGCGGCGGGCAGTTTCCACCGCGTCCTGGCCGGTGAGGGCGTCGGCGACGAGGAGCACTTCGGAGGGCTTGGCGATGGCTGCGATCTCGGCAGCCTCGGCCATCATCTGCTCGTCGATCGAGGTGCGGCCCGCCGTGTCGAGGATCAGGATGTCATAGCCGCCGATCTTCGCCGCCTGCAGCGCGCGGCGGGCGATGTCGGCGGGCAGCTGGCCGGCGATGATCGGCAGGGAGCTGACGGTTTCGCCGGCCTGGCTCGCGAGGATCGCCAGCTGTTCCATCGCTGCGGGGCGGCGCACGTCGAGGGAGGCTAGGAGGATTTTCTTCTTGCCGCGTTCCGCGAGGCGTTTGGCGATCTTGCCGGTCGTGGTCGTCTTGCCCGAGCCCTGCAGGCCCGCCATCATCATGACGGCCGGAGGCGTGTCGACGCGCAGATGGCTTTCGTCCTCATCGGCGCCGAGCATGTCAACGAGCGCGTCATAGACGATCTTGATGACCTGCTGGCCGGGCTTGACCGAGCGGATGACCTCTTCGCCGACGGCGCGGGTCTTCACTTTCTCCACGAAATCCTTGACGACCGGGAGGGCGACATCGGCTTCCAGCAGTGCCACGCGGATTTCGCGCAGCGCTTCGCTCACATCCTTGTCGGACAGAGCGCCGCGGCCGGTGAGGCCGTCAAAGATACTGCCAAGACGTTCGCTCAGGGCGTCGAACATGCCGGTTTACTCCTCAATCAGCGCGCAAAGCAGAAAAGCCCCGCCGAGCGAGACGTCGCCGGGCGGGGGGCCCCGCTGGCCTCCCATCCCTCATAGGGATTTGTGCCGGTCAGGGCGCGCTTGTCAGGTTGCGCGAGATTTGGCGCCGCGTGAACCACGAATGCACAGACAGGTCAAGCCTGCGCGGACTGCAGGGCCCGTACCTGGTCGCTCAGGGCATCAACGGTAAGGTCAATTTCGGTACCGACGAGGGAGTAGATCGCGACATCGCCCCAAAGGCCGCTGGCATTGCGCTGGAAGCGCCGCAGCACCCCTTCCTTCTGCGCGCCGAGGCTCTCGACCGCCGCGATCGTGCCCTTGTTGCCGACATTGACGAGGAATTCCAGGCGCTGGAACCGGCATTCATGGGCGCGCCGGATCATCGCAAGCGAGACTGCTGCCGGCACGAGACCGGTGTTCATCCCCTCCGGGTGCCAGCGATAGCCGATCCGGAGCCGCCGGTGCGTCCGGAAGATGTTCATATAGGAAATGACGCCCGCGAAAGCCCCGTCCGACTCCCGGAATATGGTGAAGGGCACCATCCGCCCGGCGCGGGCCTCGGCGAGGATGAAATCGAAATAGGCGTTGAAACTGGTGCCCTCCGGCATGACGGGCATCCAGTTCCACATCGCTTCGGTGGCGCCCGACTGGGCAATCACGGCCCTATGCCGCTCGTTGATAAAGTCGAGCCGCACCCCTGCTTCCGCCAGTCCCGGTCCATCCAGCGTCATGTGGCTTTCATGCCACATTTCAGCCTCCGGAGCAAAACATTGCGCGTCCTGCGCTTACTCCGCCGGCAGCGGAAACAACTGTCTCGCCAGATAGGTGTACTCGAGCGCCGTCCGCCGGGCCCGCGCTGTCGGGTCGGTCGCTGCTGCGTGGCCGCCATCCATGTTCTCGAAATAATAGAAGGGCAGGCCTGCCTCTTCGAACAAGATCGCCATCTTGCGCGCATGGGCCGGATGGACGCGGTCGTCCTTCGTCGAGGTGACGAAGAAGGGCGCCGGGTAAGGCTTCGAGGCATCGAAATTGTGATAGGGCGAGATCGTCTCGAGGAAGGCGCGTTCCTCAGGCACTTCGGGTGAGCCGTATTCATCGACCCAGGAGGCACCCGCCAGCATGAGGTGGTAGCGAAGCATGTCCAGCAGCGGGACCTGCACGACCACCGCGTTCCAGAGGTCCGGCCGCTGGTTCAGCATCACGCCCATCAGGAGGCCGCCATTCGAGCCGCCCATGATGCCGAGATGCGGGGGCGAAGTGACGCCGCGCCCGACAAGGTCTTCGCCGACAGCGATGAAGTCGTCATAGATGCGCTGGCGGTTGAGCTTCAGCCCGGCCTGGTGCCAAGCGGGGCCGAATTCGCCGCCGCCGCGAATATTGGCAAGGGCATAGGCCCCACCCTGCTCCAGCCAGTTGCGGCCAAGCACGGCGCTGTAGGACGGGCCATAGGAGACCTGGAAACCGCCATAGCCATAGAGCAGCGTCGGGGTCGATCCGTCGAAGGGAATGTCGGCGCGCCGGATGAGGAAATACGGAATCCGCGTGCCATCTGCCGAAACGGCAAAATGCTGCTCGACGGTGAGGCCATCGGTGTCGAATTTCGGCGTCAGGCTTTTGAGCGGTGCCAGCGTGTTCGCGCCGGAATCGTAGGCAAACAGCGTGCTGGGCGTGAGGAAGTCCTCATAGCGCAGGAAGACAGTTTCTTCCTGGTCGTCCGCGAACACGATGTTCATCTGGCCCCGGCCCGGAAGCTCCACCGGGGTGAGGGTCCAGCTGCCATCATCGGCGGGCTCGATCCGGTTCAGGGTGGAGGTCACATTATCGATGACCGACAAGAGGGCAGCGCCGCTGGAGATGCGGACCGATGCGACGGCCTGGGCTTCATTCGGGCGGAAGACGAGACGGACCGGCGGCAGCGCGCGGGTCTCAAGGAAGGCTTCCAGATCGAAGGAGACGAGATCGCCGGACTTGAAGCTGTCCTGTCCTGCCGGGGTCCAGTCTTCATTGAGGCTCAGGAGGTACTGGCCGCGATAAAGGCCGCGCGCCGAGAAGCGCGCCGGCAGCGGCAGGGTCACGCCTTCAGCTTCGCCCGGCGGGAACCAGATCGAGCGGGACGTGAAGAAGGTCTCCGCCACGGACGCGCCCTGCAGGATGCGGCCATCATCGAGGCGCATCGTCCAGGGCCAGACACCGACATCGGTTTCCTTGCCGCGATAGACTTCCACAGCCTGATCCAGCGGCGTGCCGCGCTGCCAGCGCTTGACGATGAAGGGATAGCCCGACTGGGTCAGCGTGCCCTCGCCCCAGTCCGTCGAGATGAGGATCGTATCGGGGCCGGCCCAGGCGAGGTTCTGCTTGGCTTCCGGGGCTTCGAAACCGCCTTCGACAAAGGACATCGTGGCGAGGCTGAATTCGCGCACGACAACTGCATCCTTGCCGCCATCCGACAGCGAAACCAGGCAGCGCCATTCCCCGCCCGGCGGCGGGCGCAGGCAGCTCGCGCCCTTGTAGACCCAGTTGGCATCCTCGGCGGCGGCGAGCGCGTCGATGTCGAGAATGGTTTCCCAGTCGGGGGTTTCGGTTGCGTAGCTTTCCAGCTTCGTGCGCCGCCAGATGCCGCGCACATGGGTGCGGTCCTGCCAGAAATTATAGACATAGCCGTCGCGCACGCTGCCTTCGGGGATGCGCTCGGAGGAGTTCAGCACGTCCAGCGCTGCGGCCTCGAAGCCGGCATAGCGCGGGTCTGCTTCCAGCTCGGCGAGCGAGCGGGCATTCTGGGCCTCCACCCAGGCAAGGGCGCGCTCGCCTTCGACTTCCTCCAGCCAGAGATGCGCCGTCTCGTCAAAGATGGCGGTTGCGGGCGTGGCAGCTTGGCTCAAGGTCGTCTCCTCGGCAGGGGCGGACGCGCAGGCTGCAAACGCAGCCAGGGCGAATGGCAAAAGGACTTTGCGCATCGGGTCTCCAGTTCAATTCGCGTATGGCCATACTTGCGCCGGGCGCCAGCTTGCGCACACTGTTGGAGGGGTCATAGGGCACGCGCCCTGCCCCGCCTAGGGGAGGATGAGATGAGCGAGCCAACCGAATCCGGTGCCACACGGCGGAGTTTCCTGAAGATCGGCGGCGCGGCGGCGGCCGGTGTGGCGGGAGCAGCCGCCTGCACGCGTCCTGTTGCCGCAGGTACGCCCTCCCCGCCCTGCCCGGCCCTGGCCGGTGCTGAACAGATTGCAGGCATCACCTATACCGAGGCGCAGCGCGCGCAGATGGAAGGCGCCCTCGAGCAGCAGCTGATTGCGGCGCAGGCGCTGCGCGCGGCGGAGAAACCCAACAGCCTTGCCCCGGCGACCGTGTTCGATCCGCGCCTGCCCGGGAAAGCCTATCCGCTCGCGGCCGCCGAAACCCGTGTGAGCGTGCCGGCGCCGCCGCTGGGGGCGAAGCCATCAGAGGATGATGTTGCGTTCGCGACCATCCCGCAGCTCGGCGCATGGCTGCGCTCGCGGGTGGTGACATGCGCTTATGTGACGGAGGCGTTCCTCAGCCGGATCGCGCGGCTGGACCCGCTGCTGTTCGCCTATATCACGGTGATGCCGGACCGGGCGCGCGCCGAAGCCGCCGCGCTGGACGCCGAGATTGCCCGCGGCCATTGGCGGGGGCCGCTGCATGGCATTCCCTATGGGCTGAAGGATCTGTTCGATGCAGACGGCGCGCCGGTCACCTGGGGCGCCGAACCCTACCGGGACGAGCAGCCGAAAGGGGACGCCGCCATCGTCCGGCGCCTGAAGGAGGCGGGCGCCGTGCTGCTCGGCAAGACGAGTTGCGGGGCGCTCGCCTATGGCGACATCTGGTTCGGCGGCACGACGCGCAATCCATTCGATCCGCGCGAGAGCTCATCCGGATCGAGCGCGGGATCTGCGAGCGCGGTGGCGGCTGGGCTGTGCGCGTTTGCCATCGGCACGGAAACGCTGGGCTCGCTCGTCTCACCCTCCATGCGCTGCGGGACGACCGCCTTGCGCCCGACCTTCGGGCGGGTGAGCCGCGCGGGCGGGATGGCGCTCTGCTGGTCGCTGGACAAGGTGGGACCGATGACGCGCTCGGTGGCTGATTGCGCGCTGGTGATGGCGGCGATCAATGGCTTTGACGCCGATGATGCGGGCTCGATCGAGACGGGATTTGCGTTTGAGAGCGGCAAGGGCGTGGCCGGGCTGAGGCTCGGTTATGACCCTGCCTGGCTGGAAGCGGCGACGCCGGTGGAGAAGCAGGCGATGGAGGCGGCGCTGGCGCTCGGCGCAGAGCTGCAGGAATTCCGCCTGCCGGACCTGCCCGCCGGGCAGTTCATGCTGCAGCTGATGGCAGAAGCGGCCGCCGCCTTTGAAGACCTGACGCTGAGCGGCCGGGATGCGGAGCTGAGCTGGCAGGATGATGTGGCCTGGCCAAACTCCTTCCGCGCCGCGCGGTTCATTTCCGCGATTGACCTCATCAATGCCGACCGGATCCGCCGGCAATGGATGGAGGCGCTGGATGCGGCGTTTGCACCGGTGGATGTGGTGATCGGGCCAAGCTTTTCAGCCGGGCTTCTGGCGCCGACAAATTTCACCGGGCATCCATGCCTCGCCATGCGGGCGGGCTTCCAGGAGACGCGGCCGCGCTCGATCTTTGATGTGGAGGCTGAGCCGGAAGCCGAGCCCGCGCGCACGCCGGTGGCGATTTCGCTCTGGGCGCCGCTGTTCGGCGAAAGCGCGATGCTGACCTTTGGCGAAAAGCTGGAAGGGGCCCTCGGCGTGGCCAATGAGCGTCCCGCTATTTAGGGGAGCCGTTCGAGGACGACCTGTTCGATGATGATGGCGCGCGACTTGTCCGGCACGACGGGGCGGATGGCGAGATAGTCGAGGCCCTGATCTCCCTGGATCGGGGGGACAAGATAGTCGAAACTGACATCGGAAAAGCCGGGCTGGAGGCCGAGCACCTGCCAGCCGGACTCCCCGATGCGTCCGGCGGAGTAATTGACCATGATCTGCTCTGCGCCCCGGATCTCTGCCGGGCGGGCACGCACGGTCACCCGGATCCGGCGCCCCGAGAATTGCAGCTCGATATCTGCCGCCAGCCGGAAATGCGGCCCGAGCTCGGGTGCGTCCGACAGGGCGCCTTCCTCCACCTCGATGAACAGGAGGTATTTCTGGCCGTCGCGGATGAGGCGTGTCTCTGCATTGCCGCCGGCAACGATCCGGTTGAGGTTGGGACCTTCGATGACGATGCGGTCGTAATTGACGCCGTCCCCGGCCATGGCGCCGTCCGGCAAGCGCCCGAAGCCGGGCAGGATGGCGAGAAATACGAGGAGCCCCACACCGAACACCGCCAGCGGAAAGAAAAAATGGTCTCGCATCTGTTCCTCCGGCCCCGCAGCCGCGCGCCAGCGAGGGCGCTGGCCATTCCTGGTAGCACCTGTTAGCAGGTGCACGGCCCGGTTGGCGAGCCGGGTCTGCCAGCCGAATGCATCAGAGGTCTGTAATGTCGGTGTCTGCCCTCCAGAGACGCGCGCGCGAGGCGCGCAGATGGCTGCTCGACAGCTGCTTCCCGCTCTGGGCCGATCATGGGCTGACCGCGGCTGGCCTGTTCCCGGAAGCCCTGACGCTCGACCTGGATGAGGCGCCGGGCGAGGTGACGCGCGTGCGCGTGCAGGCGCGCCAGACTTATGTTTTCACCGCGGCCTGGCGGCTGGGCTGGAAGCCGGATACCGCCGCGCGGCTGGCCGAGGCAGGTGTGGCGGCGCTTTCAGGCCCCTGCCTCACCCCGTCAGGCCTGGCCGGACGCCTGCTCGCCGCCGATGGCAGCGGGCTGACGGATCCTTCGCCGGACCTCTACGACACAGCTTTCGTGCTGTTTGCGCTGGGCGAGGCCGCGCGCGGGCCGGGACCGGCCGGACCGGCGCTTGGCGCGGCAGATGGCATCCTCGCAGCGCTCGACCGCGACGCGCGCGACCCGGTGCATGGCGGCTATCACGAACAATTGCCGCCCGGGCCGGAGCGGCTTCAGAACCCGCACATGCACCTCCTGGAAGCCTGCCTGTCGCTGCATGCCGCTGCGCCGCAGGCTGGCCACCTGACCCGCGCGGGCGAACTGGTCGAGCTGTTCGAAACGAAGCTGACGGCGGGAGAAAACGGCCTTCTGGGAGAGCGGTTTGCGCCGGACTGGTCGATGCTGCCGGGTGAGGCATCCCGCCTGGTCGAGCCGGGGCATCAGTTCGAATGGGTCTGGCTGCTCCATGCCTATGCGAAAGCGGCGCGCGCGCCGGTATCGCCTGCGGCCAGCCGGCTTTACAGCTTTGGCCTCTCCACGCTCGACATTGACGGGCGCGCGATCCAGATGGCGGCGCGCGGCGGGGCGCCGATTGATGCCTCGCGCCGGACATGGCCGCAGACCGAAGCGCTGAAGGCGCATCTCGCAATCTTCGAAGCCTCCGGCGATGAGCGGGTTGCGGCGGCGGCCTGCCGGAGTTTCGACATCCTGATGGACGAATACCTGACCGAGGATGGCGCCTGGCTGGATCATTACGGCGCCGATGGCGCGGTGCTGTCAGAGCAGATCCCGGCCTCCACCGGATACCATGTCGTGCTCGCCTTTTCCGAGCTGATCCGGGTGATGAGCGCTTGAATTCCTTCGCATTTGGGCGAAAGAGACGCGGGAACGCCGCAAAGGACCTGTCATGACCAAGCTCGCCCTGATCCGCCATGGCCAGTCGGCCTGGAATCTCGAGAACCGTTTCACCGGATGGTGGGACGCCGACCTGACCCAGCAGGGCGAGGCCGAAGCCCGCGCCTCCGGCCAGATGCTCGGTGCGCTGGACGCAGATTTCCGCGCCGGCTTCACCAGCGTGCAGACCCGCGCCATCCGCACTCTCTGGCTGGCGCTGACCGAGATGAAGCGCGTCTGGCTGCCCATCGAGAAGGACTGGCACCTGAACGAGCGCCATTATGGCGGCCTGACCGGCCTCGACAAGGCGGAGACCGCCGCGAAACATGGCGAAGAACAGGTCAATATCTGGCGGCGCAGCTATGATGTGCCCCCGCCGCCACTGGAGCGGGGCAGCACCTATGACCTGGCGTCCGACCCGCGCTATCGCGGCATTGATATTCCGGATACGGAGAGCCTGAAGACGACGCTGGACCGCGTGCTGCCCTATTGGGAGGGCCGGATCGCGCCGGTCGTCTCCGCCGGGACGGACACGCTGATCGCCGCGCATGGAAACTCCCTGCGCGCGCTGGTGAAGCACCTGTTCGAGGTGCCGGATGATGCGATCACCGGTGTCGAGATCCCGACCGGCAATCCGCTGCTGATCGAACTCGACGCGAAGCTGAAGCCTGTCTCGGTGCGATATCTCGATGCGGCGCGGGCGCAGAAACTGCCGGCACTGCCGTGAGCCAGAAGGCTTCCCGGCGCCGGGACCGGCGGATGATGGGCCGGGCGCTGGCGCTGGCGGGACTGAACCAGGGGCTGACCGGGCCGAACCCGTCCGTGGGCTGCGTAATCCTTGATTCTTACGGGCACATCGCCGGCGAAGGCGTGACGGGACATGGCGGGCGTCCGCATGCGGAGGAAATCGCGCTGGATGAAGCCGGCGGGCGGGCGCGCGGCGGCACGGCCTATGTGACGCTGGAGCCCTGCCGCGAACGCTCCAGCGGTTCGGCCTCCTGCTCGATACGGCTGGTGGAGGCGGGCATTGCGCGCGTTGTGGTCGCGGTCGCGGACCCGCATCCGACCGCGCGGGACGGGCTGCGCATCCTTGCAGAGGCCGGCGTGCGCCTCAGCGTCGGCATGGGCGGGCGCCGCGCTGCGCGCCTTTACGAATGGTTCTTCAGGGCCGCGAAGGCGGGATAATCAGCCTGCGAAGGGTCCGGCATGGGCGCGGACGCGGTTATAGAAGGCAAGCGAGTCGCGCTGGAACGCCGCCTTGGTGAACTGCGCCTCATAGCTCGCCCGCCCGCCGGCGACGATCTGCGCGGCGAGCGCCTTGTCGGTGATGACGCGGGAGAGCGCGGCGGCGAGCGCATCGACATCATTCTTGGGAACAAGAAGTCCGTTCACCTCATTCTTCACATAAGCGGCCGGGCCGACGGCATCAGCCGCGACCAGCGGGCGCGAGGCGGCCCAGGCATCGACCGTCACCGTGCCAAAGGGTTCATAGCGCGAGGGGAACGCGACCACATCGCAGGCCTCCAGCAGCGCGCCGCGATCATTGCGCCAGCCGAGGAAGCGCACACGGTCTCCTAGCCCGAGGCGGGCACAATGGGCTTTCAGTTCTGCCTCCAGCGGCCCCTCCCCCGCGATCCAGACATAGAGGCCGGGAATCTTCGCCGTGGCATCGAGCAGCGTATCGAGCCCCTTTTTCTCGTGCAGGCGCGCAAGCGCGAGCGCGACAGGGGCACCGGCGGGGGTGTCGAGTGCGGCGCGGTCTGCCGGGGCGGCGCCGGTAAAATCAGCATAGGTATGGATGATGCCGGAGCGGTCTTCAGGCACGCCCTGTTCGCGGATGTGGCGGAGAAGATCAATGGTCAGGCCGACATGCCATTCGCAATTGGTGAAGCGGGCGAGCTTGTAATAGCCGCCATACCAGGCGACCGAACGGGCGCGGTGTTTCGCCGGCGCGAACTGTCCGGCCCGGCCCATCCAGTATTCGATCACATCGGGCTTGAAGGTCTCAATCGCGCGCGAGATCGCGCCTTGCGTGGGAAACGGCCAGAGGCGATTGAACGCGGCGGTATCGACGCCGATGCCGGCGCTACGGAACTGCTCGATGCGGAAGGTGTTGTCCGGCCGCGTCACGACATGCTGGGCAAGGCCTGCCTCTGACAGGGCAAGCACCGATTCCAGCATGATGTTCTCTGCGCCGCCTTCCGTGGCGCCCGCCATGACATGCATTACCCGCAAGGTCGTCTCCCCGAAGCGTGTTTCCTGCTGTGCCTAGCGCATATCGGCAAACGCCGCAGCCGCAAACACTGCTTGGCAGCGGGGGGTGAACTGCCTAGAGAGGCCCCAGCTTACCGGAGACAGACGAGCACAATGACCGGATACCGGCTTTTCGGCGCAGAAACCTCGCCCTATTCCTTCAAGGTGCGCTCCGCCCTCAGGTTCAAGGGCGCAGAGTTCGAGTGGATCGAGCGCACGGCGGCAAACGAGGCCGAGTTCCGCGCGCTGGCGAAGACACCCACGGTGCCGCTGCTGATTGCACCGGACGGTGCGGCCAGCCAGGATTCGACCGAGATCCTCGCCGCGCTGGAAGCTGCGATCCCCGAACCGCCCGCCCAGCCGCACGATCCGGCGCTGGCAGCCATCTCGCTGATCCTTAAAGAATATGGGGATGAGTGGCTCAACAAGGCTATGTTCCAGCAGCGCTGGGGCCAGCGGCCCGACCGGGACGCGGCTGCCCTGCGCGTGCTGACCCAGCTCAATGGCGGCAAGCGGCCGCGCACCTACAAGGCCGCCGCCAATCAAATCGCTGCACGGATGGTGGCCCGCCTGCCGCTGGTCGGCGCAGAGGCCGAGAATGCGGCGACGCTGGAAACCTCGGCGCGCCGGTTTGCGTTGCGGCTGAATACGCACCTGAAGGACCATCTGTTCGTGTTCGGCGGTCATCCGTCTGCGGCGGATTTTGCGCTGGCGGCGCAATACCAGCAGATGCTGACCGATCCGACACCGGCGGCCTGGCTGAATGATCACGCCCCGTTTGTGGTCGCCTGGTGCGCGCATATGGAAGACCCCAAGGCATCGGGGCCCTATGCCGAGCTGAACGCGCTGCTGCCGACACTGACGGCGCTGTTCGACGGCGAAGTTTCCCGCACCTTCCTGCCCTGGGCACGGGCGAATACGGCGGCCACCCTGCGCGGCACCAAGCGTTTTTCCGTCACCCTTGATGACGGCCTGTTCGAGCAGGCAACGCAGGTCTATGCCGGGCGGTCCTTCCACAGCCTGCGCCGCAGGGTGGAGGAGGCGAAGGATTCGCCGGGCCTGACAGAGTTCCTTGCCAGGGCAGACGCCGCGCAATTCTTCGTGCGCTGAACGAAAAAGCCCCCGCAGCAAGGCTGCAGGGGCAGGTGATTCGGGAAGGTACAGGCAGGAACAGGCCTGCCGGTCAGGCGGCGTTGCTGCCAGCGGTTTTCTTGCCGATCAGCTTGGGGGACTTGGCGTCCTGCTGGCCGATCTCGATGCGCCGGGCTTTCTTCTCTTCCGGGATCTCGCGGATCAGGTCGATGCGCAGGATGCCGTGCTCAAGGCTCGCGCCGGTCACGATCACATGGTCTGCCAGCTGGAAGCGGCGGATGAAGCTGCGCTGCGCGATGCCGCGATGGAGGAAATTGCGGTCGCCCGCATCTTCGGCTTCGCCCCGGCGGCCGGCAACGGTGAGCAGGCCTTCCTTGGTCTCGATCTCGAGGTCGGCCTGGGTGAACCCGGCGACGGCGATCTCGATGGCGAAGGCGTTCTCGTCCACCTTCTCGATATTGTAGGGGGGATAGCCCTGAGTCCCGTCAAGGCGGGACGCCTGGTCGATCATGCCGGCGAGGCGGTCGAAGCCGACCATGGTGCGGTAGAGGGGGGTGAGGTCAATTGTGCTCATCGAACAGTCCTTTCGAAGCAACTGTGGATTGTGCGGAGACGTGCGAACCTCCAGCCCGGCCACCGGCGCTGGCGCATCCTCCGGTCTCGGCCCGCTTTGCGGCACCGTGACATGACCTATGTGGGTAGCGTAAGGGGTGTATCAAGTGCCCCCGGGATGGAGACGAACATGAAGACCTCATTTGTGATTTCTGCGGCCGTTTCGGCCTTGATACTGGCCGCCTGCAACTCCGCGAATGCGCCCGCACCGGCTGCACGCGAGGCTGCGGCTGCGGCAGCATCGGCTGAGCCGGCGGGCCTCAGCCTGCAGGACGTGATCGCGTCCGAGCACCGCACCGAGGCCGAAAAGGCCCGCGACGCATGGCGCAATCCGGCTGCGACGCTGGAGTTCTTCGGCGTGACGCCGGACCAGAAGGTCGTCGAGATTTGGCCGGGCGGCGGCTGGTATACCAACATCCTCGCGCACTGGATCGCGTCCGGCGGCGGCACGCTGGTGGCGGCCGGCTGGGACCCGGCCTCGACCGATGACCCGGAACGCCGCGCCCTGATCGAGCAGCGCCTGGCAGAGTTCAAGGAAACCTATGCCGATCCCCGCTTCGGCACGATGGAGTATTCCGCCTTCTCCGCCCAGTCCGGCCCGCTGACGGAGCCCGGCACGGCGGACGCGGTGCTTACCTTCCGAAATGTCCATAACTGGATGGCGGGCGGTTATACCGAGAAATTCTTCACCGACGCCTTCGAGGCCCTGAAGCCTGGCGGCGTGCTGGGCGTGGTGGAGCACCGCCTGCCCTCCACCCGGACGCAGGACCCGACCGCCTCGAGCGGCTATGTGCATGAGGACTTCGTGAAGAGCCTGGCCGCCGCGGCAGGCTTTGAATTCGTCGAAGCGAGCGAAATCAACGCAAACCCCGCCGACACCGCCGACCATCCCTGCGGCGTGTGGACCCTGCCGCCGAACAATCGCACGAACTGCGCGGCAGCTGCAGCGATCGAAGGCCTCGACCCGGAAAGCTTCAAGGCAATTGGAGAGTCTGACCGGATGACACTGAAATTCCGCAAGCCCGGCTGAGCCCCTTCCCTTTCAGCCAATCTGCCGAACAAGCCCGCCCGGACCCTTCCGCGGCGGGCTTTTTCTGCCCTCAACGCGCACGCACTCGGCTTGAACCCGGCCCGTTCTGCTCATAAGCCCGCCCGCAATACACTTGTGGAGCCCGCCCATGCGCCAGTTGTTTGCGACCCGGATCGAGGAACTGGCCATCGGCGACGCTGCGCTGCGCGAAGGCCTCGCGCGCTGTGCCTGGCTGATGGAAGAAGAGGACGAGGCGGGCAATGCCTGGTGCGATGCGGAAGGGTATCCGGGGTACACCTCCTATGCCTCGCTCGATGACCTGCCCGAACGCTTCCCCGAATTTGCGGAGCTGAAACGCCATCTCGACAAGGCCGCCGCCGCATTCGCCAAGGCCCAGCACTGGGACATGGAGGGCTTTGCGCTCTCGCTTGATGCCATCTGGGTCAACATCCTCGGCGAAGGCGGGCACCATTCCGGCCACATCCATCCCGGCAGCGTGATCTCCGGCACCTATTACGTCGCCGTGCCGGAAGGCGCCGGGCGGATCAAGTTCGAGGATCCGCGCCTCGCCATGATGATGGCCGCGCCGCAACTGGTGGAGAATGCCCCGGAGGCGGCGCGCCGGTTTGTCTATATCACGCCGCAGGAAGGCCACTGCCTCCTCTGGGAAAGCTGGCTGCGCCATGAAGTGATGCCATCGGCCAGTGAAGACGCGCGGATATCGGTGAGCTTCAATTATGGCCTCAAGCGGAAATAACTCCGCCTGCCCGCTTGACCGTTTCCATATTTCCACTATCTTGGAATTATGGAAACGAAGATTGCTCTCGCTAAGCTCTCTGCCCTTGCGCAGGAAAACCGCCTCGCCCTGTTCCGCCTGCTCGTGAAGGCGGGCCGTGAAGGACTGGCGGCCGGCGACATTGCCGCCGCGCTCGGTGTGCCGCCGAACACGCTTTCGGCGCAGCTCAATATCCTGTCGCAGGCCGGGCTGATCGCGGGTGCGCGGCAGGGGCGCTCCATCATCTATTCGGCGCAGTATGAGGCCATCAGCGGGCTGATCGTCTTCCTGATGGAAGACTGCTGCCAGGGGCGCAGCGAGATCTGCGCGCCCGTGCTGGAGGCGGCCCAGTCGAGCTGCTGCACCTGAATTCCGGGAACGAAAGGACCTCCCATGAAACGCCTGCATGTCCATATCGCGGTCGATGATCTTCAGCGGTCTGTCGATTTCTATTCGACGCTGTTTGCCGCCCGCCCCAGCGTGCTGAAGGACGATTATGCCAAATGGATGCTGGAGGACCCGCGTGTGAACCTGGCGATCAGCGCGCGGGGCGCCGCGCCGGGTGTCGAGCATCTCGGCATCCAGGCGGAGACGGGCGAGGAACTCGCCGAAGTGTATGCGCGCCTGAAAGAGGCCGATGCGCCGGTTCTGGAAGAAGGCGCCACCGTCTGCTGCTATGCGCAGTCGGAGAAAAGCTGGGTGAACGATCCGGCGGGCGTGCCGTGGGAAGTGTTCCACACCGTGGGCGAAAGCGCGGTCTATGGCGGCGGGCCGGAGGTTGAAGGCGAGCGCCTCGCCGCAACGCCGACAGGCATGGCGATTCCCGCTGCCGCCTGCTGCCCTGCCCCTGCCTCTGCCCCGAAGGCAGAGACGGCCACATCAGGCTGTTGCGGCTGATCGCACAATGGGGGTCTTCGAGAAGTATCTTTCCGTCTGGGTCGGTCTCTGCATCCTCGCAGGGATCGGCCTCGGCCTGCTTGTGCCCGGCGCGTTCGAGGCGCTGGCCGCGCTGGAATACGCCAATGTGAACCTTGCCGTGGCGGTGCTGATCTGGGCGATGGTCTGGCCGATGATGATCGGGGTGGATTTTTCCGCCATGCGCCGGGTGGGCGAGCGGCCGAAGGGCCTGATCATTACACTGACGGTCAACTGGCTGGTGAAGCCGTTCACGATGGCGCTGCTGGGTGTCGTGTTCTTCCGGCATGTCTTTGCCGGGCTGATCCCGCCGGAGGATGCGGAGGGCTATATCGCCGGGCTGATCCTTCTGGGTGCGGCGCCCTGCACGGCGATGGTGTTCGTCTGGTCGCAGCTGACGCGCGGCGACCCGAATTACACCCTTGTCCAGGTGAGCGTGAATGACGCGATCATGGTGTTCGCCTTTGCGCCCATCGTCGCGCTCCTGCTGGGCGTGACTGATATCTTCGTGCCCTGGGAGACGCTGATCCTCTCGGTGCTTCTTTATGTGGTGATCCCGCTGATTGCCGGCATGGCGATGCGCAGCTGGCTGGTCCGGCGGGGCGGCGAGGCAAAGGTAAGTGCCTTCACCACACGGATCAAACCGCTGTCGGTGATCGGCCTGCTCGCGACCGTCGTGCTGCTGTTCGGCTTCCAGAGCGAAACGATTATCGGATCACCGATGATCATTGCACTGATTGCCGTGCCGATCCTGATCCAGTCCTATGGCATGTTCGCCCTCGCCTACTGGGCGGCCTGGGCGTGGCGGGTGCCGCACAAGGTGGCGGCGCCCTGCGCGCTGATCGGCACTTCGAACTTTTTCGAACTGGCCGTCGCCGTGGCGATCAGCCTGTTTGGCCTCAATTCCGGGGCAGCGCTCGCCACAGTGGTCGGCGTGCTGGTGGAGGTGCCGGTGATGCTCTCCCTCGTCGCCTTTGCCAACCGCACACGGGGCGCCTTCCCGGCAGAAGAAGAACTGGAGGCTGAAGCATGATCGTCATCCATCACAATCCGGACTGCGGCACCTCGCGCAATGTGCTGGCCATCATCGAGGCGAGCGGCGCCGCGCCGGTGGTGATCGAATATCTGAGAGAGGGCTGGACCCGGCCCCAGCTGCTCGGCCTGTTCGCCGCCGCCGGGCTCACGCCCCGCGCCGCCCTGCGCGAGACGAAATCTCCCGCCAAGGAGCTGGGCCTCCTGGAACCCGGCATCAGCGATGAGGTGATCCTTGCCGCAATGCTGCAGCATCCCTTGCTGGTGAACCGCCCCATCGTGTGCAGCCCGAAGGGCGTGCGCCTCTGCCGCCCGAGCGAGCTTGTCCTGGACCTTCTGGACCAGATGCCGCCCGGGCCGCTTTACAAGGAAGACGGCGAGTTGATCCTCGATGCAGAGGGGCGCCGGGTGGGTTAATGGCCCCGCGCGCTGCTTCGGCAGGTTCGGCGGCTGGCCCTTAACTTGCAGGCCCATTCAGAGAATCCGCGCGCCGGCGTGCCCTTGACCTTCTGCGCCGGTCAGTTCATCGGAGCGCGGAATTGCTGCCCTCCCACAGCGAAGGAATTGCGCTTTATGGACCTTTCGAAAATTCCCGCCGGCGTGAACCCGCCTGACGACATCAACGTGCTGATCGAAGTGCCCCTCGGCGGCGATGCGATCAAGTATGAGATCGACAAGGCCTCCGGTGCCATGTTCGTCGACCGGTTCCTCTACACCGAGATGCGCTATCCCTGTAATTACGGGTTCGTGCCGCACACGCTCAGCCTCGATGGCGACCCGGTGGATGTGATGGTGGTGGGCAACCGCCCGCTGGTGCCGGGCTCTGTCCTGCGCGCGCGCCCGGTCGGCGTGCTGCTGATGACGGACGACAAGGGTCCGGACGAAAAAATCCTCGCCGTGCCGCATTCGAAGCTTACCTCATATTACGACAAGATCGCGACCTATCACGACCTGCCGCAGATCCTGTGCGACAAGATCCAGCACTTTTTCGAACACTATAAAGACCTCGAAAAAGGCAAATGGACCCGAATTGATGGCTGGCAGGGCATCGAAAAGGCGCGCGAACTGATCCGCGACGCCGTCGCCCGCGAGGCCAAGGGCGGGAAGTAAGGTTCCGGTTCCAAGAACCCCGCTCCCGAGGGAGAGGGGGGGAAGCCGGGAAGCTGGCCGCTTAAGGCGCCACCACCTCGAACCGCCCTGTGCGGCCGTTGCGCCAGTGCAGCTCGCCATGCTTGATCGCGAACCAGGCGCCGTGGAGCGCCAGCGTGCCGGCCTCGACCTTTTCGCGCACGAAGGGGAAGCTCATCAAGTTGGTGATCGAGGTTTCGATCCCTTCCAGCTCCAGCGCGTATTGCGGATTGACCGGCTGGCTCGCCAGCACACGCTCGCGCGCCTCGTCCAGCAGGCGCACCCAGGGGGTTACGAACTCGCCAATCAGCGGGCTGTCATTCTTGGTCAGCGAAGCGGCCACGCCGCCGCAGCCGCCATGCCCCATGACGACGATGATCCGCACCTTGAGGATGTTCACCGCATATTCGACGGCGGCTGACACACCATGCAGCCCGCCATTCGGCTGGTAGGGCGGCACGAGGTTCGCCACATTGCGCACCACGAACATCTGCCCCGGCGCCGCATCGAAGATGTCCGAGGGATCGGCCCGGCTGTCCGCGCAGCCGATCAGCATGATGTCCGGGTCCTGCCCTTCCCCCAGCTGGCGGTAGAGTTCAGCCTGTTCGGCATACACGCCGCTGCGAAAGCGCCGGTAGCCGGCGATCATGTCGTCAACCGATTTCATGCAATCTGCCCCGTTCAGACTTTGGGCGGATCGGCCAGATTCCGGCTCCGCGCAAGCGAATTTGAAACTTTTCCGCCCTTAAACGGTACGGGCCGTCTCGCATAGGGGTGAATTTCACGCTATCGAGGCCCGGCGCGATGGAGAAATTCGCATGACATCCCCGGCCGAGACACCCGGCACCTCCCCGTCCCGCAAGGGGCCCACCCGCAGCGAAGTGTCGAAAACCGCTATCCTCGAGGCGACCCGAACCGAAATGGCCGAGAATGGCTGGCGCGGCTTCAGCGTCGATTCCGTGGCCAAGCGGGCCAGCGCCTCGAAGCAGACCATTTATCGCTGGTGGCCTTCCATCGGGGCGATGTGTGTCGATGCCGCCCTCGCGCTCATCCCGGATGCCCCGGATGGCGGGCGCGACCCGCAGGAGCGGATCACCGCGCTGATCATTCCGCTGGAAGCGACCGCCCGCACCGGCCACGGCCATGCCGTGCTGCGCGTCGCCCTGCTCGCCGCCGCCGATGACAAGGAAGCCGGAGAGGCCTGGCGCGCCTGGGTCGGCCGGGACATCCGCCAGCCGATGCGCATGTTGCTGGCGGAACTGGCGGCGAAGCGCGTCATCCGGCGCGACTTTGAGCTGGACGATGTGATGGAACAGCTGCTCGGGCCGATTTTCCACCGGCTGACAATTTCCCGCGCGCCCGTGAAAGAAGGCTTCTGCGCCGAGCAGGCGACCGCCTTCCTGCGCACATATGCGGCGTTCTGAACCCTATTTCGCGCGCCGCCAGACCATCAGCGGATCAAAGGCGCCGGTCTCGGCGGCTTTCTGCAGCGCTGCCATCTGTTCGGAGACGGGATTGGCTGCGGACGACTGGCCTGGCTGGTAGAGGGCTTCATCCAGCCGGCAGACTTGTTCGAACAGCGCTTCGGATTTCGTGACGAGATCGAGGAAGCGCGCCGGCAGGCCGGATGCCTCAACCGAGCCTGTATCGAGCGCCGGCGTATCGCGGCGGATCCGGTACTTGCGCGCGGCGGCGTCCTCGCGCCGCATCTCGCCGTCGCGCACAGCCTTCTGCATGACCAGCCAGGAGGCGGCCTGCATCAGGCGCGTCGTCAGTTCCATGCTCCAGGCGGCATAGGTCAGGCCCGGCTCGCGCCCGAGGGCTTTCGACTGGTCACGGCCCGGCCCATCCAGATAGGCAGCGGTTTCCTCGACCAGCGCCATGCCCCGGCTGAACACCGTGTCGAACAGTTTTCCGCCGGTGAACGGTTCGAGCGCCGTTTGCGGGGGCACCAGGTCTCGCTCAGCCATCACACTTCTCCACGACCGTTTCCGGCTTCTCATGCAAGGATAGCGCCGAAGGCCTTGCTCCGCTCTTAACCACCGCCGCCGAACAGCGCATCAGCGGCGCGTTTCTGCGCTTTCTTTTTTTCAATTTCGGCTTCGCACGCGGCTATTTCAGCCCGAAGCGCGGAAATTCGCAGCTCGAGCTCATCCACCGACATCTGGTCCAGCCCTTGTGCCTTGCGGACAAGGACAGGCTCTTCATCATTGAGCGCCATGTGTCTTCTCCCTCTGCTCTGTTTCACCAAAGCAGAAAGCCGGTCTAGAAGCGAGCCTTGGGATTCGATCAGAACTGGAGATTGCTGCCATGACCGGGATGATGACTGCTGCGCACGGCGAACCAGGCCAGAAGCTGGCCCTGATGGACCTGCCCCGCCCCGTTCCGGGACAGGGCGAGATCCTGATCGAAGTGGCGGCGGCAGGGCTCAACCGCGCTGACCTTGCCCAGCGCGCAGGCCGGTATCCGCCGCCAGCCGGCGCCTCGCCAATCCTCGGCCTCGAAGTCTCCGGCACCGTGATCGAGACCGGCCCCGGCGCGAGCCGTTTCAAGCCCGGCGACCGGGTGTGCGCCCTGCTCGCGGGCGGGGGCTATGCCAGCCATGCCGCCGTTGATGAAGGCTCCGCCCTGCCCGTGCCGGAGGGGATGGATCTCGTCACCGCCGCCTGTTTCCCCGAGGCGATGATGACCGTCTGGGCGAATGTATTCGACCGGGCTGGTCTCAAGCCCGGCGAGGCCTTCCTCTGCCATGGCGCAACCAGCGGCATCGGCGTGATGGCGTTGCAGATGGCACGTGTGGCCGGGGCATCGCATGTCTTCGGCACCGCTGGCTCGGCAGACAAATGCGCCCTTGCCCGCGATCTTGGCGCAGACCTTGCCATCAATTACCGCGAGGAGGATTTCGAGGCCGCCGTCAAAGCCGCCGGCGGCGCCGACGTCATCCTCGACATGGTCGGCGGCGACTATGTGCAGAAGAATATCGGCGCGGCCAAGGTGGATGGCCGGATCATCAACATCGCCTACCAGTCCGGCATGAGCGTGACGGTGAATTTCGGCCTTGTGCTGATGAAACGCCTCTCGCTGATGGCGACCACCCTGCGCGCGCGTCCCGCTCCGGAGAAGAGCCGTATCCGGGCGGCGGTGGAGCTGGATTTCTGGCCGCATGTCGCCAGCGGCCGTATTCGCGCCGTGCTCGACAGCACCTATCCCCTCGCCGAGGCCGAAGCTGCTCTCGCCCGGATGGAGGAAGGCGGCCATTCGGGGAAGATTCTCCTTACGGTGTAGGGCGCTTCCCAATCCGGCGCGTTTGGCCTATATGAAGGCCCAAGGTTCACAGGATGCCTGAAACCCCAGCCCGCCCGGCACCCGCGTGCCGGGCGGCTGCATTTCTGGCACCCGCCAACAAAACACCGGAGGCAATCATGGCCGAAATTCTCATGCCGCGCGCAACCGCCGTCTGGCTGCTCGACAACACGACGCTCACCTTCAACCAGATCGCCAAGTTCTGCGGCCTGCACCATCTCGAAGTGAAAGGCATCGCGGACGGCGATGTCGCCGAGAACATGCGCGGCGTCGACCCGATTGCCGGCGGCATCCTCTCGCGCGAGGAAATCGCGAAAGGCGAGGAAAACCCGGACCATGAGCTGCAGGTCGAAGCCTCGCGCATCGCCCATATCCCGCAGCCGAAGCGCAAGGGCAGCCGCTATACCCCGGTCATCCGCCGCCAGGACAAGCCGGACGCCGTCGCCTGGTTCATCCGCAACCACCCGGAAGTGTCCGACGCGCAGATCATCAAGCTGATCGGCACGACCAAGACGACGATCAACAATGTCCGCGACAAGAGCCACTGGAACTCGCAGAACATCCGCCCGGTCGATCCGGTGACGCTCGGCCTCTGCAGCCAGATCGAACTCGACGAAGTGATCGCCAAGGCCGCCGACCGCCGCCGCAAGATGGACGCCGAGAAAGCCGCCCGCTCCGAAGGCCCGGGCCTTGCCCCGGCCAGCGACGAGCCGGTCGCCGAGACGCCGGAGCCGGAAGACGTGATGCGCAAGGACATTTCCGCCGCCGACGTGTTCCGCGATTTCGACTGAGCCTGAGCAGAACGTTTCAGCTGACTGAAAGTTGCCGCAGGAAAAGGTAGAACGCACCTGCGCCGCCATGGCGCGGGTGCGCTTCGGCATAGCCTGACACGATCCGGCGGGCAGCGGGCGTCTCAAGCCACAAAAGGAAGTTGCGTCGCAGCACCCCTTCCCCGCCCCGGCCCTTGCCGGTGATGACCAGCACGCAGCGCGCCCCGACTGCCTGCTGGCGCTCCAGGAACAGAGGCAAAGCCGCCGCGGCGGTCGCTTGTGTGTGCCCATGCAGATCGAACGAGCCGGCGATCTCCAGCTTGCCGCGACGCACTTTCTTCTCGCTGCCCCGGTTCGCGGGAGGGGCCGGCGGCTTCGGAGGCTTTGGCGTCTCGGGCGGCAGAGTGCTGCCCTTCGCTGGTGGTGCCGGCGGATCGGCGGGGCCTTCGCCAAGTGCCTCTGCGAGCGCCGCGAGATCCGCCGCCTTCCGGCCGATCGGCTTCACGGTCGAGGCAACCTTCGCCCAGGCGCGCGCCTCTTCGTCGCTCAGCTTGCGGCTGGCCACCCGCCCGCTCAGCCTTCGCCCGGCGGGCCGGTAACCGCCGCGACGGGCCGGCTGCGATAAAGACGGTTGGCCACCGCGCGCGGCAGAAGCACCCAGAGGCGGCCCGGCGCATTCATCGTGCCCGCGCGGTTGCCCGCATCATCCCCGGTACCGAAGTAGATATCGCCGCGCACCGGGCCCTTGATCGCCCCGCCGGTATCCTGCGCAATCATCAGCCCCGACCAGCGCCCGCCAAGCCCCGGCGCCGTCGTCTCGACAAACATCGGCACGCCGAGCGCATGGAAGGCCGGGTCCACCGCCATCGAGCCCAGCGCAGTCAGCGGCACATTATGCGCTCCGACCGGCCCGAGCGTGGGGTCGCCCTCGGGCAGCGCCTGGAAGAACACAAAGCGCGGATTGATGTTCATCGCCTGGCGCACTTCGGCCAGCGATGAGCGGTCCATCCACGCGCGGATGCCTTGCATCGAGCCTTCGCCCCGCGTGATGCGGCCTGTTTCGATCAGCCAGTTGGCGACTGAACGAAACGGCTGGCCATTATGCGCGGCATAGCCCGCCCGCATCGTCGTCCCGTCCGGGAAGATCAGCCGGCCGGAGCCCTGGATCTGCAGGAAGAACACATCCGAGGGGTGCGCCCAGGCAATCGCGCTGCCGCCCCTCTCGGTGATCTCTGCGCGGGGCGGATAGGGGCGTGTGGTCCCGTTCGGCAGGCGCTGCAGCGGCGCGTTGCCATTGGCCACAAAATCAGGCGGCAGCGCCATCACGGGTTCGGTGAAGCCCGGCTCCGGCGCGCGGCGCGCCTGATAGGTCGGCTCGAAATAGCCGGTGAAGCGCGGGCGGCCTTCATTGTCGATGATCTCCACCGGCACGAACAGCGACTCAATCACCCGCCGGGCTGAGGCATCATCCAGCGGCCCGCTCAGCGAGGCGCAGGCCGGCGCCCAATCTTCGGCCGTCCCGGCCCAGGGCGCGCTTTGCGACAGCGGCGCATCCCAGGCCCGCCGGGTGAAGCGGTCGCACGTCCGCCGGAAAGCCTCCAGCGCGGGCGCGAGCCGCGCGCTGTGCCAGCCCGGCAGGTCGTGATAGGTCGCAGGGGTGGAGGCCGGCGGCGGATGGATCAGCCCCGGCACGGGCGGCGGGGCAGTCCCGTGCGGCGGCGCGACGGGCGGCGGCGTACTCTGGCACGCAGCCGCAATCAGCAAACTGGCAGTGGCAATCAGACGGGTCAGGCGCATGGCCCCTGTTATGCCGCCAGTCCGGTTAAAATGTCATATGAACATTCTTGCGGCGCTGCCTCAGGAGGCGACATCCACATCATCAAGCAGCCAGTTCGGATCGCCCGTGCTGACATCGCGCTTGAAGGTCCAGATCTCGCGGGCAATGCGCGTCGTCTCACCATCGCCGAGTTCGGCCTCATACCGCACGGAAATGCGGGCAATTTCGCCGTCGAGTTCTGCCCGGTCGATTTCGGTCTTCTTGATGCGCAAGAGTTCGAAGGGCTGCACGCCTTCCGTTTCCCGCTGAGTGATGGATGCGTCCCATGCCTCGAATACATCATCGTCGAGCAGCGGGCGCAGCGCGGTGCGATCACCGCGCGCATAGGCCGCGACGATCATCTGGTAGGCAGCCTTGGCGCCGCGCATGAAATCCTCGGTCCGGAAAGACAGGTCGGCATTGTAGATGTCTTCCAGCCCGCCCGCGGCCGGCCCGGTGAAGACAGGGCGCTCATTGTCCACGCGGCGCGGCGCCGGCGCAGCCGGTTCGCTGCCTGCCGTACGCTGCTCAGCCGTGGGCGCAGGCCGGTGCATTGGCCCTTCATCGCCGCCCCGGCCCAGCGCCATATACAGGCGCCAGAGCACGAACAGCGCAACAGCTGCCAGGATCAGGACTTCAATCACCGGATTCGACATGGTTCAGGCGTGATCCTTCGTCATCAATCTTCCTTCGCACACATAGGGCCGCCTTGCAGGGCTTGCCACCCCATGCGTTGCGCGGCGCCGGGCCGCATGCTAGGCGCGGGCTTCGAGAACAGAGGTGAGTAATGACAGATACAAGTGCGCCGGAAAACCCCGGATCGGGCAATCAACCGCCGCAGGTGCCGAGCCTCCGGGTGCTTGGCCAGTACGTCAAGGACCTGTCATTCGAGAATCCGGGCCATCCCCCGGTTCAGGGCCAGCCAAACATTGATCTCGGGATTGATGTGGGCGCCGCCCCGCATGTTGACGGCAACGGGCTGTTCGAGGTCTCACTGAAACTCTCCGCGAAGGCGGTTGCCGGCGAGACCGTGCTGTTCATCAGCGAGCTCGACTATGCTGGCCTCTTCCAGCTGCAGAACGTGCCGGACAACCAGGTCGAGGCGATGCTGCTGATCGAGTGTCCGCGCCTGCTATTCCCGTTCGCGCGCCGGATCATCGCCGAAATCACGCGCGAGGGCGGCTTCCCGCCCCTGCTGATCGATCCGGTCGATTTCGTGGCGCTGTACCAGGCCCAGTATCGCCGCGCCGCTGACCTTGCCGCCGCCGCCAATGGCCCGGCCGGCAACGCCTAAAGCGGCGCTCCGAAAAGTGGGAACCGGTTTTCGGGAAAACGCCGCGACAATTCAATGACCTTGAAGATCGGGCTGATCCTCTGGATCAGCCCGATATGCTAAGGTTTAGCTGCCGCGTTCCAGATCGCGTTCGGGCCCAGCCCGGCGATGAAGGCGGCATGGGCGGCCGCCTCTTCTTCCGTCAGCGCCGGCCCGAGCGGCTGCGGCCTCTGACGGGCGGGAGGCCGGGCCGCGCCCGCCTCACCGATGGCTTCCTCGAAACTGAAGGCGCGCGCGCGCCCGCCCAGAAGTTCCAGGTAAACCGCCGCCAGCAGCTGGCTGTCGAGCAGGGCGCCGTGGAAGGTACGGCTCTCGAGCGAGATATCGAAGCGTTTGCACAAGGCATCGAGACTGGCCGGCGCCCCCGGAAAGCGCTGGCGCGCGATGGTGACCGTATCGACCCAGCGCTCCTCCGGAATGATCGCACGCCCGCAGCGGGTGAGTTCCATGTTCAGGAAACCCCGGTCGAACTTGGCATTATGCGCCACGATCGTCGCATCGCCGATGAATTCGAGGAAGGCATCCACCACGTCCGGATCGTCAAAGAAGGGCTTTCCGATCAGGTCCTCTTCGCGGATGCCGGTGATCTTCGTAACGACTTCGGGCACCGAGCGGGCCGGATTGATCAGGCGGCGAAATGTCCGCCCGGTCGGGATGTGATTGATCATCTCGACCGCGCCGAGCTCGATCACCCGGTCGTCCTGGTCAAAATTGAAGCCTGTCGTTTCGGTGTCGAAAGCGATTTCCCGGATGCGTTCTGTCATTCCGTCTCTCCGCGCGCGATTCGGTTCATGAGCGCGATGATGGCCCGAACCTGGTCGCGCGCAAAGCTGAAACCGTGCGCCGTCGACACGATGAAATCCGCCCGAGCGCGCTTGTCGGCGTCCGGAAGCTGCCGCGCCAGGATCGCCTCGAAGGCTTCCGCCGTCATGCCGGGCCGCGCGAGCACCCGCGCCCGCTGCACGTCCGGCGGCGCAGACACGACGAGCACGTAGTTGCAATGCCGGTTGCCGCCCGTCTCGAACAGCAGCGGAATGTCCAGCACGGCAAAGGCAGCCCCGGCGTCCTTCGCCTTGCGGCGGAAATCGAGCTGCGCCTCGCCCGCCAGCGGATGCACGATAGCTTCCAGCTGCTTCATGGCGGCTGCATCATCCAGCACCCGCGCGCGCAGTTTCTGCCGATCAACAGCTCCGCCTTCGGCAACGCCCGGAAAGGCGTCCTCGATGGGCGCAACCGCCGCCCCGCCCTCGGCATAGAGCGCATGGACTGCCGCATCCGCATCATACACCGGCACGCCGTGATCCCGGAACAGCGCAGCCGTCGCCGACTTGCCCATCCCGATGGAGCCCGTCAGCCCAAGGATGATCATGACGTCGCCTCAACTAATGCCCGGCAGCGCGCATGGGCCTCGGCCATGTCCGGCATCAGACCGAACCAGGCGCGGAAGCTGATCGCCGCCTGCGCCACCAACATGCCGAGCCCGTCCAGCCGCCGCCAGCCCTTGCGGGTCGCTTCCGCCAGCGCGGTCGCCGCGCCCCGGCCATAGCTGATGTCATAGAACACACCGCCGCCCGACTCTGGCAGCTCAAAGCCTCCGCCGGAATGGCCGGTGCTGAGGGTGTTCACCACCAGCGCGGCATTGCCGAGGCGCGCCAGTCCTTCCTCGAGATTGTGAACCTCTGCCTGCGGAGCAATTGCCCGGGCAAGCGCCTGCGCATTGTCCACCGTCCGGTTACAGATGGTCAGACGCGCGCCGCGGTCTGCCAGAACCGCCGCAACTGCCCGCGCCGATCCACCGGCGCCGAGCACGAACACGCTGCGGCCTGCCACTTGTATGCCGCCATAATCGAGCGTCAGCGCAAATCCCGGTGCATCGGTGTTGCCAGCCGACCAGGTGCCATCTTCCTCAAGGATCATCAGGTTGGCAGCGCCGATGCGCCGGGCCTTTTCACTTGCCCGCGCCGCGAGCTTCAGCGCCTCGATCTTGTGCGGCAGGGTTATGTTCAGCCCGCGCACCCCCTGCCCTGCCAGTGTGCGCAGGCCTTCGGGCAGTTCACCGGCCTTGATCTCGAAAGCGGAATAGACCGCATCAATGCGGTTGTCGCGCAGCCAGCCATTATGGATGAAGGGTGACAGGGAATGGGTGACCGGATCGCCGGCAACACCAAGCAGCAGTTTCATATGGGAATGACCTTCCGGATACGGAGATAATCGAGCAGCGGCAGCAGCGGTAGACCGAGGATCGAGAAATAGTCGCCTTCGATGCGCGTGAACAATTGCGCGCCAAGCCCTTCGAGCTGATAGGCGCCGACCGTGGAGAGCAGGCTGTCGCCGCAACGCGCCACATAATCCTCTATGAATTCATCCGTCAGCGGACGCATCGTCAGCTTCGGCCGGGCGAGGTGACGCCAGATGGGCGCGCCCTCCTCGCAGATGACGATGGCGGTCTCCAGCGTATGGGTTTTGCCCGACAGGGCGCGCAAGTGGGCTTTGGCTGCCTCAAGGTCCACCGGCTTGTCGAAGGCGGTTCCGCCGAGCGCCAGCATCTGGTCGCCCCCGATGACGAGGCCCGGCCGACGCGCAGAGACCCGCATCGCCTTCAGTTCCGCCAGCCGCATGGCCTGGTCGCGCACGGAAATGCCCTCCGCCCGCATTGCATCCCGGAACGAGGCTTCATCAACGTTCGGCGCCACTGCCTCGGCTTCTACGCCGGCAGCTGCCAGCAGGGCGCGCCGGCTCTTGCTGCCGCTCGCCAGCGTCAGGGCCGGGCTCATGGGTGCTGGCTCCAGCGCTCGTGCAGCAGGTTCAGGATCGCAGCTGCCGTCTCCTCCACCGAGCGGCGCGAGACATCAATCGTCTTCCACTTGTTGCGCTGGAACAGGCGGTTCGCCTGGGTGATCTCGTCGCGCACGGCTTCCTCGTCGGCATAATCGGCGAGATCATCATGGTTCAGCGAAATCAGTCTCTGCCGGCGGATCTGCACCAGCCGCTCGGCAGATATCTTCAGCCCGACGACCAGCGGCCCGGTTGCGTCCAGCTTCTCCATGAAATCCGGCAGCGGCACGCCCGGCACCAGTGGAATGTTTCCGGCCCGGACCTTCCGGTTCGCCAGGTACACACAGGTCGGCGTCTTGGACGTGCGGCTGACCCCCAGCAGGATCACATCCGCGCCGATCAGCGTATCCATGTTCTGGCCGTCATCATGGGCGAGCGTGAAATTGATCGCCTCCATCCGCTCGAAGTAATCCTCGTCGAGCGCGTGCTGGCCAGCCACCCGGTTGTTCGGCGCAATCCCGAGATGGCGGCTCAGCATCGCAATTGACGGGTCGAGCACCGGCAGGGTCGGAATCCCCCGCTCCCGGCAGAAGGCTTCGAGGCGCGAGCGCAGCGCGGCATCGGAAATCGTGAACCACACGACGCCGGGCGCCGCCTCGATCTCCTTCATCACCCGGTCGAGCTGGCGTTCGGATCGGACCAGGTAATAATTATGCTCCAACGGGTGCACATTCTCGAACTGCGCGCAGGCAGCCCGTTGCAGCGCATTCAGTGTCTCGCCCGTACTGTCGGAGACAAGGTGCACGTTGAAATAAATGCTGGGCCGGGTCGGTTGCTGGGTCACGGGCCTTGTCTTGCAGGCTCGCGCCTTCTTGCACAAGGGGTGTGGGATGAATGTGGAATTCCGCTGTGTCCACACCAATCCACAATCGACTCACAGCTGGCCGATTCCCACCCCTGCAGAGTCACGAGACGTTCCGGCCTGTGAGTCCCGCTGGGGCGTTTACCGCGCGTTAACCATTGACTCGCCGCGATAGTTAACACCCGGTTAATCCGGGGCTGATCTGTGAAATGGCTGTGAGTCCTTCTGGACAAACCGGTCATTGACGCGATCTTCCGGAATCCCGCAGGGTAATAAACATAAGGCCCTGAAGGGCATGAATCTGATGATTAAAGGGGATCCGGGTGGCAGTGGCAGGAAAAAAAATTCTCGAGGTTCTCTCCGGCAAGGTGGTTAAGCCTCCTCCGGTATGGATGATGCGCCAGGCGGGCCGCCACCTGCCTGAATACCTTGAAACCCGCGCCCGGGCCCGGGACTTCCTCGACTTCTGCTACACGCCGTCCCTCGCCGCAGAAGCAACGCTCCAGCCTATCCGCCGCTATGGCATGGACGGGGCAATCCTGTTTGCCGACATCCTCCTCATCCTTGATGCGATGGGCCTCGGCGTGGCTTTCGAGAAAGGTGAAGGCCCGGTGGTCGAGCAGATCGCCTCGCCCTCTGACCTCGACCGCACCCCGCCGCAGGCCGCTGCGGACCGGCTGTCCCCGGTCTATGAAACGGTCTCGCGCGTGCGTGCGGCCCTCCCGCCGGAGACAACCCTGATCGGTTTCGCCGGATCGCCCTGGACGGTGGGTCTCTACGCTGTCGAAGGCCGGGGCAAGACCGACAAATCCCTCGCCTGGCGCTGGGCGCATGGCCGCCCTGACGATCTGGCCGCTGCGATGGATCTCATCAGCGAGGCAACCGCGCATTACCTCGCCCGCCAGGTCGAGGCTGGCGCCGATGCGCTGATGCTGTTCGACAGCTGGGCCGAGGGCCTGCCGGACAACATCTTCCGCGAAGTCATCATCCGCCCGACGGCAAAGCTGGTAGCGCGCCTGCGGGAGATGGGCATTACGGTGCCGATCATCGGTTTCCCGCGCGGCGCCGGGGTGATGCTCCCGGAATATGTCCACGCGACCGGCGTAACAGGCGTCGGCCTCGATACGGCCGCCGGCCCGACCTTTGTCAACGCGACCCTGCCGGCCGACTTCCCCGTACAGGGCCATCTCGATCCCCTGCTCCTGATCGAAGGGGGCGGGCGTCTTGACGCACGGGTGAGGGAGTTGCTGGACGCTTATCGCGGCCGGCCCCATATCTTCAATCTCGGTCACGGCATCCGCCCGGAGACACCGATTGCGCATGTCGAGCGTGTGCTGGAGCTAATCAGAACGGAGTGAAGTCGCGTCATGGGCCGCCGGATTGCTGTTGTGCTGTTCAATCTGGGGGGGCCGGACAAGGCCGAATCCGTCCAGCCATTCCTGAAGAACCTGTTCCGCGACCCGGCCATCATCCGCGCGCCGCTGCCTGTGCGCTGGCTGCTTGCGCGGCTCATCTCGCGCACCCGCGCGCCGAACGTGCAGAAGAACTATGCCATGATGGATGCCGGTGGCGGCTCTCCCCTCCTCCCGGAAACGGAGAAGCAGGCCGCCGCGCTGGAAACCGAACTCGCCCGCCGCCTGCCGGGAGACACGGTCCGTTGCTTCATCGCCATGCGCTACTGGCACCCCTTCACCGAAGAGGCCGCCGCTGAAGTGAAAAACTGGGGCGCCGACGAAGTCGTCCTGCTGCCGCTCTATCCCCAATTCTCCACCACCACGACCGGTTCCTCCCTCTCCGCCTGGAACAGCGCCTGGAAAGGCAAGGCCCGCACGGTCTGCTGCTACCCGTTCGAGGAACAGTTCGTTTCCGCCCATGTCGACCGGATCATGGAGGCCTATGACCGCGCCGGCCGACCGGACAAGGTCTCACTGCTCCTTTCTGCTCACGGTCTGCCCGAAAGTGTCATCCGCGCGGGCGACCCCTATCAATGGCAGTGCGAAACGCTTGCCGAGATGGTGAAGGGCCGCGTGCCCGCCGACTGGGACGTGACAGTCTGCTACCAGTCTCGCGTCGGTCCCCTCAAATGGATCGGGCCGGCCACCGAAGCAGAAGTCGAGCGCGCCGCCTCCGAAGGCCGCCACATCCTGATCGCGCCCATCGCCTTCGTCTCCGAACATATCGAAACCCTCGTCGAACTCGGCGAGGAATACCGCGAGATTGCCGAGGAACATGGCGCGGCAAGCTATACCCGTGTCGAGGCCCTCGGCACTCATCCGGGCTTCATCCGCACCCTTGCCGGCGAGGTCACCGCCGCACTCGGCATGAAGGGTGAGATCCGCTCCTGCGGCGGCGGACGGCTCTGCCCGGCAGGCTGGGCCGGCTGCCCGCAAGCCGCCATTGAACAGGTCGCCGGTCAGCGCATAAAAGAAGCCGTTCACTGACGCACAGTGACAAGCACGAACGGGCGGTAACGGGGCGGGTATGCTGTATCTCTGGATCAAGGCGGCGCACATCATTTTCGTGATTGCGCTCATGGCGGGCCTGCTCATCTATCCCCGCTACAAGATCCACCAGCTTTCGAGCCGCCCGGGCGAAGCCCTGTTCGATACGATGATGGATGCCTCTGCCCGGCTGAAGCGGATCATCCTGACCCCGAGCCTGCTCCTCGTCTGGGCCCTTGGCCTGACCATGCTGGCGCTCAATCCCGGCCTGCTCAGCCAGGGCTGGATGCACGCCAAGCTCCTGCTCGTGACCGTACTCAGTGGGATGTATGGCTACTTCTCGGTTCTCGGCAAACGCGTCGATGCAGTCACCGGCACGGTCGAGGCGCGGCGGCTCAGGATGTTGAACGAAGTGCCCTTCCTCCTGATGATCGGCGTTGTTCTGCTCGCCATCCTCAAGCCCTTCTGAAGCGCCGCCGCCAGAATCGCTTGACGCAGCCGCCCCTTTCAGCCGATAAGCGCGTACTGGCTGCCCAAGTCCTTTGGCGCGCGCGATCCCGTTCGCCCGGTCCCCCCATACTCCCTGCCCCAGCCCGGACACCCCCCGCATGGCCTCCTCGATGCTCGACAACCTGACCAGCGTGACCCTGCGCGAACTGAAGGCGAAATCGCCCGAAGAACTCCTCGCCTATGCCGAGGAGCTCGAGATCGAAAATGCCTCCTCGATGCGGACGCAGGACATGCTGTTCGCGATCCTCAAGGAGCTCGCCGACAGCGAAGTCGAAATCACCGGTCAGGGCGTTCTGGAAGTTCTCACCGACGGGTTCGGCTTCCTCCGCTCGCCGGAGTCGAACTACCTGCCCGGCCCGGACGACATCTATGTCAGCCCCGAAGTGCTGAAGAAGGCCAACATCCGCACCGGCGACACGGTTGAGGGCCCCATCGTCGCCCCGCAGGATTCGGAGCGCTACTTTGCGCTGACCGATGTCAGCCGTATCAATTTCGAGGAACCGGAGAAGGCCAACAAGAAGGTCCACTTCGACAACCTGACACCCCTCTATCCGGAAAAGCGCCTCAAGATGGAGAGCCGCGATCCGACCAAGAAGGACCGTTCCGGCCGGGTCATCGACATCGTCGCCCCCATCGGCAAGGGCCAGCGCGCCCTGATCGTCGCCCCGCCGCGCACCGGCAAGACGGTCCTGATGCAGAACATCGCGGCGGCCATCGAAGAGAACCATCCCGAATGCTATCTCATCGTCCTCCTGATCGATGAGCGCCCAGAAGAAGTCACCGACATGCGCCGCACGGTGAAAGGCGAAGTCGTCGCCTCGACCTTTGACGAGCCCGCCACACGCCACGTCCAGGTCGCCGAAATGGTGATCGAGAAGGCCAAGCGCCTCGTCGAGCACAAGCGCGATGTCGTCATCCTGCTCGACTCGATCACCCGCCTCGGCCGCGCCTACAACACCACCGTTCCCTCTTCCGGCAAGGTCCTGACCGGCGGTGTGGACGCCAACGCCCTCCAGCGCCCGAAGCGTTTTTTCGGTGCCGCCCGGAACGTCGAGAATGGCGGCTCGCTGACGATTGTCGCCACCGCCCTGATCGATACTGGCAGCCGGATGGACGAGGTCATCTTCGAAGAGTTCAAAGGCACGGGTAACTCCGAAGTCGTCCTCGACCGGAAGATTGCCGACAAGCGCACCTTCCCGGCCATCGACATCATGAAGTCCGGCACGCGGAAGGAAGAGCTGATCACCCCCGGCGACCAGCTGGCGAAGATCTACATCCTGCGCCGTATCCTCGGGCCCATGGGCGCGAACGACGCGGTCGACTTCCTGCTCGACAAGCTGCGGCAGACGAAGACGAATGACGAATTCTTCGAAGCCATGAAGAACTGACAGGCGGGCCATGCGCGCGCGCGACACGATCTGCGCCCTCGCCTCCGGCCCGCCGCCGTCTGCCATCGCGGTCATCCGGATCTCCGGTCCCGCAGTGACCGATATCGCCGGTAAACTATTGGCATCTGGACTGCCAGATGCCCGCCGCGCCGCGCTCACCTATATATATGACGAAACCGGCGCCCCGATCGATCAGGGCATCGCCCTCTACGCAAAGGGGCCCGCCTCCTATACGGGCGAGGATACGCTTGAGCTTTACCTGCATGGCGGGCGCGCGGTGGTGGATCATGCCCTGCGCGTCCTGACGGCCCTGCCCGGCGTGCGCCTGGCCGAACCCGGAGAGTTCACCCGCCGCGCCTTCGAGGCCGGCAAGCTGGACCTCGCCCAGGCCGAAGGCATCGCCGACCTGATCGAAGCCGAAACCGACGGCCAGAAAGCCCAGGCCCTCCGCCAGGTGTCCGGCGGCCTCTCCGCCACCTATGCCTCCTGGCGCGATGACCTGACTGGCCTCCTCGCCCTCGTCGAAGTGATGGTCGACTTCCCGGATGAAGGCGATGTCTCGCCGGAAGCCTCCGCGCCCCTGCGCGACAAACTCTCCGCCCTCATCGCCGAAATCGACACCGCCCTTGGCGATGGCGGCATCGGCGAGCGCATCCGCGAAGGCTTCCGCGTTGCCATCCTCGGCGCGCCGAATGCCGGCAAGTCCACCCTGCTCAACCGCCTCGCCGGCCGTGAGGCCGCCATCGTCACTGCCACCCCAGGCACGACCCGCGACGTGATCGAGATCCGCCGCACCCTGGGCGGCCAGGTGGTCTGGTTCGCAGACACTGCCGGCCTGCGCGAAACCTCTGACGAGATCGAAGCCGAAGGCGTGCGCCGCGCGATCCGCACCGCCGCCGAAGCCGACCTCGTCATCCACCTGATCGACGGCTCGGCCCCGCCCGAGCCCCCCCCTCCCCTGCCATTCGGCGCGGAGATTCTGACCGTCCTCAGCAAGTCAGACCTCTCCGCGCCCGCCGCTGCGTGCGCCGATCACATCATCTCCGCCCTCACCGGCGAAGGTCTCGCCGCCCTCGAAGCCGACATCGCCGCCCGGATCACCGCCCGCGCCGCCGCCGTCGAAGCGCCGGTCATCACGCGCCTCCGCCACCGCGAGCGCCTCCTCCAGGGCCGCGCCGCGCTGGCCTCGGCCCTCGCGACCCTTGAGGCCGGAGACGGGTTCGAACTCGTGGCGGAGGACCTCCGCCTCGCCGCCCGCCACCTCTCCGCCCTGCTCGGCCGGGTGGATGTGGAGGATGTCCTCGGCGCGGTCTTCTCCGCCTTCTGCATCGGCAAATGACCCCTAGGGTTTGAGGGCCTCCAGCGTTATATAGCCGCCTCTGGCAGCATTTAAGGCTTGGTTAATGGGCGAGGCCCGCGACTTCGACGTGATCGTGATTGGCGGCGGACATGCCGGCTGCGAAGCTGCGGCCGCTTCCGCCCGCACTGGCGCGCGCACCGCCCTCATCACCCACAAGCTCTCGACCATTGGCGAGATGAGCTGCAATCCCGCCATCGGCGGTCTCGGCAAGGGCCACCTCGTCCGCGAGATTGATGCGCTCGACGGCCTGATGGGGCGGCTCGCCGACAAGTCCGGCATCCAGTTCCGGATGCTGAACCGCTCCAAGGGTCCCGCCGTCTGGGGCCCCCGCTCGCAGATCGACCGCAAGCTCTACCGCCAGGCGATGCAGGCCGAACTCGCAGATTATCCCAATCTCACCCTGATCGAGGATGGCGCGGAAGACCTCGTCATCGAGGACGGATCGGTCCGAGGAGTGACCGGACTGACCGGCGCGTCCTACCAGGCAGACCGGGTCGTGCTGACCACCGGCACCTTCCTGAAGGGCGTCATCCATATCGGCGCGAAGCGCATCCCCGCCGGCCGCATTGGCGAGGCCCCGGCTATTGGCCTGTCGGACCGGCTCTACGCTCTCGGCCTCCCGATGGGCCGTCTCAAGACCGGCACCCCCGCCCGCCTTGATGGCCGCACCATCCATTGGGACCGGCTCGAAATGCAGCCGGCGGATGAGCAGCCTATCCCGTTTTCCTTCCTCACTTCGGAGATCACCGTCCCGCAGGTCGAGTGCGGCATCACCTGGACGACGCCGGAAACCCATTCGATCATCGAGGCGCATATGGGCCAGTCGGCGGTTTATTCCGGCGCCATCGCCGGGCGTGGTCCGCGCTACTGTCCCTCCATCGAAGACAAGGTCCACCGTTTCGGCGACCGCGACCGCCATCAGGTCTTCCTGGAGCCCGAAGGTCTCGACGACCCTACAGTCTATCCGAACGGCATCTCCACCTCGCTCCCGGAAGATATCCAGGAGCTTTTCATCCGCACCATTCCGGGCCTTGAGGATGTCGTGATCCTCCAGCACGCCTATGCCATCGAATACGACTATGTCGATCCGCGCGCGCTGACCCCGACCCTCGAAGTAAAGGCGCTGCCCGGCCTTTATCTTGCCGGCCAGATCAACGGCACGACCGGCTATGAGGAAGCCGGCGCCCAGGGCCTGATGGCCGGCCTCAATGCGGCCCGCGCCGCCGCCGGGAAAGACCCCGTGATTTTCGACCGGGCCGAAGCCTATATCGGCGTCCTGATCGACGACCTCGTCACCCGGGGCGTCACCGAGCCCTATCGCATGTTCACCTCCCGCGCCGAATACCGCCTCGCGCTCCGCGCCGACAATGCCGACCAGCGCCTTACCCCGCGTGGTATCGAAGCCGGTGTTGTCGGTGAAACACGCGCCAAAATGTTTCACGTGAAACATCGGGCCCTCGAATCTGCCCGAGAGCGGCTGAAAACCTTCACCCTCAGCCCCGCTGCCGCCGCCAAGCTCGGTTGGACCGTCAACCAGGATGGCCGCGTCCGCTCTGGCTGGGAGTACCTCTCTTATAAAGAGATCACCTTCCACCACCTCCTCGCCGCTTGGCCAGAGCTCGCTGATGTGCCGGACGCCTTGATCCCGCAACTCGAGACCGAAGCGCTCTACGCCGCCTATCTCGACCGCCAGGCCGAAGACGTTGCCGCCCTCCGCCGTGACGAGGCGCTGAGCCTTCCGGCCGATCTGGACTATGACCGGATCGGCGGCCTCTCGAACGAGGTCCGTCAGAAGCTCAAGGCCGTCCAGCCGCTCACCCTCGGACAGGCGGCACGGATCGAAGGCGTCACGCCCGGCGCGCTCACCGCGCTGCTCGGCCATGTCCGCCGCCTCCAGCGGACGGGCTGATCCATGGACCTTTGCGCCGACCGCGCGGCCTTCCTCGCCGCGGCCAATGTTTCACGTGAAACATTGGAGACCCTCGACCGGGTCATTGCCGAGCTCGATGTGTGGCGTCAGCGCTCGAATCTGATCGGCCCGAAAGAATGGCCCCGCATCTGGACCCGCCATGTCGCGGACTCCTGGCAACTGCTGGACCACATCCCGGACACCGCGCGCGTCGTGGACCTCGGCTCCGGCGCCGGCTTTCCCGGCCTCATCATCGCCGCCGCCCGGCCGGCGGGTCATGTCACCCTGATGGAGAGCGTCGGGAAGAAGTGCGCCTTCCTCCGCGCCGCCATTGAAGCCGCCGGTCTTCCCGCCGCTGTCTGGCAGGGCCGCATCGAATCTGCCCCGGCGATCAAGGCCGATCTTGTCACCGCCCGGGCCTTCGCGCCCATGCCCGAACTTCTGGACTACGCCGCGCCCTGGTTGACCAAAGGCGCGTCAGGGCTTTTCCTCAAGGGCGAACGCTGGAAAGAAGAATTGACGCAGGCCCGGCAAAGGTGGAATTTCGCTTATGAAGCGATTCCAAGTCGCATTGGTGGGTCAGGCGTCATTTTGAAAGTCAGGGAGGTCGCTCGTCGTCATGACTAGGCCCAGGATACTTGCCGTGGTGAATCAGAAGGGCGGTGTCGGCAAGACAACGACCTCGATCAATCTTGGCACAGCACTCGCCGCCGTCGGCCGCCGCGTCCTCATCATCGACTTCGATGCCCAGGGCAACGCCTCCACCGGTCTCGGCATCTCCCGCGCCGAGCGGTTGATGACCTCTTATGACCTTGTGGTCGACCGCGTGCCGATGGAGGAGGCGGTGCTCTCCACCATCGTCCCGCGCCTCGATATCGTCCCGGGCGATGAAAACCTCTCCGGGGTCGAGACCGAGCTCGCGAACGACCCCCGCCGGTCTTACCGGCTGCGCGAAGGCATCCACGCCTATATCGACCGCGCAGAATCCGGCGGCCTCGTGAAGTATGACTATGTCCTGATCGATTGCCCGCCCTCGCTCTCGGCCCTCACGGTCAATGCGATGACTGCGGCGGATGCGCTTCTCGTCCCGCTCCAGTGCGAGTTCCTCGCCCTCGAAGGCCTGAGCCAGCTCCTGCGCACCGTGGAAGTGGTCCGCGCCGGCCTCAACCCGACCCTCGAGATCCAGGGCGTCGTCCTCACCATGTACGACCGGCGCAACAGCCTGTCCGACCAGGTCGCGAACGAAGTGCGCTCCTTCTTCGGCTCGAAGGTCTACAACACGGTCATCCCGCGCAATGTCCGCCTGTCCGAGGCCCCGTCCTTTGGCAAGCCGGCGCTCCTCTATGACTACCGCTGCCCAGGCAGCGAGGCTTATATTCGCCTCGCCTCCGAAGTGCTCCAGCGCGAGCGGGCGAGGGTGGCATGAGCGATCCGGCAGAAGACAGAAGCGGGCGCAGCCGCCTCGGCCGGGGCCTTTCCGCCCTGATCGGCGAGGTCGAGGCGATGAACCAGCGCCCGGCGCCGAGCGCACCTTCCGCGGCCGGCCAGCCGGCAGCAGACGGCATCGCCGCGCTCCCGGTACCCGCCGCCGCGCCGAACGATATCCCGCTCGACCATATCCGCCGCAACCCGGCCCAGCCCCGCCGTACCTTCTCCGAGGAGAGCCTGCGGGAGCTCGCCGAGTCTCTGAAGACCAAGGGCGTCCTCCAGCCAATCCTGGTGCGGCCGGATCCGAAAGAGCCGGGCAAGTACCAGATCATCGCGGGCGAGCGCCGCTGGCGCGCCGCGCGTCTCGCTGGCCTCAGCGCGATCCCCGCCGTCATCCGCAATGCCGACGAACTCGAACTCCTCGAAATCGGCATCATCGAGAACGTCCAGCGCTCGGACCTCAATCCCATCGAGGAGGCTGAAGCCTATGACGCGCTGATGAAGCGGTTCGGGCGCACCCAGGAAAGCCTCGCCTCCGGCGTCGGCAAAAGCCGCGCCCATATCGCCAACACGCTCCGCCTGCTGCAACTGCCCGAACGCGCCCGCGCCCATGTTCGGGAAGGGCGCATCAGCGCCGGCCATGCCCGCGCCGCCCTCGGCGCCGCAGACCCGGAGGCGCTGATCCTGCTCGCCGTGGAGAAGGGCCTCAGCGTTCGCGAGGTCGAGGCCAAGGCCCGCGAGGCGCGCGCCGCCGGTCCCGGTACGGCCACCTCAACCGCGGCCAATCCCGGCTTCAAGCCGATCGACACCGAGGCCCTCGAAGCGGAAATCAGCCGCAATCTCGGTCTCAATGTCGATATCCGCCACGGCCCGAATGGCGGCGAGCTGCGCATCCGCTACCGCGATCTTGAGCAGCTTGACGATGTCTGCCGCCGCCTGACCGCCAAGCGCCGCCAGCCGGAATAGGGCAGGTACGTTCCGCAGGCGGATCATCCGCGAGCGGAAGGGCAGGGACCCCGAACCCTGCAAAGGCGCTCAGGCCGCGCTCGCCGCAACCCTTGCCAGATCGTTAATCAGCATACGGATGGCTGGCTCCCCCGCCGCGCCCGACAGCTTCGCCTGGCGCTCGGCGGCATGGATTCGCTCCATCACGCGCATCAGCCGCCGCACCGGCCAGCGCCCAAGCCGCGCCCGGAAGGCCGGCCATTCATCCTGCCAAACCGGCGGGCGAAGGCTCCGCCCCGGATTGCTGTCGCCGGCGGCCATCTTCTCATGCGCGCTCAGCATACGGACCACTTCAAACTGCAGCGAGCGCAGGATGGTGATCCCGCCCGTGCCATTCGCCGCCAGCCGGTCGAGCGCGCACTGCGCTGCCCCGGCGTCCCCGCCCAGCGCCGCGCGGATCGCGGAGGAAACTTCCGCCTCCGCCTCGGTCGCCGACAGCGTCCGGATGTCCTCAAGGCTGAGCGGCCGTCCAAGTCCCCGGCCATACAGCGCCAGCTTCTCGATTTCCGCATTCGCAAGTGCCCGGTGCCCGGGAAGCTCGCCGACAAAAGCCGCCAGCGCCGGCGGGTCGATCACGATGCCATCGGCCAGCAGCGCGGCCTTGACCCGTTCGGCCACATCGCCGGCCTCCTCGGTGTAGAGTTGCAGGCAGGCCGTGCGCGCCGCGCCCTCGGCCGCTGCCCGCAGTTTCGATTTCGTCGGCAACGTCCCGGCCTCGATCACAAACTTTGCGGCAAACCGGCGGGGGTCAGCATCGCCCGCCGCGATCACCTCGCCGATCAGCCCCGCCAGCTTGTCCCCGGATGTGCGCAGCCGCACCCCCCGCGCATCGCCAAGCAGCGAGACCGCCTCCAGCGCATCAAACAGCAGCGCCGGGTCCTTGCGCACGGCGTCCTCATCCAGCGGTGTCACCTCGAGGCCCGCCTTGCCGCCCCAGGCCGCCATCAGCGCTGCGCCGGTATCGGCCACCAGACCCTCATCTTCGCCGAAGATCAGCGCGGCCCAGACATCCTCCTCCGGGCGCCGGGCGAAACGTTCCGCCGCGCGTCCCTTCAGCAACATCAGGAGGCTGCGAGTTTCATGCGGATATCATCCGCGATCTGTTTCGCCAGAAGGCGCATCGCCCGGTCAGAAGCAGAGGTCTGCGCCGCGATATCGCCATAGGGCGAGTCCGGAACCAGGAAGCCTGTCTCCACCTCGACTCGCCCGCGCAGGTTGGTGCCGGAGCCCTGCAGCCGGTAATTGCCATTCGCCCGCACGCTGGAGCGCGAGGCCGCGCCATCCGGCTGAAGCCTGAGGCGGGAGAGGTTGCTGTTCAGGCTTACGGTCAGCGTCACCGGCTCCTCGATGCCCGGCAGGCCGGCGGCCAGTTCCTGCAGCAGCGCCCGGCGCAGCATGTGGCCCTCGCGGCCAGAGATAGGCGCGACCTCGATCTTTCCGGCGCTGACAAACGCCCCGCCAGACGGCGCATAGACCGGCTGGAATCCGCAGGCCGCCACAAAAGCGAAAAGCAGGAGCGCGAGAAGCTGTCTCATGCGGCCACGATATTCACGATCCGGCCCGGCACAACAATGATTTTCTTCACGCTGAGGCCTGCCAGGAACGGCGCCGCCTCGGGCAGGGCAAGGGCGGCGGCTTCCACCGCGTCCTTCGGCGTGTCCTTCGCCAGCGTCATCTCGCCCCGGCGCTTACCGTTCACCTGCACAGCCAGCGTCACCGTATCTTCGGTCGTCAGAGCCGGATCGCTGACCGGCCAGGCCGCTTCGGAGGCAAGACCCGCCCCGCCCAGCCGCTCCCAGCAGCTTTCCGCAAGGTGCGGCATGAACGGCACGAGGCACACCGCCAGCATCCGCGCCCCTTCGGCCCGCGCGCCAGTGGTCGCCGCGTCGCCTTCGGATTTCTTCAGCGCGTTCACCCATTCATGGATGGTCGCAATCGCAGAGTTGAACCGGAATTCCTGGATCGCCCGGTCCACAGCCGCCGCCGCCTTGTGGCTCACCTTGCGCAGCGCGGCCGAGGCCTCATCCGATCCCGGCTCCGGCAGGTCGCCGCCCGGCAGCGCATCGGCAATCGCCCACACCCGCTGGGCAAAGCGCGCCGCGCCGTCCACCCCGGCCTGCGTCCACTCAACATCCCGCTCGGGCGGGGAATCCGACAGCACGAACCAGCGCGCGACATCCGCCCCATAGGTCGCGACAATGGCATCGGGATCGACCGTGTTCTTCTTCGACTTGGACATCTTCTCGATCTGCCCGGCCTCGACCAGCTGCCCGCTCGCGATCTCTATCCATTGGCCGTCCCGCTTCTCGACCGCGCCGGGCTCCAGCCACCGTCCGTCTGCGGATTTATACGTTTCGTGCGTCACCATGCCTTGCGTGAACAGGCCGGCAAAAGGCTCACCCGAAGGCAGGTCCACTTCGCCCACATCCCGCATCGCCCGTGTGAAGAAGCGCGCATAGAGCAGGTGCAGCACCGCATGTTCCACCCCGCCGATATACTGGTCCACCGGCAGCCAGTAGGCCCGCTCCGCCGGATCGGACACGCTCGCAAACCGCGCATAATACCAGGAGCTGTCCACGAACGTGTCCAGCGTATCGGTTTCCCGCCGCGCAGGCTTGCCGCAGCTGGGGCAGGGGACATGTTTCCAGCTCGGATGATGTTCCAGCGGATTACCCGGTTTTTCGAAGCTCACATCCTCCGGCAGCCGCACGGGAAGATCCGCCTGCGGAACAGGCACAGCGCCGCAATCCTCGCAATGAATGATCGGGATCGGGCAGCCCCAGTAACGCTGGCGCGACACGCCCCAGTCGCGCAGCCGGTAGTTCACTGTGCCCCGGCCTTGTCCTGCCGTCTCGATCCGCTCGATCGCGGCGCGCTTGGCCTCATCAATCGACAGCCCGTCGAGGAAACCTGACTTATATATATGTCCGGGCCCGGTATAGGCCTCGTCGCCGACCTCGAATGTCTCAGCGTCTGCCCCCGGCGGCAGCACCACCGGATAAACGCCAAGGCCGAACTTGCGCGCAAAATCCAGGTCGCGCTGGTCATGCGCCGGGCAGCCGAAGATCGCCCCGGTGCCATATCCCATCAGCACGAAATTCGCGACCCAGACCGGAATCGTCCGTCCGTCCTCGAACGGATGTTGCACGGTCAGGCCGGTATCAAAGCCCAGCTTCTCGGCCTTCTCGATGGCCTCTTCGCTCGTGCCGATCTGCGCGCACTTCGCGCGGAACTCCTTCAGCGCGGCGGACTTCTCAGCCAGCTCAACCGTCAACGGATGATCCGGCGACAGCGCCACGAAGCTCGCTCCGAACAGCGTATCCGGCCGCGTCGTGAACACGGCGATGCCGTCGCCAAAGCCGTCCGGTGCCTCGCCCGCAAACGCAAAGCTCAGCTCAAGCCCCTCCGACCGCCCGATCCAGTTCGCCTGCATCGTGCGCACCTTGTCGGGCCAGCGGTCCAGCTTCTGCACCGCCTCCAGCAGGTCATCCGCATACGCCGTGATCCGGAAGAACCACTGGGTCAGCTCCCGCTGCTCGACCAGCGCGCCGGAGCGCCAGCCCCGGCCATCCACCACCTGCTCATTGGCGAGCACGGTGTTGTCCACCGGGTCCCAGTTCACCTTGGCTGCCTTGCGATAGACAAGGCCCTTGTCCAGCATCTTCAGGAACAGAGCCTGCTGCGCGCCGTAATAGTCCGGGTCGCAGGTCGCAAACTCGCGGGACCAGTCGAGCGACAGGCCCAGCTTCATGAACTGCGCCTTCATCGCCTCGATATTGGCATAGGTCCAGGTGCCCGGATTGATGCCGCGCTCCATCGCGGCGTTCTCCGCCGGCAGGCCGAACGCATCCCACCCCATCGGGTGGAGCACATTATATCCCTTGGCGCGCTTGTGGCGGGCGACGACATCGCCCATCGCATAATTGCGCACATGGCCCATATGCAGCCGGCCCGACGGATAGGGAAACATCTCCAGCACGAAGGCCTTCGGCGCGCCGGGCGCCTCGGCGGGTGTCCGTGTGCGGAAGGTTCCGGCCTGGGCCCAGGCCTCACGCCAGCGGGGCTCCGCGCTCTGCGGATCGTAACGGGTCGCCATGTCGGGTCAGTCTCGGGCTGGGTCGGAGAAGAGGAAGAGAGGGAAGGGGCTCAGCGGGGCTGCGAGGAGCGCAGCAGCCGCGCGCGGTCAAGGATGCGGTTTTCAAGCTGCATCGCCGTCTCCGGGTCCACGCCCGCATCCACCCACTGGCCGTCCTCATTGACCTGCCGGTAAACCGTCACCTTCACCCCGTCCGCGCGCAGGCGCGAGTCGAGGATGAATACCGTCGCCTTGATCCGCTCGCCCGGGGCTTCCGGAAAGCTGCGCCAGTCATAATTGATCAGCCCGCCCACAGGATCTGTGTTCTGGATCGGCAGGGCCTGCATCGTGTCCAGCGTCGCGCGCCAGAGGAAGGGGTTGGCAACGCCCGCAGACTGGGCCGCGGCGCGCCGTTCGGCGGCGGCGCCGCCCGAAGACTGGCATCCGGCAACGAGCATCAGGCCGGCAAGGGCGGCGGCGAGGGTCGGCTTGATCATGAGCATGTTCCGCGTGCAATACAGTGTTGACCGCGCGTGTATAACAAGGGGGTTCCGGCCTCGCCAGTGTGGTTCTGCGCTTGGGCCGCTGTAGAGGAGACGCGCCGATGACCCGCCCCGTCCTGATCTTCCTCGCGCTTGCGGGCTTTGCCCCGGCCAGCCTCGCCCAGGACATCTGGGATGATCCGGGCGGCTGGGAGACCGAATGGGAGGCAGACGGCGCCCTCATCGCCGCCCCCTTCGCCGGTGAACCGGTCCAGTTCGCCGTAACGGCGGGTTTCAGCGCCAATTATGTCTTCGACAATGGCACCGGCATCGGTTTCAGCGCCGGGGCCGAATTCCTGCGCGATCATCCCGCCCGTCCGGATTTCAGCGGCCTCCTGCCACCCGGCCCGCCCGGGGGCGGCGCCGAGCCGCCCAGCGCCTTCAGCCGCCTCGGGCGCGGCCCCGCCGCCGAGGGCAGCTCTCCCCGTTTCGGCCTCGATCATGCTTACATCTATATAGAGGGCGGATACGGCGAGCTCCGCCTCGGCTCTGATGACGGCATCGGCGTGCGTTTCTTCGAAGGCGGCCCGGCGCTTTTCAGCGCTGCCGGCCTCGTCAATCCGGATCTCGACCCCACCGGCCGCCTTATCGCGCGCACGCAGAACGACCCCACCGGCCCGGCGTCCAAGCTCAGCTATGCCAGCCCCCGGATCCTCGGCCTGCGCGCCGGGGCCAGCTACACGCCGGAAGCCTCGCTCGAAAGTTTCGAGGACGATCTGGAAGATGCGCTCCCCGGCGGCATCGTGCCGGAACTCGAAAATGTCGTCGAACTCGCCCTCAACCTCTCCCGCCGCCTGCCGCAGAGCGGGCTGCGCCTGCGCGCCGCGCTCGGCTGGAGCCGCGCCGATGTCGGCTATGCGCTCCAGCCCGGCCTCTATGGCGCGGTCGAGACATGGTCAGCCGGCGCCTCGGTGGAGCAGGGGCCCTGGCGCGCCGGGGCCAGCTGGCTCTCCAGCGACAATGGCATCGCCGCCGGCAGTGGCGACTATACCGCCTGGAGCGTCAGCGCCGCCCGCAGCATTGGCCGCCTCGACCTGATCGCCGAATATGCCGAAGCCTCGGATGATTTCGCCCGCCTCGACTCGCGCGCCTGGCAGGCCGGCCTCGCCGTCACGCCGGAGGAAGGCTGGCGCCTCGCCGCCGGCTGGCGGGATGAACGCCTCACCACCGGCGCGCTTGCGCCATCCGCGTCTCCCGCCCCGCGCGACTCCCGCCGCGGGATTGTGGTGGAAATCACACGATCGCTATAATTTGCCGCTTTATCAGAATGTTAATCTTCCATTAAACGCGCGGGTTCACTATCCTCAGTGAGGGAGTTGATATGTACGCGAAAACCGTCCTCTGCTTTGCCCTTGCTGCCGCGGCGTTCACGCTGCCTGCGGTTGCGCAGGAGCGCGCGGGTATTGACGCATTGCGTGTGGACGCTCCCACCCTGTCGGAAACCCAGGCGGCGCGCACCGAATGGTATCGCCAGTTCTCCGAAGGCCGGCCCGCTGAATCCCGCCTCGAATGGCAGGCAGAGCCGAACCATGATTTCTCGGTCCAGATCGGCCAGAACTCCCGCTGGCAGCTCAGCCTCGACAAGGTGACGCGCACCG
>NZ_JBKBXW010000028.1:0-55385 GCF_046313735.1 Hyphomonas sp.
CGCCATCGGGAACAAACCCCCGGCGGCGCTGATCAATCATGCTGGCGTCACCAGTCCGCCAGTGTGAAAAAGGCCGGAAAACTCTAGCCGGTAGTGGTCCAGACTTGGGTCTCAGAGCATCGATCCTCTGGACACCGATTGAGGCGCTACAGACAATGGTCGCATCCCAAACGGAATATGGTTCGGCCAGATACCGGACGAGGTTGTCGAGGAAGGCGTCCAGCCCGCGGCCTGTCGAACGGTCCACCACCATTGCGAACCCATCGCTGGCGATCCGGGCGACAAAATCTGTCGACAATGACGACTCCGTCAACCGGTTGGTCACTTGCCGGAGAAGATGGTCCGCTGCCTGATGGCCCAGCGTGTCGTTCACGACCTTGAACTTGTCGAGGTCCATCACGAGCAAGGCGCGCTCAATGCCTTCTTTCGGCGGGTTGGCGAGAATCCTGTCGAGGTGCGAGAGAAGGTTTGCGCGGTTGGGCAAGCCGGTCAGTTCGTCGAAATGCGCGAGTTTCTCGACGCGCTTTTCAGTGTTCCGGGCAAGGGTGATGTCCTGCGCAACCCCGCGATACCCGCGCAGTTGGCCGCCAGAAAACACTGGCTTGCCTGTCAGGGAGATCCAGACACTTTCCGGGGCATGGCCCCTCAATGAAAGTTCAATGTCCTTGAACGGTTGTCCTGAGAGCAAGGCTGATTTCAGGGCCCGATATCCCTCCCCTCCTTCGAAGAGAGAAAACAAGCTCCGCCCACTGACAAGGTATGAATGCCACTTGCTTTCGGCCTGCTGGCTGCATGGCATGGGCTCGATGTAGAAGTCCTTGTCGGTCTGCCAGAGCCAGTCGGAGGAGTTCTCACCAAAGTCCCGCAGCAACAACGCAATCAGCTGCGATTGTTCGTGGAGCGATACCTGGCTCAGATATTGCTGCACGAACTGGCGATGCGCCCATCTGACCGCATAAGTCAGCACAAAGACATAGACGAGCGCGAGCACGCCCAGAAGATCACTCGCAAGGCTGCTTCTGAAAAACGCTGCCGAGACAATCCCGACGGCAACTGGCGCGAGGAAGCAGAGCGCTGCGCTCGGAACGCGCGACAGGAGGAATGTCCCCCCAAACAGCATACCAGCCGTGATTGTCGCTATCATCATGAACTGGTCGTCGGTGCTGCCGATGGTCACCAGCAGTGGCAACATCCCCCAGTAGGTCCCGTGTATCGCTGAGCTTTTCCTTAGCCCACGGATTTTACGATCCGCATATTCCGGACGATGCTGGTGCTTCCGGCTCCGGAAGTAATGTAGCAATGACAGTCCGTTGACCATGATGAGGCTGAAGCCCCAGACGAGCGCGATGGCGGATGTTCCGATGCTGTTCAGCATGATCACCACGATTGCGGTGTTCAGGAGCCCCACCAGCAACATGATCGATACCAGGTGCCGTATCGATTGCACCTGGCGGGACCGCAGGCCGTCCAGATGCTCTGGGGGCACCTCAACAGGTTGCAGGAACCCCTTCAGAGACCTCAAAACAGGTGAAGAGGGCCAGGCTGGTTTCATGGCGTCGATCTTGCTTATCCGGATGTTCCCGGTTGATAGCGGATCGAGGTGAAGAAAGGTGGCATCTCCTGCCGCCAAGTTTCGCCGGCGAGTTAAGACTTCATTTTGATTTCTGGTTCCGAACGCCCGGCGACCTTGTTCAGATATGCCCCAGCCTCGTCCTGCATGGCGGCAAGCTCCGCCTGCGGCAGGCGGTCGAGCGCTCTCACGATCAGCGCCATGCGCGGATTGCCTTTCAGGGCCTCGCGGTTGCGGGCGATGAAGTCCCAGTAAAGGTAGTTGAACGGGCAGGCGCGCGGCCCGGTTTTCTCTTTCACGCTGTATTGGCAGCTACCGCAATAATCCGACATCTTAGAGATATAATTGCCGCTCGCCGCATAGGGCTTGGAGGCCATCATCCCGCCATCGGCATAGAGCGCCATGCCATGCGTGTTGGGCAACTCGACCCATTCATAGGCGTCTGCATACACGGCAAGGTACCATTCATTCACCTCAGCCGGGTCGATGCCGGCCAGCAGCGCAAAGTTCCCCGTCACCATCAGCCGCTGGATGTGATGGGCATAGGCATGGCGTTTCGTCTGGCCGATCGCCTCGGCCATGCAACGCATCGGCGTCTCGCCCGTCCAGTAGAACTCCGGCAGGCGCCGGTGCGCGCCAAGCGCGTTCATCTCCGCATAGCCCGGCATCTTCAGCCAGTAGATGCCGCGCACATATTCCCGCCAGCCGATGATCTGCCGGATGAAGCCTTCCACCGCGTTCAGCGGCGCGCTCCCGTCCCGCCAGGCAGCTTCCGCGCGCTTGCAGACATCGAGAGGGTCCAGCAGCCCGCAATTGATGTAGAGCGAGAGCAGCGAGTGCCACATCCAGGGCTCGCCGCGCGCCATCGCATCCTGCCAGTCGCCAAAGCCCGGCAGGATGTCCGCGATAAAGTGGTCCCGCGCCGCCTCAGCGCCGTCCCGCGTCGTCGCGAACACCCAGGGCGCGAGATCCCCGAAATGATCGGGAAAGCGCTCCCCTACCAGCTCGATCACCTCGCGCGTCAGCGCGTCGGGCTCCGGCAGGTATCGCGGCGGCGGGGCGAGGCCAGCCGGCAGGCGCTTGCGGTTTTCCGCATCGTAATTCCACTGCCCGCCCGCCGGCTCCTCGCCGTCCATCAGGAGGCCCGTTCGGCGGCGTACCTCGCGGTAGAAATACTCCATCCGCAGCTGCCGCCGCCCCTTCGCCCAGGCGGCAAACTCCGCCGTGGAGACGATGAAGCGGTCATCCTCGCGCAGCTCCACCGGCACCGGGAACAGGTCCCGCCAGGTCTCCATATCCTGCATCAGCCGCCATTCGCCGGGCTTCGTCGCGACAACGCCCTCAAGCGACGGTTCCGCCTCCAGCGCGCGGGCAACCTCCGCCCTCAGCGAGCCCTGATTGGCGGGATCATCCAGCCGCACATAGCGCACCCGGTGGCCAGCCGATTCCAGCTCCCGCGCAAAATGGCGCATCGCGGCGAACAGGAAGGCGATCTTCTTGCGGTGATGGCGCACATAGGTCGCCTCTTCCTGCACCTCGGCGATCAGGATGACATCCTCGCCCACCGTCGCATCGCGAAGCGACGATATGCCCGGCGACAGCTGGTCGCCCAGGATCAGCCTCAGCTGCGCCATGCAAGTCCCCCGACCCGGTCGCCCGGCCTCAATACATCCGGTCGAGCACGTATTCGATCTGCTGGCCGCGCGCCTGGAAGGCCAGCTTCACCCAGCGGCCCTCATCATCATACCAGAGGTCCACATTGATGTCGGACTCCAGCAGGTAGCGGTTCGCCTCGATCTCTCGGCCGGCAGCGCGGATCGTCTCGCGGCCCCTGGGCACGATATTGACAGAGATGATCTCGCCATCCTCGGTCGAGAGCAGCTGGCGCGTCTTCGTCTGCGCATAATTCCAGTGGCTGGCGGGCACCGCCACATCGGGCGCCGCGCCGCTGAAGGCCGTGCCCTGCACGCTGAGGCGCCCATTCTCGCGCTTGGCGGACACATTTCCGCGCTTTCCGTCATCGTTGACGCGGCCGGTGACCGAGACAAGCTCACCCCGCCGCCAGATTTCCTCGGCGTTCAGCTCGTACCGGAACAGCGTCACCGGCCCGAGGCCGGCGCGCAGGGAAACTTCCGTCTGCGCCTTCAGCCCGCCGCCGGGGGCCTCGGCAAATCGCACGACATGGCTGCCAAAGGCATTGCTCTGGCGCAGCACGTTGAAGCGGATTTCGTCGCCCGGTTGCGGCGTCCAGCCCCGCTCGCTGGCCCCGATCCGGGGCAGCGGCGCATCATCGGCCCGCGCCCCCGCAAAGGCAGCTGCGACCGCAAAAAACGTCAGGATGATCCAGTGCTTAAGGGTCATGTGAGTTGAACCTGTCCACAAACGCTTCCAATTCTACGCTCAGGCCTGAGGTGCGGATCAGTTTGTGACGCACCCCGGATTGAACCGCGGGGCTGGCAGTCGTAGCCTGCCCTCAACATAATAACTCATCTGAGAGCATCCTGTTCCATGACCATCCACCGGTCCGTCGTCGACCTCATCGGAAACACGCCCCTGCTGCGCCTGAAGGCTGCATCGGAGGCGACAGGATGCGAGATTCTCGGCAAGTGCGAATTCCTGAACCCCGGCCAGTCGGTGAAGGACCGCCCGGCCCTCGGCATCGTGCGCGAGGCTGAGGCGGCGGGCCTCCTGAAACCCGGCGGCACGATTGTTGAGGGCACCGCCGGCAATACCGGCATCGGGCTTGCCCTCGTCGGCAAGGCACTCGGATACCGTGTGGTCATCGTCATGCCGCGCACGCAGAGCCAGGAGAAGAAAGACGCCATCCGCCTGCTCGGCGCCGAGCTGATCGAGGTGGACGCTGTCCCCTATGCCAACCCGAACAATTATGTCCGCTATTCCGGCCGCCTCGCCGAGGAGCTGGCCGCAAGCGAGAAGAACGGCGCAATCTGGGCTAACCAGTTCGACAACCAGGCCAACCGCCGCGCCCATTACAGCACCACCGGCCAGGAAATCTGGCAGCAGACCGATGGCAAGCTCGATGGCTTCATCTGCGCGGTCGGCTCCGGCGGCACGCTGGGCGGCGTCTCGCTCGCGCTGAAGGAAAAGAACCCGAAAATCACCATCGGCCTCGCCGATCCCGGCGGCGCGGCCCTGTATGACTACTACACCAGCGGCGAGCTCAAATCCGAAGGCACCTCCATCACCGAGGGCATCGGACAAGGCCGCATCACGGCCAATCTCGAAGGCATCCAGGTCGACAAAGCCTACCGCATCCCGGATGATGAGGCGCTGAAAATCCTGTTCGATCTCGTCGAGCATGAAGGCCTCTGCCTTGGTGGCTCAGCCGGCATCAATGTCGCCGGCGCGATCCGGCTGGCCCGCGATCTCGGCCCGGGCCACACGGTCGTGACGATCCTGTGCGACTATGGCAACCGCTATCAATCGAAGCTCTACAATCCCGAATTCCTGCGGGGCAAAGGCCTGCCCGTCCCGCCCTGGATGGAGACAGCCCATGTCTGAAACTGGCGATCCCCTCGTCACCGCCGAATGGCTGCTTGCGATCGCCGCAGCGCCGGACCTGCGCATCGTGGATGCCACGTGGTTTGCACCCTTCACCAACCCGCCGGAAACGGGCCGGGAGGCCTGGGCGCGCGGGCACATTCCGGGTGCGGTGCATTTCGACATCGACGAGATTGCCGACACTACAACCTCCCTGCCCCATATGCTGCCGGACGCCGTGAAATTCTCCGCCCGCGTCCGGAAGCTCGGCATCGGCGATGGCAGCCGGGTGATCGTTTACGACCAGAACCGGTTCTTTGCCGCAGCCCGCGTCTGGTGGATGCTGCGCGTCATGGGCCATCAGGATGTGAAGGTGCTGGATGGCGGCCTTCATGCATGGACCGAAGCCGGCGGCGCACTCGATGACCTGCCCTCCCCGCCGCGCGAGCGCCACTTCACGCCCCGTGTACGCTCCGACCTCGTGATGGACGCGCGCGCGATGGAACAGCTCGCCGGCTCGGCCAAGGTCCGCATCATCGACGCCCGCCCCGATGGCCGCTTCTTCGGCCGCGAGCCGGAGCCGCGCGCAGACCTGCCCTCCGGCCACATCCCCGGCAGCATCAACATCCCCGGCAGCCGCCTCTTGACCGAAACCGGCCTGATGAAACCCGCTGAAGAACTGCAGAAACTCTTCGGCGAGGCAGGCACGCCCACCGTCACCACCTGTGGCTCCGGCGTCACGGCGGCGATCACCGCGCTCGCCCTCGCCCGCCTCGGCAACTGGGATGTCGCGGTCTATGATGGGTCCTGGACGGAGTGGGCGTCCGACCCGTCCCGCCCCATCGCCCGGGCCGACGGATGAGCGAGGACGACGCCCGCCGGGAGCTGCCCACCCGGCTGATCCATACGCGCGGCGAGCGTCTCTCCCGCGTCACGGTGAACCCGCCGGTCGAGCGTGCCTCGACGGTCCTTTTCCGCACCGAAGCCGGCCTTTATGGCGCCAAGCCCACCTATGGCCGCATGGGCCTCGCCGTGCACCGCGAACTCGAAGCGGCGATGTGCGCCCTCGAAGGCGCCCGGTCCACACGCCTTGCGGCCAACGGCCTGCAGGCCTGCGCCCTCGCCATCGCCAGCTTGGTCGAGGCGGGCGGACACCTCCTTCTCTCCGACAGCGCCTATGGCCCGACCGCGCGCTTCTGCGAACGCCGCCTGAAAGCCATGGGCGTCGAGGCCGAGCGGTTCGACCCCCGCATCGGCGCCGGCATCGCCGCCCTGTTCCGCGACAACACACAGGCCATCCTGCTGGAATCCCCCGGCTCGCTGACATTCGAGATTGCAGACCTGCCCGCCATCGCCGCAGAGGCGCGCCCGCGCGGTATACGGATCATCTGCGACAATACCTGGGGCGCAGGCCTACACCACCAGCCCCTCGCCCTCGGCGCCGACATCTCGGCCCAGGCGCTGACAAAATACGTGGTCGGACATTCCGATGCCTTTGGCGGTGCGGTCATGACGAATGATCCGGGCCTCGAGCGGCGCATCGCCAATTGCTCGGAAGACTGGGGCATTGCGCTGGCGCCCGATGATGCCTGGCTCGCCATCCGCGGCATCCGCACCCTCGCCACCCGCCTGAAAGCGCATGAAGCGGCGGGCCTCGACCTCGCCCACTGGCTTGGCCAGCGCCCGGAAGTCGACCATGTGCTTCACCCCGCCCTGCCCTCGCACCCCGATCACGCCCTCTGGCAGCGGGATTTCACCGGCGCGAACGGCCTCTTTTCGATTGTCCTCAAACCCGTTCCGGAAGGCGGACTCGAGCGTTTCTTCGACGCGCTGCAGCTGTTCGGCATGGGTTTCTCATGGGGCGGCTTTGAGAGCCTCATCATCCCCTGCGACGAACAGCTGACCCGCCGGCCGGGCTGCTGGACCAGCGCCAAGGCCGGGCCCCTCCTGCGCCTGCATGTCGGCCTCGAAGCCGTCAGCGACCTGAAGGCAGATCTGGAATCCGCCTTCGCCGCGATGGTTTCAACAACCTAGCGGCAGTCGGTTTCCTTCAGCGTGCAGGAACAGTCCATCGTCGCCGAGGTAACCGAGCGCATCGGCACGCAGGAAACCTTGCAGGTGCGCGCCACGGCGCCCGGCCGCACGCGGAACTGAACCTCTGTCATAGGACAGCTTGTGATCACCTCCTCGGCGCAGGTCGCCGTGCGCGGGGTCGTCGCCGAAGTGGCGGTGCACACCATCTGCCGCGCCGCGACGCCCGGCAGGTCCAGCGTGTAGGTTGCCGGGATATTGGCCGGGGCAACCCGCGCCGTGTTGCCCTGCGCCAGCGCCGAAGCGGCCAGGAAAACCATCGCAGCACTCATCATGATCAGGACTCTGAGCATTCTAACCCTCCCTCACCTGCGCGCCTGCGCCCATCCACGGCCAGGCGGCACTGACACTAGGCCGCAACTTCGCCCGGCAGGCAAGCCGCTGTCGGCCCGCCTGCCCCTATGACCGTCCCATGAGGGGTGTTGATGCCGCGTTCAGCCAGCCGGTGAATTTGCACCGCCGGAATCAACAACCTGTTTACTCTGCAGCAGTTTCCATCCCTGCGCCTGCGCCCGTAGCGGCCTCTTCAGGCACAACGGCACGCTCGAAATTCATGAACACGAACAGGTCTTCGACATCCGCGCCCACCCGCGTCATCGGTTCGGAGGCCGGTGAGAGGCGCTGCGCCCATTCCTTGCCTGCGACGCAGCGGCCGGCCAGCGAGGCGAGATGCACAAAATCCTCCGCCGCCGGAAGGGATTCGAGGATACAGCCATCGAAATAGGGATAGCGCGCATCGGCGCTGCACCCGAACGACACCCGGTCGGGCCGCGCCGCTGTCATGATCATCCGGTTGGGCGCCGACAGGGCCGGAACGAACACGCCCGAATGACAGGCCGAGACCACCACCACGGTCGGGCGCTCGCCGCACCATTCCCCGATCAGCCCGTTCAGCCGCGCCGGCGACAGGAAACCTTCATTGCCCAGCAGCAATCCCTCCCGCATCCCGTGCGAGGTGAAGTAGAACAGGCACCCGGCTGTCGCCGATTTCGCCTGCGACTCGAAGAGCGCGAACACGTCCTCGGACATCAGCGAATCCCCGCCAAACCGCATCGGCCGCAGCGACAGCGAGGCGATATTCTCCGGACGGAAGCCGATCGTGGTGAAGGCGGATGCAAGGTCGCGCGCCGCATTGTCAAAGGCGGCAATCGGCGCGCCGCTGCCATCGCGCCAGTCGGCGGCGAGGATGCCCACCGCCCAGTCGCTGAACGGTCCCTTTGGCGCCTCCGGCTCCGGCTCTGCCAGGGCAGGACCGCACAGCCAAATCACCGAAACCAACAAAGCCGCCAGAGACCGCAGGGCCATCATCCTCTCCCGACGCAAAGCCGAGCCTGTATCTCACTCCGCCAATCCCGGTCTGGCAAGAGCAGCGGGCGACAGAGGCTCCGGCAGGCGCTATTTCGGGTAAGTATCGAGCGACGGTTCGCGCCGCCAGCAATCGCAATTTCCATAATACCGGAACACCTCGCCATAATCATTGACGCGGATGAGCGGCGCGTTCCCATAGCTGTAGCCGGGGATATAGTCCCAGGCCGGGTCGGCATAGCGGTCGGCAAAGCCGTCACCGGTATCATCGCAGACAGGATCGCGGTTGGCATTGAAGCCGCAGCCATAGGGCGGCACCTGCGTCAGCGTCACCGCCGTTTCCGCGGCCACCATGTTGAGGCCCATCGCGATGCCCTCCCAGTCTGCGTGCGTGCAGGCAGACACCCCCAGCGCCCCGGCCGCCGCGAGCATGAACGTCATCGCCTTCGTCCGGCGTTTTTTCATTTCCCTCTCCCCAACATGCTGGCGGGATTATGATTTCCCGCCAGATGAACGCCGCCTGAACCTGCCTGAAGCCCGCCCCTTATCAGGGCTCCGGGCTGACCTGCACGACAAGTTTGCCCAGATTCTTGCCCTCGAACAGGCGCGACAGGCTCGAAGGCGCGTTCTCGAAGCCTTCCACAATGTCGGTCTCGAATTTCAGCTTGCCCGCCATCAGCCACATGGCCATCTGCTGGATGCCTTCGGGGAAGCGCGGGAAATAGTCGATGACGATGAAGCCCTTCACCAGCGTGCGCCGCATCAGCAGGTTGGCGAAATTATACGGGCCCGGCACCGGCGTTGTGGCATTATAGGTCGAGATCAGCCCGCACAGCGGCATCCGCGAGAAATCATTCAGCCGGCCCATCACCTCGTCCATGATCCGGCCGCCGACATTCTCGAAATTGATGTCGATGCCGTTCGGGCAGTGCTTGTCGAGGGCCGCGCCGACATCCTCTGACTTGTAATCGATCGCCGCATCGAAACCGGCGACATTGACCAGCCAGTCGCATTTCGCCTTGCCGCCCGCAATGCCGACCACGCGGCAGCCCTGGATCTTCGCGATCTGCCCCACCATCGAGCCGACCGCGCCGGCTGCCGCCGAAACCACCACCGTCTCGCCCGCCTTGGGCTTGGCAATGTCCATCAGCCCGAAATAGGCCGTCATGCCGGTGGCGCCGAGCGGGCCCATATAGGCCGTCAGCGGGACGCCCGGCAGCTGTGGCAGCTTGGCGAGGCTCGCGCCCGGCAGCGTGTTGTAGACCGCCCAGCCGGCAAGCCCGGTATTGACGATATCGCCGGGGGCGAGCCCGTCGAACCGGCTTTCCACGATGACGCTCAGCCCGCCGCCGCGCATCGCATCGCCGATCTGCACAGGCGGCAGATAAGCGTCCATATCGCTCATCCAGATACGGTTCGTGGGGTCTAGCGAGAGATAGATCGTCTTCGCGCGCACCTCGCCCTCGTTCAGGGGCTCCAGCGGGCTTTCGACCAGCTCCAGGTCGCCCTCCGCGATCTCACCCACCGGGCGCTTGCGCAGCACCCAGGTCAGGTTCTTTTCATTGATCATGTTTCTTTTCCTCCCTGTCTGACCGGGAGGCTAGTCCGTTTCGGCTTCAGCGCAAGACGCCGCGCCGGGCCATCGTCTGGGTGTAGTGGAGCAGCAGCACCGAGACGACCACAACGCAGACCGCAAACACCGCCATGCTGTCCTCCGGAACAGGCCGGGCAAAGCTGAAACCGACCGAGAGGATCGTCAGGGTCGCTGCCAGCGCCATCACGCCGGTAGCGTGCGCCCGGCGCCGGATCAGCAGCAGCGCGCCCGCCATGGAGGCGACAATCGACAGCCCCCGCAGCGCCATCACCCAGGCCGGGGTTTCATGCACAAACGCCAGCGCCATTTCGGACATCTGCTGCGTGTAGGGCCCGAAGCGCAGCAGGATCGCGGTGAAATCAAACAGGGCCAGCAGGCTCCACACGAAGGCTGCGCTTCCCAGGGCGTAGAGGTGCCAGGGCGCCTTCGGCAGGGGCTTCTGCACCGCCGGGAAGAGGGCCGAGGCTTCTTTGAAGTCAAGTTCACGGTCCATGTTGCAGAAATAACACAGCTCTCGCCGTTGGGGAAAGCAGAATCGGACTTCCCGCCGATTACGAGTGCGCAAGGATGCGCGCCGCAACGGGTGGCACAGGCGCCGCCCCCGGGCTAAACCTGCCGCCACAGCACAAGGACTCACCCCATGGCGACAGCGCCCGTCACCCCGGACAGCCATCTTTATCTCATTGATGCGAGCGCCTATGTGTTCCGCGCGTTTCATGCGCTGCCGCCGCTGACGCGGTCCTCCGATGGCCTTCCCGTGGGCGCGGTCGCGGGCTTCTGCAACATGCTGTTCAAGCTGCTCGAAGATCTCAAAGGTCCCGAACGCCCGACGCATTTCGCCTGCATTTTCGACGCCTCCGAAGTCACCTTCCGCAATGAAATTTTCCCCGCTTACAAGGCCAACCGCTCCGAGACGCCCGAAGAACTCGTCCCCCAGTTTCCCCTCGTGCGGCGAGCGGCCGTCGCCTTCGCCGCCCATGCCATCGAACAGGGCGGCTTCGAGGCCGATGACCTGATCGCCACCTATGCAAAACTCGCCGAAACCAAAGGCGCGCGCGTCACCATCGTCTCCTCCGACAAGGACCTCATGCAGCTGATATCGGACAGGGTGCTGATGCTCGACCCGATGAAGAACAAGCTGCTTGGCCGGGAGGATGTGTTCGAGAAATTCGGCGTTGGCCCGGAAGGCGTCGTCGATGTCCAGTCGCTGGCCGGCGACAGCGTGGACAATGTGCCCGGCGCGCCCGGCATCGGCGTGAAGACGGCGGCTCAGCTGATCAATGAATATGGCAATCTCGAAACGCTGCTGGAACGCGCGGGCGAGATCAAACAGCCCAAGCGCCGCGAAACGCTCATCAACTTCGCCGACCAGGTGCGCATCTCCAAACAGCTCGTCAGCCTGAAGGAAGACGTGCCGGTCATTGTGCCGCTCGAAGACCTCGCCGTGCAGGATCCCGACCCGAAGGAGCTCATCGGCTTCCTCGAAGAGATGGAGTTCCGCACCATCACCCGCCGCGTGCGCGAACAGATGGAGAAGGACGGCGCCCTCGAAAGCGAAGCGCCGGACGCCCAGCCCTTCGATGTCAGCGCCTATGCCTGTGTCCGCGACCTCAAGACACTCGAGGACTGGATCGCCCGCGCCACGGCGCAGGGCTGGGTCGCCGTGGATACCGAAACAGATGCGCTGGATTCCGTGAGTGGAGGACTGGTCGGCGTCTCGCTTGCCCTTGCGCCCGGCGACGCCTGCTACATCCCGCTTGCCCATGTCGATCCCGATGCCAAGGGCGACGGCGACATGTTCGGCGCAGACCCGCCCCGCCAGATCAAGATGAGCGAGGCGCTGAAGCTGCTGAAGCCCATGCTGGAAGACCCCGCTGTCCTGAAGATCGGCCAGAACATTAAATACGATCTCGGCGTCTTCGCGCAGCACAATATCCGTGTGCATCCGATTGATGACACGATGCTGCTCTCCTTCGTCCTCAATGCCGGCATCCACAGCCATGGCATGGACGAGCTGTCAGAGCGCTATCTCGGCCACAAGACCATCAGCTTCAAGGAAGTCGCCGGCACCGGCAAGGCGCAGAAAACCTTCGCGCAGATCGCCCTCGACAAGGCCACGGAGTATGCCGCCGAGGACGCCGATGTGACGCTGCGCCTCTGGCAGGCGCTGAAGCCCCGTCTGCGTACGGAGGAAGTCACCACCGTCTATGAAACGCTGGAACGCCCGCTCGTTCCTGTGCTGGCGGCGATGGAACATGCCGGCATCAAGGTCGACCGCCAGCTGCTGTCGCGCCTCTCGGCAGACTTCAACCAGCGCATGGCCGCGCTGGAGGCCGAGGCCCATGAACAGGCGGGCCGCGAGTTCAATATGGGCTCGCCCAAACAGCTTGGCGAAATCCTGTTCGACGAGATGGGCCTTGAGGGCGGAAAGAAAACCAAGACCGGCGCACGCGCAACCGACTCCGACGTGCTGGAAGACCTTGCCGCACAGGGCCACGCCCTGCCCCGCACGATCCTCGACTGGCGGATGCTGTCCAAGCTGCGCTCCACCTATACCGAGGCCTTGCAGGCCGCGATCAACCCGAAAACCGGCCGTGTGCATACGAGCTTCATGATGGCCGGCGCGCAGACCGGACGGCTTTCCTCCACCGACCCGAACCTGCAGAACATCCCGGTACGGACCGAAGAAGGCCGCAAGATCCGGCAGGCCTTTATCGCTGAGGAAGGCAATGTCCTCGTCGCCGCCGACTATTCGCAGATCGAGCTGCGCATTCTTGCCCATATGGCCGACATTCCCGCCCTGAAGGAGGCTTTCCACAAGGGCCTCGACATCCATGCGATGACGGCGAGTGAGATGTTCGGTGTGCCCATTGAAGGCATGGACCCGATGGTGCGCCGTCAGGCCAAGGCGATCAATTTCGGCATCATCTATGGCATCTCCGGCTTCGGCCTTGCCCGCCAGCTGGGCATCGCGCAATCCGAGGCGAACGACTATATCCAGACCTATTTCAAGCGCTTCCCCGGCATTCGTCAGTATATGGACGAAACCAAGGCCTTCGCCCGCGAGGCCGGTTACGTGCGCACAGCGTTTGGCCGCAAGATCCACCTGCCGGAAATCAAGACCAAGGGCCCCGCCCGTGCCTTTGCTGAGCGCCAGGCCATCAACGCGCCCATTCAGGGCTCTGCCGCTGACATCATCAAGCGCGCGATGATCCGTATGCCCTATGCCCTTGAGGCGGCTGGCCTGAAGGCCCGGATGCTGCTGCAGGTGCATGACGAACTCATCTTCGAATGCCCTGAGACGGAAGCCGAAAAGCTCATCGCAGTGGCGCGCAGGACCATGTCAGCCGCCAATGGTCCGGCCCTCAAGCTCTCCGTGCCGCTGGTGGTCGACGCCCGCGCGGCAGACAACTGGGCGGCGGCGCACTGAACCCGGCCAAAGAAAAAACCCCGCCAGTTTCCCGGCGGGGCTCTCTTTATTTCAGTCTGGCCGAAGCGTTCAGGCGGTGATGTCGGCTTCGGAGAAGAACTGCGCGATCTCGATGGCGGCGTTCTCGGCCGAGTCCGAGCCGTGCACCGAATTCTCGCCGATGGATTTGGCGAACAGCTTGCGGATCGTGCCGTCAGCGGCGTCGGCCGGGTTCGTGGCGCCCATCACTTCGCGGTATTTCGCGACGGCGTCTTCGCCTTCCAGCACCTGCACGACCACCGGGCCGGAGGTCATGAAGTCCACGAGCTCGCCAAAGAAGGGGCGCGCGGAGTGGACCGAGTAGAAGCGCTCGGCCTGGCCGCGCGTCATCTGGATGCGGCGCTGGCCAACGATGCGCAGGCCGGCTTTCTCGATCACGGCATTGATGGCGCCGGTCAGGTTACGCTCGGTGGCGTCGGGCTTGATGATGGAAAAGGTACGCTGCACGGCCATGGGGGCTTCCTGTAGTTCCGGGGGTTTTCGGGATTTGCGCGGCCTATAGCGGCGCCCGCCCGCCGGGGCAAGCGGAGATGGCGTCACCCCCGGCGGACGCCGCCTCGAACCGGGCTGGTGCACCTCGCTGCGCTCGCTGCACCCTACGGGATGCCCCTCTCGTAGGGTGCAGCGAAACCGGCAGAGCCGGTGGAGGAGCACCGTCCGGACCCCGCCTCTATCCCACACCTTTCACTCACCCACCCCCTGCAACCACACCACATCGCAGGAAAATGCAGGAATCTTATCCTACCCCTGCGGAGCCATGGTATCATCCCCCTGTCGCCCGTGCAGGGTATGCACTGGCGGGCGGGGACGAGAGTCCCGGCGGCGGAGACGGGCAGGTCGCGACTGCTTGTTTCAACACTAACCCTTGATGCCTGCGGCCTGATTCTGTCTCCGCGCGCTACACCTGACGCAAAACCGGAAGGGCGGAGCCCTGTCCGGCCTTCGGCGCATCCTCAAACGCCCGCTTCCTGCCATCCGCCCTTCGGCGTCTGCTGGAAATACCGGGTCCCGAGCCCGGCATCCTTAGCGGCCTTGAACTGGGCGCGCGCGCGGCCGCGGGCGGCGGTGTCGGCGTCCTCGAACATCACCATGCAGCGCCGGAACGCGGCATCGACCGGCGCCTCCACCCCGTCCATCAGGAACAGCGCTTCGGCGCCATTGGCGTTGGCAAGTTCGCCGGCCAGCAGCACCGGCTGGCGCGCAGGGTTCAGCCCCGGCGCCTTCGCCTGGCCATGCGGCAGGAACGCGCCATCCTCGAAGGTCCAGAGCGCCATATCGAGCTTCGCCAGCCGGTCCTCGCTTCCCGACACCGCCAGCACCCGCCAGCCAGCCTCCAGACATTTCTGCATCAGCGGCGGCGCCGCCGTCTCCAGCGGCGTGCGCGAGAGATGGTAGAACCACCATTCGGGAGGCGCTGGCGCGGTCACCCTCTGTCTCCGCTCATCCCCGCGCTGGCGGGGATCTGGTTGTTACCCCCGCGCGCGCCCCGCCTGAGCGGGGGTGCGCGGAGGATCGAGATCACTCATAATTATCCGCGATCCAGCGTGTCAGCAGGCGCGGGCCGTAGCCGGAGGCCCAGCTGGGGTCGGTCGGGGCTTTCTCCCCTTCCACCCAGGCGGTGCCGGCGATGTCGATATGCGCCCAGCGGACCTCATCCTTGACGAACCGCTTCAGGAACTGCGCCGCCGTGATCGAGCCGGCGGCCCGGCCGCCAATATTGCGCATGTCGGCGAATTTCGACTTGATCAGCGAGTCATATTCCGGGCCCATCGGCAGGCGCCAGACGCGCTCGCCCTCGGCAAGGCCGGCCCTGGTCAGCTCGTCTGCCAGGTCATCACTGTTGGTGAACAGGCCCGCATGATGGTGGCCGAGCGAGATGACGATGGCGCCTGTCAGGGTCGCCAGGTCCACGATGGCTTTCGGCTTGTAATGTTCCTGCGCGTACCAGAGCACATCGCAGAGGACGAGCCGGCCTTCGGCATCGGTATTCTGGATCTCGATGGTCTGGCCGGAGGCAGACTTCACGATATCGCCGGGGCGCTGGGCATTGCCATCGGGCATGTTCTCGACAAGGCCGACGAGGCCGACGACGTTCACTTTCAGCTTCGCCTGCGCAATCGCGCGCATTGTACCGGTGACAGCGGCGGCCCCGCCCATATCGCCGCGCATGTCTTCCATGCCGGGGCCGGGCTTCAGCGAGATGCCGCCGGTGTCGAAGCAGACGCCCTTGCCGACGAGGATCACAGGATCCTCCCCCGGCTTGCCGCCATTCCATTTCATAATGCCCATCTGGCTTTCGCGGACCGAGCCCTGCCCGACGCCGAGCAGCGCGTGCATTCCGAGTTTTGCCATCGCCTTCTCGCCGAGCACTTCAACGTCGAGGCCGAGGGCGGAAAGTTCCTTGATCTTCTCGGCAAAGCTCTCCGGATGCAGGTCGTTCGGGGGCATGTTGACGAGGTCGCGCGCAAGATACGTCCCGTCTGTCGCAGCATCGAGCGGGGCGAAGGCGGCCTTGGCGGCTTTGGGATCGTCGCAGACCACAGTCAAGCCGGAGAGGCTCGGCTTCTGGTCGGGCTTCAGCTTGGTGAAATAGGTATCGAACCGGTAGGAGGCAAGCTTCGCGCCGACAGCGATCCGGGCAGCTTCCTCGGCGGAAACCGCGGTGATCGAGGCGGTCTTGAAACCGCTCATCGCGAACGCCTTGATGAAATTGGCGCCGATGGCTTCCTGCGCGCGGGCATCGCGCTTCTTCGGCTTGCCGCCGCCGGCGACCACCGCCCGGCGCGCGTCGAGCCCCTTCGGCAGCACAACCGTAACGTGCTGGCCGGGTTTACCATCGAACCGGCCGGCGCTGACGGCCTCGGTGATCAGCCCGCCACTGGCGGTATCCAGCGCTGCTGCGGCTGCAGGCAGGCCCGCACCTTCATCGGCAACAAAAGCGGCAATGTCGGCTTTGGCGGCCTCTGCGAAAGTTATTTTCATGTGTTGAAACTCCGTTTGCAGCGGAAACTAAGCATCGACGCGCCAAGCGCAACTCGTTAGCTAGGGCTTTGCTGTTGTTGGATGCTCAAAACCGGACGCTAGAGTGACGCACCTCAAGCCATGACGAAGATCCAGGCCCACCTGTTCCGGCAGATCCTGCAGGCTGTGCTGATCATCGTCGGCGGCCTCGTGATGATTGCGCTGCTTGCGCAGGGCCTGTCGCGCACGGACCTGATCCTCGAGAATCGCCAGTCCGCGATGACCTATTTCTACATCGTGCTGCTGGGCGCGCCGCAGGTGATTGCCCTCCTCCTGCCGCTGGCATTGTTCGTGGCCGGGGTCTGGGCGCTGAACCGCATCCATAAGGATTCCGAGATCGTCGTCGCCCAGGCCGCCGGCATGACCCGCTGGCAGGTTGCCTCGCCGATCATGCGGCTCGCCGTGATGTGCCTTGTGGTGCATCTCAGCGTGAACCTCTGGGTCCAGCCCTTGGCCCAGCGCGAGATGCGCTCTGCCGTCGCGGAGGCCCGCGCGGACCTTGCGGCCGCCCTCTTCCGCGTCGGCCAGTTCACCACCAATGGCGACCGTCTGACCTTCTATGCCCGCGACCAGGTGGGCGGGGAGCTGCGCGGCGTGCTGATCTCGGACATGACCGATCCGGAATTCCCGACCGACATTCTCGCCCGCTCGGCGGCGCTCGTCTCGGTCGAGGGACGGCCAACCCTCTTGCTGCGCGATGCGCTGAGCCAGCAGCTGGACACCAACCAGCAGCTCTCTGTGCTGGAATTCGACCAGTACATGTTCGACCTGACCGAATTCATGAAGGAAGACTCCCAGCTGGCCCTGAAGCCGTCTGACCGTTTCCTGTTCGAGCTCCTGTTCATCGACCGGAAGAATTATTTCGAGGCCCGTGATGCCGACAGCTCGCTGGCGGAGGCGCATTCGCGCCTCAGCGCGCCCCTGCTGAACATCGTGATGGCGCTGCTGGCGATTGTTGCGGTGCTCGGGGGCGATTTCAGCCGGCAGGGCTACGGCAAGCGAATCGGCATGGCCATGGCGGGCGCCATCCTGATCCTGGTCGTGCAGATTGCCGTCCAGTCCGGGGCTGCCTCCGATCCGGCTGTCAATATCGCGCTCTGGCTGATCCCGGTCCTGACAAGCGGGACGCTGGCCTGGGTGTATTTCGGGCGGGGCGCCCGCATCGGCCGGGCGAGCCCAAGGGTCGAGCGGCGCCCGCTCCTGCTGCGGCGGAGACCCTCCTGATGTTCTGGCCCTCCCGCATCCAGCGCTACATCCTGCGGGAATGCCTGTCCGGCCTTGCCATTGTGCTGGGCATCTTCCTGCTGGCGATCCTGATGATCGACATTGTGGAACAGCTGCGCACGGTCGGGGGGGATGTGAACCTGACGCTCGGCGGGGCGCTGCGGCTGTCGCTGATGAAGCTGCCCCTGCTGCTGGAACAGACCCTGCCCTTCGCGCTGCTCGCCGCCTCGATGATGGCGTTCACCCGGCTGAACCGGCGTTCGGAGCTCTCGATCATCCGCGCCAGCGGGCTTTCGGCCTGGCGGTTCCTGATGCCGGTGATGCTGCTCGGCCTTGCCCTCGGCCTGTTTTCGGCCATGCTGCTCAATCCCTTTGCCACCCGGCTCAACCAGTCCTTCGAGGCCGAGCGGGCGCGGATCCTGAATGTCGGGCGCACGCCGATGGCGGTGGCCGACAGCGGCGTCTGGCTGCGCCAGGGCGATGATGCCAGCCAGTTCGTCATCCATGCCCGCCGGGTCGAGGATGGCGGGCGCACGCTGCTCAACGTCAAGATGATCGAGGAACAGCGCCTCTATCTGGGCCGCCAGCCGACCAATGATTTCGCCTTCGTGCGCCGCATCGATGCCGAACGCGCGGTGCTGAACAATGGCTTCTGGCAGCTGGAAAACCTGGTCGAGAACCTGCCCAACCAGATGCCGGAGCGGCGCGAGACCCTCGCCATTCCCACCTCGCTGGACGCTGCCACCCTGCTGGACGAATTCGCCTCGCCCAACACGATCGGCTTCTGGGGCCTGCCCCGGTTCATCCGCGAAACCCGTGACGCCGGCCTTGATACGTCGCGCTACACGATGCGCTGGTACGGGCTGACGGCGACGCCGGCGCTGTTTGTGGCAATGGCGCTGATCGGGGCGCTCGCCTGCCTGCGCCTGCAGCGCCTCGGCGGCACGTCGCGCCTGCTCGCAACCGGGGTCCTCGCGGCGATAGGGCTTTATTTCTTCACGCAATTTTCTTCCAGCCTGGGGGCCACCGGCGCTGCCCCGCCGGTTGTCGCCGCGTGGAGCCCGCCGCTCTTCGTGCTGTTCGCCTGTTTCGCCTTTATCGCCTACCGGGAGGATGGCTGAGGCAGGCCCGGCCCTTGACAGGCCGGTGCGCGCCGGACCATCTGGCCGCCCTTGAAGAGGTGCCATTCATGAAACTTGTCGTCGTCGAGTCGCCCGCGAAGGCCAAAACGATCAACAAGTATCTCGGAAAGGACTACAAGGTCCTCGCCTCCTACGGCCACATCAGGGACCTGCCCTCGAAGAATGGCTCGGTCGATACCGACAATGATTTCGAGATGGTCTGGGAGGCCGACGCCAAGTCCGCCAAGCGCATCTCAGAGATTGCCGCCGCCCTCAAGGACGCCGACACGCTGATCCTCGCGACCGACCCGGACCGCGAGGGCGAGGCGATCAGCTGGCACCTGATCGAGGCGCTGAAGAAGCGCCGGGCGCTGAAGAAGGATGTCGCGATCGAGCGCGTCGTGTTCAACGCCATCACCAAGAATGCCGTCACCCAGGCGATGCAGCAGCCCCGGGCGATCGACGCCGAACTGGTGGACGCCTATCTCGCCCGCCGGGCGCTGGACTATCTCGTCGGCTTCAACCTCTCGCCGGTGCTCTGGCGCAAGCTGCCGGGCTCGCGTTCGGCGGGCCGCGTGCAGTCAGTGGCGCTGCGGCTGATCTGCGAGCGCGAGAACGAGATCGAGAGCTTCCGGGCGCAGGAATACTGGAACGTCACCGCCGAGCTGCGCGCGCCTGATGGCAGTCCGTTCGAAGCGCGCCTCACCAGCCTCGACGGCGAGACGCTGAAGAAATTCACCCTCGGCAACAAGGGCGACGCTGATCGCGCGCTGGAGATTGTCCGCACGGGCGGCTATTCGGTTACCGGGGTTGAGGCCAAGCCCGTGAAGCGCAACCCGCCGCCGCCCTTCATCACCTCCACCCTGCAGCAGGAAGCCAGCCGCAAGCTCGGCTTCACCGCCAAGCGCACCATGCAGGCCGCCCAGAAACTCTACGAGGAAGGCCGCATCACCTATATGCGGACCGACGGCGTCAACATGGCTGAGGAGGCCTATGCCGCCGCCCGCTCCATGATCCAGTCGAACTATGGCGCGCGCTACCTGCCGGAAAACACGCGCCGCTATTCCTCCAAGGCGAAGAACGCGCAGGAAGCGCACGAGGCGATCCGCCCGACCGACTTCAACCTGCCGCCCGAGGCCTATCATGGCGACGGCGACCTGAAGAAACTCTACACCCTCGTCTGGCGCCGGGCCGTTGCCTCGCAGATGGAAGCGGCCGTGTTTGAGCGCACGACGATCGACCTCACCTCGAAGGATCGCCGCGCAGGACTGCGGGCCTCCGGCCAGGTGGTCGTGTTCGATGGCTTCATCCGGCTCTACACCGAAGACCGGGACGACCCCGTTGACGGCGACGATGACGACTCAGGCAAGCGCCTGCCCAAACTGAATGAAGGTCAGCATACGGACCTGATCAAGGCCGTCAGCTCGCAGCATTTCACCGAGCCGCCGCCGCGCTTTACCGAGGCCTCGCTGGTCAAGCGCCTTGAGGAACTCGGCATCGGCCGGCCGTCCACCTATGCGTCGACGCTCGCGACGCTGGAGGACCGCCAATATGTCCGCCTCGACCAGAAACGTCTGATCCCGGAGGATAAAGGCCGGCTTGTCACCGCCTTCCTCGAGAATTTCTTCAAGCGCTATGTGGAATATGATTTCACCGCAGGGCTTGAAGAACAGCTCGACGTCATCTCCGATGGCAAGCTCGACTGGAAAGCCTTCCTGCGCGATTTCTGGAAACAGTTTGCCGCCGATATCGAAGGCACGAAGGATCTGCGCGTGTCTGAAGTGCTCGACGCGCTGAATACCGCGCTGGAAAAGCACGTCTTTCCCTCGCAGGACGCGGACGGCAATCCGGTCGCAAACCCGCGCCTCTGCCCGAGCTGCAAAGAGGGTGAACTCTCCATCAAGGTCGGCAAGTTCGGCGCCTTTGTCGGCTGCTCGCGCCATCCGGACTGCAAATATACCCGCCAGTTTTCATCCGAGGGCGGCGAAGGTGCCGCCATCAGCCCGGACGGTAACGAAATCGGCCTGCACCCTGAAAAGGGCGAGATGATCTATCTCAAATCCGGGCGCTTTGGCCCCTATGTCGAGATGGCGAATGGCGAGAAGCCGAAACGCGCCAGCCTCGCCAAGGCGGACAACCCGGCCGAGCTGACGCTTGCCCGCGCGGTGGAACTGCTCAGCCTGCCGCGCGAGATTGGTCCGCACCCGGAAGACGGCGAGATGATCCTCGCCAATTTCGGCCGCTTCGGGCCTTATGTTCAGCATGGCAAGACCTATGCGAACCTGAAGGACCCGCGCGACGTCTTCACCATTGGCGTCAATCACGCGGTCGCGCTGATCGCCGACAAGCGCGCGAAGGCAGCCGCCGGCGGTGGACGCGGCGGGGTGGCCGCGCTGAAAACCCTCGGCGAGCATCCAGATGGCGGCGCCATCGAGGTCTTCGCCGGGCGCTACGGGCCTTATGTGAAGTGGGAAAAGGTCAACGCCACCCTGCCGAAGGACATGGCGCCCGAAACCGTGACGCTGGAACAGGCGCTCGAACTCGTCAACGCAAAGGCCGGCAGCGGCAAGAAGAAGGCCGCACCGAAAAAGGCAGCCGCGAAGAAACCGGCTGCCAAGAAGAAAGCGCCTGCAAAGGCCAAGACCGAAGCCGGCGGGGACGCGTAAGCTCTCGTCGCCCTACGGGCTCAGCCCGGCACGAGGAAGTCCCGCTTGCCGAGCGCCACGCCCTGCGCACGCAGCAGGCCATAGGCGATGGATGCATGGAAGTGCAGATTCGTCAGGATGAAGCCCTGCAGGTAGGCGCGGCCCTCCATCGGAATGGTCATCTGGCCCATCGGGATCTGCAGCACTTCGGTCGTGGTCGCATCGATCTCTTCTTCCGGAACCGACTCCACATAAGCGATGGCCTTCGTGCAGCGCTCCATCAGCTCCGCAAACGTCACTTCCGTATCCGGAAAGGATGGCATCTCGTGCCCGGCGAGGCGCGCTGCGCCGCGCGCAGCGGTATCGCAGGCGATCTGCACCTGGCGCGGCAGGGCGAACATATCCGGATACAGACGGTAAGACAGCATCACGCTGTCCTCCACATTCAGCGCGCGGGCATGGGCCTCGCCCTTCGCGAGAATGCTGCGCAGCGCGCCCAACGTCTGCTGGGTGGAGGTTTTCAGCATATAGGAGACAGTCAAGCTCATTCGGCAGGTCCTTCTGCGTCAGCAGGGGTTGAAGGGTCGCGTTTCAGGGCGTGAAGCTCGGCCAGCATCGCATCGGCTGCGCGCGCGGCCATGGCGATGGTGTCAGCGGCGCGAACATAGAAATCCGGCGTGATCGCATCGAACGTGTCGGTCGGGTTGTGATAGCCCGGATGATCCTCCACCCCAAAATACAGGAACGGAACGCCGAAGAGGTGGAACGGCCCGTGGTCGGATTGCAGCGTCCAGTCATTCGGGCCGTCTTCCGGCCGGTCATGCCCCATCAGCAGCGTCACCGGCGCGCGCGCGGCGACCTCATCGACCAGGGCGACCAGCGCGGGCGTATGATAGGTGCCGGCGGCATAAAGCTCGCCCGCTTCGGAGCGGCTCACCATGTCGAGATTGATGTTGAGCGCGACGCGCTCCATCTCCAGCTCCGGCATCCGCACAAGGGTGCGCGCGCCGAGCAGGCCATGCTCCTCAGCATCCAGCGCGGCGATCACGATGTCATGCCTGGGCGGGCGGCGGCGGAAATAGTCGGCGAGCGCCAGCAGCGCCGCCGTGCCGGAGGCGTTGTCGTCCGCGCCGTTGAAAATCTCGCCGTCACAGGCGCCCAGATGGTCGTAATGCGCGGTCAGCACCATCACCGGGCCTTCGCCCGGCGTGCGGCCGGGGATGCGGGCGAGCAGGTTCACGCCCCGGCGCTCCTCCGGCGGGGCATTGCAGGTGCGCTCCGGCCGGGGCAGCACCGGGAAGGCATATTCGAACCCGGCCTCGGTGAAAGGTTCCAGCCCCAGCTCCTCGAACCGTTTCAGTATGAAGCCGCGCGCCGCCTCATTGCCCGGCGTGCCGACGGCCCGGCCTTCGAGGGCGTCGGAGGAGAGGACTTCGGCCATATGCAGCATCGGGCCGGCCTCAATGAACTGGGCCCGGTAGGTCACATCCGGGAAGCGGTCTTCCATCCGGACCCCGGAATTGCACGCCGCCGCCAGCAGGAGCGCGGCCCCTGCCGCCGCCATTTGCCTGAAAACCCGCGCTGTTGCCTGCATCTGCCTGTCTTTCCTGCCTGTATCCAGCCTTGACCCATAAGGCGCGCCGCCGCATGTGCCTAGTCTTCCCTTGTTACAGGAGGCCGCCATGGGCATGAGCCGCGACACGCTTCTGAAATTCCTGACCGAAGCCTTCCCCGATGCCGAGATCACGCTGACTGACCTCGCCGGAGACGACAATCACTGGCAGGCGGAAATCGTCAGCGCGCAGTTTGCCGGCGTGCCGCGCGTGCGCCAGCATCAGATGGTCTATGACGCCCTCAAGGGGAACATGGGCGGCGTCCTGCACGCCCTCGCCCTGAAGACACGCGCCCCTTGACCCTGTCGCCCCGGCGTCTCACATGTGACCCATCCAGCGGAGTACTTCCCATGACCGACCAGGCCACCCTCGACGCCATCGAAAAGGCCGTAACGACCAATGACGTTGTCTTGTTCATGAAGGGCACGCCGACCTTCCCGCAATGCGGGTTTTCCTCGGTTGTGGTGCAGATCCTGGACTATCTGGGCGTCGATTATGTCTCGGCCAATGTGCTGGAAGATGCCGCCCTGCGCGAAGGCATCAAGGCCTACACCAACTGGCCGACCATTCCGCAGCTCTATGTGAAGGGCGAGTTCATCGGCGGCTGCGACATCGTCAAAGAGATGTTCGAGAATGGCGAGCTGAAAGGCCTGATGGCGGAAAAAGGCATCGAGCTGACGGCCTGATCGCGTCTTCAGCTGAAAAAGAACAGATACCCCAGGATCGCCAGCGGCAGCAGCGACAGGCCGAACAGGTTGCGCGCGAAGACATAGGTTTTCACCCAGCGGTCGGTCTCGTCATCCCCTGACGGCGCCGTATGGGTCACCATGTCGACGGTCTCATCCTTGATCACCGTCTCGTCGCGCAGGATGTATTTCTGCAGGGAACCTTCGGTCAGCAGCGCGCCGAAATAGAACAAGGCGCTGAAGGCAATCGAAGCGAAGGCGAAGGCCAGCACGACCGTTGCGACCTCGGGCCTTGTAAACACGCCCATCTGCCAGCCAGCGCCGGCAAAAACGAGCGCGCCCAGCGCCAGCGCCGCTGCGCGCAGCGCTTTCAGCCTGGCGAAGTTCGGTTTCCCGGATGACTTTTCCACAGGCGCGCTTCCCCAAAGAGCGGTTTCATTATAGCAGGGCGCGCATGACCACGACACCCCTTGCCCCTGCCCCCATTCGCGGCGCGAAGACGCCCAAGGTCGGCATCGTCTCGCTTGGCTGCCCCAAGGCGCTGGTGGATTCCGAGCGGATCATCACGCGCCTGCGCGCCGAGGGCTACCAGATCGCGCCGGATTATTCGGGGGCGGACCTTGTGCTGGTCAACACCTGCGGCTTCCTCGACTCCGCCCGCGATGAGAGCCTCTCGGCGATCGGCGAGGCGATCGAGGCGAATGGCAAGGTGATCGTCACCGGCTGCCTCGGCGCCGAGCCGGATGTGATCCAGAAAGCCCACCCCAAGGTGCTCGCGATCACCGGCCCGCATCAGTATGAGGCGGTGATGGACGCGGTGCATACGCACCTCACCCCGCCGCACAATCCGCATCTCGACCTTGTGCCCGAGAGCGGCCTGCGGCTCACGCCGCGCCACTATGCGTATCTGAAAATTTCCGAAGGCTGCAACAATCGCTGCTCCTTTTGCATCATCCCGAAGCTGCGCGGCGATCTTGTCTCGCGCCCGATCCATCATGTGCTGACGGAAGCGGAGAAGCTGGTTGCAGCCGGCGTCAAGGAACTCCTCGTCATCAGCCAGGATACCTCCGCTTACGGACTGGATGTGAAATACAAGCCGGAGACCTGGCGCGGCAGCGAGTATGAAACCCGCTTCCTCGACCTCGCCAAAGGCCTCGGCAGCCTCGGCGTGTGGACACGGATGCATTACGTCTATCCCTATCCGCATGTGGACAATATCATCCCGCTGATGGCAGACGGGCTCATCACGCCCTATCTCGACATTCCGTTCCAGCACGCCTCCGCGCCGGTGCTGAAGGCGATGAAACGCCCCGGAAACCAGGACAAGGTGCTCGCCCGTATCACCAAATGGCGGGAAGCTGTGCCGGACCTTGCGATCCGCTCCACCTTCATCGTCGGCTTTCCCGGCGAGACCGAAGAAGATTTCCAGATCCTGCTCGACTTCATCCGTGAAGCGAAGATCGACCGGGCGGGCTGTTTCAAATACGAGAACGTCGCCCATGCCGAAAGCGGCAAGCTGGAGGGGCATGTTCCCGAAGAGGTGAAGGAAGAGCGCTGGCACCGTTTCATGACGGCACAGGCGGAAGTCTCCGCCGCACGCGCCGAAGCGCAGGTCGGGCGGATACTGGACGTGATCATCGACGGGCCGGGCGACGAGGCGGGCGAGATGATCGCCCGCACGCAGGCCGATGCTCCGGAAGTTGACGCAGTCGTCTATCTCGAAAACGCCGCCCATCTGAAACCCGGCGACATCATCCGTGCCGAGATCACCGGCGCGGACGATTACGACCTTTATGCCGTTCCTGCCTGAGACTTGAGGCGCGCGGCAGCCTCCTGCGCCTGCGCGAGGCGCAGGGGCATTGAATTGTCCATTGTGCCGATAAGCCGCGCCAGAGTCTCCCCATCGGCAAGCTCCGGCCGGCCGCAATCGAAGGGCGGCGCGGGCGCGTATTCGAGGCCGAGCGTGATCGCTTTTGCATACGCCTCGCCGGCGATTTCGGCGAGCATCGTGAAGGCAAAGTCGATCCCCGCCGTCACGCCGCCGCCGGTGAAGATGTTCCCGTCACGGACGACCCGCGCGTCATCCGGGATCGCGCCGAATTCCGGCAGCAGGCTGCGCCAGCCCCAATGGCAGGCCGCGCGCTTGCCTTCCAGCAGGCCCGCCGCCGCGAGGATCAGCGAACCGGTGCACACCGATGTGATGTAACGCGCGCCCAGCGCCAGCCGGCGCAGCTCGGCGACAAACTCCGTATCGAGCGCAACCTCCGTCGCCGTCATCCCGCCGGGCACGCAGATCAGGTTGCACCGCTCGATCTCCGACAGCTTTCGCGTCTGGCCGATCACCAGCCCGCCTTCGGCGCGGATGTCGCCGCCCTCGCGGCTTGCGATGATCGTTTCGGAGTTCGGGATGCGGCAGAGCACCTGGTGCGGCCCGGTGAAATCGAGATGGGTGAGATCGGGATAGATCGCGAAGACGGTGGTGAAGGCGGGCTGGCTCATCGGGGGCTCCTTGCGGCTGTGCCATTCTTGCCTTAAGCCCGGTTTGGCAGAAAGGACATTGTTCCCATGATTTCCGCCAAATCGCCGCTCCGGGAAATTGCCATCCTGCTGTTTGAGGATTTCCAGCTGCTGGACGCTTCCGGCCCGGTCGCAGCGTTCGAGATGCCGATGCGCGGGATGGAGCCGCCGCCCTACCGGCTGGCGCTCTACTCCCTCGATGGCGGCGCGGTGCGCTCCTCCTCCGGCGCCGCGATGCTCACCGAAGCCCTGCCCAATAGCCTCGCGCCAGACACGCTCATCGTCTCCGGCGGCGAAGGCACGCACGCGGCGATTGCGGACGCGCGCCTCATCGACGCCATCCGGCGCATTTCCGCGCGCGCGCGGCGCACGGCGTCGGTCTGTTCCGGCGCTTTCCTGCTCGCCGAAGCCGGCCTGCTGGACGGGCGGCGCGCGACGACGCACTGGCGCCGCGCCGAGGCGCTCGCCGGGCGCTATCCAGAGGTACAGGTCGAGGCTGACCGGATCTATGTGCGCGACGGGAAGTTCTGGACCTCTGCCGGTATCAGCGCAGGCATCGATCTCGCCCTCGCCCTGATCGAGGACGATCTTGGTCCGGAAACGGCCCGCAGGGCTGCGCGGGAGCTGGTGCTCTACCACCGGCGCCAGGGCGGCCAGTCGCAATTCTCGGTGATGCAGGACATTGGCCGCGCCGCCGGGCGGTTCGACGCGCTGATCGGCTGGGTGCAGGCAAATCTCGCCGCCGATCTCGGCGTCGAGCGGCTGGCGGCGGAAGCGGCGATGAGCCCGCGCAATTTCGCCCGGCTCTTCCGCGCCGAGACCGGCACGACCCCGGCCCGCTTCATCGAGAAGCTGCGGCTGGAAGCGGCCCGCGCCCGCATCGAGGGCAGCCGGCAGAGCCTGCAGGACATCGCGGCCGCTACAGGGTTCGGCGAGGCCGAGCGAATGCGCACGGCCTTCCTGCGCGCTTATGGCCAGCCGCCGATGGTGCTGCGCAGGCAGGCGCAGGGAGTCAGAAGCTGAGCGTCAGCTGGCTGTATCCGAACAATGTGCGATCGCCGTTCGGACCGCCGGGGACCGATTTCGCAAACTCGCCGAATATCAGGACAGAGGCGCCGAGTTCGAGGCGAAGACTTTCAGGGATCACCCAGTAGCGCGCACGGGTGTCAAAGGCGTGGCCGACGAACCGGCCAGACTGGCCGTCAGGATCCCGGAGGCCGGCAATCACCCAGGCATCCGTGGAGGAGGCAAGGCTGACCGCATGATACTGGGCCCAGCCATCCCAGCGCGCATCCGGCCGGACTTCGAGGCGCAGGCCCGGCGCGCTGATATTGGCGGGTGTCAGCGGACCATGGATCGATGTGTTGTTGAGATCGGTGCGGCGCGAACCGAAGAGGCGCTCATACTGGTCAAACGCCAGATCGTCCGGATTGCCGTCGCCGCTGGCATAGTAATATTCCAGCGCGAGGCGCGGGCGCCAGGCCATTTCAAGACTGTAGCCGAGCGCGGCGAACAGCATCTCCGCCTCCACCGACAGACTCTGAGTATCGGCCGGACTGCTGGTGGCATAGCGCGTGCCCTTGCGGCGGGCCGCTTCGACGTCGATGTCCCATTGGCCTGGCTGCGGCGCGCGGTACAGCCGGCCTCCGACCGTAACATATGACCGGTCCGGGGTCTGGAAGCGGCGCGTGTCGCGTTCCTCCAGTCCATACACAAACGCTTCACCGCTCAGTCCCGGCGCCATGTCGCCAGCGAGATTTGCGCGGATGGCATGCACCCCCCAGATCTGGCGGCCCCATTGTTCCTCATCCCCGGAAAGCTCATTGTCGTCGAGCGCGGGGCGCGTGTTCGGGAAGCGGGCGGTTGGAACAACATACAGCAGGTGCAAGGCATCGCCGCGCGGGTTCCGGCTGATGAGGTGGGCGCCAGTATAGCTGAAGATCACATTCGCAAAATCCACCCGTTCGATCTGGCGCCGCGAGCCAATCGACACGGTCTGGCGCCCGAGGATGACCTCAGCGCTCGAGCCGGAGCCGATCAGGCCGGGCAGGTCATCTGCCCGCAGATAGAACTGGAGGACATCGAGCGGATTGACCAGGCTGGTCGAGAGCGGAGTTCCGGCATCGGCAAGGTAAGTCCGGCTGTCCTGCAATTCGAGGCCGATCGAGACGGGCCCGGCGTGGGCCTCTGCCAGCATCAGCGTCCGGAACAGCAAGAGCTGGTCGCTCCCCTGCCGGCCGGCCCGGAACTGGCCGTCCAGGGTTTCGTAGCGGATGCGGGTTTCGCCCTGAAACGTGAACCATGCGGGAGGATTGACGGCGTCCTCCAGCTTCAACGGCTCATCGGCAAGTGCGGCCGCGTCGAGGAGGCACAGGAAGAGCAGTGCCCGTTTCATCCCGACATCCCTTATGCCTGCACTCTCCGGTGTTGGGCGTAATGGAAGAAGCCGTTCGGATCAATGAATTCGAGCGACAGATCGCCAATTTGCGGGGGGCTTGACCGCACCGACAGAAATTATCGAAAAACAACGATTGACATATCGTCTTTCGATAAGTGATAAGGGGGAACGCCTTTCACCCGCCAGACCGGAGCCTGCCATGACCCGCCCCGCTGCCATTCCCGCTGCCTTTGTTGCCAGCCTTGTGTTCGCCGCCCTGCCTGCCTTTGCGGGCACCCAGTCCGTCAATGTCGGCGCCTTTACCCAGATCGAAACCCGCGGCGCGATGAATGTCGTGTTCGAGGAAGGGCCGCAGCGCTCAGTGATTATCGAGACCGACGGGAATGACTTTTCCGACGCAGTTGTCACGGTCCGCAACGGCGTGCTGACGGTCGAGCGTGAGAGCCTCAAGCGCCGGGGCTGGTTCGGCAACAATGCGCGGCTCGAGGTCAAGAATGACGGGCGCATCGTGCGCGTCAATGGCCGCGACAAGCCGGTCTATACCGTGCGTATCACAGCGCCTTCTCTGGAGCGCTTTACCGTTGCCCAGTCCTCCACCGGGGATATTCGCCTTGGCACCTCGGCGCGGTTTGAAGGCCGCGCTTCGTCCGGCAGCCGGATGACCGTCGCGGGCCGGCCGGGCACGGCGGACCTGACCGCTTCCTCGGCTGCGCGGATTGATGCCGGCCAGCTCTTCGCCGGAACGCTGAAGGCATCCGGCTCATCGAGTGCGGTGCTGAACGTCGCAACGGCAGGCGCCAGCGCGCATGACGTGTCTGTCTCCTCGGCGGCGCGGATGGAGCTGACGTCAGCGGCGCCGGCGACCTTCAAGGTCAGCGCCACCAGCGGCTCGCACATCAGCCTGACCGGCCCTTGCCGCAGCATTGCTGTCTCCGCAACGTCCGGTGCGACGGTCAATGCGGACACCCTGTCCTGCGAGAGCGCGAATGTGCGCTCGTCCAGCGGCGCATCGGTGAACGTCGCCGCCCGGGACCTCGCCGAAGCCTCGTCCTCGAGCGGCAGCAGCGTAACCTTCGCGGGCGCCCCGCCGGTGCGCGACATCAACCGCTCCAGCGGCGCAAGCGTCAGCTTCCGCGACTGAGCTTTTCGCCGGTCAGATCGTGTAGGACCCCGGGTCCAGCCCGGGGTCTTTCCATGCGAGGTCCATGTCCTCCAATGCGCCGCGCACGATGCGGGCGATCATGGCATTGCGGCGCGAGCGGCTGTCGGCGGGGATGACATACCAGGGCGCATGGCGGGTGGAGCAGCGCTCCACCGCGATCTGGTAGGCATTCATGAAGTCCGGCCAGTGTTCCCGGTCGTCGAGGTCGCCGGGATTGAATTTCCAGAGCTTGTGCGGCTCCATCAGGCGTTCCTTCAGGCGCACGCCCTGCTCGGCATGGCCGATGTTGAGCATGAATTTGACGACCGTGTAGCCATTCTCGCAGAGGTGTTTCTCGAAGGCATTGATCTGCGCATAGCGCTGCTCGACCGCCTCCAGCGGCGCAAAGCCGCGCACGCGCACGACCAGCACATCCTCATAATGCGAGCGGTCGAAGATGCCGACATGGCCGCGCCGGGGCACGGCATTGTGGACGCGCCAGAGATAATCACGGGCGAGTTCCTCGCTGCTGGGCACCTTGAAGGCCTTCACCTCCATGCCGAGCGGAGTGGTTTCGGAGAAGACCGCCTTGATCGTGCCGGACTTGCCGGACGTGTCCATGCCCTGCAGCACGACAATCAGCCCGCGCTTGCCCTCGGCATAGAGCATGTCCTTGAGCTCATTGATGACGGCGGCGTCCTTGCGCAGGCTGGTCTCGGCTTCGGCCTTGTCGGGGAACAGGCTGCGGTCAGCGGTGTCCCGGGCCGAGAGGTCGAACGGCTTGCCGGGGCGGGCGATCAGGGCCTTGCGGACCTGTGCAATCGAGGGAATGGCCATGGATACGCGGCTCCGGAAAATGAAAAGGCCGCGCCAGTGTGGCGCGGCCTTGTCAGAACTTCAAGGAAATCAGGTCTCTTACGAGGAGTAGAACTCGACCACCTGGGCCGGTTCCATCTTGACCGGGTAAGGCACATCCGACAGGGCGGGCACGCGCTTGTAGGTGGCGGTCATCGCCTTGGGGTCGACTTCGACATAGTCCGGGATATCGCGCTCGGGGCTGCCGAGGGCTTCCAGGACGAGGGCGAGGTTGCGCGACTTCTCGCGGATCTGCACCACATCGCCCGGCTTCAGGCGGGCCGAGCCGATATTGCAGCGGCGGCCGTTCACCATGACATGGCCGTGGTTCACGAACTGGCGGGCAGCGAACACGGTCGGCACGAATTTGGCGCGGTAGACGATGGCATCGAGGCGGGATTCGAGCAGGCCGATGAGGTTTTCTGCCGAGTTGCCCTTCATCCGGGCGGCGTCCTCATAGGTCTTGGAGAACTGTTTTTCGGTGATGTCGCCGTAATAAGCCTTCAGCTTCTGCTTCGCCATCAGCTGCATACCAAAGTCGGAGACCTTGTTGCGGCGGTTCTGGCCGTGCTGGCCCGGCTTGTAATTGCGCTTGTTGAAGGGGGATTTGGGGCGGCCCCAGATGTTTTCACCGACGCGGCGATCGATCTTGTACTTCGCGCTATGGCGACGTGACATTGTAGTACCTCATTGTCAGCGCGGGCCGGTGGGCGCTTCATTGCACCCACGATTGCAACGGCGGCTCCGCACCATCCCGTCATGAAGCGGCGGGTAAAACACCAATAAACCGCTCGCGTCAAGCGAGGCCGCTGCTAGTGTGCCCCGCAAAACGGTCGACAAAACGGGAGGAATTCATGGGGCAATTATCAGGCCGGGTCGCCATCGTGACCGGCGCAGGCAGCGGCATTGGCCGGGGGGCAGCTGTTGCGCTGGCGCGCGAGGGGGCCGCCGTGATGGCCACGGACATCGACAGGGCGAGCGCCGAAGAGACCGCTGCGCTGATCGGCAAGGCTGGCGGCAAGGCCGCCGCGATGGCGCAGGATGTGGTGGATGAGGCGCTGTGGGACAGCGTGTTCGCCGACACGAAGGGCCTGCTGGGGGCGCCCTCGATCCTCGTCAACAATGCCGGAATCGCGATTGCCGGGGCGCTCATGGACTACTCCCTCGCCGACTGGCAGCGGCAGATGGCGGTCAACACCGATAGCGTGTTCCTGGGCACGCGGGCGGCCATGCGGGCGATGAAGGATACGGGCGGCTCCATCATCAACCTCTCCTCCGTCGCGGGCCTGCGCGGGGCGGCCGGGGCGAGCGCCTATTGCGCCTCCAAGGGCGCGGTGCGCCTGTTCAGCAAGGCAGCCGCCGTGGAATGCGCGCAGCTGGGGCTGAAGATCCGCGTCAATTCCGTCCATCCCGGCATCATCGACACGCCGATCTGGCAGAAATCCATCACAAGGATGACCGAGACGATGCGCCCCGAAGCCCGCGCCGCAATGGCCGAGGCGTCGGGCGGCAACGCACTCGACCCGCACCTGATCGCCATGGGCGCCGCCCCGATGCAGCGCGCCGGCCAGCCGGAGGAAGTGGCAAACCTGATCGTCTTCCTCGCCTCGGACGCGTCGAGCTACATCACCGGCCAGGAACTGGTCGTCGATGGCGGGCTGACATCGAAGTGAGCTATCAGAACGGCGTGCCGTCCTTGCGGGTGTAGCGCGGCGCGCTGTCGTCATACCGGCCGGGGTGCAGGTGCATGTCGATGTCGGAATAGTGGCAGGCGTCCGCTTCGCTGCGCGATCCGGCAACGAGCAGGCGCGCGGGCGCATCGCTTTCATTGATGAAGTGGTGACCATCTGCGCGCCCCGCCGGAAAGCCGGCGCAGTCGCCCGCGCGCAGCACCTCACGGCCGGCATCGGTGACCATCACCACTTCGCCTTCCAGCACCCAGACGAACTCGTCCTCATCGGTATGCCAGTGGCGCTGGGACGACCAGACGCCGGCATCCAGCGTCACGAGGTTCACGCCGAACTGCGTCAGCCCCGCCGCCGCGCCCAGCGCCCGCCAGCGCCGTCCGGCACATGGCGCGCCGAAAGGCGCCGGATAGCGGGTGCCCTGACCTTCGGGCGCTTCGGCAATGTCGATCCTGGGCATCGGTCTTGGCTTTCCTTTTGAAGTGCTTATCCGGACAGGCTGGCCCAGCTAGCGCACATTCATCGCCGGTTTCAGGCGCAGCTGGGTGGCGGCCTGGGAGAGGCGGCGTTCGACGGTTTCGGAGAGGAGCTTGGCGTCCTTGCGGCTGACCTGCAGGAGCAGCGTCTCGCCTTCGCGGCGCAGCTCTGCGCGCTTCAGGATCGGGCCGGAACGACCGGAGAAGACCGCGCCGAGGCGCATCAGCAGGCCGATCTGGCGGGCGCGGTCGGCCTGCGGCTCGGTGGTCAGGGCGAGATGCTCCTGCGGGCGGCGGAAATCCTTCTCATAGCGGGCGCCGATGGCGTGCGCGATCATGGCGCGCTCGGCATGGGTGACGCCGAGATAGGGCGCGCGCAGGGCCTGATCATAAGCCATCTCGGCACGGTGATCGGGATGGAAGCGCCCGGCGCTGTCGGCCATCATGCAGGCCGCTTTCTCGATGCGGATATCGGCGGCTGGCGAGCCGAAAAGGTCCGGCTGCGGAACAAGTGCAGGTGCAATGAATTCATGCAGGGCGCGGCCAAAGGCGATCTGGTTTGAATCGAGGCGCGCAAAGGCGATGACACCATCCGTGAGCGGATCGCTGATCGGCATGTTCAGAAGTTCGTGAACCACACCCTCGCGCACGCCGGCCGCTGAGATGGTGACCCCGTCGAGCCCGCTGACATTCAGGATTTCTTCCATCAGGATAGCGGCCACCGGGAAATGGCGGGCCCGGCGCCGGTCGATCGCCTCGATCTGGGCGCGCGCGCCGGGATTGCCGAGCGAGTCGATGCAGAGCTTTGCGGCGCGGGCGATCTGGCCCTCCGTCATCTGGAAGCCTTGCAGGACCTGAAGCGGGTAGCGGTCGAGCTCCATCACCAGCCGCCCGAAGGCGCGCCAGGCGCCGCCCACCGCATAGAAGCGGCCGGAGACGCCCTGCAAGGCCGCGCTCGCCTTCAGCGCCTCGCGCACGCGGCGGCGCAGTTCCTTTGGCTCGCCGGAAATATCGCTGAGCGCGAGCGGGCCAAGCATCAGGCTGTCGCCTTCCTCGCCCTGCCCACTGGCGAGGCCGATGCGCTTGAGCTCGAGGCTGGAGCCGCCAAGATCGCCGATGACGCCGATGGGATTGTGAATGCTGAGATCGACCCCGCGCGCAGAGAGGCGCGCTTCATCCGCGCCGCTGAGCAGGCGCACCGGACGGCCGAGCATACGTTCGGCCTTTTTGAGGAACGCGTCCCGGTCTGCCGCCACGCGAACGGCAGCGGTGGCGACGGCTTCATAGGTATCGACATTCAGGGCCCGGAGGATTGCCCGGTAGCGGCTGAGCGCATTCAGCGCGGCGTCGATGCCCCTGGGCGATAGCTCACCGGTCTTCATCAGACCTTCGCCGAGGCCGGCCATGACTTTCTCGTTGAAGTTCTGCAGGATCGAGCCGCCAAGAACCTCGCAGATCACGAGACGGACCGAGTTGGAGCCAATATCGATCACTCCGGCGAGACGGGCGCGCTGCACGGTCATTTCGGTTTGATCTCGCGCGGTTGCAGGCGCGGCGGCAGGCTGACTTCCAGCGCGCTGCCGCGGCCGGAGAGGCTGGGATTATCCATGAAGTATCCATGTGCAGAGAATGCGGTTTCCTCCGAAGACGGGACAAGCCGCTCATAGCTGCCGTCCGGGCGCATGAGCCATGATTGGCATTCATCATTGAGGTTTGCGACCATGATCTGGTTCAGCACCTGACGGTGCACGGTCGGGTTCAGAAGCGGGACCATCACCTCGACCCGGCGGGTGAGATTGCGCGGCATCCAGTCAGCCGAGGACATGAACACTTTCGAGTTTGCGGCCGGGAGCGCTTCGCCATTTGCAAAGCAGACGATGCGGGAATGTTCCAGGAAGCGTCCGACGATGCTCTTTACCGTGATGTTCTCGGAGATGCCGGGGAGGCCCGGCCTGAGGCAGCAGATGCCGCGCACGACGAGCATGATGTTCACCCCCGCCATGCTGGCGCGGTAGAGTGCGTCGATCACATCGGGATCCACCAGCGAGTTCATCTTCGCCCAGATGCCGGACGGCTTGCCCTTCTTCGCCGCCGCTGCCTCCGCATCGATCATCTCGATCAGCTGGGCTTTCAGCGTGACAGGCGACATCGAGATCGTCTCGAAGGCCGGCGGGTTTTCCGGCGGCTCGCGATAGGCGGTCACATAGTTGAACAGGCGGTTGGCATCGCGCCCCAGCGCCGGGTCGGCGGTGAAGAGGGAAAGATCCGTATAGATACGGGCATTGACGGGATGGTAGTTGCCGGTGCCGTAATGGGTGTAGGTGCGCAGCTCGCTGCCCTCGCGGCGGACGACCAGCGAGACCTTGGCGTGGGTCTTGTATTCGATAAATCCGTATACGACCTGAACACCGGCGCGTTCAAGGTCGCGCGCAAGGCGCAGGTTTGCCTCCTCATCGAAGCGGGCCTTGATCTCGACCAGCGCGGTGACGGTCTTGCCGGCTTCCGCCGCCTCGATCAGCGCGCCGACAATCGGGGAATTGCTGGTCGTACGATACAGCGTCTGCTTGATCGCGACCACCTGCGGATCGGCCGCTGCCTGCCGGACGAACTGGACGACGACATCGAAACTCTCGAAGGGGTGATGGACGAGGATGTCCTTCGCGCGGATGGAGGCCAGAATGTCACCGCCCATTTCACGGATACGCTCGGGATAGCGCGGCTCGTAGGCCGGGAAGAGGAGGTCCGGCCGGTCATCGACGATGAGTTCGGAAAGCCGGGCCATGCCGAGCATTCCATCATAGAGGACGATGTCGGACGGCTCCGCCCCGATCTCGCGCAGGATGAAGCTGCGCAGGTGCTCCGGCGCGCTGGCCTGCATCCGCAGGCGGACGATCCGGCCCCGGCGGCGCTGTTTCAAGAGCACCTCGAATTCGCGGATAAGGTCTTCGGCCTCTTCCTCGATCTCGATATCGCTGTCGCGCACGATGCGGAACAGGCAGCGGCCCTTCTCGCGGAAGCCGGGGAACAGTTCCGGCAGGAACAGGCCGATGACATCTTCCAGCGCAATGAAGCGGATGCCGGGCTTGGTGCCCGTCTGCAGGCGGATGAACCGGCGCACGAAGGTCGGCATCGGCACAATGCCGACCTGCCCTTCCCCGCCAGCGTCGGATTCGAGATCGAAGGCGACCGTGAAGCCCAGATTGGGAATGAAGGGGAACGGATGGGCCGGATCGACCGCAAGCGGTGTCAGGATCGGGAAGATGTTGGAGTGGAAATAGGCTTCGAGCTCGCTGCGCTCCTTGCGGGTAAGCTCGGACGGCGCAAGCACGTGGATTCCCTGCGCTTCCATTTCCGCTTTCAGGGCGTGCCACTGGGCAAGCTGGGCGCGGATCAGGTCCAGCGCGGCGGCTTCGACTTCGGCGACCTGCTGGGCGGGGGTCAGCCCGTCCTGGCCGGGGCGGGAGAGGCCCGCGCGCACCTGCTCGCGCAGGCCCGCATAGCGCACCATGTCGAACTCATCGAGATTGCTGGCCGAGATCGACAGGAAGCGGAGGCGCTCCAGCAGCGGATGGGCGGGGTTATTGGCCTCGTCCAGCACACGCCGGTTGAACTGCAGCCAGGAAAGTTCCCGGTTCAGGAAGCGTTGCGGCGAGGACATGAGCTGCCGGATTGCGCGCGGTTGTCCGTCTGGCATGGGGTCACCTGTCTCCTGTGCCGGCGTGCGGGTCATCCGCCGCCAGCCTCGCTTGCCTCGTCCTCATCCGGCCCCTCGGTCCCCTCCAGCACCTGCCGTGCGAGCGCCAGGCCCGGCGATTTCCCGGTCCGGCTCACCGCTTCGCTGAGGCGCCCGATAGTCTCCTCACCCGCCTGATAGGAAAGTTCGAGCCGGACGGCCAGATAGTTGATCGTTTCCCGCGACAGTTTCATGAAGCGCGCCGAGGCTGCGGCCTGCAACCGCGCCTTGAGCAGCGCTTCATCCGGCGGCGCAATCTCGGCAATCGTCAGCGCATTGAGGCGGGAGCGGAGATCTGCCGACTGGGTGCGCCAGCCCGCCGGGGAGCGATGGGACAGGAGCAGCAGGCGCCCGCCCCGGCTGGCCGCCATGTTCAGGAGAGAGAGGAGTTGATCGTCGCGCCGCACGACGGCGAGGTCTGCATCATCGAGCGCGACCGGCATTCCCGAGAGAGCGTCGAGCGCCTCACGTTTCAGGGCGCGGAACGTCGCGGCCGGAAGATAGGTGCCGCCGAAGCGCGCGGCCCACGCCTCGCCCAGATAGCTGAGCCCGCACCGGGCGGGGCCGGTGATGCAGAGAGCCGGGGTGGCCCAGTCCGCCGGGCGGGCTGCGAGGGCAAAGGCGGCTTCGTTCGGCGCGCCCCGGATCAGGCGGTCCCAATCCGGCGCCGCCGGGGGAAAGCCGAGAAGCGGCGGGGCCGGCTGGCCGGGCGGCGATCCGCCCGCTGCCGCGCTCACTGCAGGCCGGTGAAGCTCGCGGCGGAGCGCAGCGCCAGCGCGCCGTCCGCCTCACGCGTGATGGCGACCCCGCGCTGGGCCAGGTCGCGCCTCAGGCGGGCTTCATCCCCGGCATAGGCGAAGGTGATCAGTGCGCCGTCGCGCGCCACCGCCCGCGTGCGCAAATCCGACACCAGCGGCGAGCGTACCAGCGCCGAGCGCAGCGTGTTCCATTCGGCGAGGGAGGTGTAGCGCACGGCGGCGTTCACTTCCGTGCGCGCGCTGTCGCGGATGATGGAGGCTTCCTTCCAGCCTTCATCCAGCAGCAGGGAGACCGATGCCATGGCCTGTTCCATCGTGGCGGCGGGCGGGGTTGCGCCAAGCGGCTCGCTGCCCCCGGCGGTGACCGCGCTGAGGATCACGCGCCATGCGCCCGGGCGGCCCTGCAGGTCTGCGATGATGGCGCGGCGGGCCCCCTGGCTGAGTGCCTCTCCGGAAAGATCGCTCCAGGGGGTGAATGCCGTGTGGCCGAAGGCAGCCGAGCGCACATAGGGCACCAGAGCGCCGCTGGAGCGTTCCGGGAAGACGCGCTGCCACATGTCGGCTGTTGCGCCATCAGCGGCCACGGGCACGAGAAGCGCCAGCGGTGCCTGCGTGTCGAGATACGGGATGCCGAGACTGTTGAGGTGGGCGCGGACCATCTGCGGGTTCAGCACAACCGACAGCTTGCCGCGATAGCGCCCGGCGCCGGCGACTTCCTCCTCGACATCGACGGCAGCCGTCAGACGGCTGGCCAGCGCCGAATCCATCGGCACCCCGCCGGCGGCGCTGCGGTCGCGCGGCAGGGTGATGCGGTTGATCATGGTGCGGGCGGCGGAGACGCGGGCAGCGGCCATCGCGCGCTCGCGCGCCTCGATCAGGCTGGCGGCCTGTTCGTTCACATCGATGCCCCGCACCGTATACACATCGCGCACATCTGCCGTGGCGGCCTGCACCGCGCCGAGCAGCAGCATCGCTGCAACCACCATCCAACGAATCATCGGGCCTGCACTCCTTGTCCGCTGCCCTTCTAACAAGGCGTTGTTACAGCGAAAACCTCGCGCTTCATGTGAATCCCCCGTTAGGCGCAAATAAGGCGCCCCAATTCTTCATCAGTCCCACTGCCCAATCCTTCATAACCGTCACTGGAAGTGCGCCCCGGCGCGTGCTAACGCGCGCTCCAGGCGGAGAGAGGGGCCCTGCGGCCATGACCGAGACATCGAAACAGCCCTTGTCCTATCGCGATGCCGGGGTCGACATTGATGCCGGCGAACGCCTCGTCGAGGCGATCTCTCCGATGGCCAAGGCCACCGCCCGCGCTGGCGTGATGGGCGGGCTTGGCGGGTTCGGCGCGCTGTTCGACCTGAAAGCTGCGGGTTATGATGACCCGATTCTGGTTTCCGGCACGGACGGGGTCGGCACCAAGCTGATGCTGGCTTTCGAGACGGGTATCCACAACACGGTCGGCATCGACCTGGTGGCTATGTGTGCCAATGATGTGCTGGCGCAGGGCGCCGAGCCGCTGTTTTTTCTCGACTATTTCGCCACCGGAAAGCTGGAGGGCGGCATCGCTGAAGCCGTGATTGCCGGCATCGCGGAAGGCTGCCGCCGGTCTGGCTGCGCCCTCGTAGGCGGGGAAACCGCCGAAATGCCCGGCATGTACCCCCCCGGCCATTATGACCTCGCCGGCTTCATCGTCGGCGCTGTGGACCGGGACAAGGTGCTGCCCCGCATGGGCGACATGAAACCGGGCGATGTGCTGATCGGCGTCGCTTCCTCCGGCCCCCATTCCAATGGCTATTCGCTGATCCGCCGGATCGTCGAGCGCGAGGGCCTGTTCTATGGCGGCCCCTCGCCCTTCTCAAACTCTGAAACACTCGGCGAAGCGTTGCTGACGCCGACACGGCTCTATGCCCCGATGGTGATGCCGCTGATCCGCTCGGGCAAGGTCAAGGGCCTCGCCCATATCACCGGCGGCGGCCTGACCGAGAACACGCCGCGCATGTGCCCGGATGAGCTTGTCCCCCGCATCGACCGCGCGGGCTGGACCCCGCCCCCGGTGTTCCAATGGCTGCAGGATGCCGGCAAGGTCGACCTCGAAGAGATGCACCGCACCTTCAATATGGGCATCGGGCTCGTGCTGGCGGTGGCGCCGGAAGACGCGGATTCGGTGATGGCTGAGCTGACTGCCGCCGGGGAAGACCCGCGCATCCTGGGCGACCTGGCACAGGCATGAGCCGCTTCCGCCTTGCGATCCTGATTTCGGGGCGCGGCTCCAATATGGAAGCGCTGCTGAAGGCGGCGGAGGATCCCTCCTATCCGGCGGAGCCTGTCCTCGTCCTCTCCAACCGCCCGGAGGCAAAGGGGCTCGAAACGGCTGCGGCCGCAGGCATCCCCACCCGCGCGATCGACCACAAGCTCTACGGCAAGGACCGCGAAGCCTTCGAGCGGGAGCTCGATGCTGCGCTGACGGACGCTGGCATCGAGATCATCGCGCTGGCCGGTTTCATGCGTGTGCTGACGCCGTGGTTCGTGACGCGCTGGGAAGGCCGGATGGTAAATATCCACCCGTCGCTGCTGCCGAAATACAAGGGCCTCGACACCCATCAGCGCGCCATCGAGGCGGGCGACCGCGAGGCCGGCTGCACCGTTCACTGGGTCAGCGCCGGGGTGGATGAGGGCGAGATCATTGCGCAGGCCGCCATCCCGATCCTGCCTGGCGATACGGCGGATACCCTCGCCGCGCGCCTGCTGCCGGAGGAGCACCGGCTGTATCCGCGCGCGCTTGCGATTGCCTGCGCGCGGCTGAAGGCCTGACCAAAGCCACCCAGCGCAACGCTCATCCTGAGCGAAGTCGAAGGATGGCCCAAGACAATCTGTCCCACGCCCCAGCTCGTCCTTCGACTTCGCTCAGGATGAGCCGTTCGAGAGGTTGGTTCAGTCTGGATGCATGAGGCGGTTCCGCGCCCTTGTGGACACCGCCTCCCCCAGCCGCTATCCCCGAAGGGATTGCGGAACACGGCATCGGAGACCGGCTTGAGCGACATCCTGATCACCCGCGAGGATGGCGACCCTAAAGGCCGGTATGCCGCGCGCATCGATGGCATTGATGCGGTGGCCGAGATCGAGTTCACCTATCCGGCCCCCGGCATCATAAGCGCCAAACATACGCGCGTTCCCGAAGTTATGGGCGGACGCGGCGTCGCCCGCGCGCTGCTCGATTTCATGCTGGAAGACGCCCGCACTAACGGCTTCAGGATCGTTCCGGTCTGCCCCTATGTGCGCGGCCAGTATGCCAAGCATCCCGAATGGGCTGACCTGTTCACCACCAAGCCCGGCGAAGATCCCTGAGGAGCGACCCCATCATGCAACAGATCGTGCTGGCCCAATATTGCGAGGGCGCGCCGAAGCCGTCCGACTTCCGGCTGGAGACCCTGCCGCTGCCCGAGCCAAAAGACGGCCAGTTCCGCGTGGCCCATGCCTGGTGCTCGGTCGATCCCGGCACACGTTCGCGCCTGTCGGGCGGGGACAGCTATGCCGCCGCCCTGCCGCTCGGCAAACCGATTGACGGTTTCAGCGCGGGCATCGTCGACGCCTCGAACCATCCCGACTGGCCGGTGGGCACGAAAGTGTTCTGCGCGGGCGGCTGGAAGACCCATTCCCTCCAGTCCGGCAAGGGGTTTATCGGCAAGGTCGCGGATGCGCCGGGCGTGCCGCTGTCGGCCTGGATCGGCGTGCTGGGTGTGCCCGGGCTGACGGCCTGGTTCGGCGTGAAGGATGTGGCGCGCTTCAAGGAGGGCGACGCGGTGCTCGTCACCTCTGCGGCGGGGCCGGTCGGCGCGACCGCTGGCCAGCTTGCGAAAAGCTGGGGCGCCTCGAAAGTCGTCGGCGTGGCCGGATCGGACGAGAAATGCCGCTGGCTGACGGAGGTGGCCGGCTTCGACGCGGCGATCAATTACAAGTCTGCCGAAGACCTCACCGCCGCCATTGCTGCCGAGTTTCCAAAGGGTGTCGACATCCTGTTCGACAATGTCGGCAATGCGATGGTCAACCGCGTGCTGCCGCTGATGGCGCTGAACGGCCGGATCTGCATTTCCGGACAGGTGGCAGACTATAATCTGACGCCGGAAGAGACCCCCGGCATCGTCAATACCAAGCCCTTCATTACCCACCGGGTGAATATGCAGGGCCTCGTCGTGTTCGACTTTGCGCGCGGCTTCCCAGAAGCGCTCGGCAGCATGGCAAAGATGATCGCGGGCGGCAGCCTGAAGCTGCAGGAGGAGCGTTTCGAGGGCATCGCCGCGATGCCGGAGGCGTTCTGCGGGCTGTTCCGGGGCGAGAATACCGGGCGGCGCGTCGTGAAGGTCGGCGCGGAGTAGCCTGCCCCGGCGCCTTCACATTTCGGGCAGGCGCCGCCGCAATCCATCGTCAAACTGCCGCAATCCCGGCCTCACCCCGCCCCAGTCCGTTGATTTTACTGGAGTGGCGGACAGGAGGGCTTTTGCTATGACGCGAGCTGTGATTGAACACCCATGGACGAAGGCTGCCGGCCCGCTGGCGGCCGCGAAAACGGACATGAAGGACGAAGGCATGACGAAGCTGGCGCTTGTAGACGACGACGAGAACATCGTGGCGTCGCTCAAGATGTTTTTCGAGGCCGAGGGCTATCAGGTGCGCGCCTATCATGACGGCGAGAGCGCGCTGCAGGCGCTGACGGATTCTCCGCCCGATATCGCCATCCTCGACATCAAGATGCCGCGCATGGACGGGATGGAGCTGCTGCGCCGCCTGCGCCAGACCTCCGAACTGCCGGTGATCTTCCTGACCTCCAAGGATGAGGAGATCGACGAGGTGATCGGCTTCAATATCGGCGCCGATGATTTCGTGCGCAAACCCTGCTCGAACCGACTTCTGGCCGAGCGCGTGAAAGCCGTGTTGCGCCGGGGCCGGGGTGCGTCCTCCACGCCTGAGGAAGGCGATGTGAAGCCCATCGTGCGCGGCAAGCTGGTGCTGGACCCCAACCGCCATGCCTGCACCTGGGATGGCAAGCCGGTGCGCCTGACGGTCACCGAATTCCTGATCCTGCAGGCGCTCGCCGCCCGGCCCGGCTATGTGAAAAGCCGCGACCAGCTGATGGACGCCGCCTATGACGACCAGATCTATGTCGACGACCGGACCATCGACAGCCATATCAAGCGGCTGCGCAAGAAGTTCCGGGAAGTGACCGATGAATTCGATGCCATCGAAACCCTCTACGGTGTCGGCTACCGCTATACGGAATAAGCCCCTCGCCGAGCTTTATATCGGCGGGGCGGGCGATGAGGTGTCGCGGATCGTCCTGTCCTATGCCCGCGCGCGGGCAGCGGCAGGCGCCCGGCCGGTGGAATATTTTCCGCATTATGCGCACGCCGCCGCCCGGCGCACGGCGCTGGACCTTGCCGGGGCCGGCCACCGGCTGGCCCTGATCGGACATAGCTGGGGCGCTGATACAGTGCTGCGGGTGGCGGGCGAGCTGGACGGGCAGGCCTTCTGGCTGGTCGGTGCGGACCCGGTTGCAAAGCCGGCCCTGCCCTTTCTGGCTCTTGGCGGAAGCCAGAGCGCGGCGCGCGGCATCCTCCACATCACCGCCCGCGCCGAGGCGCCCGACCGTTCAGACTTCGTGCGGGCGGCGGGATATGTCACCGGCGGCGGCGTGCCCCGCGCCTTCCGGCAGGCCGGCGCCCATATCCGCACACACTTCAATCACTGGAACTTCGAGGGCATGATGCGTGCGCCCGGCGAGGATGGCCGCTCAGCCGAAGACTGGCTTGCGGCCTTGGATACTCAGGGCGCCGTCTGAAACCCGATCTGTGCCAGCCACCAGTTCCAGTTCGGCAGCCGGAATGTCAGCACAAGGAAGCCCGCTGCAATAAAGGCGCAGAGCGGGGAGTAGAGCCGCCGGTTCAGCGTCAGGTAGGGCTCCTCCGGCGCCGAGCGCTCAAAGGCCGGCAGGATGCCTGCGACCGCGCGGACAAGGAACACCGCTGTCAGCAGCAGCCCCGAAGGCAGCAGCAGCAGCTTCGCCTCGCGCGGCAGCGCCTCGGGGTCCTGCCCCATAATCCATGCCGCCAGCGCAGCGGCCAGCAGCAGGACACCGACAAATCCCGTGCCTGCGCGTGAGGGCAGTACCGTGATGCCCCGCCGGCCGACGACCGAGCGGGCCAGGGCCTGTTCATTGGCAAACGGGAAGCTGAGCCCCGCCGCCCAGCCGATATGCAGCAGGCCCGCGAGGGCGAGAATGGTTGCCAGAAGGGTCCCAAGCATTGCAGACAATCGGAAATCCTCGTCAGCAGGGCTACCGAGCCCCTATATAACATGCTGGCCGCGCTTGCCGCCAGAAGCGCGATTGAATAGCCAGAATGACGGCGAGAGACCGCCGCGACAAGGGAAGACGACAAAAGACGATGACCGATCCAGAAAACACGCTCCTGCTTGAAACCTCCAAGGGAAATGTCACCATTACCCTGCGCCCGGACTTAGCGCCCGGCCATGTCGCGCGGATCAAGGAACTCGCCCGTGAGAAATTCTATGACGGGATTGTCTTCCACCGCGTGATCGACGGCTTCATGGCCCAGACCGGCTGCCCCAAGGGCACCGGCACCGGCGGCTCGAAGAAGCCGGACCTGAAAGCCGAGTTCAACACCGAGCCGCATGTGCGCGGCACCTGTTCGATGGCCCGCACCTCGGCGCCGCATTCGGCCAACAGCCAGTTCTTCATCTGCTTCAAGGATGCCCGCTTCCTTGACCGGCAATACACGGTCTGGGGCCAGGTGACCGAAGGGATGGAGGTGGTGGACCAGCTTGCCAAGGGCGAGCCGCCGCGCAATCCGGACCGGATCATCACGATGCGGGTCGGCGCCGACGTCTGACCGGGCAAGGGCGCGGCCCCGAAGGGACAACGGGAACATTCATGGCCGGCACCAGCCCACCTCGCAGGACCAACGGACGGCGCAGCGCCTCGATCCTCGGCTCGCGCATTGCGCGGCTGATCTTTGCGTCAAACCTTGCCGGCCTCGCCATCCTGATTGCCGGCGCGATGGTTCTCAATGAGATGCGCGCCGGCTTCGTCGCCTCGAAGAAACAGGACCTGATTGCGCAGGCGCAGGTGTTCTCGAGCCTCCTGTCGGATGCTGCCACCACGCCGGAACCCTCGCTGAACCAGGAAGCCGCCCGCGAGACACTTGCGCGGCTGAACCTGCCGGACAGGATCCGGGCGCGTATCTTTACGCCCTCCGGCGAGATGGTGGCCGACAGTTACTTCCTGTCAGATGCCGTTGATGTCAGCGCTCTGCCGCCCCTGCGCGAGCCGGACTGGTTCGCCCGGATGGGCCGCGATCTTTCCGAATGGGCGGGCGAAGTGTTCGATGTCTTCTCGCCCCGGCGCAGCGCCGAGGCGCTCCGGGCACAGACATTCGAAGAAGAATTTCGGAGCGCGGCGCGGGGCGACGCCGCTTCCAGCCAGCGTTTTTCAGATCGCGGCCAGCGGGTCATTTCCGTCGCGCTGCCCGTGCAGCGAGTGTCTGCGGTCGTCGGTGTGCTGATCGTCGAGGGCAGCGATATTGACGAGATCATCCGGGCCGAGCGGGTGGCGCTGGTGCCGTTCATTGGCGTGGCGGTGCTGACGGCTTTTGTGACCTCGATCCTGCTGACCCTCGTGATTGCGCGGCCGATGCGGCGGCTGTCGGTCGCGGCGGACCGGGTGCGCTCGGGCGCATCGGCGCGGATGGACCTGCCGCAGCTGACGAAGCGAACCGACGAGATCGGCGACCTTGCTGTCTCGCTCCAGTCCATGACTGAGGCGCTGATCGAGCGGATCGAGGCGAACGAGCAATTCGCCGCCGATGTGGCGCATGAGCTGAAGAACCCGCTGACCTCCATCCGCTCCGCCGTGGAGACGCTGGAGCGGGTGAAGGACCCGGACGCGGCGGCGCGGCTGAGGCAGGTGATCGCCTCGGATGTCAAACGCCTCGACCGTCTGATTACGGACATCTCGAACGCCTCGCGCCTCGAAGCGGAGATGAGCCGCCTGCCGACCGAGGCCATCGACATTGCCCGCTTCGCGCGGGACATTGTGCACACCTATGAAGTGCTCGAGGATGGCGGCCAGGGCGTGCAGGTTGCCTTTGTCGATGACACGCTGGGCGCGCGCCTTCTGGTGCGCGGGCGGGAGGGGCCTCTGGGACAGGTGCTCCGCAACCTGATTGACAATGCGCGCTCTTTCTCGCCGGCTTCGGGCCGGGTGGAAGTGCGCCTTGAACAGGCCGCCGATGGCCCGCGCACGCTGGCCCGGCTGATCGTCGAGGATTTCGGGCCCGGCATTCCGGAAGACAAGCTGGAGACGATCTTCAACCGTTTCTATACGGATCGCCCCAAGGGCACCGCCTTTGGCAACAATTCGGGGCTGGGACTCTCCATTGTCCGCCAGATCGCGGCGACGCATCGCGGCAGCGTCCATGCCACCAACCGGCCCGAAGGCGGCGCGCGTTTTACTGTGGACCTGCCGGCCATCTAGGGCGCTTCAGGCAGAGGGGCGCCGGTCGCCGAAGACGACGATCTTGTTCTCCGCATCATGGCCGATATCGGCGCGGCCGAGATAGGGGATGCCATTCTTCTGGCACCAATATGCCGCGATTTCCGCTTCGGTCATGCCGAAGTCCACATCATTCACCGGGATCGGCCCGCAGCGGCCGAGCCGGATGCCGACGACGCTGCGCACGGTCTCGCTGTTCGTCAGTATAAAGATCAGCCGGTCGAGCCGGTAATGATACTCGCCGACATCCTCGATCAGCAGCGTATGGCCGGCAAGGTCCGGTGCATGGACGGTGCCGGTGAGGCTCGCCAGCACGCTGATATTGAAGGCGGCATATTTGCCCGGCGCGCGGGTTGAGGGCTCGACGCCCGCCTCGCTGTCCGCGCCTGTCAGGAAGCCGATGGCCCGGCGCACAGCCGCCTCGCCGCCCTCCCGCAGGATGTCCGCCGGCATCGGCCCATGCGCCACCCGGCCAATGCCGCGCTTCGCGAGCTGCGCCAGCAGGAAGCCGGTGTCGCTGTAGCCGAGATAGGTCTTCGCCCGCGCCGCCTCGCCGAGGCGCTCAAAGGCAAGGTCCAGCAGCCGGCAAGCCCCATACCCGCCCCGCGCAAACCAGATCGCATCGAGGCTGGGGTCATTTGCGAACTTCGCGAAAGCGTCAGCCCGCGCGCCGTCCGGCCCGGCGAAATGGCCGTGGCTGAGGAAGCATTGGGGGTGGAAGACGAGCTCGGCGGAGTTGCCTGCAACAGCGGTCACGCGAGCCGCAATGGACTGGTCCAATGCACGGCCGGGGGCGACGATGCCGATGCGTGTTTTGCGTTGTGTCAACTTTCACTCCCGGGCATGCATTGGGGCAGACAGAATCCTAATTAGAGTGCGTTTCATGACAGATCCCAAACGTTATTTCTTCTGCGGCATTGGCGGCTCCGGCATGTTGCCGTTGGCGTTGATCCTGGCGGATCAGGGCCACATTATCGAAGGCTCTGACCGGTCGCTGGATCAGGGGCGGACGCCGGCGAAGTTTGAGTATCTGCGCGCACGCGGCATCCGGCTTTACCCGCAGGATGGCAGCGGGGTGACCAGCCCCGAACAGGTCGTCGTCGCCTCGGCAGCAGTCGAAGACACCGTGCCCGATATTGCCGCCGCCCTGCGCGTCGGCGCCAAGCGGATGAGCCGGGCGCAGATGCTGTCGGCGCTGTTCAATGCCGCGCCCACGGCCATCGGCGTGGCGGGCACGAGCGGGAAATCCACCACCACCGGCATGATCGCCTGGATCCTGCACCATGCCGGCAAGAGCCCGACCGTGATGAACGGCGCGGTGATGAAGAATTTTCAGACGCCGGAGGCATTGTTTGCCAGCTCGCTCGTGGGAAGCAGCGGCATCTTTGTGTCGGAAGTGGACGAAAGCGACGGCTCGATTGCGGGATACAATCCGCGCGTGGCGGTCGTCTCCAACATCTCGCTCGACCATAAATCCATGGACGAGCTGCGTGCGCTGTTCGGCGGCTTCGCGGCGCGGGCAGAGACGGTGGTGCTGAACCTGGACAATGACGAGACCGCCCGGATGGCCGGGGACTTTCCCGAGGCGATCACCTACAGCCTCAGCCATCCGGAGGCGCAGCTTTTCGCGAGCCGTATCTTTCCGGGTGCGGATGGCATCAATTTCTCCGTATGCGACCGGACATCGAACACCGAGGCTGACATCCGCCTGAAGACGCCGGGACTTCACAATGCCTCCAATGCGCTGGCGGCCATTGCCGCCGCGATGGCTTGCGGCGTGCGTCTGGGTGAGGCGGCCGCCGCGCTGCGCGAGTTTACGGGCATTGCGCGCCGCTTCGATGTGATCGGCACGGAAGGCGGCGTGACGGTCATCGACGATTTCGGCCACAACCCCGACAAGATCGCCGCCACCTTGCGCACCGTGAACCAGTTTCCCGGCCGCGTGCTGGTGATGTTCCAGCCGCACGGCTTCGGGCCGTTGCGCAACATGCGGCGGGAGTTTGCCGAATGCTTCGCGGAAAATCTGGATGCGGAGGATATCCTGCTGATGCCGGAGCCGGCCTATTTCGGCGGCACGGTGGACCGATCTGTCAGCAGCGCAGACCTTGCCGCCGATATCCGCGCCCTTGGCCGCCATGCTGAAGCATTGGGTGACAGGGCCGCCTGCGGCGCGCGGCTGATGGAACTGGCGGAGCCCGGCGACCGCATCCTGGTCATGGGCGCGCGGGATGACACGCTGACGACCTTTGCAGAGGAGCTTCTGGCGCGCCTCGCGGCCCGCCGCCCGGACGCAGCCGAGCCCGCCTGATGGCGTGCGCCACATACTGCTGTCTGGTGCGGGAAACTTGGTGTGCCCAGCAGGATTCGAACCTGCGGCCTACGGATTAAAAGTGATAAAATTCGGTGTTCGCGGGTTTTCTTGGGCGTTCGGTATCTCATTGTTTTACACATATTTATTTGACTTTTCATGCGTGCTGATGTTCGCTCGCGGTCGCCTCAATTGGCACACTTTGGCACATTCTTGGCACACTGAACCTGTCATTCGAAAGGGCATGCATGACGAGCCGGCTGTATCCGATGTCTGCGCTTGCCGTGTCGCGGCTTTCTGCCTCGGCTTTTGTCGGGGGCGCGGCGGCGTCCCGATCAATCATATCCGGGCGCTGACACAGCACAAAGTGCCGGGCGTCATCGGCGTCCATGCGCGCCATGATTACGAGGCGGAAAAGCGCGGCGCGATGCGGACACGCTTTGGCCCCGATGAGACGCTGGCCATCCGTTTGTCGCAGGAGCCAATTGCGCCACGGGCAGCCTCGAATACGCCCGTCCGGATCGCATCGAGGTCGGCGCGTTGTTTGTCCAGGTGAGATTCCTGAGGATCATTGAAGGCCATTCAGGCGATCCGGGACGTCCCCGGATGACGTGAGTGCAGGCCGCGCCACCAGGCGTCTGCCAGCGGTGCCTCGATGAGGCAGACGAAACACCCGCCAAAGCCGGCACCGGTGATGCGCGCGCCCGCGGCGCCAAGATCGACCGCGTCGCGAACCATGGCGTCCATCTCGGGCACCGACACTTCGAAATCTTCCCGCAGGGAGGCGTGACTGGCATTCATCAGCGCGCCGAAGGCCAGAAAATCGCCAGACCGGAGGGCCGCGGCGGCGTCCAGCGCGCGGCGCCCTTCGGAGACGACATGCCGCGCCCGCCTGGCAAGCGGGCCCGGCAGGGCTTCGGCAAGGCCGGGGTCGCCATCGCAGAGATGGGCGACACCAAGTGCCTCGGCCGCCTTGAGGCACTCTTCCCGGCGCGCCTTGTACCGCCCGTCTGCCAGCGCCCGCGCGATGCCTGAATGGATCACGGCAAATGTCCAGCCTGCCGGAACGGGGATGAGTTGATAACTGCAGTCCCTTGTATCGAGCGCCAGAGCGTGCCCCGCTGTTCCGACAGCCACGGCCATCTGATCCATGATACCGCAGGGCACGCCGATGAAATCATTCTCGACAGATTTTGCCGCAAACGCGATCTCGGCAGGATCAAGTCCCGGCACATGAGCACTCGCCGCCTTCAGGGTTGCGACGATCGTGGCCGCCGATGAAGACAGGCCAGCCCCGACCGGAACAGCGCTGCTCAGCATCACATCCTGCCCGCCGCTGATCCAGCCCCTTCGGCGCGCATAGTGCAGGCCGCCGCGGACATAGTCCGACCAATGCCCTGATGCGGGCGCGTCGATGGCAAAGTCCGCAGTGTCCGGGAATTCTGCTGACTTCACCCGGTCATACCCGCGACCGTTGGTGCACATTTCAAGATCGACGCATTGCGGCAAGGCCATCGGCAGGACGGTGCCGCCATTGAAATCGATCCATTCGCCGATCAGGTTGACGCGGCCGGGAACCCTTGCACGTGTCATAGTAATCTCAGCCTTCCGGCCGCGGCCTCAGGGACAACGTCTACAGTGAAAACGCCGGTGAACTGTTCGACGCTGGCAAGAAACTTGAGCCGGCCAGCCGATCTGAGGATGGGAAAGAACTGGACGGTGAACTGGAACTTTTCGGTCATCCCGCGCGGCGCGGCCTGGAAACTCATCATGTAGGGCATGGGCTCCGCAAACAGCGCATCGAGACGGCGGGGGATTTCGCCGAGGAGGCGCGCGAGGGCGTGGATGCTGTCGCTGTCCATCTCCCACGGGCCAGCGCACGGTTTCCCCGGCATGATCCAGGTTTCATAGGGAAACCTTGCAAAGGGCGGGCAGAAGGCGGTGAGATCGCCGTCCGAGGTAACGTCAAAGGCACCATCCCAGGAGGCGTGCTCGGCGATGAGGTCGAAGCCGGCCTCGAACGCTTTCGCCGCCGACAATTGAGGCGCCGGAATATCCCCGAAGGCATAGATCTGCCCATGCGGATGGGGCAGCGTGACACCGACCTGCTCGCCGCGGTTCTCGAACGGCATCACATAGGCGAAGCCCGCCGCGTGGAGGCTCCTGTAGCGATCAATCAGCGCCTCGATGAGCAGGACCCGGCGTGCATGGGTCAGCGTGCCGAGGCTTCCGGCCGGTTCTTTCGAGAACACCACGACGTCACACTGCCCTTGGGCGGGGCCGGATGCCCAGGCGCTGAGCGGCCCGGCCGCCCCGGATGAGGCGAGGCTCGGAAACCTGTTTTCGAAAACAGCGAGCTCGAAATCCTCGAAGGGAATCTCCGTCAGCGGCCCGCCTTGCCGCGCGGGGGCCAGCGGATCGTCTGCCGCCGAGGGCAGGAATGTGCGGGATTGGCGGTGCGGCGCGTAGATGGCCCAACTGTTGCGCAAGGGATCCCGGCGCAATTCTCCCGGTGCGGTCTCTGGCCTCAGCAGTTCATCCAGCACGGGGCCGTCATGCGGCGCGTAGCCATAGAGGGCAAGGCGGCGGCCATCCGCCTTGAGATGGTCCCTGCGGAACACCTGGCCGGTCCTGCCCTCAAGCCTGATTATTGACGCTCTGGATGACATCTGGCCCAGCAAACTGCCTTGCGCGTTTGAATCAATTCGATTCCCGATAGCTACCGCGTCCGCCAGAATGATCCTAGAAGCAATGACGAGGCGCGAGGGGCCGGGTGCGGAGCGTATGACTGACAGAGCGTTTCTTTCCGACGGCCATCTGGCGCTCGAGGTGGTTCATTCGCCAGGCGGGTTCAGGCTTGGCTTCCTCGGCCCTGCGCCCGCCGCACATCCGGCGGGGCCGGCGCCGGTCCTGCCCGCCGGGCCTGACGCGCCGCCCGGTCCACTGCTGCTCGCCCAGCGAGGCAATGGGTATGACGGGCCCTCCCTCGTCGAAGCCGTCCGAATGGGCGACGGGCGCGCAGTCACGCTGCGACCGGTAACGATGGAGCAGATTGCGCACGCGGGCCTGATCCTGCGATCGGCCGATCCCACGCTTGGTCTTGGCGCCGAGGTTGAGATCCGTCTCGCGCACGGCCTGCTGCACATGCGTACGCGGGTGCAAAATGACGGGCAGGAGACACTCCTGCTCCTGAGGTGCGCGGCGCTGCTCCTGCCCCTGCCCGACTGGGCGGACGAAACCGTTTCGGCCCATGGGGCCTGGGCGCGCGAAGGGCACAAGGCGCGACGGCCAATTGAATCCGGCTTCACCGGCAGGGCTGCACGGCTCGGTCGGTCCGGATTTGGCGGGCCACCGGGTCTCGTGATCTGCGAAGCCGGCACGCGCGATGAAACGGGACGCGCACTTGGCATCCAGCTTGCCTGGAGCGGCAGCCATCTCATCCGGGCAGAGCGGCTTCGGGACGGCTCTGCGGAGCTCTGCGCCGAGGCGCTCTATGAAGCAGGAGAAATCATCCTCGAACCCGGCGCTCAGTTCGAGAGCCCCGAAGCGCTTGTTGCAGTCTCCGGACGGGGCTTTGACGGGCTTCGAGACGTCTGGCATGCCCACGCGCGCAGGCTGGTCCGGCCACGGACCCGCTCAGCGAACCGGCCGGTGCATTTCAACACCTGGGAAGCGCGCTACTTCGATTTCGATGAAGCGAGCCTGATTGAACTCGCCGGACAGGCGGCCGAACTCGGCATCGAGCGTTTCGTGCTGGATGATGGCTGGTTTGCTGGGCGCCGCAATGACACGACATCGCTGGGCGACTGGACGCCGGATCCCGTTCGCTTCCCGAATGGGCTTGGCCCGCTGATCCGCGCGGTGAACGGGCTCGGCATGTCTTTCGGACTCTGGGTCGAGCCGGAAATGGTGAGCCGTGACAGCCGGCTGTACCGCGCTCATCCGGACTGGGCGCTGGGTTACCCGGATGAGCATGCGCCGACCGGGCGCAACCAGCTTGTGCTCGATCTGTCCAATCCGGAGGTTCGCGACTACCTGTTCGATGCTCTGGCGGCCCTGCTGCGCCCCGGCGATATCGATTACCTGAAATGGGACTGTAACCGGGAGCTTTATCCAGCCTCGCATGCCGGCCGTATGCGGGCGACGGCGCAGGTCCATGGCCTGTATGCTCTTCTCGACCGTCTGCAGGCGGAGTTTCCGGATCTCGACATCGAAAGCTGCGCCAGCGGGGGCGGGCGGATTGATTTCGGGATACTGCCGCGCGTGATGCGCTTCTGGGCAAGCGATGCCACCGACGCGCTCGACCGGATCCGGATCCAGGACACCCTGTCCCGCCACGTTCCGACAGAGATGACCGGGAGCCATGTGGGCCCTTCCCCAAATCCCATCACGGGCCGCGCCTTCCCGATGGCCTTCCGGGGGCTTGTTTCAGTGTTTGGCCATTTTGGTGTCGAACTTGACCCGGCAAAGCTCAGCGAAGACGACCGTGCGATGCTTGCCAGGATGATCACGCTGCACAAACAGGTGCGGCCCGTTCTGCAGGCAGGGGTCTATAGAGTGCTGGAGTCCCGGGATCCAGCGCTGCACGTCTCCGCGGTGTTTCGCCCGGCCAAAGGCGACTTCCTGCTGAGAACGCTCAGGACCGGCATGTCCGCCTGGCCGTTGCAATCCCGCATCGCCATTCCGGGCTTGCCACACGGCGCGCGCTATGACGTGCGGGAACTTCTGCCCGACGACGCTGCCGGAAAGGATCTCGGCGTCCATACAGCCGAGGCACTCGCCTGGGGCGGCTTTCACGGGGATCCTCGCCTGCCGCATCACGGACGCCTGTTCCACTTCACTCCCATCGATTGAGTCCCGTCATGAAGCTCGGCGTCTGCTACTATCCTGAACACTGGCCGGAGGCCGACTGGGCCGACGACGCGCGCCGGATGCGCAGCCTCGGCCTGTCGATGGTGCGGATCGGAGAGTTTGCCTGGTCCCGGATCGAGCCGGCGCCGGGCGGGTTTGACTGGGGCTGGCTGGACCGGGCCATCAAAGTGCTTGGCGATGCAGGCCTCGGCGTCGTGATGTGTACCCCGACCGCCACGCCGCCGAAGTGGCTCGTTGACCTGAAGCCGGACATCCTGCCCTGCGACGAACATGGCCGGCCACGGCGGTTCGGCTCGCGGCGCCATTATTGTTTCTCCTCGCGCACCTACCGCGCCGAGAGCCGCCGGATCACCGAGGCGGTGGCAGGGCGCTACGGAGAGCACCCCGCCGTCATCATGTGGCAGACCGATAACGAGTATGGCCATCATGGCAGTGATGAAAGCTTTTCTGCCGATGCCGTTTCGGCTTTCCGCAACTGGCTGGCGGCGCGGTATGGATCGGTGGCGGCGCTGAATGCAGCCTGGGGGACGGTGTTCTGGTCGCAGGAATACGCAGACTTCAGCGAAGTGGACCCGCCGCAGGCCACTGTGACGGAGGCAAACCCGTCGCACCGTCTGGACTGGCGGCGCTTCTGCTCTGACCAGATGTGCGACTTCAATCGTGAGCAGGTCGACATCATCCGCCGGCTGAGCCCGAACCGTCCCGTGACGCATAATTTCATCGGCGACTATACCCGGCTCGATCACCGGAAGATGGGGCGTGATCTCGACTATGCCTCCTGGGACAGCTACCCGATTGGCCTCCTGAGCGAAGGTTCAGCGCCGAAGGAAGAAAAACTCCGCAGGCTGAGATATGGCGATCCGGATTTTGCCGCCTTCAACCATGATGTCTTCAGGGCCTGCGCCCCAAAATGGGGGATCATGGAGCAGCAGCCGGGCCCTGTGAACTGGGCGGGCTACAATGCCGCGCCCGCACCGGGCGCGGTGCGCCTTTGGAGCTGGGAGGCGTTTGCGCATGGGGCAGATTTTGTCAGCTATTTCAGGTGGCGTCAGGCGTCCTTTGCGCAGGAACAGATGCATGCAGGCCTGCTGGCGAACGACCGAGCGCCGCAGCCAGTATGCGACGAGATCCGTCAGGTGACGGATGAACTGGGCGGCATTCCGGAGATCCGGAAGGACCAATCGAGGATCGGACTTCTCATCGACTATCCGAGCCTCTGGCAGCTGGAAATTCAGCCGCAGGGAAACAGGCAGGGCCCCCTATGGCCCGCCCGGACCTGTTACAAGGCCTGCCGGATGCTTGGCCAGACGATCGACATCCTGTTCCCCGACCAGGAGTTTGAAGGCTATCACCTGATCCTTGTGCCGGCCCTGACCGTGCTCACGGAAGCCCTTGCTGATAAGCTCGCGCGTTCAGGCGCGCTCATCCTTGCCACACCGCTCACCGGCGCCCGGGATGAAAGCGGCCGGACGGCAGCGCCCCTGCCCCCGGGACCGCTGGCAAACCTCACGGGGACGCGTGTCCTCTCATTCGAAAGCCTGCCAAAGGAAGCTGCATTTGCAGTGCAGACAGCGGACTCAAAACTCACCGGCCACATCTGGAAAGAACGCATTGAGACGATAGCCGAGGTCCGCGGCTGGTTTGAGGACCGCGCGCCCGCCTATTCCGTCTCAGGGAACTTCCATTATCTGGCCTTCTGGCTGGATGAGGATTCCTGGATCGCGTTGCTCCGGCAGATCTTCGAGAGCCTTGGGATCGACCATGTCGAAACGGGGCCTGACCTCAGACTGGTTAAAGCCGGACAGATGATGTTCGCATTCAATTATGGTCCGGATACTGAGGATCTTGGGGCAAGGGGCATCGGGCCGGAGGACGAGACGTGGATTATTGGGGCTCAGTGCCTGCCCGCTGCTGGCGTTGCAGTCTGGACGATCTCGGGTCCATGAAAAGTTGATGTGAGTTACAAACCGGGCCGCCAACTTGAATCAGGTCAATGTTCGCATTTTCTGAATCGTCGCAGCGTTTTCGGGGTTTGCTCTGCCCCCAACAAACTGGATCGTTTCGGCTTGGAGTTTCCGGTATCCTGGAACCTGGCTGGGAGGAGACAGAAGGATACGAGCATCGAAGTTCACGGACGCGCAGAAGGCGTTCATTATCAAGCAGGGCGAGTCTGGGATTCCGGTGGCGGAGATATGCCGCAAGGCGGGGATCAGCCAGGCGACGTATTTTAACTGGA
>NZ_JBKBXW010000029.1:0-51319 GCF_046313735.1 Hyphomonas sp.
GAACAGTCACGAATGCATTGGCGGAGGCAATATGCCTCCCCTGCAGCTAAAGCGGCATTCGTTGTGGGGATCAACCCATTTTCCACAACAATATAGCCTGCACACAATAAAGTGTGTGTACGGACTATATTGGAAAACGATCCGTCGTCAGATCGAATGTCAACTATTGGTTTCGTTCGCTTCCGCCTGCAGCAGCGTGTACCGCTCGATACCGATCCGCTCGATCAGCGCAAACTGCGTCTGGATGTAATCGACATGTTCTTCCTCATTGTGGAGGATCTTGCCGAACAGGTCGCGGCTCACATAGTCACGCACCTTCTCGCAATGCTCCATCGCATCGCGCAGCAGCGGGATGGCAATGTTCTCTAGCTTCAGGTCGCATTCGAGAATTTCCTGCACGCTCTCGCCGATGTTCAGCTTGCCGAGGTCCTGAAGGTTCGGCAGCCCGCCAAGGAACAGGATGCGCTGGATCAGCCAGTCGGCGTGATGCATCTCCTCGATCGATTCCTTGTATTCATACTTGCCGAGCTTGGTGACGCCCCAATCCATCAGCATCCGCGAATGCAGGAAATACTGGTTCACCGCCGTCAGCTCGTTCTTCAGCGCCAGGTTCAGGAATTCGATGACTTTCTTGTCGCCTTGCATGGGCGGTCTCCTCGGGGGTGTCTGGAATGGGCGAGTTCAGCCGGGATATAAGCGACTCACGCGCGCGCGGCAACAAAAAATCCAATAAAATCAATTGCATATGCAAGTGCGACACACTTGCAGCGCTGCAACTATGCAGGGGGCTGCGGGCCGCGCCGCCTTGTTCATGCAAATTCAGGGTATTGGCGCAGGCGCCGGACTTACTCCGCCGCGACCATCGGCAGGGTGGCGCTTGCCCGCTCTGCGCCCTCGGCGATCAGCTCGCTGATCGCGCCGGAGCATTTGCCGCAATTGAACCGGCAGCCATGATGCGCCTGCACCGCGCCGGGGCTGCGCGCGCCGGCGTCCACAGCCTCGCGGACAGAGCGGCAATTGATGCGGTTACAGATGCAAATGATCATGCGAACCATTTGCATGAGTTGCGAATGAGTGTCAATAAGGATTTTTACGGATCGTTAGAGCGGCGTTCCGAAAAGTGGGAACCGATTTTCGGAAAAACGCCGCGACAATTCAAAGACTTAGAGCATCGGGATGATTCAAGGAATCAGCCCGCTGTTCTAATCTGCTGCCGGCGCCCCCTCGCGCGGCGGCCCCTCCCAGCCGAACACCGCCTCCAGCCCCAGCCCGAACACCCGCGCGATCCTGAACGCCGTCTCGAGGGAAGGGGAGTATTTGCCCTGCTCGATGGCGATCACCGTCTGGCGCGTCACGCCCACAGCGTCGCCCAGCGTCGCCTGGCTCATGCCGCCTCGCGCCTCGCGCAGCTCGCGGATGCGATTTGTAATCGGCGGGGGCTTCGCCATGGCTCAGACCCCGCGCCGGTACAGGGTGATCTGGAACACATATTCCGCGATCTGCGACAGCATCAGCCCCGCCGTCGCTGCATGGAACAACAGGTTGCCGTCGCGGTGGACATAATAATGCAGGAGGCCGCCGATCACGCCCGCCGCCAGGATATAGCCGGACCAGTTGCCCGCCCGGTCCTGGATCACGCGCTCGCGCTCATCCGGCGCCTGGTCCGCGCCCTTGGGGTCGGATGCGCCCAGCGTCGACATGGAAATGATCGCCCCGGCCACAACGATGAACACATACACCCAGGCGAGCTTGATCGAGGGCGGCGGCGCCGCAGCTCCAGCCAGCCACGCCCCGCCCACTTCCCAGGCATAAAACGCCCCCGCCGCCGTCAGCAGCACCGCCATCGCCCAGGCCGTCTTCTCCCGAAACGAAGCATCCCGAAACGCACCTGCCATGAATTCTCTCCAACCGTGTCAAAAATACCTTACATCGACAGATAGTCGAAGATTTTTGACATGTAAAGTATTTTCGACATTCTGAGGCTGCGGATCCTAAGATCAGCATTGTGGCGCGTAGTGTTCCGACCTAGGACTCCGGTTCGGAAAACTTGGGAGGCTGCAATGGAAGCTGAATTTGGCGGCGTGTTTCTGGTGGCGATGGTCGTCTATCTCGCGATCATCGCGTTGTTCATCGTCGCGTACTGGAAAATCTGGAGCAAGGCGGGGTTCAATGGCGCCTGGTCGCTGCTGATGCTGGTGCCACTGGTCAACCTGGGCGCATTTCTCTATCTGGCCTTTGCCAAATGGCCCATTCACGAGCGTCTCAACAACCCGGACGTTTTCAGATAGGCCCTGACATTCCGGATCAGGCGGGTAAGCCGGCGTTGCTATCGCGCGAACGCCGGCTTCCTCCGTTTCTGATCTGAGAAAAGAACAAGAGAGACCGATGACCGACCTGTCCAACCTCGCCCAATCCGCCAAGGCCTGGCCTTTTGAGCTCGCCCGCGCGCTGGAGAAGCGTGTCGCCGAGCAGGTGAACGCCGGCGAGCGGGCGCCGGACGCGCCGGTCATCTTCGAAACCGGCTATGGCCCCTCGGGCCTGCCGCATATCGGCACCTTCGGCGAAGTCGTCCGCACGACGATGGTACGCCACGCCTTCGAGGTGCTGACCGGCGGCAAGTATCAGACACGCCTCATCTGCGTCTCCGACGATATGGACGGTATGCGGAAGATCCCCGACACCGTGCCGAACCCAAAGGCGCTGGAAGCCTACCTCCAGATGCCGCTGACCGTCGTGCCCGATCCCTTCGGCACGCACGACTCCTATGGCCGCAACATGAATGCGCGCCTCTGCGCCTTCCTCGACCAGTTCGGCTTCCAGTATGAATTCCTGTCGGCAACCGATTGCTACAGATCCGGCCGGTTCGATCCGATGCTCCTGCGCGCGGCGGAGAAATACCAGGCGATCATGGATGTCATGCTGCCGACACTGGGGGAGGAGCGCCGCGCCACCTATTCGCCCTTCCTGCCGATCAGTCCGTCCACAGGCCGCGTCCTCTATGTGCCGATGAAGAAAGTCGATGCTGCGCGCGGCGAGATCACCTTCGCCGATGAAGACGGCACCGATGTTACACTCCCGGTCACCGGCGGCGCGGTGAAGATGCAATGGAAGCCCGATTTCGGAATGCGCTGGGCCGCGCTCGGCGTGGACTTTGAAATGTTCGGCAAGGACCATCAGGCCAACGCGCCCATCTATTCCAAGATCTGCCGCATCCTCGGCGCCCGCCCGCCGGAACAATATGTCTACGAACTGTTCCTGGACGAGAAAGGCGAGAAAATCTCCAAAACGAAAGGCAATGGCATCTCGGTCGAGGAGTGGCTCGCCTATGCGCCGGATGAGAGCCTCGCCTTGTTCCAGTTCCAGAAGCCGCGTGTCGCCAAGAAACTCTATTTCGACGTGATCCCGAAAACAGTCGATGAATACCTGACCTTCCTCGAAAAATTCCCGCAGGAAGAGGCCGCCGCGCAGCTCGAAAACCCTGTCTGGCACATCCATTCCGGCCGCCCGCCGCAAGGGGCAAGCCCGGTCAGCTTCGCGCTGCTGCTCAATCTCGTCGCCGTCGCAAACCCCACCGATGTGTCCCAGCTCTGGGCCTATATCACCCGCTATGCCCCGCAGGCCTCGCCGGAGACCCATCCGCTCCTGAACGAGCTCGCCGGCTATGCCATGCGCTACTATCGCGACTTCGTGCTGCCCGCGAAAACCTTCCGTGCGCCGACGGATCAGGAACGCGCCGCGATGGCCGACCTTGCCGCCCGCCTCACCGCCTTCGACGGCGAACCGACCGGCGAAAACCTGCAGACACTGACCTTCAGCGTCGGCAAGGATCACGGCTTCGAAAACCTCCGCGACTGGTTCAAGGCGCTCTATGAAGTGCTCCTCGGGCAGGAGCAGGGGCCCCGCTTCGGCAGCTTCGCCGCGCTCTACGGCGTGTCCGAAACCGCGAAGCTGATCGAGGATGCCCTCGCGCGTGGATGAACGGTAAGGCGCCGGTAAGCCCTTCGCCCGCTATACTGGGCGCGCCTTACCGGAGATCCCCATGCGCGCCGTTCTTCTTGCCTCATCACTCGTCTTTGCCTCGGCGCTCTCCGGCTGCGTGGCGGCTGCCATCGTCACGGCCCCGATCAGACTTGCCGGCAACGTGCTGGAAGCTGGCGGCAAAGGCCTCATCTATGTCGGCGGCCAGGCCGTCCGCGTCACAGGCGACCTTCTCGACGGGCCAGACCAGGAAGTCCGCCTGACAATCACCTATCAGCGTGGCCGCAACTCCACGCGCAGCGAGTCCAAGATCATCAAGGCCAAGGATCTCGAACGCGAGGTCCAGCGCATGAGCCGGCGCGGCAAGGTCATTGATGTTGTGGTCGAACCGGTGGCCTGACGCTCAGCCCGCCAGCAGCGTCGTCTTCGGCCTCGGCACCTTGCCCTCCGGCCAGCCGGCCCACAGCTCCGCCTCGTGCGCCTTCGCCTTCTCCACGGCGGCTTCCTTCACATGGCCGAAGCCGCGGATTTCGTCCGGCACGCGCGCAATCTCGATGGCGAGCGCATGGTTTGCCGCCGTCAGCTCCTTCGCGATGCGGCGCATATTGGCGAGGTAATCATCTCGCAAGCCCCGCTCCATCCGGCGCTCCTCGGTATAGCCGAAAATGTCGAGCCGTGTGCCGCGCAGGCCCTTGAACTTCGCCAGGATGCGGAAACCCGTCCACATCCACGCGCCGAACCGCTTCTTGGTCAGGTGGCCATGGCTGTCCTTCTTCGAGATCATCGGCGGCGCCAGCCAGAAGCGCAGCTCCCCGCCCTTGAACTGGCTCTTCAGATAGGCCTCGAACTTTCCGTCCGTATAGAGACGGGCGACTTCATACTCGTCCTTGTACGCCATCAGCTTGTAGGCATAGGTGGCGACCGCCCGGCTCAGCCCCTCGCCAAGGCCCGCAGCCTCTTCCGCAGCCCGCACCTCGGCAACCAGCGCGCGATACTGCTCTGCATAGGCGGCATTCTGGTATCCCGTCAGGCGCGCCGTGCGGTCCTCGATCAGCTCGTCCAGCGTCTTCTGGACAACCTCTCCGCGCGGGTCTCGCTGCGGCATCAGCCGTTCCGGCGCCGCTGCAGCGAGGCGGCCGATATTGAACGCGGCCATATTGTCCTCAACCTTGGTGCCGTTGAGGCGGATCGCCCGGTAAAGCCCGCGCAGGGTCACCGGTACCTTGCCCTTCTGCCAGCTATACCCCACCATGATCATGTTGGTGTAGATCGCATCATGCAGATATCCGACCGCCAGCGCCTCGGCATCAAACGCCGCAAACTCCGCCGCCTGACGTTTCACCCGCGCGGCCAGCAGGTCGCTCTCGAACCGCTTTGACCGGTTACGGATGAATTCGGATGTCGGCGTCACATCGGAATTTGCAAACGCTGCCGTCCGCGCCGGGTCCATCAGGTTCAGCGCGTCGCCCGCCGCTGCCACCACCAGGTCGCAGCCAATGATCAGGTCCGCGCTTGCCGGCGGCACCCGGCCGGTCGAGATCATCTCCGGCTCCCGCGCAAAGCGCAGATGGCTCAGCACCGGCCCGCCCTTCTGCGCCAGGCCCGTCATGTCGAGCGAGGAGGCTGCGTGCCCGTCCACATGCGCCGCCATCGCCAGCACAGCCGCCACCGTCGTCACACCCGTGCCGCCCACCCCGGTGAACAGCACATTCCAGGGCTGCGCCAGGCTCGGCGTCTCGGGCAGGGGCAGGCCATCGGCATTGAAATCCAGCTTCGGCTGGTCTTCCCAGGCGGGCTCGCCATCCTTGATGGTCACGAAACTCGGGCAGAAGCCCTTGAGGCAGGAAAGGTCGGTATTGCAGCTCGACTGGTTGATCCGCCGCTTGCGGCCAAGCTCTGTTTCCACCGGTTCCACCGACAGGCAGTTCGATTTCACCGAACAATCCCCGCAGCCTTCGCAGACTTCGGTATTGATGATCGTCCGTACCCGGTCGGGCTGGATCATGCCGCGCTTGGAGCGGCGGCGCTTCTCCGTCGCGCACATCTGGTCATAGATGATGACTGACACGCCCGGTGTCGCGCGCAGTTCTGTCTGCACGTCTTCCAGATGGTCGCGGTGCCAGATCTTCACACTGCGCGGCAGGTCCTTCACATTGGCATAGCGCGTCGGGTCTTCCGTCACGATACGGATCGTCTTGACGCCCTCAGCCTCGACCTGCCGGGCAATCTGCGAAGGCGTCTGCCCGCTCTCGACCGACTGGCCGCCCGTCATCGCGACAGCGTCGTTGTAGAGGATCTTGTAGGTCATGTTCGCGCCGGAGGTGACCGCCGCACGGATCGCAAGGCTCCCCGAATGCGAATAGGTCCCGTCGCCCAGGTTGACGAAGACATGGCCCTCATCCGTCGCCCAGTGCTGGCCGATCCAGGCAACGCCTTCGCCGCCCATCTGGCTCGTCATGTCGGTTTTCCGGTCCGGCATGAAGTTCGCCATGTAATGGCAGCCGATGCCCGCCAGCGCCCGGCTCCCCTCGGGAACGACCGTGGACGTATTGTGCGGGCAGCCCGAGCAGAAATGCGGGCTGCGCAGCGTCGGCGAGGCATTGGTGCGCGCCGCCGCGCCCGCTGCGCTCACGCGCTCGAAATAGGCGTCGGCGCGGCTCTTGTCCCAGCCGCCCGGCAGGATGCGCACCAGCGCATGGGCAATCTCGGGAATCGTCAGCGAGGCGATGTCGGACAGCAGCGGCGCGCCATTCAAGTCCCGCTTGCCTTCGATGACCGGCCGGCGCCCGTCCGGCAGGCCATAGAGCGCCGCCTTCAGCTGATCCTCGATCAGCGGCCGCTTGTGCTCGATCACAACCACGCGCTCGAGGCCCGCGCAGAATTCGCGCATGCCTTCAGGCTCCAGTGGCCACGGCATCGCCACCTTGTAGATCGTCAGCCCCAGCGCCCCGGCTTCCTGCGGGGTGAGCCCGATCGCGGCGAGCGCCTCGAACACATCGCGCGCCGCCTGCCCGGTCACGATCACGCCGATCCGCGGCTGCGGCGAGGGTACGATCACATGGTCCAGCCGGTTGGCGCGCACATAGGCCTGCGCGGCGGGAAGTTTCAGCTGGCGCAGCCGCGCTTCCTTGGCGAGCGGCACGTCGCCCCGGCGCATGTGCAGCCCATCCTCGGGCAGCTTGAAAGCCGGGCGCACGATGCTCAGCCTTTTCAGGCTCACATCCACCACCGCGCCGGAATCCATCGTATCGGCTAGCGCCACAAGGCCGGTCCACGCGCCGGAAAACCGGCTGATCTCCCAGCCATGGATGCCATAATCCAGTACATCCTGGATCGAGGCCGGGTTCAGCACCGGGATCTCCGCATCCATCATCGCAAATTCAGATTGCGAAGGCAGGGTGGAAGATTTGCAATTGTGGTCGTCGCCGACCACCGCCAGCACGCCGCCGAGCGCCGATGTGCCCGCCGCATTCGCATGCTTGAACACATCACCCGTCCGGTCGACGCCGGGCGCCTTGCCATACCAGATGCCGAAAAGCCCATCGAACTTCGCGCCCGGGAACAGGCCCAGCTGCTGCGAGCCCCAGACCGCCGTGGCGCCAAGGTCCTCGTTCAACCCTTCCCAGAAGCGGATATCATGCGCATCCAGCAGCTTCTGCACCGCGCGCAGCTGCTGGTCATATCCGCCGAGCGGCGAGCCGCGATAACCGGAGATGAACCCGCCTGTATTGTGGCCGGCGGCCTTGTCCATCCGCTTGCGGTCCAGCGGCAGGCGTACCAGCGCCTGGATCCCCGTCATGTAAGCCTTGCCCTCGACAAGATCGTATTTGTCGTCCAGCGTAACTTCACGATGCTGCATAGCGGGCGATCCTCCGGGGGTTTGCGGCATATTGTTCAGGAAATCGCGTGAAAATGCTTGCCTATCTTGCGGGATAATGGCTAATCATTGGAAAATTATTCCAATACATCTCGCAAACGAGGTAGAGTTGACCCAGGAACTAGACGCCATCGACGCCCGGATTCTGGACCTGATCCAGCATGATGCCAGCCTGTCCGTCGCCGAAATCGCGGACCGGGTCGGCCTGTCCTCATCCCCCTGCTGGCGGCGCATCAAGCGTATGGAAGAGGCCGGCTTCATCAAGGGCCGCGTCACCCTGATCGACAATAACGCCCTCGGCCTCAATTTCGAGGTGATCGCCAGCGTCAAGCTCGCCCTGCCCAGCAAGGAGAATCTCGAAGCCTTCGAGGCCCTCGTGCAGGACTGGCAGGAGGTCGTCGAATGCATGACCGTCACCGGCGCGGTCGACTATGCCATGCACATCATCACCACGGATATGCACGCCTATGACAATTTCCTGCGCGACAAGCTGCTCGGCTCCAAGCTCGTCTCGGATGTCCAGTCGCGCATCGTCATCCGCGTCGCCAAGAAGACGACCGCCCTGCCGCTCGCCCTCGTGCGCCAGTCGAGCAGCAAGTCGAGCGACTGAACCCGTGAGGGCTGGCCTCACAGCCGGTCAAACCCCGTCGCAAAGCCTGAATACTCGCTGACGCGTACACCCGGCAGTACGTCTTCGCCTGCCGCCTCCATCGCCTGCACGCCCGCGCGCAAGGCCGCGCCAATGTCCGTCTCCGGATCCTCCGCGCGCGCCAGGATCATCGCCACCGACCGCTGCGGCGCCGTCAGGTCCGGACACAGCGCCTCGCCGGCGGGGCAGGGGATGCGCGCCGTCGAATAGCCAAGGTCCAGCACCCGCCCGTCAACCGGGCTGTCCTCGCAGGCCAGGTTTGCCTCGATCGCCGTGCGCAGCGCCTCGCCCCGCGCGCGCGACAGCCAGGTGTTGCGCTCCGGCGTGCCCTCCACCGAAGCCGCGCCAACCGCGATCACCCGCGTCAGCGAACACACCGCCGGCCCCAGGTCCAGCGTCTCGAACGCCGTCTCCACCGGCTCGCCCATTCCGGCAGCGAACAGCTCATCGGCCCGTGCAAAGGTCCAGGTCTGCTCGCTGACCAGCACATAGGCAGTGAACTCTGCTTCGCGCCCTGCCGGGTCTGCGCCGCTGAATGCCGCCACCTCGCGCCAGCGCGCGCTCGCGAACATCTCCGGCTCTGCGGCGGGCTCTTCGGCCGTTTCAATCACTTCGGGGACTTCTTCAGATCCCGCCGAGGCAGGCAGGCCATCGGGATCGTCCGCTTCCTCAATGACAGGTGCGGGCTCTGGCTCAGGCTCAGGTTCTGGCATTGGCGCCGGGATCGCCGCGCGCTCGATTGGCGCCGCGACCGGTGCAGGCGGGATCGAACTCACCAGCGTACTTTCCGGCACACTGCGCAGCGAACACACGGTAGGCCAGATCGCAAGCAGCAGCAGCAGGAACAGCAGCAGCGCCCAGCGCTCCGCTGGCCAGCCCTTTTTCTTCTCGGGCGGCGGCAGGCTGTAATAGTCTTCCGTCATCGGCCAATTCCCCTTCACATGTAGGTTCTAGCCGATATTCGCGCGGCAGGGGATCAGCCAATTCGATAAATCACTTGTCAGGGCAGGGGCTGGGCCCGGGTAATGTGTCCGTCCGCCGTCAGGAAATGCCGCAGCTCACCGCCCGGCCAGGCCTGATACCGGCTGACCATCAGGTTCGGGTTCACCTCGGTCAGCGCGCTGTCGTCAAACAGGAATCCCGGCTCCACGCACACCCAGGCCAGGGGCCGCGCCTCTGTCGCCGCCGCCCCTGCCTCGGCAATCATGGCCCGCAGCGCCTTCTGCGTGTCTGCGGGCGGGTATTGCAGGAACACTGAATGGAAGACCAGCGTCAGCCCGGTTTCAGGCCGCGCTGCCAGCTTGGCCGCCAGCCACTCGGCTGCATCCGCCTTTTCCACCTTCACGCCTGCCTCGCGGGCCAGCCCAATCGCCGCATCAATCCGTGCCAGCCGTGCCGGCTGGTCCGGCCAGGCATAGGATTTCAGCCGAATCGCGGCGGCGGGATCGGTCACATCCACCGGGCTCTGGTCGCAGGCGGCGCGGCTCGCCACCTCAATGGCGGCGTCCAGATGCTCCGGCGGCGGTCCGCGCCAGTCCGTATCAATCATCACATCGCTGCTGCCTGCGCGCTGCCATGTCTCCGTGCGATAGTGAAACCGGTCCCAGCACTGGTTCAGCCCGGCGCTCGCGCCCAGTTCAAAAAGGTGCATCGGCCCCGGAAACCGCGCCGCCGCCTTCAGGAATCCCGGCAACAGGGCAATCGCCCGCCGCGTTTCATTCGTCTGCGGCGGGGACGCCATGAAGGCGCGCGCCGCGTCCTCATTCCGCGCCAGCCAGTCCCGTGCCACCGGCCAGACGGTCTCCATCGTCCAGCCGGCATTCGCCGCCGGATAGGCCGCCGCAAGCTCTGCAGCCGTGCCCGTCAGCACGCAATGGTGCAGGTAGCCTGCAATACGCAGCGACACCGCATCCCGGCGCGGATCGCCCGGCCAGCCGTTCACCAGCCGCGCGACGGGTCCGCCCGCCTCGATATCACGGGCCATGGTGAGGCAAAGCCCCTCCATGAACGGAGACCCGAGAAACCGGCAGAAGCCCGCCTGTTCGCGGAAATGCGCAGTAAACGACTCCGGGATCACACCCGCTCGACCGCCATGGCGATGCCTTCGCCGCCGCCGATGCAGAGCGTTGCAACGCCCTTCTTCGCGCCGCGGTCTTCCATCGCGGCCAGCAGCGTGATCAGCACGCGGGCGCCGGACGCGCCGATCGGATGGCCCATCGCGCAGGCCCCGCCATTCACGTTGACCTTGTCATGGCTGAGGCCGAGTTCCTTCATCGCGATCATCGGGACGACCGCAAACGCCTCGTTCACTTCCCAGAGGTCGACATCCTCAGCCTTCCAGCCGGCTTTCTTCAGCGTCTTCTCGACGGCGCCGACCGGAGCTGTGGTGAAATATTCCGGCTCATGCGCATGGCTGGAAGCCGAGACGATTTTCGCAATCGGGCTCAGCCCGCGCTTCTTGGCTTCGGACTCGCGCATCAGAACAACGGCCGCCGCGCCATCGGAAATCGCCGACGCGTTCGCTGCCGTCACCGTGCCGTCCTTGTTGAAGGCGGGCTTGAGGGTCGGGATCTTGTCCGGCATCGCTTCGCGCGGCAGCTGGTCGGTGTCGATCACTGTTTCGCCCTTGCGGGTTTTCACCGTTACCGGCGCAATCTCGCGCTTGAACTTGCCGTTCCTGGTGGCGTCCTGCGCCCGCTTCAGCGTTTCCAGCGCATAGGCGTCCTGCTGCTCGCGGGTGAACTGGTATTCGCGGGCGATCATGTCGGCAAAATTGCCCATCGGCCCGCCCTGATAGGCGTCCTCGAGGCCATCGGTCGCCATATGGTCACGCGCGGTCGCAGCGCCATATTTGTGGCCCTGGCGCAGCGTGACGAGGTGCGGCGCATTGGTCATAGACTCCATGCCGCCTGCCACGATCACATTGGCTTCCCCGGCCAGCAGCGCATTGCGCCCCATGATCACTGCTTCGAGGCCCGAGCCGCACATCTTGTTGATGGTGACCGCCTCGGTCTTCTTGTCGAGCCCGGCCTTGATCGCGGCCTGGCGGGCCGGGGCCTGGCCTTGTCCGGCCGGCAGGCAGTTGCCCATGATGATCTCGTCCACTTCGCCCGCGTCCAGCTTTGCCTCGGCGGCGGCGGCCTTCACGGCATGAGCGCCAAGCTCATTGGCAGAGAAGCTCGCAAGCTCCCCCAGGAGGCCGCCCATCGGCGTGCGAGCCATACCAACGATAACAACCGGATCTTTCTCGGACATGAGGCGCGTTCCTTCCTGAAGTTTTTTGTGCAGTGCAGTGCGCGCGCAGTAAGGCGCCTCGTGTGGGCATTCGTCAAGCCCGGGCCGGGCTCAGCCCCGAAGCGCAGCCTCGATATCGGCCGCAAGGCCGGCATCATCCGGCGTCACCCGCGAGGAATAGGCCTTCAGCGGCGTGCCATCGCCCGACACAAGCACCTTGTGGAAGTTCCATTTCGGCTGCGCATCCGGGCCCAGCGCGTCGATTGCCGCGCGGTAGAAGGGATGCTGGCCTTCGCCCGTCACCTCATACTTGCGTGTCAGCGGGAAGGTCACGCCATAATTGATCTCGCAGAAGGATTTCACTTCCTCCTCGGTGCCCGGCTCCTGCCCGCCGAAATCGTTCGACGGCACGCCCACAATCACCAGCCCGTCATCCTTGCGGGCCTCATACAATGCCTGCAGGCCCGCATACTGCCCGGTGAACCCGCAGCGCGAGGCGGTGTTGACCACAAGGATCGCCTTCGCGTTCAGGCCCGCAAGGTCCATCGGCTTGCCATCAATGGAGGTGAAGGCCGTCGGGCTCATGGCAGCAGTCTCCGCAGCAGGGGTCTCGGCAACAGAAGAAATTGAGGCAGGGGCCCCCGCAGACGCAGAAGCCGCCGGTGTACCCGCGCCGGCATTACCGCACGCTGCCAGCAGCGCCGCGCTGGCAAGGGTCGTCAGCAAAAGGGGAAACTTCGGGCGCATCAAAAAGCCTCCTCAGCAGGTCAACCGCCAGAGAGTATAGGCCGGATTTCACCAAAGAACAGGCGGACGCGCGGGTTCAGCCGAGCAGTTTCAGGCCCGCCTCGGAGCCTTTCTGCCAGATCACTTCGGCAACGCCCTGAACGCCGACGGACCGCGCATTCAGGGTCACGAGCCGGGGCAGGCCTTCATTGGTCTGGAAGCGGAGGCGCACACCCGTATCGGAATAATCCAGCACGATGCCCTTGCGCACATAGCCGGACTCATAGGTGACGCTCGCCTCGCGATACACCATGGCGCGCACCGGACGGGGATGATCCTCGACCGGAGTGGTTGCCTTGCGAAACCGCTCCGTGCCGACGATGCTGGGTTTCCCCTTGCCGAAGATGCGCGTGATAAGCGCCATGTACCTGGTCCAGTCCTGCCTTGGGACAATCAAGCCGTGACTGCAATCCCTACGCCAAGCTGGGTTAAGACGCGGTTGATCTGCTGCGAAGAATATTCGCGCACGGCTTGCCTGTCCTGTCCTGACTGCTGCAGGTTCAGCGGATCACCAGATCCGGATGCGCTCCTCCGGGGGCAGGTAGAGGGCGTGATCCGGGCCGATGCCGAAGGCTTCGTACCATTCATCCATGTTCCGCACGATGCCGTTGACGCGGAACTCCGGCGGTGAGTGCGGCCCCTGGATGATCTGGCGGCGCAGCGCCTCCTCCCGGTACACAGAGCGCCAGATCTGCGCCCAGCCCAGGAAAAACCGCTGGTCGCCGGTCAGCCCGTCGATCACCGGGGCTTCCTCGCCATTCAGACTCAGCTTGTAGGCCCGGTAAGCCATCGAAAGGCCGCCCAGGTCCCCAATATTCTCGCCCAGCCCGAGCCGGCCATTGACGCAGGTCTGGCCGTCATCAAGGGGGCAGAACTGGTTGTATTGCGCCACCAGCGCGTCCGTCAGGTCGCGGAAATTCGCCGCGTCTTCAGGCGTCCACCAGTTACGCAGCACCCCGTCGCCATCCGAGCGCGCGCCCTGATCGTCGAAGCCATGGCCGATCTCATGCCCGATCACGCCGCCGATGCCGCCATAATTCACGGCCGGGTCGGCGGACAGGTTGAAGAAGGGCGGCTGCAGGATGCCCGCCGGGAACACGATCTCGTTCCGGTTCGGCGCGTAATAGGCATTCACCGTCTGGGGCAGCATGAACCATTCGCCCCGGTCGATCGGCTGGCCAAGGCGCGCCACGGATTCCTGCCAGGCCGCAAGGTTCGCCGATTTGGAGTTCGCCACCGGGTCATCGCCCGCCACGACCAGGTCATAGGTCTTGAACGTGTCCGGATAGCCGATCTTCGGCGTGAACTTCGCCAGCTTGTCGCGCGCCTCCACCTTGGTGGCCTCGCTCATCCAGTCGAGGTCATCCAGATTGGCAGCCATCGCGATGGTCAGGTTCGCCACCAGCTCGTCCATGGCCGCTTTCTTTTCCGGCGGGAAATGGCGCGCGGCATAGACCTGGCCGACGCCTTCGCCGAGCGCGTTCTCGACGGCGGCAACAGCGCGCCGCCAGCGGGGCGGCTGCTCCTGCGCCCCGGTCAGGGCCCGGCCGGAGAATTCGAACACGGCCTCATCAATCCTTGCCGGCAGCACGGAGGCATATGCCCTCAGATATTGCGCCGTCAGATAGGCCTGCCACTGCTCGATCGGGGCGGTCTGCATCACCTCGATCACGCCGGGCACACCTCCGCCCATGATCTTGGCGGCGTCCTCCTCCGAGAGGCCCTCGGCGGCAATCTGCTCCGGCGTCGGTGTCAGCTGGCGGACGATGAACTCGTTCTCTCCTGCCAGGCCGAGGCCCTCCAGCATCCGCGCCACCGGAAACTCACCGGCGAGGCCGATCAGCTCGCTGCGGCCCACATTATTGTGCGTCAGGTTGCGGTTGCGCCCGACCGTGCGGTCCCAGTGCCGGTGCGCAATCTGTGTTTCCAGCGCAAGCACGGATTCGGCCGTCGCGCGCGGGTCGTCATACCCCGCCTCGCCAAGCAGCACTTCCAGCATGTCCAGATACTTGCCGCGCAGCTCCAGGTTCCGCTCGCTGTCGACAAGGTAATAGTCGCGGTCGCCCATGCCGAGTCCGCCCTCATTGATGTAGGCGATGTAGCGGTCGGTCTGTTTGGAATCGATGTCGATGAAGATACCGATGGGGGAGGGTATGCCCGGCGCCGCGAACAGGTCAGCCAGGTCCTCGCGGCTCGATGCCGCCCGGATCTGCGCCAGCACCGGTTCAGCCGGGGCAAGGCCTGCCGCCTCGATCGAGTCCGTGTCCATATAGGCGTTGAAATAGCGCGCGATCTTGCCTTCGATCGTATCCGCCGGCGGATTGGAAGCGGCCAGTTCCTCGATGATCCGGTGCACGCGCTGCTCGGATTTCTCGCGCAGCAGGTCGAACGAGCCATAGCGGGTCCGGTCTGCGGGCATCACGAAATCGTCCAGCCAGATGCCGTTGGCATAGCGGTAGAAATCATCGCCCGGATGCACAGATGTGTCCTTCGCCGTCAGGTCGATGCCCCAGGCGCCGAAATCATCCGAGGCCGACAGGACGAGGCCTTCTGCGGTGACAAACTTTCCGGGTTCGGCTGCCGGGGCTTCAAGGCCGGCGACCAGCGCATCCAGCGCGCCGAGGTCTGCGGGCGGCACGTCCGGGCGGCTGGCACAGGCAGCCACCAGCGCCAGGGCTGCAGTTCCAAGAAGCAGGTTTTTCATTCGGTCCTCCGGGTCTTTCGAAAATGGCGCGGCAGCCGGGGGAGCGCCCGGCTGCCATAGAGTTAGGTCTCATTCTGTGGCCGGCTACTCCGCCGGGGCTGGCCGCGGGCCAAGCCCTCCGCCATGGCTTGTGCCGATCAGTTCCTCCTCGTCAACCGTCACTTCGCCGGTATAGCCCTCACCGATCTGGCGATACGGCTTGCCGCCCCAGGTCCAGCGGAAGATCCGGCCGATCTCGACGCCGACCGCATACAGCGCCGGCACAAGGAACAGCGAGATGAACAGCGCAAACGCCACCGCAAACCCGAGCGAGACGATCATCGGTTTCAGGAATTGTGCCTGTACGGAGCGTTCGGCCATCAGCGGCAGGATGCCGACAAAGGTCGTGACCGAGGTCAGCAGGATGGGCCGGAAGCGGGAGATGCCAGCATCGACCAGCGCCTGTACCGCGCCGGCGCCCTCTTCCCGCCTTCGGTTGACGTAATCAATCAGCACGAGGTTGTCATTGATGACGACGCCTGCCGCGGCTGCAATGCCGAAGAAGGCGAACATCGCCATCGGTGTTCCCGTCAGCCCGAGGCCGAAGATCGCGCCGCAATAGGCGAAGGGCAGGGCTGTCAGCAGCAGGAGGGGCTGTGAGTATGACCGGAAGGCGATTGCCAGCAGCATATACATCGCGCCCAATGCGATCAGCAGCAGCCGGTTGACCTCGCTGAAGAAGCGCTGCTCCTCCTCAAACCCGCCAGCGCGGTCGCGCACCACATCCGGGAATTCACGCTGGAAGGCAGGCCAGAAATCCCGGTCCATAGCGGTCATGATCCGGCCGCGCCCGCCATCGCCGAGGACCTGCGCAGAGACAGTCACCGAGCGGACGCGGTTGCGGCGCACGATCCGGTTGATGCCGGGCGCAAATTCGAACTCGGCCACCTGGGTGATCGGAATCTCGCGGCCGTCGGGTGTACGGATCATCAGCCGCGACAGGCTGTCGAGATCGCGCCGCGCCTGGTCGGGGAAGCGCACCATCACGCGCACGTCCTGGCCATCACGCGGCAGGCGTTGCACTTCCTCGCCATAATAGGCCTGCATCACCTGGCGCGAGACATCGCTGAGCGTGATGCCAAGCGCGGTCGCGCCGGGCTTCAGCACCAGCCGGATTTCCTCGGCAGAGGAGGAGAGGTTGTCGGAAATGTCGTAGACTTCCGCATACACCGTCAGATGGTTGCGCAGATAGTCTGCCGCAGTCCGCAGCCGGTCGAGATCCGGATGGCTGAGGGCAAACTGAACCCCGGTATCGGGCCGGTTGAAGGTGAAGGAGAAATCCACTTCCTCCGCATCCTGAATTTCCCCGGTCGCCGCGCGAAGCTTCTCGGCAATATCGCGCGAGCGAATCGTCTCGGGACGGACTTCCGGCGGCGCCAGCCCGACCCAGGACTGGATATGCCGCCCGGACGCCACCACCGATGCATCCCGGATCAGGCCGCCATCGATCTCCGGGTGCTCCCGCTTGGACTCGGCCATCGTCACTGCAATGCCGGCCTGCAACTGGTCGCGCACCTCCATCAGGCGCTCGAACGGCGTGCCGTCCGGCATCTGGATGTTCACCTGGATCAGGTCTGCCTCGATCTCCGGCATGAAGCTGAACGGCACGACACCCGTCGCCTGCATCGAGGCGGCAATTCCGAACAGGGAGAAGAAGAAGGCCACCGTCGCGTAGCGGAAGCGGATCGCCATCTCCAGAACCGGCTTGTAGATGTTGCTTGCGAACCAGAGCAGGCTGTCGGCAATCCGGCGCTGCAGCTTCAGGAAGCCGCCGGCCGGCCCGTCGAAGCGCTGCTTCTTCATGTGCGCCAGGTGGTTCGGCAGGATGAACATGCTCTCGATGATCGAGAAGGTCAGCGCCGCAACAACCACGAAGCTGATCTGCTGGGTGAACATCCGGGTCGGCCCGGTCAGGAACGCCCAGGGCAGGAAGGCGATCACGGTCGTCAGTACCCCGAAGATCACCGGCTTCAGCACCAGCTGCGTGCCGACGATAGCCGCGTCCAGTCCCTCGCGCCGCCCGCTTTCCACTTCCTTGTGTATGTTCTCGCCGACGATGATCGCATCGTCCACGATCACCCCGATCACCAGCAGCACCGCAAAGGTCGACAGGATGTTCCATGACACACCCAGCAGCGGCATCAGCAGCACTGCGCCGGCAAACGCCGTGATGATGCCGACCGTGACCCAGAAGGCCACGATGGGGCGCAGGAACAGCACCAGCACGAGCAGGACGAGGAAGGCCCCCATCAGCGCCGAATTGATGATCAGGTCCATCCGGGCGTTGAAGGTCTCGGAATCGTCCCAGAGGATGTCGATCCGAACGCCCTCCGGCAGCACGCTGCTGCCCGGCTTGTTGGCGTTCTCGATGAATTTGCGCACGCCTTCGGCATAGCGCGGGATGTCCATGTTATCCGGCTCGGGCAGCATGATGAACACGGTCGGCCGGTCATTATGCGTGGCGCTGAAGCGCTCGTTCGCGAACCCGTCGATGACGGTCGCGACATCCGAAACCCGCACCGTGCCCTGGCTGCTCGTCTGGCGGATGATGATGTCGGAGAATTCCTCCGCCGTGTCGGCAAGGTTGCGCGACATGATCGCCACATCGCCCACCGGCGATTCAATCCGCCCGCCGGACGCGTTCAGAGAGGACTGGCGCACCGCGCCCGCCACTTCGCCCAGCGTCATGCCGAACCGGCGCAGCGCTTCTTCGGAAACCTCGATATTCACCTGTTCGGGCGGCGAGCCCTGCAGCACGGCAAGTTCCCCGCCGGGCAGGCGCGCGACCGCATCGCGTACCTCGCGCCCGATCCGGCGCAGCTCCCTCGGATCAATGTCGCCATTCAGCGCCATGCCGAAATACCAGTTGCGCTGCTCCCAGCGCGTCACCTGCGGCCGGAAGGCCGCCTGCGGAAGATTGTTGATCTGGTCGACGCGGATTTTGATTTCATCCAGGAAGACATCCATGTCGATGTCGTCGCGCCCCCGGATGTTGACGACGCCGAAGCCTTCATTCGAGATCGAGGTGATGCGGTCGAGGCCGTTGATGCTGGCCACCGCCTCCTCGATCCGCGTGACGATCTGCTCCTCGATGTCGCGCGGCGAGGCGCCCGGCCAGCTCATCGAGACCGACGCGCCGGAGACCTTCACGACCGGGAACATCTCCCGTTCCATCGCGCTGTAGCCGAAGATGCCGCCGGCAAAGGCAATGATCATCAGGAGGTTGGCGGCAACCCCGTTGCGCGCGAACCAGGAGACGAGCCCGTTCATTGTGCGCTTCCTTCCTCATTTGATGGCAGCGAGGCGCCGGCGATGGCTTCGGCCGCCTCAGCCGCGGTCTTGTTGCCGTGCACCCTCACGGTCCCGTCCGGCATCCGCTCCAGCACGGTTATGTTCATGCCATCGAAGGGCGCCCGGATCGGGCTGGTGATCGCCAGTTCGCCCGGTTCAGCGCCGGCGCGCAGGTACACCCCGTCCCGGTCCGAAAAGACCACGGCAATATTGCGGATCGACAGCTTGCCCTGATCCGGCAGGCCGATGAACAGCCGGTCGTCGCCGCGCAGCGCCGCGCGCGGGGCGATCAGGACATTCTCCAGCGTCTCGCCTTCAATCCGTGCGTTCACGAACAATCCGGGTGCCATCGGGGCGCCGTCATCCGCGCCCGCCCCGAACGGGTCCTTCAGTTCGGCAATCACATTGATCTGCCGCGTCTGGGAATTCACCGCCGCGCCGGTGCGCATCACTTCGCCCACCCAGGTCCGGGGCAGTCCGCCGACATTGGCGGTGAAGACCACGCGCGGCCCCGGATTGGCCGGGCTTGCGGAAAAGGCGAGCGGCAGGTTCAGCCGGCCAAGCTCCTCATCCTTCAGCGGCAGGACAACCTCGACCACATCGGTCCCGAAAATCCGGCCGAGCGACTGGCCGGGCGTTGCAATCTGCCCGATATCCACATTGCGCTCGCGCACCCGCCCGTCGAAGGGCGCAACGACCGCCGTGCGGGCCAGCGCCAGTTCCGTCTCGCGCAGCTGCGCGCGGGCGGCTTCCAGCGAGGCCTGCGCCTCGGCCAGTTGCGGCTCGCGGCGGGCGAGGGGGGAAACATCCGTCAGGCCAAGGTCCTCAAGGTCGCGGCGCGCCAGCTCGGCTTCGGCCAACTCCCGCGCCAGGCGCTGCTCTGCGCTGGCGACAGCCGAGCGTGCCCGCACGATGCCGAGTTCATAGTCCGCCGCTTCCACGCGCACGAGCACCTGACCGCGCTTGACGAAGCCGCCATCGATGAAGTCCGGCGCCACATAGGTCACCCGGCCCGAAATCTGCGGCGCGACGACGATCTCATGCTTGGGGCGCACTTCGCCCTGCGTAGCGACCGACAGCGTCAGCGAGCCCGACCGCACAGGTTCGGCAAACACGTTGAGGCCCGCCGGCGGCTCCTCATTCTTCTCCGGCTCCGGCTTCATCGCATTGACGGCGATCACCCCGCCAACGCCCAGGAAGAGCAGGATAAGGATCGGGGCGAGAATGGCGATCAGGCGTCCCATGGCAGTTATCTCCTGCCGCTTTCGGCGGCGTCAGTGTCGAACAGGTCTTCCTCGCGGGCGAATTCCATTTCAGGGACGCCGCCACCGAGGGCGAGATGATAGTTGATCCGGTTGATGGCCCGGTCGGCGCGGGCAGAAACGAGTTGGCTTTCCGCCGTCAGGCGCCGGGTCTGCGTGTCGATCAGGTTAAATATGCTGACCGTGCCATTCGCATACTGGCGCTCGGCATTTTCTTCGGCATAGCGGGCCTCTTCGAGCGCCCGGCCTTGTGCGTCTTCCTGCTGGGCAAGGAGTATATCCGCTGTCAGCGCATTTTCCACCTCGCGCCACGCATCCAGCGCTGCGCTGGCATAGTTGGCCACCGCGAACTGCGCCTGCGCAATCGCCGCTTCCTGCTGCGCGCGCAGGCTACCGGCATTGAAGATCGGCTGGCTGAAGCTGCCGATCAGGCGCGCTGCAATCAGCGACGGGTCAAGCGCATCGGCAATGTCAGACGAACTCGTGCTCAGCGATCCCGTCAGCCGCAGGCTCGGCAACAGCGCAAGGCGCGCTTCCTCGGCCCGCAGCCCGGCGGCCACGACGCGTGCCTCGGATGCGGCAATGTCCGGCCGGCGCGACAGGAGCAGCGCCGGATTGCCCTGCACGGCCATCGGCGGCAGCTCGGGCAGGCGCGCGGGTGCGGTGATCTCGGCGGACGGATACCGGCCCAGCAGCACTTCCAGCCGGCGCGCCGCCTGTGTCGACAGCTGCCGGCGGGCGGCAATGGCGGCTTCGGCCTGCGCCAGCGCGCTTCGCGCCGTGCGCAGTTCCAGCGCCCCGGCCAGGCCGATCCGCACGCGCTGCTCGGTCAACTCCCGCGCGCGGTCGCGCGCTTCATAGGTCAGGACTGCGATCCGCTCCTGCGCCAGCGCCTCATTGAGGCCCAGCCAGGCAATCGCCGTCTGCGCTGCAATCGAAAGTTCAGCGGCAGCATAATCGGCAGCGCTCGCGGCAAAGTCCGCATCCGCCCGCGCGATGGAGTTCGCCACCCGGCCCCACAGGTCCGGTTCCCAGCTCGCATCGAGGCCCACGCCATAGACGGCATCAGTGAAGCGCTCAGTGCCCAGCGGTGTGTCGATGGCCGCCGAATTGCCGCCCAGCGTCACCGAACCTGACAGGTTCGGCACCCGCCGCGCGCGGCTCGACCGCGCCAGCGCAGCCGACGCACGCAGGCTGGCCGCGCGCGCTTCCAGCGTCGGATTGGCGCCCAGCGCTTCGGCCACCAGCGATGTCATCACCGGGTCGCCGAACTGGCCCAGCCAGTCGCCCTGCGGGGCTTCACCCGACACGCCCCGCGCAGCCCACAGGTCCGGTGCATTGGGCGCGGTCGCAAACAGGGCATCACGGTCATAAGCCAGGCGCTCGATGGCGTCGGGCGAAGTGGCGCAGGCTGCGAGCATCGCAGTGCCGAGGAGGAGGAAGGAGTTTTTCATTCTGAGTGCGGCGCTCCTGGCTGCCTTGTGGGTCCGATACGCCCGTCCTTTTCGAGTGTCAATGATAAATTATCGTTTTTCAATAATTGACAACGAGGCCCGGTAACCCTCCCAGCTGGCAGCGGGAAATCCGGTCTTGGCAGCCTCGTCGCGGCGCGTTAGCCGCTGGCGGTGCAGGACAGGCAGAGGGCCGCCGGACGGGCGGAAGCAGCAGTATGGATGAGCCCCCTGAAACAGAAGGTTTACAAGGCGCCCGCCAGCCGATGACGGGCCGCGCCCGCGACTTCATCGTGCTCGGCGGTTTTGCCTCTGCGGTCGTGATCGTCCTGGCCCTCACAACGCCGCTCGGCCTGCTGGAGGCAATCATGGGCGCGATCGTGATTTCCTCCGTCGCGCTCGCTTATTATGTCGGCTCGGCCTCGCACCCGCCCACGGCTGCCAGCAGCCCGTCCGCCGCAGCCGGGCGCAGCGACACCGCCACCATCGCAGCGGTGCTCGGCGCCCTGCCGATGCCGGCCTTCGAGATCGACCGCGAACAGCGCGTGATCCTGTGGAATGCGCAGGCCAATGCGCTCTTCAAGCTGGATGGCCGCCCCGCGCCGCCCCGTGCCGGCGCGGTCATCCGCTCACCGGTCCTGCTCGGCGCCATCGAGAGCTGTATTGGCCGGGAAGGCCCGGTCTCTGCCGAGGTCGAGGTGGAAACATCGCCCTCCGGTCACTGGCGTGTGCATATCCGCTCGGCCGGCACGCCGGGCGGTGTCCTCATCTTCATGGAGGATCTCACCCCTGTGAAACGCGCCGCCCAGGCACGCGCGGACTTCCTCGCCAATGCCAGCCACGAGCTGCGCACGCCGCTCACCGCCCTCTCCGGCTTCATTGAGACGATGCGCGGCCCCGCCAAGGAAGACAAAGCCTCATGGGACCGGTTCCTCGACATCATGGCCGGCGAGTCCGAACGCATGAGCCGCCTGATTGCCGACCTCCTCTCCCTGTCCCGCATCGAATCCACCGAACACGTCCTGCCGACCGAGCGGGAAGATTTTGCCAGCATCGTCCTCAACGCGGTCGATGCCATGCACCCGCTGGCCGCCGAAAAGGGCGTCACGCTTGAGTTTGACGACACGGCGGCCGTGCCCCCGGTGACGGCCAATCATGACGAGCTGATCCAGGTGGTGGAGAACCTCATCTCCAACGCCCTCAAATATTCCGGCAGCGGCCAGACCGTGCGCGTCAGCTGCGGCGTCGCGCGCGATGTCTATGCCGCCCGCACCCGCGCCTCGCACACCTGGGAGGACAGCGAGCGGATGACCCTGCTGCAAACGCCGGCGCGCCTCTCGATGAACGAGCCCGCTGTCTGGCTGCGCGTTGAGGATATGGGCCCCGGCATCGAGCGCGAACACCTGCCGCGCCTCGGCGAACGCTTCTACCGCGCCGACCAGAGCCGGGGCGGCAAGATCACCGGCACAGGCCTCGGCCTCGCGATCGTCAAGCACATCATGGCCCACCACAGGGGCGGCCTCGCCGTCGAAACCCGCCTCGGCGAAGGCACCGCCTTCGGCATCTGGCTCCCGGCAGCGAAGGATCCCGTCTGAACCTGGCGGGTTCCCCAAAAAGGTGGTCCCCGGGGCGGGGGCTCCCGGGGACCTATACATCCTGGCGAGATGGAGGCGGGCCTTAGCCCGCTATGCGCCGGACGTAATCGTATTCTGACTTGCGCGAATCGCGCTTTCTTGCCGGCTGGAATGCTACGGATGCGTGTTCAGCGCAATAGGGTCCGCAATCGGCTTTCCGTCCGCAGAAGGCAAATTTCGGGTCTGCGGGGTCGCCGATCGGCCATTTGCACATCGAATCCCGCAGCGTCAGGATCGTCGCCGGCGTGCCATCATCGAGCGGCAGCGGCGGCAGTTTTGCCAGCACCGCGGGGGCCTGGACCGGGGCGGCGGCGATCTCCGCAGCGGCCAGCGGGCGCGCGGCAGGTGCCGGGCTCGCTGCAGCGGTGACAGCAGTTTCCGGCGTGAAGCGGGGCTTCGGCCGGGCCAGCCGCGGCGGGCGTTTCACCGGGCGCGAGGGCGTTGCGCGGCCCGACAGGCCGAGCCGGTGCACCTTGCCGATCACGGCATTGCGGGTCACCCCGCCGAGCTGTTTGGCAATCTGAGAGGCCGAATGGCCCTCTGCCCACAGTTTTTTGAGCACTGAAATGCGTTCATCCGTCCATGACATGGCTTGCAGGTCTCCCGCGTATAGCCGGGCCCATACAAAGAGCCACGACCCCCTAGATGTTGTGGCGGCTCTTACGCGCCGCCCCGTCTGACAGCTACATCTTGTATCAGGGCCGAAACGAAACACAACATGGGCCAGACGCATTCCACAAGGTTTCTACATCTTGTGGTCATCAGCTAGGCAGGGCGGCGTGCGGAAATTTCCCCTGCAAGGCCCCTCGCGCGCTGGCGCAGCATGGCCTATCTGCAAGCGATGGATACGATTCCCGACCGCCCGCAAGCCCGCCTCCGCCAATATGGCGCCTTCAACGGCCTTGGCCTGTGGACACTCTACAAAAGGGAGGTCGGACGCTTCCTGAAAGTCTGGATGCAGACGGTCTTCGCGCCGGTTGTCACGACGCTCCTGTTCATGACGGTGTTCAAGCTGGCCTTTGGCGACCGGGGTAACCTGACGGGCGATTTCGCAGGCCTGAAGTATAACGACTTCCTCGCCCCCGGCCTGATCATGATGGCGATCCTGCAGAACGCCTTCCAGAATACGAGCTCCAGCCTGCTGCAGGCGAAGTTCAATTCCACCCATGTCGATTTCCTGATGCCGCCGCTTTCGCCGCTGGAGCTGACGATCGCCTTCCTCGGCGGCGCGGTCACGCGGGCGTTGATGGTGGCGGGCATTTCGGCGGTGGCGATCCAGCTCTCCGGCCTTGCGAGCCTTTCGGTCGCCCAAGTATGGCCGATCCTGTGGTTCGGCATCACCGCCTCGGTAATCCTCGGCGCGCTGGGTGCTTTTGGCGGCATCTGGGCCGACAAGTTCGACCACCTCGCCGCCGTCACCAATTTCGTGATCGTGCCGCTGACTTTCCTGTCCGGCACCTTCTATGACATCCAGGTTCTCGCCGAGCCGTTCCGCACGCTCGCCTACCTGAACCCGATCTTCTACATGATCGACGGCTACCGCTCCGGCCATCTGGGTGTTGCCAATGGCTCGCTGCTCATCGGCATGGCCTATACCGGCGTGCTGGCGCTCGCCTCCAGCATCTGGATATGGGCCCTGTTCCGGCGCGGCTACAAGCTGAAAGCCTGAACCGCCGCACCGGGGGAAGGGCAATGCGCGCTCAGTCCTTCGGCTGCGCCGTCACGCGCAGGTAGGGCAGCACACGCCGGAAGCCGCCGAAACGCTTCTGGGCATCCTCATCCGACACCGCCGCCGTGACGATCACATCCTGGCCCTGCTTCCACTGGGCCGGTGTGGCCACCTGGTGCTTCGCGGTCAGCTGGATGGAATCGAGCGCGCGCAGGATTTCGTCGAAGTTCCGGCCTGTGGTCATCGGATAGGTCAGGATCAGCTTGATGCGCTTGTCCGGCCCGATGACGAACACAGAGCGCACGGTGGCATTGTCCGCCGGCGTGCGGCCTTCGGACGTGCCGCTGAGGCTTGCAGGCAGCATGTCGTAGAGCTTGGCAACGGTCAGGTCCTTGTCGCCGATCATCGGATAGCCGACGGACTGGCCGGTGGCTGTCTGGATATCGGCCTTCCATTTGTGATGGCTCTCAACGGGATCGACCGAGATGCCGATGATCTTGGCGCCGCGTTTGGTGAATTCCGGCGCGATGCCGGCCATGTAGCCAAGCTCCGTCGTGCAGACCGGCGTGAAATCCTTCGGATGGCTGAACAGGATCGCATAGCCATCGCCGATCCACTCATGGAAGTTGATCGTGCCTTCGGTCGTCTCGGCGGTGAAATCCGGGGCGATGTCATTGATGCGTAGCGACATGTGTCGTCTCCTTCTTGGCGTGCGCCGGCACTGGTGGGCAGGCGCGAGGCAACTCGAGCCGCACAGATGAGGACGCCCCCGACGAGGGACAAGTGAACTCACATGCTAGCAACGCTAAAGCGCGGCCGCCCCTAATCCAGCACCGCCATGATATCGGCGGTGCGCATGTCGGCCATCATGTCGAGATAAGCATCCAGCCAGGGTTTGTGCGCCGACCCGACGATCGAGAGGACGCGCCCGCCGACCGCATCAGCAGACGCCTCGCGGATATGCGCCGCCATGCGCAGGTTGCGCGTATCCCATTCCGCCATCCGCACCCGGCCCACATCTTCCGGCCAGGCCCGGTCAATCATCACCCGCCACTGTCCTTCGGCGTCGAGGTGCCCGTATTCCGTCGTGTTCAGCTTGCGGAAATAGTCCAGCAGCGCATCCGCGCTCTGCCAGTCCGCTGCTTCCAGCGCTTCGGCAAAGACGGGGTGGTCGAAGATCACCGCAAACTCCGGTGTTTCAAGCGCGGCTGTCATTGGCTCCGCCACCCGGCCCATGAGGTGCGAGGCGGTATGGTCATCCGCCGGGTAGACCCGCTCATGGCCCAGCCGGATGGCCAGCGCCACTGCGATCTGGACATTCTCGTTCCGCGAGCCTGACAGCCGGTCCAGCAGCGCAGCCAGCTCGACGGTGACGCCGTCTCCGGCAATCCTGTCCGCAGCATCGAGCCGCAACCATTGCACCAGTGCAGAATGAATATCGCCCGAAGCAGAAAAGAGGGCGGCGAGCCTCCGCCGCTCTGCTGCCGCCGGCGCATCGGGCCAGCCGGCCAGCGTTTCGTCCACCGCAAGGCGGGCCTCCGGCATCGACAGCCCGGTCTCTGCCCCGGCGAGGCGCACGCCGTCCAGCGCCGCGCGCGCGAAATAGCCAACGGCTCCTTCATAGCGCGCATCATAGGCTTGCATCAGGAAGATCGTTTCCGGCCCCAGCGCCTCGATGGTGATGGCGCGGGGACCCAGCGCTTCAAGCCGGTCCAGCAGGCCCGACAGCGCCGCCGGGTCGAAATCGTCATACTGGGCAAGGTGCGCTGTGCCGAGCACGTAAACCTCGGTCACCTCGCCATGCACATGGGCGGCATAATCTCTGGGATCAAAGGCCGCCCCGGCCTCCTGCGCCGGGCCGGCGGCAGCCAACATGAGACAGGCGAGAAGGCTGGCAGGAAGTTTCAGCATTCGCTTCGCTCCCACCTCGGATAGACGGTGTCAAGCGGTGCTAAAGCGCCGCCCGCTCTGCGTCCCTGCGATAGTTGCGGGTGGCCATCAGGAGGCAGGCGATGCTCGCTGCGTTCAGGATCAGGATCATTTCCAGCGCCTGTGCCAGCGGGCGGGTAGAGCCTTCGCGCGCGAAATGATCAGACAATTCGCCCGCAATCCACGGCCCGCACCCAATGCCGATCAGCGTCAGGCAGAACAGCATGAAGGCCGACGCGAATGAGCGCATCCGCAGCTTCACGAGTTCCTGCGAGGCAGTGTAGGCGATGCTGGCATAGATGAGGCCGATGAAGCTCGGCACGATGTTCCAGGCATAGGCAAGTTCGGGCGTCGGCGCGCGCAGGAACATCCAGGCGAAGGGCAGGGCAAGGCCGGCGCACAGCGCGATGATCAGCGGGCGCCAGCGCAGGTCGCGCTTCGACAGCGTATCGCAGACCCGCCCCAGCACGACCGCGCCAATGCTGCCCACCCCGCCGATCAAGAGGCCCAGCGGCAGTGCCACCTGGCCGGGAGTCAGGTCGTGCGTACGCTGAAGATAGCTGGAGGTGAAGACGAGGAAGGCATTGGACGAGATGCAGATGAGCAGGCATCCCGCCAGCAGCCAGAGATAAGACGTCTGGCCGAGGATGAAGCGCAGCGTTTCGGGCAGGGACGGGGCCGGGCCGGCATCGGCGCGCTGGTCGGCAAGGCCGCGCACGGGTTCGCGGATGCCGAACCGCACGACGAGGGCGAGCAGGATGCCCGGCACACCGGCCACGAAGAACGCCACCCGCCAGCCATAAAGCTCATACACAAAGCCGCCGAGCGCGAAGCCCGCCATGATGCCAAGGCCGATGCCGGTCGTGTAGATGCCGAGGGCGGTGGCGCGCTCCTGCGGCGGGTAGAGGTCTGCGATCATCGAGGTCGCCGGCGGCGTGCCGCCTGCCTCGCCGACGCCGACGCCCATGCGCGCCAGCAGCAGCTGCCAGTAGGTCTGGGCAAGGCCCGACAGCGCCGTCATCGCCGACCAGAGGCCGACCGCGAGCGCAATGATATTGCGCCGGTTGCCCCGGTCGGCCCACATCGCGACCGGAATGCCCAGCGTTGCATAGAAGGCAGCGAAGGCGAGGCCGGTCAGCATCCCCAGCTGGCTGTCGCGCAGGCCGAGCTCCTGCTTGATCGGCTCGAGCAGGATCACGAGGATCTGCCGGTCGACATGGTTGAACGTGTAAGTCAGCGTCAGGACCGCGAGCACCCAGGCGCGGCCGGAAATCTTCGGCGGGCTGAGAGGCAGGGCAGGGGTTGTCATCGGGCGGCCTCCAGCCGGGTGAGGAAATCTGTGATGGCGGTGGCCGCCTGTGGCTCGTCGAGCAACGGCGCATGGCCGACACGCGGCACGGTAACGAGGCGCGCATCGGGATGGCGCCGCGCCATCTTCTCCGCCGTCGCCGCGCCGAGGATGTCGGACATCTCACCGCGCAGCACGAGCAGCGGCGCTTTCTTCGAGGCGGCAAACACGCGCCAGAGCAGGAAATGCGTCAGCGGGCCGGGTTTCACTCTGCCGAGCGAGGCGGCGATATTCGGATCATAGTCCGGCATCACCTTTCCCTTGGGCGTCTCCCGGTAGGTGCGCCGGGCAAATTCCATCCAGCGCGCTTCGGGCATGTCGGGAAACACCGCGCCCTGCAGCGTCTTCACGGCCGCGGCTGCGCTCTCCCAATCGGTCACGGGCGGGGTCTTGCCGGCATAGGCGGCGATGCGGGCAATCCCGGCCTTCTCCACCACCGGGCCGACATCATTGAGCACGATGCCGGCCACGCGCTCCGGCGCCTGACGGATCATCAGCAGCGAGATCAGCCCGCCCATGGATGTGCCGATCAGGGCGGCTTTCTTCAGGCCCAGCCGGTCCATCAGGGCCAGCATGTCCTTTGCGTAGACCGGCGGGGCATACTTCTTCGGGTCGGGATCATAGGCCGAGCGCCCGCGCCCGCGCACATCCACCGCGATGAAGCGGAAGCGCGGCGGCATTGCCGCGATCATCGGCTCGAAATCCTGATGGTTGCGGGTGAGGCCGTGGATGCAGAGTGCGGTGAGCGCGGCATCTTCCGGGCCATAAGACTTTGCAAACAGTGCAAGCCCGTCCGGCGATGTCCAGCCGATCTCCTGCCCCTGAACAGCCATGTCCTGCCTCCCGCCTCTCAGGCGCCTGTCAGGGTCTATTGCCCCGTTTCAACAATTGTTGAAAACTAGACCGGAACGGGCGGCCAATGCAAGCCGTCATCACCGGCTTTGACAAGGACGGGCGTTGGCCCGTAGGTTTGCGGCCGGGGGAAACACAGGGAGGAGACCGGTTCTGGGCGCGCGCAGCAAATCATCCGTATCCGTGAAGGCGGCACCGGCGAAGAAGGCAGACACGCCAAAGAAAGATGCGCCGGCGAAAACCGACCGGCGCACCGCCATCCTCGATGCGGCCGAGGCGGAATTCAGCGCGCATGGCTATGACGGCGTCACGCTGCGCGCCATCGCAACGCGCGCGGGCGTGGACCTTGCGCTGCCGAACTATTATTTCGGGCCGAAACAGCAATTGTTCGATGCGGTGTTCCTGCGCCGCGCAGAAATGCTGAACCGCTGGCGCGAAGAGGCGCTGATTGCTGCAATTTCTGCCGCAAAGCCGGCCCCGCCAAGCGTCGAGGCGATCGTGCGCGCCTATCTGGAGCCGCTGCTCAAGGGCCCACACCTCGAAGAACCCGGCTGGAAGAATTACTACGCCCTCGTCGCCTATGTGAACAACTCACCGGGCTGGGGCGGGCGCCTGATGGCGCAGCATTTTGACCCGCTGATCCGCAAATTCCTCGATGCCCTGCGCCTTGCCCTGCCGGGCATGGAAGAGAAGGATCTCTATTGGGGCTATCACTGTTTCTCCGGCGCGCTGACGCTTGCCCTTGCCCAGACGGGGCGCATTGATTTCCTCTCCGGCGGCCTCTGCCGGTCAGACGATCTCGCCGATGCATGCGAGCATATGGTGCACTTCATCGTCGGCGGCTTCGAGGCGGCCGAGCGCGCCGCGCCCGCAGCCCTGACAGCGCGGCGCAAACCTGTCCGCACAAAGACGGGCTGAGCCTGTTCCGCCTGCGGATTAACCTGATCCTGCGCAAAGAAAAAGGGCGGCAGCCTTTTCGGCGCCGCCCTTCACTTCCGGCCCCTTGCCAGGCGGCGGCAGGTGTCCCCGCCTGCCGCCGCCCTGCGGGAGGAAACGCCCGGGGCCCAGAACTGCCTAGAACTGGTAGTCGATGGAGAAGGTCACCGTACGCGGATCACCATAATACGCCGTCAGGACGCCTTCGAGACCCAGCGTCGGTGCGCCCGTTGCCGGATTGATGAAGTTGTAGCCGGCCACCTTGTAGCGCTCATCGGTCAGGTTCTTGCCGGTGAGGGTGAAGCCCCAGCGGCTGTCATCCGGCTTCCAGCGCAGGCCCATGTCGACGAGCGTATAGGCTTCCTGATCGAGCGGGCTGCGTACCTCGAACTGGCTGGAGTCGCTGCGGTAGGAGGCCAGCGTGTTCCAGGTCAGCCGGCCCGGCTTCTGCAGGATGTTGAACTCCGTGTCATAGGTCAGGCGCAGGCTGGCGGTCCAGTCGGGCGTGTTCTGGAACACGCGCTGGCTGGCGACGTCATTGCCGAACGCATCGATGAAGGTGTTGAACTTCGGATCGATATAGCCGACCGCCCAGGAGGCGGAGAAGGCGTCGCTCTGGTTGAACATCTGCTCGCCGAGCAGGGCGGAGCCCTCGAACTCGATGCCCCAGAGCTCTGCCGAGGCTGCGTTCGTGGTGACGCCGGTGAAGGTGTCGTTCACGCCGTCGCCATTCGTGTCGATGCCGACCGAGCCGGGGATCTGCACGTCCTTGTAGTCCATGTAGAACGCCGCAAGGCTGGTCGTCATGCGGCCACCGAAAGTGCTGGCCTTCCAGCCGATTTCATAGCTGTCGACTTCTTCGGGGTCGAACTGCATGAAGGCATAGATTTCTTCCGCCGAAACCGTGCCGTCGCGGTTGAGGTCCGGCGCGGCCGAGGTCTGGCCGCGGGGGTCGAACGAGCCGCCCTTGAAGCCCTGCGCATAGGTTGCATACAGGGTGTGGTTGTCGACCGGCTTCCAAGTCAGCGAGACGCGCGGGCTGAAATCATCGAACTTAGCGGTGCCGTTGAAGTTGGACGTTGTTGCAATCGGAACGCCCGCGCCGCCGAAGAAGGGCGAGAAGCCGCCGATAAACGTCCGGCGCAGGACGATCGATGAGCGCTCATCCTCCGTGTACCGCGCGCCCAGCGAGATCGCGAGCTGGTCGGTGATGTCATAGGTGAAATCGGCGAAGATCGACCAGGTCTCGGTCTGCACATCGCCGAAGGTCTGTGCATTGAGGCCCGGCAGGCCGATCAGCGCGCCGGTCGTGCCGAGCAGCACATCGAACACAGTGCCGGAATTCGCCTCCAGGTAATAGACGCCGACAATGCCGTTCAGACGGTCGCCGGAATAGAGCAGCTGCAGCTCGTTGGAGAGCTGGTCATTGGTGTAGATCGCCGGAACGTCCACATCGGCCACCGGAAGGGCATCGAAGTCGATCGGCGTCGTGCCTTCATCTTCGCGATAGGCGAGGATGTTCTTCAGGGTGATCCGGTCGTTGACGGTGTATTCGGCGACGAGCGAGAGGCCTTTCACCTCGACTTGCTGCTCGACCACATCCAGGCCCGAGCGGTGGTCATACACATTGTTCAGTACCGGGAAGGTCGAGGGCGGGAACAGGTCCGGGATCAGGCGGTGGCCGCCGCGGGCGTTTGACTCGTCCTTCATGTAGTCGCCGGCAAGGCGCAGCTGGAAGGAGTCCGTCACGTCCCATTCTGCCGAAAGGCGCGCGGAGAAGACGTCCTTGTTGTAATTGTCCTCGCCCGTGATCAGGTTCTCGCCGAAGCCGTCGCGCGTGAACAGGGCAACGCCGCCGCCGATGCGGAACGTATCGGCCAGCGGCACGGAGCCGGAGGCAACCACGTCCTTCTGGCCATAAGAGCCGATGGCGCCGCGCAGTTTCAGGCTCGGCTCGCTGGCGAGGCCGCGCGTGACATATTTCACCGCGCCGCCAATCGTGTTGCGGCCATAGAGCGTGCCCTGCGGCCCGCGCAGAACCTCGATGCGCTCCACATCATAGACTTCGAGCACCGCGCCTTGCGGACGGTTCAGGTAAACATCGTCGATATAGATGCCGACGCCGGCTTCGAAGCCGGAGACCGGGTCCTGCTGGCCGACGCCGCGGATGAAGGCGGAGATCGTGTTGTTGGTGCCGCGCGAGACTTCGAGCGTCACGTTGGGCGAGATCTTCGCCACTTCGTCCAGCGTCTGGACGCCGAGATTGGCGAGCAGTTCGCCGTCGAATGCCGACACCGACAGCGGCACGTCGAGCAGGTTTTCCTCGCGGCGCTGGGCGGTGACAACGATGGCGCCGAAGCGGCGTTCTTCGCTGGCACTGGTTTCGTCATCCGACTGGGCCCAGGCGGCCATCGGGGTGAGGGCTGTGGCAGCAAGCGCCAATGCCATGAATTTGTTGAGGTTGTTGGCCATATTGTCCTCCCGGTGCCCTTGTTGGGCTGATTATTCAACAAATGTTGATTTTCAACGGTTGTTGAAATGACAGGGGCGGGCAGCCTTGTCAATGTGGCCGCGCGGCAACAGTGGGGGCAGGGCTGGCGGTACCGCGGCAGGAAACACGAAGGGCCGGACAGGGCCTTGCCCTTCCGGTTTTGCTTGTCTGGGACGGTCCTGCGGAGGGGGCTGGCAGCCCGAAGGGTTCCGGGGACGGCAATAGGGGTAGTCCGTAGTCAAGGCTTGTCCCCGGCGCCGGTGGGCAAGCCCCCTCCGCAGCGGAGGGCATCCATCGGCCTGCCTCCTTTCCAAGGGGGACGCCTCCGGACCGGGCAGGAAGGCGAGCGTCCTGCCACCGGTGAGATTACACCCTTAGCGGACCCGGTCGGATTGGTGGCCTGTGGAATTCCGCTCCGGCGGCCCGCCATCTGCAGCAAATGCAGGCGAAATTTCTTGCGTGCCCGCTTCCGCGCCGCCCTGGAAACAGGGATTGGCCCGCGCCAATCCCCGCTTTGTCTCCCGGCCTGCCCGTGCCAGAAGGGGCAGATGATTGAAGCCTGGCGTCCTGCCTTCCTTGATCCTGGCTGGCGCGCGCTGAAGCGCCTGTTCCGGCCGGATGTGCGCATCGTCACCGGCGGCATCGCCTTCTATGCGCTGTTCTCGATCTTCCCGCTGATATACCTGACGCTGACGCTGCTGACCTTCTTCCTGCCGCCGGACATCGCCCAGGAGATGGCCAAGCCCATCACCGAAATCTTCCGCCAGAATGTCGAGCCGCTGACGGATGAGGAACTCGACACCATCCGCAGCATGACGCCGGCGGGCCTCAGCCTGCGCGCGTTCATTGCCCTGCTGCTCGTGCTGTTCACCGCCACATCCGGCGCCAAGGCGGCGATTACCGGCATCCGCATGATTGCCGGAACAGCCGACCGGACGCGCTTTGCGCGCTTTCAGGGCGTCTCGCTGCTGCTGACGGCGGCGCTGATCCTGGCGGTCTGGCTGATGGGCATCCTGCAGCTGTTCACGACTCTGCTGATGCAGGATACGGGTGATGCAACCGCGCAGTTTGCCGGCACGATCGCGGCGATTGCGGACTCGCTCTGGATCTCGAAAGGCATTGCCAGCTTTGCGGTATTCTACCTGATCCTCGTGCTGTCCTTACGCGGTCATGTCGCGCGCGGCACACGGGCGCTGGCAGCAGGCGCGGCGGCGGGGGCGGTGGCGTTCCTGCTCGTCACCTTCCTGTTCCAGCTTTACCTCAATTATTCCGTGCTCGGCACGATCTATGGCGCGCTGGCGTCGCTGATCCTCGGCTTCATCTGGCTGTCGGCCTCGGTGATGTCGCTGCTGCTGGGCGCGGCGCTCGCGACCGAATGGTCTCAGGCCTGGGGGGAAGAAGACGAGACCGCCGCATAGGCCGCCGCGATCTGCGCAACGCGCGCCAGCGTGCGCGCATCTGCCATGCCGGTGATGGCGTCCGGCATCCAGCGGCGCTGGAAGGCGCGCAGTGCGGCGGGAATATCGCCCGTGTCATAGCCGATGGCGGCAAGCTGGGTGTTGAGCCGCATGGCGTCCCCGCCCGCCCAGACACAGCCTGCGCCGGTTTCTTCGGCGGGCCAGATCCCGAGGCCGGCTTCGGCGAGGCGCGCCCAGGGGAAATGCCCGCCGGGGTCGATCTTGCGGGCGGGCGCAATGTCCGAATGGCCGACAAGGCCGGTTTGCGGGATGCCGTGGTGCGCCATGATCTCGCGCGAGAGCGCAATGACAGCGGCAATCTGCGCATCCGGATAGGGCGGCAGCACGCCGCCGGGCAGGGGATAGTCATGCCCGCCATTGACGATCTCGATGCCGACCGAGCGGGAGTTCAGATCCTCCAGCCCCTGCCAGCGCGAGATGCCGGCATGCCAGGCGCGGGCGCTTTCCGGCACGAGGCGGGTGATGCGGCCATCTTCCCAGACCATGTAATGGGCCGAGACTTCCGCGCCCTCATCCTGCATCCGGGCGAGCGCCGCGGCGCCGCTTTCCATGCCGGTATAGTGCAGCACCAGCAGGCTGACGGGATGTTTGCGCTCATTCTGGTTGGGGCTCAGCGCATCCTCAATGGTCATCAGCTGTCTCCGGTCGCCGCCTTCTTGCCGAGGGCCGCTTCCGGCAATTTCTCGTTCGGGCGCAGCGCGATGACAAGGACTCCGCTTAGGGAGACGGCCGCGCCGAGAATGAGGCGCAGGGTCAGCGGCTCGTTCAGGAGGGCGATGCCGAAGATCACGCCCCAGATCGGCGTCATCAGCGTCAGCGGCGAGAGCAGCGAGACATCGTATTTCTTCAGCAGCGAATAGAAGGCCGAATGGCCGAACACCGACACGCCGAGGATGGCGAACGCGGTTGCCGCGAAGACGCCCCAGCCGGCGGCGAGGAAGGTGGCGACCTGGCCGGTCTCGATCACGGCGGAGAGCGCAAACAGCGGCGCGAAGCTGAACAGGCCGACCCAGCCCTGCAGCTTCAGCGCGTCCACCTTGGGCATGGATTTCATGATGATGCCGCCGGCGGATCCGACAATCGCCGAGCCGACGATGTAGAGGAGGCCAAAGGAGACCGAGAAGCTGGTCGGGTCAAAGGCGATGATCAGCACGCCAATGAAGGCGAGCAGGATGCCGAGCGCCCGGCGCCAGCGGATGACCTCGCCGAGGAAGGCCATGCTCATCAGGGTGGAGATCGGCACGCCCAGCTGGCCGACGACCGCGACGGCCGAGGCTTCGGCATGCTGCAGGCCGATGAACAGGAGCGCAAAGTGCAGGCTGCCGATCATCAGCGAGACGAGGAACAGGATGCGCAGGTTCGCCGGGCGCGGGAACAGGAAGGGCACGAGGCAGAGCGCCACGCCCAGGAAACGCAGGCCCGCAAAGAAGACCGGCGGCACGCCATTGTCGGCCACCACCCAGCGGGTGGCGACGAGGTTCAGCCCCCAGACGAGGCAGACAAGGCAGAGAAGGGCAAAATCGCGGATCGCCATCTGCCGCCCCTAACAGGCTTTGGCGGCATATGGCAGGGGGCACGCGGGGTCATCCGGGCAGGGGAGCTATGCGCGCCCGCCCATCCGGTTGACCGGCAGTTTCAGGTAGACATGGCCGTCCTTTTCAGGGGGCGGCAGGGCGCCGGCGCGGATGTTGACCTGCAGGCTCGGCAGGATCAGGCGCGGGGCGGCGAGGGTGGCGTCGCGCCGCTCGCGCATGGCGACGAATTCGTCCTCGCTGATGCCTTCATGCACATGGATGTTGGCGGCGCGCTGCTCCGCGACGGTCGTCTCCCACCGGTAGGCGCTGCGGCCCTCGGGCAGGTAGTCATGGCCGACGAAGATGCGGGTGTCTTCCGGCAGGGCGAGGATTTTCGCGATCGAGCGGTAGAGCGTGCGCGCATCGCCGCCGGGAAAGTCCGCGCGGGCGGTGCCATAGTCCGGCATGAACAGCGTGTCGCCGACGAAGGCGGCGTCGCCGATCACATAGGTCAGGCAGGCCGGCGTGTGGCCGGGCGTGTGCAGCACACGGACGGTCAGCTCGCCGAGCGGGAAGGTCTCGCCATCGGCGAACAGCTGGTCGAACACGCCGGCATCCGGCGCATCGGGCGCTTCGCCGAACATCGGCAGGAAGGCTTTCTGCACCTTGGTGATGTGCTGGCCAATGCCGATCTTCGCGCCGGTTTTCTGGCGGATGTAATCGGCGGCCGACAAATGGTCGGCATGGGCGTGGGTATCGAGCACGAGCTGAAGGTCAAGGCCAAGGGACGCAGCGTCGGCCAGCATCGCATCGGCCGAGGCCGAGGACAGGGCCGAGGCATTGGGCTCGAAATCGAGGACCGGATCGAGGATCGCCGCTGCGCGCGTTGCCGGGTCCCAGACGAGGTAGGACACGGTGTTGGTGGCGGGATCGAAGTAAGCCTTGAGGTCGGGCTTGGCAGGCATTGTGGCAGGCATGGGGGGCCTCCTGTTGTTTGTGATGACCCTCATATATTAGCTATTGCTAAATTAGCAAGACCGAATATATAGGACCCATGAAAGCCCAGACCCTCGATCCTTCCGTTTTCGCCGAGAAAGCTGCCGAGGCCGCCCGTTTCCTGCGGGCGCTGTCGAATGAGCAGCGGTTGATGATCCTCTGCCGCTTGAGCGGCGGGGAGATGAAAGTCAGCGCCCTGCTGGCCGGGACGGACCTGTCCCAGTCGGCACTGTCCCAGCACCTCGCCGTGCTGCGGGCGGACGGGCTGGTGGCCACACGGCGCGAGGGCCAGGCGATCCATTACCGGATCGCCGAGCCGGCTGTGCTGAAACTGATCGAGGCGCTGGCCGAGATCTTCTGTCCTGAGGAGTAACCCCGTGACGACCCTGACCAAGATTGACCCCAAGACACTCGCGGAAGGCCTGAAAGCCGGACGCTTCCACCTGATCGACATCCGTGAGGCGGATGAACATGCGCGCGAGCATATCGCGGGCGCCGCCTCCCTCCCGCTGTCCAAGCTGGAAGAGTCCGGCCTGCGCCTTGGCGCGGACAAGTCCGCCGTGTTCCATTGCAAATCCGGGATGCGGACCGAAGCCAATTGCGCGCGCCTTGCGGACAAGGTGGACGGCGAGGCGCTGTTGCTGGCGGGCGGGCTGGATGCCTGGAAACAGGCCGGCCTTCCGGTGGTGACCGACACGAAAGCGCCGCTGCCCATGAACCGGCAGGTGCAGATCACCGCCGGGCTGCTGGTGCTGACCGGTGTGCTGGTCGGCACCTTCGTGCATCCGGCCGGCTATGCGCTGTCGGGTTTCATTGGCGCAGGCCTCACCTTTGCGGGCATTTCGGGCTGGTGCGGCATGGCGAATGTGCTCGCCGTCATGCCCTGGAACCGGACGGCTGCGGCCTGATCTCATCTCAGGCACCGGGAGGGTTGCCATGCTGGCTCTGACACCTGCCATGATTGCGGCGGCGCTGCTGTCCGGCGCCCTGATCGGCCTGTTCCTCGCCACCTTCGGGGGCGGGGGATCGGTGCTTGCGGCGCCGCTCCTGATCTTTGCGGTCGGGGTCACGGATCCGCACCTTGCGATCGGCACGTCGGCGGCGGCGGTGGCCGCGATTGCGCTGGTGAACCTTGCCGGGCACTGGCGCGCAGGCCGGGTGAAATGGCCCTGCGCGCTGACCTTTGCCGGGGCGGGGTTTACCGGGTCCCTGCTGGGCTCGACGCTCGCCCTGCAGGTGGACGGGCGCTGGCTGCTGCTCGGCTTTTCGCTCGCCATGGCAGCCATCGGCCTGACGATGCTGCGCAAGCCGAAAAGCGAGGGGAATGCCGATGTGCACCTGACGCTGCGGATGCTGCTGCGCCTCGCGCCGGCGGGATTCGCAACCGGGGTTGCCGCCGGCTTCTTCGGCATCGGCGGCGGTTTCCTGATCGTGCCGGGCCTGATGATGGCCGCCGGCATGACGCTGTCGAATGCGGCGGCCTCCTCGCTGGTCTCCGTTGCGGTATTCGGGGCGGCAACCTCTGCGAATTATGCGCTGGCCGGATCGGTGGACCTGCGCCTCGCAGGGCTGTTGCTGGCCGGCGGCGCCGTTGGCGGGGGCGCGGGGCTGCTGGTTGCGCGCGCGATGGCCACCCGCATCCGGACGGCGCGGATCGGCTTTGCCGTCATGATTATCGGGGTGGCGATCTATGTGGCCTGGTCGGCGGCGCAGCAGATCCTCGGATAAGGCGGGCAGACGGCCCGCAAAAAATGCAGTTCCCCCTGATGAGGCTTGCTAAACCTGTAGCGAAAGGCTGATATACCAGACACTTCAGGACAGGCGCGGGGGGGTGCGCGGCTGGCCGTTAACCGGACGCAGAATGCCAGGGAGCACGCGATGAGCCTGATATGGTGGATCCTGCCGTCCATTTCCGGCGTCATCGGACTGATCCTCCTGTTTGCCGGCATCGCCAAGCTGGCCAATCTTCGGCCATTTGCCGGCGTGGGCCGGCTGGCGCTGGGCTCGGCTTTCCTCGGGATTGCCGGTGTGGTCGCCTTTGCGGGCCTGAATATCCAGACCTACAAGCGCCTGACCTATGAACGCCCGGTGGCGACCGTCACCTTTACGGCGGTTCCGGGCCGGGAGAATGCCTTCCAGGCGGATGTCGTGCTGGCCGATGGCTCGCAATTCCTGCAGGCCGATGGCACGCGCCCGGTGTTCGAGGGCGATGAGTGGCAGATCGGGGCGCGGGTCATCAAGTTCCAGCCGATGGCGAACATCCTCGGCTATGACTCGGTCTACCGGCTGGAGCATATGCGCTCGACCTTTTCGATGCAGTTCTCCTCCGAAGCGGTGACGCGCGGCCAGCAGGACGGCATCCGCATCGTGCGCAGCGAGCCGGGCATTGATGTCAATGCGCTGGCGCGCACCTATGGCTCGCGCTTCGGGATTGATGCGGAGTATGGATCGGCCACCTATCAGCCGATGGGGGATGGCTATGTGTTCGAGGTGTCGATCACGCAGGATGCGCTGATCGCGCGGCCGGATGAGGCGACGCGCCAGAAGATCCAGATGCGTTCCTATCCCGGCTTCACCCCCACGAACCGGACGCAGTGATGAACCCCTGGGAGCGGTATGTCGTTCCGAACCTGGTGGCGTGCGCGTGTTCCTCGCGGCCGATCATGAAGCAGCGCCAGAAGGTCGTGCCTGAAGCCAGCGGCGTGGTGCTGGAGCTTGGCTGCGGCTCGGGCACAAATTTCGATCTCTATGATGGCGGCAAGGTCGACCATCTCTATGCGCTGGAGCCGGCGCCGGGGATGGTGAAGAAAGCGCGCCGCAAGGCGGGCGAACTCGGCATCGGGCGCAGCATTGATTTCCTGGAGACCGGGGCGGAGGCCATTCCGCTGGCGGATCATTCGGTGGATACGGCCGTCATCACCTTTGTGCTGTGCACGATCCCCGACTGGCGCGCGGCGCTGGCCGAGACAAAGCGCGTGCTGAAGCCCGGCGGGCGGGTGTTGTTCACCGAGCATGGCCTGTCACCGGACGAAGGCGTTGCCAAATGGCAGCGCCGGGTGGAGCCCGTCTGGAAGGCGCTTGCGGGTGGTTGTCATCTGACGCGCGATACGATCAGCCTGCTGAAGGAAGCAGGCTTCGAGGCGGAAGACGCCGAGACGATGTACCTGCCGAACACGCCGAAGATCGCGGGCTATGTCAGCTGGGGCTCGGCGCGCCCGGCCTGATGCAGGGGAAGGGGAGAGAGGGCAGATGCGCACGCCGCCTTACCTGCCTTTCCTGAACGGGCCGCTTTCACTGGCGCCGGGGCTGAAACCCATCGAGGCATCCCACTGGCTTGATCCGGATACGGAGAAAGACGTCTGGCTGGATGACAAGCGTACCCTGATGCGCAAGCGCCGGAGGGATGTGTTTGCTGCCCGTCCGGGTACGGAAGAGGCGATGGCGGAAGCCGCAGAGCAGGTGCTGGCGTTTTCAGGATCACGGGCGCGCGGGGACTGGCCGACGCCGCTGGAGAAGGCGGCCAGCGCAGTGTCGGATGATCTCTGCCTGATGATGCGCGAGGGGTATGGCTTCTGGCGGCTGGAAGCGGCGAGCCTGTGTGCGCCGACTTTCTGGCGGCTGGACGAGAAGCTGGGCGAGCCTCTGGCCGGGCTGCACGGGCCGGTGCCGGGCGCCAATCCGGACATGGTGGGGCGGGTGCGCCGGATGTTCGATGCGCTGCGCCCCGGCCAGGTGCTGGAGCGGTTCAACTGGACGGTCCAGCCGGGGCCGGAGCGGTTCACGCCGTCGCAGGAGGCCTATAAGCGTCTCGCCGGGATTCTGACGGAGGAGGGGGCGCTGGCGGCCCTGTGGCTGCGGGTAGAGCGGCAGACGATCTCGAAACTTCCGCAGACCGGGGCGGTGCTGTTCACGATCCGGGTCGCCATTGACCCGCTGCAGGCCGCGCTCGACGGGCCCGGCCATGCGGAGGCGTTTGAAGCAGCGTGGGACGGGATCGACCCGGTGCTGGCGGACTACAAGGGCTGGCCGCATTATGAGCGGCTGGTCCGCGCGGCCCTCGCCGAAGTGGGGCGGTCGCGCTAGGTTTCTTCCTCCGGGAGGAATCAGAACAATGGCAAAGATAAAAGAAGGCCGCTGGACGGCGGAGGTGGAGGGCGAGTTTGTCGTGTTCCTGATCGGAATGCGGATCAACCGGCTGTGGAAGGTGTGGAAGTGGCTTCCCGTCTTCATGGCGATGCCGAAGATGCTGATCGAGCTGTTCGGCAAGCCGGAACTGGGCCTGATGCATGCGCGCACGCATTTCGGCCTGCGCAACACGATGCTGGTGCAATACTGGCGCAGCTATGACCAGCTGTACGCCTATGCGACCGACAGGACGCTGGCGCACCTGCCGGCCTGGAAAGCCTTCAATCAGCAGGTTGCGAAAAACGGGGATGTCGGTATCTGGCACGAGACTTACACGGTCCGCCCCGGCGATTTCCGCAATATCTATGGCAACATGCCTGCTTATGGTCTCGGCCTGGCGGGCAGGCTGAAGCCGGCGGGGGGAAAGCATTGAAGGAGCGCGCGTTGAAATACTGGCTGGTGAAATCGGAGCCTGATGCCTGGAGCTGGGACCAGCAGGTGGCAAAGGGCGAGGTGGGCGAGCCCTGGTCGGGCGTGCGCAACTATACCGCCCGCAACCATATGCGCGACATGAAGATCGGCGACCGGGTGTTCTTCTACCACTCCAATATTGGCCTTGAGGTGGTGGGTATCTGCGAGGTGTGCGAGCTGTCGAAGCCTGATCCGACGACGGATGATCCGCGCTGGGACTGTGTGACGATCCGGGCGCTGGCGCCGGTGCCGAAGCCGGTGAGCCTCAAGGATGTGAAGGCGAACCCGAAGCTGGCGGAGATGAGCCTTGTGACATCGTTCCGCCTGTCCGTGCAGCCGGTGACGGCGGCGGAGTGGAAGGAAGTCTGCCGCATGGGCGGGCTGGACCCGAAGACGCTGAAGCCGGTTTAGGCGGGCGCCTCGTCCGGGGCGGCGTCTTCTTCGGGGGCCGGGCAGGGGCCGTCATGCAGGAACATGGTGTCGATATAGGCGGGCACGACGCTGCCGTCGTCGAGTGTATAGTCGGCCTCTGCCATGACACTCATGTCGTCGATGCTGGCGCCGATGCGGATCTTGCCTTCCTGCACCGGGCCATCGGTGCAGGTATAGGTCAGGTCGAGCATCCCGACATCGCGCTTGCGGCTGGTGATCTCGCAGGTTGCGCCGCGCGCCGCCATGGCGAGGAACTGCTCAGGTGTGCGCTGCGTCCACCGCGTGAGGCAGATTTCGGTCTCGATCTCCTCGACATATTTGCCGTCGAGCATCAGCGACTCATAGACAAGCCAGCGGCCGGGCTGCATTTCGAAATTCATCCGGTTCCCGCCGCCGAAGGCTGTCAGCGACAGCATGGCGGCCAGGGCAGCGGTGAGGGCGGCGGGTCTCAGCATGTCGGGCGCACTCCGGCGAGGATTTCCGCGCGAGATGAGCATGGACGCCTGCGCCTGTCACGCCCCCTGATCTGGGGGATCAGCCTCGATTGCCGTCCTCGAAGCTCGCCAGCGTCCATTCGGCGAAGGTGGCGAGATTGCCGCCGGTGAAGAGGAAGCCGGCCACGCCGGCGGCGCGGGCGGCTTCGATGTCGGCGTCCTTGTCGCCGATCAGGAAGCTCGATTCGCGCTTCACCGGGAAATCGGACATCGCGCGCAGCAACATGCCGGGCTTTGGCTTGCGGTCGAAACTGTCCTTCCGGTAGCGGGGGTTCTCGCCCTCTTCGTGGTAGGGGCAGTAATAGATGCGGTCGATGCGGGCGCCGGCCTCGGCGAGGCGGGCCTCCATCCAGCCATGAAGGGTGTGCATGTCGTCTTCGGTGTAATAATTGCGGGCGATGCCTGACTGGTTGGTCACCACGAAGACATGCCAGCCGCGGGCATTGAAGGCGGCGATGGCCTCGGGCGCGCCATCGATGAATTCGAAATCCTCGATCCGGCTGACATAGCCCCGGTCGACATTGATGACGCCGTCACGGTCGAGGAAGAGGGCGGGGCGCAGCTTCAGCATGACAGGGCTGTAACCAAGGCGGGAGGCTGTGTCACGCCCCTCTGGCCGCCAGGGCCGCTGCATTTGCGGCAATGCCCCGGCGGAACGGGATCAGGGCGAGAGCGGTCAGAAATCCGGCAAGCAGGAAGGCCGCGCCGGGGAAGTGGACCGGGGCGGACGGGTGGGTAAAGGTGAAGATCATCGCCTGCATGATCAGCGGGCTGAAGATCAGGCCAAAGGCGTTGAGCCCGGCAATGGCCCCCTGCAGCTCGCCCTGCGCATTGCGCGGCGTGACGGTGGACATCAGCGAGTTGAGGGCGGGGGTCGTGATGCCGCCGAGCGCGTTCAGCGGGATGAGAAGGTAGACGATCCACGGCGCGCCGGCGAAGGCGAACGCGCTCATCGTGACGACATGGATGCAGAGGCCGGCGAAGGCGGTGTTGACCGGCCCAAGCCGCTTCAGCACCGGACCCATGAGGAAGGCCTGGACGAAGGCTGCGCCGAAGCCGACAAGGCCGAGGGAGAGGCCGATCTCGAACGGCGTCCAGCCGAAGCGGATTTCGGTATAGATTGACCAGGTGGCGGGATAGACGGTGTGGGCGAAGAAATAGATGCCGCCTGCGATCAGCAGCCAGGAGACCTGCGGCAGTTTCGAGAAGTGGCGCGCGGCGCCGAAGGGGTTCGCGCGGGCAAGGCGGAAGGGGCGGCGGTTCTCCGGGGCGAGCGATTCCGGCAGCACGAACAGGCCATAGAGCACATTGATGCCGCACAGCGCGGCGGCGGCAAAGAAGGGCGCGCGCACATCTATCTCGCCCAGCAGGCCGCCAAGGACCGGGCCGAAGACGAAGCCGAACCCGAAGGCAGCGCCGATGCGCCCGAACGCCTTGGCGCGGTCTTCAGGTGCGGTCGTATCGGCGATGTAGGCGTTGGCGGTGGAGACTGTGGCGCCCGCGATGCCGGCGAGCGCGCGGCCGAGGAAGAGTACCCAGATCGAGGCGGCAAAGCCCATGATGAGCATGTCGATGGCCAGCATGGCGAGCGAGCCGAGGAGGACGGGCCTGCGCCCGAACCGGTCTGACAGGGCGCCGAGCACCGGCTGGGCGAAGAAGTTGCAGACGGCAAAGGTGGCCGCCAGCGCGCCGATCCAGAGGGTCGCGCGCTCGGGCGGGACATTGGCAAGGTCCTGCACGAGGCTGGGGATGACGGGCACGATCAGGCCGAAGGCCATCATGTCCAGCGCCACGGTCACGATCACGAAGAGATAGGCGTGGGGGCCTGGGGGGCGCTGGGAAGTGTCGGTCATTCGGGGGCAGCATTCTGCCGCGCGGCGGGCCCTGTCAATCAAGCCGCGTCTTCAAATGGCGCTCGACAGGAGCGGGCTTCTCCCGGAATGTAGTGCCGGGGACGACAGGAGACCTGCAGCATGGACCTTGAGACTTTTGTGCCGCTCTTCATCGCGGCGCTGGGCGGCATGATCCTCGGGCCGGTGGTGACACGCCTGCTCGGCGGGCGGGCGGTGGTTGGCATGTTTGGCGGCATTGTGGGCGGCATCGCGGCACACTATGCGGCGGATGCGGCGGGCATCGGTCCGCTGCTCGGCACCAGCCAGGCCATGATCCATATCCAGAACTTCCTGGAGGGCGGGGTCGGCGGCGGAATACTCGGCCTGCTGGCCGGGCTGATGCTCCGCAGACGCTGACCCTACGGAAAGGCCGCCAGACCTCATGATAGCGTTCACACAATCTGCAGCGCGCCTAACCCGGTAGTAACCTTATCGCTTCAAGGGTGATCTCCTGTACCTGGAGCATCCCGGAATGACGACTGTGCCAGTTGCCTTCGCGCCGCATCAGGGCGTTCATGCCGGTATGGTCGAAGTGGCGGCGACCCTTGTAGAACACCACCTCTGGGATCATCATCCGGGCCTCGTCTTCCTGGCGTCCTTGATCTGTGTTGCGGGCTGTTTCGTGACCATCAAGCTGTTCCAGCGGGCGGCGTTGGCAGACGGGATGCAGAAGCTCGGCTGGCTGGTGCTGACCTCCGTGGCAGCCGGGGCGGCGATCTGGTGCACACATTTCATCGCGATGCTGGGTTTTGATCCGGGTGTGCCGTTCACCTTCGAGCCGACGCTGACGATCATTTCCCTGATCATTGCTGTGGCCGGTACGATGGGCGGGCTATGGCTGGCCATCAGCCGCAAGGACCGGTTTGCGCCCCTGTTTGGCGGCGCCCTGTTCGGACTGGCGGTTGCAGCGATACATTATACCGGCATGATGGGATACCAGGTGCGCGGCGTGGTGCAGTGGGACCTCGGCGCGCTTGTGGCATCGCTGGGCTTCGCAATGTTGTTTGGCGCGGCAGCCGTTCGGCACGCTCTTCGCCGCACAACGCTGCGCGGGCACCTGGAAGCGACGGGGCTGATGGTGCTCGGCATTTTGCTGCTGCACTTTACCGGCATGGTTGCCTATCAGGTGATCCCGGTCGGCATAACCGGGGGGGGGACGGACCCAGAGCAACTCATGTCACTGGCGCTCGCTGTCGCCTGTGTCGGCTTCGTCATCTTCGGCGCGGGAAGCGCGAGCTATATCATCGACGAAAAGGTACGCTCGGACAGCTACGAGCAGCTGCGCCAGATGGCGGTGACCGATAGTCTGACCGGCCTGCCGAACCGGATGAATTTCAATGTGCGCCTTGAGGAGGAGCTGAGCCGGGCCACCACGCTGGGTACACGGGTAGCGCTGGTCGGGATTGATCTCGACCGGTTCAAGGAGATCAATGATGTGCACGGCCATGCCATGGGCGACGCTGTCCTCAAGGCGCTGGCAGCGCGGATCACGGGCGACCTTCGCGAGGGCGAGTTTGTGGCGCGCCTCGGCGGGGACGAGTTTGCGGCCCTGAAACGGCTGGATGCTGTGGGGCAGGTTAATGATTTTCTGGCGCGGCTGGAGCGCGCCCTGCATGCGCCGCTGCGGATCGACAGGCTGGAAGTCTCCCCCGGCGCGAGCCTCGGCGTCAGTGTGTACCCGGACGATGCCGGCGACAAGCTGAGCCTCATTGGGAATGCCGATCTGGCGATGTACCGCGCCAAGGCGACACCGAACAGTTCGGTAGCCTTCTATGATCCGTCGATGGACGAAATCGTCCGAAAGCGAAAGGCACTGGCAAACGACTTGCGCTCCGCGTTTGACCGTAATGAGCTGGATGTCCATTTCCAGGTGCAGAAGTCTATCTGTGGACAGAAGATCCAGGGATATGAAGCACTGGTGCGCTGGACGCATCCCGAGCGCGGGCCGATTTCGCCGGCAGAATTCATTCCGATTGCGGAAGAGAACGGTCTGATCCTGCAGCTCGGTGAATGGGTGCTGCGCCAGGCCTGCCGCCGGGCCGCGCGCTGGGACCCGCCGTACAAGGTGGCGGTGAATGTTTCGCCGATGCAGTTTGCCCATGCCGACCTGCCCAAGCTGATCCTCGAAATCCTGGTGGAGACGGGCCTGCCGGCAAACCGGCTGGAGCTGGAGCTGACCGAGTCGACCATCTTTGCCGACAAGGAACGCTCGCTGCACATGCTGCGCCAGATCAAGGCGCTGGGCATCACCATCGCGCTGGATGATTTCGGCACCGGCTATTCCTCGCTCGATACGCTGCGCACCTTCCCGTTCGACAAGATCAAGCTGGACCGGTCGTTTATTGAACAGGTCGACACGAGCGAGCAGACGGTGGCGATGGTGCGCGCCGTGCTGGCACTGGGGCGCAGCCTGCGTATCCCGGTGCTGGCGGAAGGGATCGAGACGGATGAGCAGCTGACTTTACTGGAGGTGGAGGGCTGCGACGAGGTTCAGGGCTTCCTGCTCGGCCGGCCGATGCCGGTGTCGTCCATCGTCGAGAAGGGCGAACTGGTGCTGAAGCCTGAGGTAATGCCCCAGCCGCGCCCTGCTGCATCCGTTAAGCCTGAGATGGCCGCGAAAAAAGTGCGGGCCTGAAGAAGGCGCTGGCGGCGGGCGTGAAAACTTGCGAGTCTGCCATTCATGGCAGGTGAAATTCCGATCACGCGCAACCCCGTCAGCCCGGAGCGCGCCGAAGCTGTACGCTCGGCAGTGCGCCTGGCGGTGCGCCTTGGCGACTCGCGCCTCGCAAGGCCAGAGGATGCGGCGGGGCTCTATACCCTCTTGTCAGACCCGGCCGTGCACGCGCCGATCTACACCCTTCCGCGCCCGCTGACCGAGGCGAGCGTCGAGGCCTTCATCGAGACGCATATTATCGAGCGGGAAGCTGGAATTGGCCTGCTCTTCGTGCGCGAGGGGGAGGGCGGGCGCATCCTGGGCTATTCCGATGTGCAGGTCTGGCCGGAATGGGCCGCCGGGGAGCTGGGCGGCGCGCTGCACCCCTCGCTGCACGGGCAGGGCGCAGGCGGGCGCGGGGCAGCGGCGAGCTTTGGCTGGATGTTTGACGGGCTGTGCCTTGACCTCATCTGCGAGACGGCGGCTCTGGACAATCTGGCGACGCAGCGCCTGCTCGACGGGCTCGGCTTCCGTCGGATGGGCGAGGTGACGAGCGAGCGGGCGGACGGGACGAGCCGCGTCAGCCTCGTCTGGGAGATGACGCGGGCGGAATGGGATGCGGCCTGCAGCAAAAGCTGATTGCGAAAGTCCGCATTGGGCGCTAGCGGCGCGCGATGAGCCTTTCCCTGATCCTGATCGAGATGGCCGGCTGGACCGGCGCGGCGCTGATCCTCGGCGCGTATATCCTTTTGTCGCTCGGCCGGCTGCGCGGCGACAGCGCGGTGTATCAGTGGATGAACGTCATCGGCGCGGCGGGGTTCATCCTCAACAGCGGCTATCACGGGGCCATTCCGTCGGTGGCAATCAATATCATGTGGATCGCGATCGGCGTGTTTGCGCTGTGGCGGATTTACCGGGGTGTGCGGAGCGTTTGAGGGGTGTTTGGCCCTTACCGGCTCAGTTCCTTCATCGCTTCGTCGAGGCCGCCGAGGGTCATTTCGAACATGCGGTGGGGGCCGATCAGTTCACGGATGAGCTTGATCGAGCCGGTATATTCCCAGGCGCCTTCCTTGGTGGGGTTCAGCCAGACGAGGTTGGGATAGCGCTCCACGAAGCGCTGGATCCAGATGCCGCCGGCTTCCTCGTTCCAGTGTTCGACCGAGCCGCCGGCATAGGTGATCTCGTACGGGCTCATCGTGGCATCGCCGACGACGATGACCTTGTATTCGGACGGATACTTGTTGAGCACGTCCCAGGTCGGGATGCGGTTGTTCATGCGGCGGCGGTTGTCCTTCCACAGGCCCTCATAGGGGCAGTTGTGGAAGTAGTAGTATTCGAGGTTCTTGATCTCGGACTTGGCGGCCGAGAACAGTTCCTCCATCACGCGCACATGCGGGTCCATCGAGCCGCCGACATCGAGGAGGAGGAGGACGGAGACGGTGTTGCGCTTTTCGGGGCGCATCTCGATGTCGAGATAGCCCTTGCGGGCGGTGTTGCGGATCGTGCCGTCGAGGTCGAGTTCATCGGCTGCGCCCTTGCGGGCCCATTTGCGCAGCCGCTTCATGGCGACCTTGATGTTGCGCGTGCCCAGCTCGACCTTGTCGTCGTAGTTCTTGAATTCGCGCTTGTCCCAGACCTTCACGGCGCGGCGGTGGCGGGACTTGTCCTGGCCGATGCGCACGCCTTCGGGATTGTAGCCATTGGCGCCGAAGGGCGAGGTGCCGCCCGTGCCGATCATCTTGTTGCCGCCCTCATGGCGCTTCTTCTGTTCTTCGAGGCGCTTTTTGAGCGTTTCCATCAGCTTCTCGAAGCCGCCCATGGCTTCGATCTCGGCCATTTCCTCGGGCGTGAGGAATTTCTCGCTCATTTTCTTGAGCCATTCCTCAGGCAGGTCCTGCACATTGACGGCGTCGGCCAGCGTGTCGAGGCCCTTGAAGGTATGGGAGAAGACGCGGTCGAACTTGTCGATATTGCGCTCATCCTTCACCAGGGCGGCGCGGGAGAGGTAGTAAAACTCCTCCACCTCCATCTCGATGACCTGCTTGTCCATCGCCTCCATGAGGAGGAGATATTCCTTCAGCGTGACCGGCACTTTGGCGGCACGAAGCTCGTTGAAGAAATTGAGGAACATGGGCGGCCCCTTTGGTGACGTCTGTGTCAAGATAGCCCCGGGGAGGGCGCATGTCCAAGCTGACGCTGGGAAAAGAGCGGGCTGGCGGTCATTTCGCGTTCATCCGCAGGGGGATAGGGAAGGGCATGAACAGGCTGGCAGCGATTCTCACAGTGTTTGCGCTCGGCGCGTGTACGGCGATGGCGGGGCCTTCAGGCCCGCCGCCCGCCGGGCCGATGCCGGTCGCGCCCTCGCATTTCCGGGCCGCACCGATGAATGCTCCCGCGGGCGAGACCTGCCCCGCCGGGCCGCAGGAGGCAGACTGCCTGCTGGAAGCGGCCTGGGCCGCGGCTGAGACGCTGGGCAGCGCGAAACTCCAGCGCCTGCGGCCTGCCTTTGCCGAAGCGGTGGCGCAGAGCCCGGATCCTGCGCTGAAGGCCCGCTGGCGCACGCGGCTTGGCCGGGCCGTTCCGCCTGCGCCGCCGGTGAATTATGCGCGCGAGACCGCCGAGGCGGCGATTGCCGCGCATGGCTGGGTGGGCTTCCTGCAGCGGGTGCGCGACGGGCAGCCGCCGGTCAATATCGGCCGGCCGGACATCATGGCCGCCGCGCTGGACCTCGCGCCGAACCCCGACCAGCGCCTCCTCGTGATCGACATGATGACCGGATTTGCCGGCGCGCCGAAACCCGGCACGACAGACCGGATCAGCCCGGATCATTTCGAGCGGTCGACCTTTGCGCATGTGCTGGCCGAGCGGATGATGATGGATTGCCGGATCAATGATTTCGAGCGCGCGCGGGGGCTGACCTCAGCGCCAGAGTCAGTGCGCTACGCGCTGTGGCAGGCGCGGATCGAAGGCGGGGCCGGCCAGCTTGCGGGCGTCGTGCGCCGGGGCGACGGCACGGATGATACCCGCCATGTGCGCCAGGCGCTGGAAGGCATCGGCGCGATCCTCGCGCTCGGCTATTGCCCTCAGGCGCGCTGAGGGCCGGGTGGGTGCGGCTCGCTGCGGCGCGGTTGCCCCTTTATGCCGCGCGCATCCTGCGTCATAGGGTAGGGGCATGACACCGACCGATGAAACAGAGGCCGACCATGTGGCGATCCCTGCAGAGGGCATCTGCGGGCCATCGGAAGTCACGGCGCTGTCGCATCTCTACCGCGCGGAAGTCTACCGCTCGACGGTGTGGCGCCAGCGGCTCGACCAGACGACCAACTGGGCGGTGATTTCGACCGGGATCGGACTATCGGTGGCGTTCGCGAATGAGCGCGCCTCGCCTTTCCCGATCGTGCTGGTGGGGATGCTCTGCATCGTGTTCCTGATGCTGGAGGCGCGGCGCTACCGGTTTTTCTATGTCTGGCGCTTCCGGGCGCGGGTGCTGGAGATTGCCTTCTATGTGCCGATCCTGCGCGGGGAGGGGGTGAAGATCCAGCTCGACCGCGGCACGGCGCTTTCGGATGATTACATGTCACCGCAATACAGGATCTCGATGATCCGCTGTGTGGGGCGAAGGCTGCGGCGCAATTATGGATATATCTTCGCCATCCTGGGCGCGGCGTATTTTGCCAAGATCGCGATCCATCCGGTGGATGTGAGTTCGTGGGAACAATTCTTCCGGCGCGCGCATATCGGGCCGATACCGGGCTGGCTGGCGATCAGCGCCGGGCTGGCCTTCCATGCGACCTGGATCGGCATCGCCTGGAAAACCTGGTGGGACGAGCGCACCGACAAGACCAAGATGGCCGACTTCCTGAAGAGCCGCGAGGACGTGAACCTCGTGCGCGCCGCGACGGGGCATGATACGGCGCTGGGGTAGGGGGCCGAAAGGTTACTGCTTTGACGTCCATCGGCGCTTCGCGGCGTTGATGTTGCGGCGGCTCTGAAACCTCTTGAACTGGCTGCACAAAAACATCTTAAACCAAATCAAGATCAACACAGCGCAAACGACTGATGCGGATGCGTTGATTACCACATTTAAGGCGATCAGCCCGATGTCCTGATCAATTTTGTGACCGAACTGGCAAATGCGCGACATTCCGGCCGAACATTGGTCGGGAACGACCGCGCCGAGTTGATTTATGGACTCTTTCAGCAGAGTTGCCAGCAAGCCGATCCCGCCCAGTACTCCGATGCGCGCCGCTGATCGAGCCAGTTCGGTTGCTGCTTGCGATTGCAAAGCCTCCTCCGATCTGAAGATTTTCATTTCTAGTTCGCGGAGGAGATGACCTGCTTCTTCATACTTGAGAACATGCGAGCCGTAAGTTCGCATGATGTAGTCATCATAAGTTTGCCAGCCGATAATTCTGACGGATCGAATATTTGCGATGAGGCCTTGCAGATTGTTCCAATAGCGCTGCGTCCGCCCAACCCTGAACTCAATACCGCCTCGGACACTATCCGATGCTTTTTTCATCTTCTGACGGATGTTGTCGATGTCCGATTTCTTGAAATCACACTCGAGAGACTCGCGGTCCAACTGATCTGACAGAGCTTTAAGTTTCAGAGTTGCAATCTTGAACTCGACGAAGTCGGGCTGAAGGAACACGCGGTTTTGGCCGCAGGTCAACAAACGTTGAACAAATCTTCCAAGCTGGTTTCTGCTTGGCCCGGAGTAGAGAACGAAAAAGCATACTTCGCTCCAGGATGCAGTTTCAGGATCGGTAATGTGAGCTGGGCTGTAGGAGCAGCCATATATTCCAAAACCGTCCAGCACACCGCAAAGAACCGCGCTTCCAGCGTGAACGTTCGCGACCGGATCGTTAACGTCGTTTGACGGCCAAAATCCCAGTATCTTTTTGAAAAAGTGAGAATGGCGTTGGAGGACTTGGACGTTTTCTTTCAGGTGAGTGTTGACGTGCCCGTCAAACGAAAGGGCATCTTCCGTGGCATAAACGTCAGAGTGTCTGACCCAGCCCCCTGATCCGGGCCGTTTAATTGGAGACTCTGTTCGCCTTTTGCTCTGAGACCCAAGTCTGGACCACTACCGGCTAGAGTTTTCCGGCCTTTTTCACACTGGCGGACTGGT